>NZ_KV917381.1:3340069-3943284 GCF_002019795.1 Bacillus alkalicellulosilyticus | reverse complement strand
GCTAGAGCGTAATATTCTGTTTTTAAACAGTGGTACGGCATTTTCTCTATTAGAATTATTTCTACATCATGTGGTAGGTCAGGTGTAAGTAAACGTTGAAGGATGCGTAATCCTCCATAACCGCCTCCAAGTAAAACTATTTTTTGCATTTGTGGATTTCCCCTTTTTTGTGAAATTCCTCTAATACATCCTTGTATTAGCTTCATAGTATTGTTAATAAACTGTTCCTTTGTCGCCTCTGGTTTAAACATGGTCAGGCTATACAGGAATTGGCTATGTATGATATGACTCCAAAGGGTAATGTCAATAAATGGGCTACATTCATCACGTTTAATGGCTTGTGTAATTATCATTTCCCAGTGTTTTAACATTAATGAATTATCTTGCCCAGTATGAGTCCAGATTTTTACGGTTAACTCTGGATTTAAATTATAATCAGCAAATATATAGTGTAGGTATAAACGTAACGAGGATAAGAATGGGAGGTTTTTTTCTTGTTGTAGGTGATTTACTACAGAGTTTAATTTTTCATCTGCTAACGAACTCATAATTGATTCTTTTGTGGGGAAGTAATTAAAAAAAGTACCTTTTGCTACCTCTGCATTTTCGGTAATTTCAAGTACTGTGGTCTGATCAAACCCCTTTTCTCGAAACAATTCAAGTGCAGCATATATAATTTTTTGTTTAGTTAGCTCTTTTTTTATGCTGGACATCCCGTGCCTCCTCTAAAAATGACCTGAGTCAGTTCAAATTATATAGATACAGTGACAACTTTTCAACAATTATGTGAATACTTATTAAAAACAAAATACTTTTGAATTTTCAATTTAATGTTGTAGCATAGTGAAATGCAATTGACTTATAGTATAGATGGTTGTAGGATAAAACTCAGAGTGGAATCGAGGTGAAGTAAGTGAGACCGATTATAGAATTTTGTTTAAGTAACTTAGCAAGTGGGACCCAAAGGGCAATGGAAGAGCTTGAACGGGATCCTAATCTTGATATTATAGAATACGGCTGTTTAGGAAGCTGTGGACAGTGTGCGGTGACTCCATTTGCTTTGGTAAATGGTGATTTTGTATCTGGGGAAACGAATGAAGAATTAGTTGAAAATGTATATAAATACCTAGATGAAAATCCAATGTTCTAATTACTAGCTTCTCACAGGCTAGTCTTTTTAGTATACAATAATAGTAGTTTTACTATGTTTAAAGAGCTCGTGAAGAAAGGGGCATGCGTATGAAGATAATACCTTTTGAAAATACATGGCCTTACGAAAAAGTAATGGGTGATATATATATACACACTTGTCCCTATTGTGGAAGCGACAATGTCCTAACATCCATGAAAAAGCGTGACCTTGAAAATGCACTTGATGGAGTAAAGACCTTACTCATTATGCCATGTTGTAAAGGAAGAATGACAATTATAGAAGCAGATGAAGATTACTTTTGGACGAATCAAGCGCTGAGAAAGTGAGGATGTTAGATGAAATTCACAAAAATGCACGGCTTAGGAAATAGCTATATCTATGTAGATGTATTCACTGAAACATTACAAGAGGACGAACTTGCCCCATTAGCAGTAAGAGTGGCAGATAAAAATAAAGGGATTGGTTCGGATGGCCTAATTCTTGTTTGTCCTTCAGAACAGGCGCCAGTCAAAATGAGAATTTTTAATAATGATGGTTCCGAGGCTAAAAACTGCGGAAACGGTCTTCGCTGTGTAGCAAAATTTGCGTATGAGAAAGGCTATGTTCCCACAAAAACATTTAAAATAGAGACACTTGCTGGGTTAGTGGAAGCGACTGTTCATGTAGACAATTCTGGACAAGTTTCAGAAGTTACCGTTGATATGGGTGCTCCTAGATTAGCAAGAAAAGACTTACCTATGCTTGGAAATCAAGAGGAACAAGTTATTGCAGAAGTCGTTGACATCAAAGGGGAAAGCATGGAGCTTACAGCGGTTTCGATGGGAAATCCTCATGCCATCTTTTTCGTGGATAATATTGAAAAAGCACCTGTTACGACAGTAGGTCCTTACTTAGAAAAGCATGAACTTTTTCCGGAATGGGTGAATGTTGAATTTGTTGAAATGGTAAGTGATACTGAGTTGCATTTTCGCGTTTGGGAACGAGGCTCTGGCATTACCCAAGCTTGTGGAACTGGCGCGTGTGCCGCAGCCGTTGCTGCAATTTTAAATGGAAAAGCGAACAAAGGTGTTCCAATTACAGTTCATTTATTAGGTGGAGATTTACTGATTACTTGGACAGAAGAGGGAACCGTGCTAATGAAAGGCGCGGCAGAAACGATTTGTGTTGGAGAGCTTCTCTAACAGAAAAACTCCTGAAAGCAAAAGAGCTTCAGGAGTTTTTTTACTAAAAGTGACTTACGTCTTATCTTAGAAGAGCAAGGGCTCCGCACACTGCGCTGGGATTACAAGAAAAGCACATGTAATTCCCTGAAAAAAAGCAGTGGCTTCGCTCCTTGCATATACTAAAAGCGACTTACGTCGCTTTTAGGATCAAAGAAAAGCAAGGGCTCCGCACACTGCCCGGGGATTACAAGAAAAGCACATGTAATCCCCTGAAAAAAAGCAGTGGCTTCGCTCCTTGCATATACTAAAAGCGACTTACGTCGCTTTTAGGATCAAAGAAGAGCAAGGGCTCCGCACACTGCGCTGGGATTACAAGAAAAGCACATGTAATCCCCTGAAAAAAAAGGCAGTGGCTTCGCTCCTTGCGTATCCTAAAAGCGACTTACGTCGCTTTTAGGATCAAAGAAGAGCAAGGGCTCCGCACACTGCGCTGGGATTACAAGAAAAGCACATGTAATTCCCTGAAAAAAAAGCAGTGGCTTCGCTCCTTGCGTATCCTAAAAGCGACTTACGTCGCTTTTAGGATCAAAGAAAAGCAAGGGCTCCGCACACTGCCCGGGGATTACAAGAAAAGCACATGTAATCCCCTGAAAAAAAGCAGTGGCTTCGCTCCTTGCATATCCTAAAAGCGACTTACGTCGCTTTTAGGATCAAAGAAAAGCAAGGGCTCCGCACACTGCCCGGGGATTACAAGAAAAGCACATGTAATCCCCTGAAAAAAAGCAGTGGCTTCGCTCCTTGCATATACTAAAAGCGACTTACGTCGCTTTTAGTATACTTTTATTTGATTATAGAATGTGTCTCGTTCTACTGGCACTTTTCCTGCTGTTTTGATAAGGTGAATTAATTCATCACGAGTAATTCCTTGAGAAGTCAAAGCTCCAACTGCGTGTGAGATTCGTTCTTCAATCAAAGTTCCATGGATATCATCTGAACCGAAAGTCAGCGCCATTTGCGTAAGTTGAACTCCGATGTTAATCCAATAGGCTTTGATGTGGTCGAAGTTATCAAGCATTAAACGACTAATTGCAAGTGTTCTCATATCATCAAACGCTGAAGTTCTTCTCTTCAATCCTGCATTTATGCTTCTTGGTTGCATGGCAAGTGGGATAAATACCATGTAACCATTTGTACGGTCTTGTAACTGACGAAGGCGATCCATATGGATTAATCGCTCTTTGTACGATTCAATAGAACCATAAAGCATCGTAGCATGTGTTTTTAACCCTAGACCGTGCGCAATTTCATGAGCTTCAAGCCATTGGTCGGTGGATGCCTTTTCTGGGCTCATCTTTGCACGATATTCTTCAGTTAGAATTTCAGCTCCACCACCAGGCATTGTATCTAGACCTGCTTTAATAAGCTCTTCTAGTACTTCTTTCATTGAAATTCCAGCAATGCGAGAGAAAAACTCTATTTCAGCTCCTGTATAAGCTTTAATGGTTGCTGTAGGATAATGTTTTTTTAAAGTACGTACCGTATCAAGATAATAATCAAAAGGAACTTCGTGATTGTGTCCACCGACGATATGAAATTCGCGAATATTATCATTCCATCTTTTTTCCACATATTCTAGTAACTGAGCTTGGTCCATTGTATAAGCTCCGTCTTCGCCAGGCTTTCTCTTAAAACCACAAAATCCACAATTAGCTTCACATACATTAGTAGGGTTAATATACAAGTTTTGAATGAAATAAACATGGTTTTTATTTTTTTCTTCATTCACCTTATTCGCCATTTGTGCGATAGAAAGTAAGTCAGGTGTATCATATAGGTAGAGACCGTCCTCTATTGTTAATCGCTCACCTTTTGAAACTTTCTCTGAAATTTCTAGCATTCTTTTATCAGATGTTAGGGTAGGCATAACGTTCCTCCTTTGATTAAAAAAGCGTATATATCATTAAAATTCTTCTAAAGATATCAGTAAAAAGCTATTATATCATAACATATTTAGCCTAATAATGTACGATATACACTTTTGATTTCAAAAAATTGGGTGGTGTTAAACGAATATTATACGAATATTTAAAAATTGTTAAAAGAAAGACACAGAAACTATTACTAAAAGGGTTTAAATATGGTAAACTATTGGGTATATTAATAGTATTAGACAACCATTAAGGGGTGATTGAAGTGGTTAAACGTTTATACTGTGAAGATTATTTAAAGCAAATAGAATTACTTAGAGAAAAAATGATTGAAACAGCGTTAGCAAATGGAATGAGTCACCCGCTTGTATTGCAGTATAGTCAAGAATTGGATGAGAAGCATAATTATATATTAGATAAAAAAATTGTCGGCCAATAATCTTAAATAAGTCATTTTCTTGAGATAAAATAGGGAACAGAGTACAATATAAGTATGTGCAGATACAACCTTGATTAACACAAGGAAGGGAGAATGCGTAATGCTTACAATTACTGATTCTGCTGTAGAGCAGATCAAGAAGATGATGGCTGAAGAAGGCGAAGACCTTATGCTTCGAGTTGGAGTTAAAGGTGGCGGCTGTAGCGGGCTTTCTTACGGGATGGGTTTTGATTCCAAAGCGGAAGAAGAAGATACGACGTTAACCCTAAACGGACTTCAAGTGGTAGTAGACAATGAAAGTGTACCTGTTTTAAAAGGTGTAGTCATTGATTATAAACAAAACATGATGGGCGGCGGATTTACTATTGATAATCCAAATGCCATTGCTTCATGTGGTTGTGGGTCTTCATTTCGAACAGCAACAAATGCAGGAACACCAGAAGATTGTTAATCTATAGTCCATTAACCTCAAGGTAGAAGATTTTTCTATCTTGAGGTTTTTTTGTTTAAAAATAAGGAAATTAAACGTATTTGAAAGTAAAAAATTCCTGGGGTCAACCAATGAAGAGCACTGGCTTTACACGCTACAAGTAAAACAAAAGAACCCCACTCTTGTTTTACTTTTAAGAAGGTAGCGGTTCGCACAGTGCTTATAAGAAAAGACCGATAGCGGTCTTTTCTTATAGGACTAACTATCCATTTTGGCTTATACCTATAGTACAAAAAGCATGGAAGGTGTATGATGGTTTTAAGAACAAAGCATTACCGATACATTTGAAAAAGGCAAACCTTTTGAAAAAAAGGGGCGCAAAGTTGCAGACCTAAGGTATATATACTGCTAAGGTGGCTGGACTGCTGAAGGATGAGAAAACGTTCTTTTTAGAGTGAGTTTTTCTTTCTTCCACTGAACAAAAAAATGGGAGGTTTTTTTATGTTGAAAAAATCAAGAAAAGGTAGAAGACAAGTAGTAACTAGTTTACTAGTTCTTTCCCTTGTCATGAGTAGTGGACAAGCATTGGCGAACAACGAAGAAGGCATTACTACAGAGCAAGAAGAAGTATTGATAGAAACGGATGAGAATAATTTCGAAACAATAGAGCTTGAGGAAGACGTGGAAACGATTGTAGAAGATGAAGTGCCATCATTACTTCCTAATGATTTCTTTTATTTCTTTAAAAAGCTTCGTGAGAATGTTCAATTGGCATTAACGTTTGATAAAGACAAAGAATCAGAATTACTTGCCGACTTTGTTGAAGAACGCATTAAAGAAGCAGAGGCATTGATAGAACAAGGGGAAGTTGAGCTTGCCCAAGAAATACTTCAAAAAGCAATTGACCAACAAGAAAAAGCGTTAGCTAAATATGCAGAATCACGAAACGAAGTTGATTCAGAAGACGAAAATGGCGAAGAAATTGAGCAAATTGATGAAATTGAAATTGAAGACATTGATGAAGTCGTAGAGGAACCAGTTGAAACTGTGAAAGAGACAGAGGATACAACGGAAACTTCTGAACCGGAGTCTAGTTTTGAAATTAAATATCAAAAGAACGTATTGGCCCTTCAAAAAGCGTTAGAAAAAGTAAAAAATCCAAAGGCACAAGCTGCTCTTCAGAAAAACATTGATAAAGCCATTGCTAAATATGAAGAAAAACTAAGCAAGAAATTCCCAGAACGTAAAGAGGAAGCAGTACAAGAGGGAACAGAAGAATGGGCGGAAGAACAAGTAGAAGAAGTCCGTTCAGAGCTTGAACAAAATGTAGAAGAAGAAAAAGTAGAAGTATTGGAAGCGAATATGGAAACGGAAGAAGAACAACAGAATGATGATGGAACACAACAACAAGAAGAAGTAAAACAAGAAAAGGCTCCACAAAAGAAAGAAGAAAAGAAAAACAATCACAACCTGAACAAGAATGAGCGAAAAGAAGTAAAGAAAGAGCATAAGGATGTAAAGAAAGAAGAGAACAAAGTAAAAAAAGAACAAAAAGAAGTAAGGAAAGAGCAAAATAAGCAAAAAGGTCAAGAACGTAAACAAGAAAATAAAGAAAATAAAAAGGATGAAAAAGATGTAAAGAAAAAAGAACAGGGCAAACAACCATCAGATAAGCAAAATAAAGGGAACAATGGAAAGAATCAATAAACGAAAAGAGTCCAGCACTTGTGCTGGACTCTTTTTGTTTAATTAATATAGGCTGTGCCTTATTTAGAAAGTAGGAAAGTATAAAAAGTTTAGATGCTCATAGATGTCTTTTAAGCTAGATCAGGCATTAAGAAAGACCGCTAGCGGTTTTTCTTAGAACATGCTTGAGCTATGCCCCGGTTGTAATCGTGCTTTAGGATCCATATACCCTTTAGCATTATTGACTGCAGTAGGTGCTTCGCCAAACCCAGTTGCAATTAACTTTACTTTACCAGGGTACGTACAAACGTCTCCCGCAGCATAGATTCCAGGAATATTCGTTTCCATTTTTGAATTAACGACGATTGAATTTTTCTCAATGTCGAGACCCCATTCCTTAATAGGACCAAGGGATGATACAAATCCGAAGTTAACAATGACAGCATCCACGTCCAAAGTGAATTCTTCTTCACCTTTTACTTCTTCAATGACAACTTGTGTAATTTTTTCACCATCACCAATTAATTCTTTAATGGCATGAGGTGTTTTAACATTTACTTTTGAGTTATAAAGTAATTCGACACTATGTTCATGAGCTCTAAACTTATCACGTCTATGAATTAATGTAACTTCATCAGCAATTGGTTCAAGCATTAATGACCAATCTAACGCGGAGTCACCGCCACCACAAACTAATACTTTTTGTCCTGCGAAGACGCTTAAATCATTAACAAAATAGTGAAGGTTTTTTCCTTCGTATAATGGTGCGTTATCAAGCTCTAGTCGACGAGGCTGAAATGCCCCAGCACCAGCTGTGATAACAATTGATTTAGAGTAATGTGTTTCTTTTTCAGTTTTTAGCTCAAAAATATCATCATCACGTTTAGTGACTTTATCAACCGCTTGTTCAAGAACAATTGTTGGATTAAATTTATCCATTTGTTCTTTTAAGTTATCCACTAGTTCTTGTGCGCGAATTTTAGGGAAGCCTGCTACATCATAAATGTATTTTTCAGGATAAAGAGCAGAGAGTTGCCCGCCTAGTTGGGGCATGCTTTCAATAATTTTAACCTTTGCTTGTCGCATTCCGCCGTAAAAAGCTGTAAACAACCCAGTCGGTCCAGCACCAATAATTGTAATATCATAAACATTTTGTTCTTCAGACAAAGTAAACACCTCCGACAATAATTAAACTAACCAACATTTATTATAGTCATATTGGTTTGGAAAGGAAAGCAGTATCAATCACACAATGGGGCAACTTTCCTGTTTTACCTAATGTTCGAGATGAAATTCAGTATATTCATTCGTTTTTTAGTGAAAATTAAACATAAAACAGTTGAAAAAAGTAAGTAAAACAAATATTATAATAGATGTGTGATTTGTGTCTAAAAAGCGACTTTATTTTATTACTATTAATAACACAAGTAGTATATGCAAGTACGTGAAATAGATCACAAATCTTTAATTGTGACGAAGTTTGTAATATTTTCTTACAAGAGAAAAGTAAAATACGTAGATGGAAGTGATGAAGTTGAACAAACCAAGAATAGTAATCTTAGGTGCGGGATATGCGGGATTAATTACTGCTGTAAAATTGAAAAAAGAATTAGGGTATAATGAGGCTGAAATTACATTAGTAAATAAGCATCAATACCATTATCAAACAACATGGTTGCATGAGCCAGCTGCTGGAACAATGGATCCTGAGCGCACACGTGTCGATATTAAAAGTGTTTTAGACACTAATCGTGTCCAATTTGTGAAAGATATCGTTATTGAAATAAAGAAAGATGAAAAGAAAGTAATTCTCGAAAAAAGTGAGCTTGAGTATGATTATTTAGTCGTAGCTTTAGGTTCTGAGCCAGAAACATTTGGCGTACCAGGTGTATTTGAGCATGCATTTAGCAAATGGACGGTGAATGGTGCACGTCAAGTGAAGGACCACATCGATTACATGTTCTCAAAATACAATAACGAAGACCAAAAAAGAGATGAATTGCTTACCTTTGTCGTAGCAGGTGCAGGCTTTACAGGAATTGAGTTTATTGGTGAGTTAAGTGAACGTGTCCCTAACTTATGCAAGAAATATGATGTTCCTCAAGAGAAAGTAAAAATGTACGTCATTGAAGCTGCTCCAACAGCGCTTCCAGGATTTGACCCTGAGCTTGTGGAATATGCAATGAACCTTCTTGAAAGCCGTGGCGTTGAATTTAAAATTAATTGCCCGATTAAAGAAGTTATTGAAGGTGGCGTTATCTTAGCAGATGGAGATGAAATTAAATCAGAAACCGTTGTTTGGGCTACTGGAGTTCGTGGAAGTTCAATAATTGAAAAATCAGGTTTTGAAGCAATGCGTGGTCGTGTGAAAGTACAATCAGACCTTCGTGCTCCTGAACATGATGATGTTTTCATTATTGGTGACTGTGCTTTAATCATAAATGAAGAAATTAATCGTCCATATCCTCCAACAGCGCAAATTGCACTTCAACAAGGAGAGGTCTGTGCGCGCAACATCAAAGCTTTAATTAAAGGTGGAGAGCTTGAAAGCTTTAAGCCTGATATTAAGGGAACAGTGGCCTCTCTTGGCGGTGGAGAAGCGATTGGATTAGTATATGGTAAGAAGATTTACGGTAACTCTGCTAGCTTTATGAAAAAGATGATTGATAATCGCTCATTATATATCTTAGGTGGACCTGGATTAGTGATGAAAAAAGGAAAGAGCCCATTTTAAGATAGGATAAGGGAGAAAGAGGAGAGCATGTCTCTTCTTTTTCTTTTTTTATGAGTAGTATTGGAATATCGATTTTTGTTTACACTTCTTGCATACGGTTGTCACAAAAAGTTCACGAACTAAATAGGTGAGAGGATAGATCCAAGTTGACGACCTTCCACCGGTTGTCTATCATGAATAAGGGGGTGCAGTAGACATGATGAGTTTACCACAGTTAATCATTTCAATTATGCTTTTCTTAATCTTATTTTTCGGAATAGGTTTTCTATTAAATATGATTCTACGAGGAACGTGGGTAATGGCAATTATTTATCCTCTCGTTGTTATTTTTATTATTGATGATGTCCGATTATTTGAATATTTTATTTCTCCTATCGTATCCTTCCAGTCATTGGGTCAAAATTTTATCGGGTTACACCTTGTTGATATTATCATTCTTACTAGTGGATTAATCGGTGCAATTTTATCGGGGATTGTTATTAAATTGCTTAGAAAACAAGGCTATCAAATGTTCTAGAGGCTGAGACTAAAGGTTGTTTTTTTTGAGAGCACTGAAAAAGTGAAGTATAACTTTTTCAATGCTCTCGTTTATTTTATCCTTTTGATCCACTTTTTTTCTTGTATCTTATCAAATTTAGAGATTGTATTATTGAATCGTCAATATTCGACAAGAAAAAACTGAAAAGTTAAATTAATTGAAAATTATTACTCCTTCTCGTGAATAATATCTTCATTTTTTGGAGAAGATTAGTTCTTGAGAGGAGTGAAGAAAATGGTAATTGCAAAAAAAATATTCCGAAGAGTGACAATGACATTATTGTTTTGTGCGGCCTTGCTAACAACTTTTCAAAGTCTATCAGGTGTAAGTGCTGCTGGAATTTCAAACTGGTTCTCGGAGAGGGAAACGTTACTTGAGCGTATTGAGACACCTAGTGTTCAACATAATGGATTGAAGGAAAGTGGTATTGTTCAAAAAGGGCTTTCATTTTTTGAAAGTGAAGAAAAGGAAATTTCTCACGACATTGTTGAATCAGAACCTATTTCATTAGATGACGCAGTAGATTGGAGTCGTTACCCAGCCCATAAGGTTGTTGCTACCGGCTATACAGCAGGAGTCGAATCAACTGGGAAAACACCAGACCATCCTGCGTATGGAATTACATTCTCAGGGGTTCGTGTCACAAGAGATTTATACTCAACCATTGCAGCAGACCCAAATACATACCCAATTGGTTCGATTTTATATATTCCAGGGTACGGGTATGGCGTTGTTGCAGACACAGGTTCTGCTATTAAAGGGAATAAGATTGATTTGTATTATGAAACGGTAGCAGATGTTTTTGATAATTGGGGTAAACAAGAAGTGGAAGTCTATTTAGTGAAAAAAGGAAACGGTAGATTATCTGAGAGTGACCTCCGTCAACTTAATGAAAACGAAGCTGTTCAAGTGTTTAGAGAGAATATGTCGTTTTAATGAAAAGAGGGTGAGACAAAAGGTTTTTTACCTTTAGTCCCACCCTTTATTCTATTGAAAGCCGACTTTGTCATTTTTTTCATCAAAAGGTGGATAATCGTTCGGATGCATGAGAGAAGCTAACTTTTGCAAGCCGACTAGTAATCGTGGAGACGGTCTACAAAATAAAGGTTCTTCAAGGATGTGGATTTGGTCGTTTTTGACAGCCTCTAATTCAGTCCAATTCGGACGTTTTGTAATCACGGATGGATTAACATTTTTTGAGGCAACCCCTACCCATACTAAGCAAATATGCTCAGGTTTTTTTAAGCGAACATCCTCCCAGTCTGTTTGAATACTTGCTTTATCTATGTCTGAATAGACATTTCGACATCCTGCGAGTGCACTAAGGTCAGTTAACCAGTTTTGTTTTCCAGGTGTGAAAACAGGCTTGGGCCACCACTCCCAGTAAATATTCTTTTTTGTTATGTTTTCTGAGATAGCTTGATACTTTTCGATTAGGTCGTAATAACGTTGCACAGCTTCTTCTGCTTTTTGTTCTGTATTGGTGTGTTGACCAACTATACGAATAGAGTCAGCGATCTCATCTAGAGAATTAGGTTGTAATACGATGTGTGGGATTTCTCTTCTTTTTAATTCCTCTACGTTTCGTTCCATGCCTGGGACACTTAATGAAGCAAGTACTAAGTCAGGCTGTAAGGATTCTAATTTATCCATATCAATGTTCAAGTCTGGACCAAGTCGGGGTAAATGTTGAATAGATTGTGGCCAATCTGAAAAATCATCGACAGCAATAATATTTCGTTCAAGTCCTAAATAGGCAAGTATTTCAGTGTTACTTGGGCATATTGAAATAATTCTCATCTTTTCATCCTTTACGTTAAAATGGCATGGACAGTCAAGGATAAAATAATTCCTAAAATCCCGCCAAAGAATACCTCAATCGGTTGATGACCTAAAAGTTCTTTTAATTCTTCACGTTTTTCCATTTCTTCTTTTTTAGGCCAAGTTTTAACTTCTTCCACAAGTTTGTTAAAGTCGTTTACGAGTTGATTAAGCACGGTTGCATGATACCCAGCGTGTCTTCGAATGCCAGTCGCATCAAACATAACGATGACACCGAAAATGGTAGCTATTGCAAATAAAGGAGAACCCAGACCTTCTTCTAAAGCAATTGCGGTTGCTAACGCTGTCACTGCAGCTGAATGGGAACTTGGCATGCCTCCAGTACTAGTTAATAAGGTCCAGTCTAACTTTCGAGTAGCCAAAAAAGAGAGTGGTACTTTAATAAATTGAGCAAATCCAATCGCAAATAGTGCAACCCAAAGTGGGAAATTAGTTAATAAATCCATAAATGCAGGCTCGTCCTTTCATAAAAAGATTGTAAGTATAGTTTATGCTTGCAATGATTATGCATTCGTGCTTTTCTATCTTTTTATACCCTCATATGTAAAAGTTGAAAATCGTTTTTCATTTTTTTGTTTTCGTCTTGTTATACTAGTACTATAAACTATTGAAGGAGGCGGAATGATGGAAGAGCCTTCCTACCCACTTGAGTACTATCAATTCTTTGTGAAATTTAATGAAGGTGATTATTACACATGCCATGATTTACTTGAAGAGGTCTGGATGACTGATAAGAGTAATTTGTTTTTAAAAGGATTATTACAAATGTCAGTTGCAATTTACCATTATGAATATGGAAATATTAAGGGCGCACGCATGATGATGAATGCAGCACATCACTATCTTCAACCATACCGTCCACACTATTGGGGTGTGAATGTAAATGAAGTGAATGACTTTATTGAAACATGCCTGTCAATTATACCACATGACTTAGAACGTATTCCATTTGAAGACGTAAATAACCTTCCGCAGTTTCCGAGTTTCCCATTATATTTAGAAGAATAGATAATTGCAAGGATAAGAATTTGAGGGTGAGATTAGAGGTGAAAATACAACCTTTTGTCTCTCTCTCGTTTTTTGTTAGAAAAATTTTTAGTGTTATTTCAAAACGGGTGGTTGCTGCGCACAACGCATATAACTCATCGGTATTCCTGTTTTTTTATAGACTCCATATATTGTCGAACTATGAGGAAGTGGAAATTATGTGGAGGAAATGGGTGGATATAGCTATATTTGTGAACCTATTTTATGTTAGCTCGTAATAACTACATATATCAGGGCATATGGTGATATAAGCAGTTTGAGGTATATTTTTGCTTTCAGTATGATAGTTAATAGGTATTGTAAAAAAGCATGAAAATAACGTGAATAATGAAAGGAGGCTCAGCATTGGACGGTAACTCGAAGAATATAAGTATGTTTCGTCATGCTTTTCAAACCCTAGACTGGTTGGTTTTGAAGATAGAGGAAATTATTCTGAGTTTCTCAATTATTATTATTACCGTTATGATAGCGGGAAATGTTTTTTCAAGGATTTTGACTAATAAAAGTTGGGCGTTTGCCTATGAAGTTAGTCAGTTTGCAGTGATGATTGCTACCTTTATGGGAATTAGCTATGCTGCCAGAAAAGGAAGGCATATTAGCATGTCAGCTTTTTATGACATGGCACCTTTCCCGATTAGAAAAGCTTTGTCCATTATCATCCCATTTTTCACAGCTATTATTCTCTTGGTTCTTGCTTATTATGCTTATGGATACTTAGATAACGTAAGAAATTCAGGCCGTATATCAGCAGCTTTAGAAATTCCTGTATACTATTTTCTTTATTTTGTGCCGATTGGCTTAATTCTAGGAGCGATTCAGTTTTTACGCAATATGTGGATTAATATTAAAGAAAAAGAAGTGTATTTAGCAACAGAGAAAAAGGATTATTCGTAAAACATGAAATGTCGTATGTGATGTAATGCATGCGTAAATAAAAGTAGAGAGGAACAAGCCATGGTTGCGACATTATTAGTGGTTATGATTGTTTTACTATTAATAGGCTTTCCGATGATGATTCCTTTGATAGTAGCACCCTTACTTGTCGTTATAATCTTCTTTCCAAATGTTGACCCTATTTTCATGGTTCAACAGATGATTCAAGGGATTTCGCCTGAAGTTCTATTAGCGGTTCCGCTGTTTATCTTTGCAGCAGACATTATGTCTACTGGAAAAACATCGAAACGGCTACTAGATTTTGTGGGTTCCTTTGTAGGTCATTTACGAGGAGGATATGCAATAACAACGGCCGTTACATGTACGTTGTTTGGTGCGATTTCAGGCTCGACACAAGCGACAGTTGTAGCCGTAGGTAAGCCAATGCGCCAGCGGTTATTATCAGTAGGATATAAGGATTCGAGTGCCATTGCACTCATTATAAATGCTAGTGATGTAGCGTTACTTATTCCACCGAGTATTGGGATGATTATCTATGCCTTAGCAGCACCTGATGCTTCAGTTAGTCAGTTATTTATGGCTGGTATAGGTCCTGGTGTTCTCGTCATGGTGATGTTTGCTGTATTCAGTTGGTTCTATGCCAAAGTCAAAAACATTCCATTAGCCGATAGAATCGGGTGGGGAGACCGTTTTACAGTTTTTCGAGAAGCATTGCTTCCATTAGGTTTTCCAGTCATTATTGTTGGTGGTATTTTCTCCGGTTTATTTAGTCCAACCGAAGCTGCCGCGGTATCAGTTGTTTATGCATTGTTACTTGAAGCTGTAATCTATCGTTCTATTAAAATAGTAGATATTCCGAAGATTGCGATGTCTACCGGTTTAGTCACATCAGCTGTATTCGTACTAGTTGCAGGAGGGCAAGCATTCTCATGGGTTCTTTCATATGCAAGAATTCCTCATATGGTATCAGAGGCAGTCTTAAGTTTTGACCCATCTGCTACACAGATATTATTTATTGTTGCTATTTTCTTCTTTATCGGTTGTATGTTCGTTGATCCGATAGTTGTTATCTTAATTTTGACTCCGATATTCTATCCAGTCGCGATGGCAGCTGGGGTGGACCCTGTACATCTGGGAGTTGTTATTGTATTCCAGGCGGCACTCGGTTCTGCTACGCCACCATTTGGAGTAGATATATTCACGGCAAGTGCCGTCTTTGGAAAGTCATATTTAGATGTTATTCGAGGAACGCCACCGTACATTATTATGTTACTCGTTGCGTCATTCTTAATCATTATGTTTGAAGAAATTTCATTATGGTATCGTATTTTTCAATGATACCATGTGAATTTTCATAAATTATTTTAACTAAAAAATGGGGGTATTTGATGTTATTGAAGAAGAAGTCGATATTGTTATTGTTGTTAGTAGCCGCTTTTAGTATGATCCTACTTGCTTGTGGTGGTGAGCAGACTGATGGACCTGCCGATGAAGGCACAGATGATGGTTCACAAGTTGAAGATTCTGGCTCACAGGATGATAGTAGTGGTGGTGAAGGTCTAACAGGTGGTCCATATGAGTGGAGATTTGTTACAGAAGAATGGCCTGGTCAAGTACAGTTTGAGTATGCACAAGAATTTGCTGATTTACTCCATGAAAAATCGGATGGTCAAATCAACATCGAAGTTTATGAGTTTGGTGGACTTGGTAGTGAGGTTGACCAAGTAGAACAATTACAAAATGGTCTTGTTGAATTTGCGATTGTTTCTCCTGGTTTTACAGGAACAATGGTAACGGAAGGACAAATTTTTGCTTTACAGTTCCTATTTACGGATGACCTAGAGTTAAACCAAGAAATCTTAAACACAAGTGAAGCGCTAAACGTTCATTTAGCTGCTAAATATGAAGAACATAACATTTTACCACTTGCTTTCTGGCATGAGGGTGCAATGCAATGGACAGGTGCAAGAGAATTACGTACACCTGCTGACTTTGATGGTTTTAAAATGAGAACTCAAGAATCACCATTAATTCGTCGTTCTTATGAAGCGTATGGTGCAGACCCAACAGCAATGAGCTGGGGCGAGTTGTATACAGCTCTTGAGCGTGGAACAGTTGAAGGGCAAGAAAATCCAATCTTCTTTATTGAAGATGCTTCATTCCATGAAGTGCAAGACCATATGACAATTTCTCGTCACAACATTTATGTTGCGATGACAACAGTTAACCCAACGTTCTATAATGGTTTACCAGATGATGTTCGTGCATTAATTGATGAGACAGTTGAAGAAATGCGTCCAAGAGCATTTGAAATTCAAAAAGAACAAAACGAGTCATTGCTTGACAACATTGTAAACAATGAGGAGTTCCCAACAACGGTTATTGAGTTAACAGAAGAAGAGCGTGATGCATTCAGAGCATTAGCTGATGATGTTCACCAGCATTTCATTAATGAAATTGTTGATGAAGACGGGAAGATGATTTACGAAATGCTTCTATCAGAAATTGAAGAAGCACAAAACTAAAGACAACACGTAACCAAAACCCTTACGGTGAGCATGTCTCACTGTAAGGGTTTTTTATTGAGATAGTTTATGCAAATAGCATTATGGGCTCTTCTTTAATATCATGTTTTAGAAACGATTCTGAGGGTATAGAATGTTATGAAAAACACCACAAGAAGGAATAATAAGTAGAGAAAATGAAACTTTTTCCAATCTAAAACGTCTAATATATATAGGCTATTAAAGAGGTGGGGAAATGGTGGACAAGGTAACATTGTTTTTACTGATATTGTTTATAGGTGTGGTAACGATGTTATCTGCCTGTCAAAGTGAAGACCTAGATAAAGATGAATTGGTTATTCAGTATTATGATTTTATTCAATCAGCGCAACAACTTTTCGGAAATCATCGATTTGATGGGGATGAATATTATAATCATGATATAACAACAATTCATGATGCTAAAGATGTAATTGGTGATATGGTTACTGATGAAGGGTTACGGTATACAGTTAACCGTTTTTATAAAGAAAAAGATGGTAAATTAGTATACCATGAAAAATATCAACAGTTTATCGAAGAAACAGAGCTTTTTAGAGCAACTCCTGACAATCCTAGTAGTTATTATCAAGCACTTCGAAATACTATACTTAATCCAGGATTACAGTTTTTAAAGGTGGATGATTTTCTAATTTCTGAACATGAGGGAAAAATCATTCTTGAGGCATTAGAAGTGCCGATTTCGTTTTATCATAGCGACGATGATAATAGGTACGAGCAATTTGGCTATCCAGCCCGAGATGTATTATCTGTTCACTTTACTTTTGTTAAAAAGCAGGGGATTTACTTGTTGGAAAAGTTTTCCGTCGGAGGATAACAAGCTAGCACGTATATCCGTCTCCTCATAAATCGTATAGAAACTTTCACTTTACAATATACTAAAAGAAATATAAGTTAAATGTATCATGGTTAAAAAGGAGTACTCTTTTATGAAAAACATACGGATTGTAACAGATTCTACGGTTGATTTGCCAGATGAGGAACTACAAAAGTACCAAATCGAGATCGTTCCTTTATCTGTCACGATTGAAGGAAAATCATACTTAGATAGAATCGACTTATCGGCAAAAGAGTATGTACAAAAGCTAAAACAAGCCGATGAATTACCGAAAACATCACAACCGCCAGTTGGGGCTTTTGTGGAGCGATATGAAAAACTTGCGACGGAAGGGTATGATATCATTTCGATTCATATGACTTCTGGAATGAGTGGTACTTATGAATCAGCTAGAAATGCTTCCGAGCTGGCCGATGCCAATGTAACGGTTGTTGATTCTAAGTTTATTTCTGTAGCCTTAAGCTTTCAAGTTATTGCCGCTGCAAAGATGGCACAAGAAGGACGTTCTAAAGAAGAAATTCTTACTTTTTTAGACAAGGTAAGAGAAAATACTTCGTTATTTATTATGGTTGATACGCTAGAGTATTTAGCTAAAGGTGGTCGCCTTGGTAGAGGACAAGCCTTAATTGGTTCGCTATTAAAAATTAAGCCAGTGGCCTCATTAGCTGATGGTGTCTATACACCTGTCGCTAAAGTAAGAACACATTCTCAAGTGATTAAATTTATTTCAGAGCAATACGAGGAAGCCACAAAGGGAAAAGAAGTATTGCGAATTGGAATTGCTCATGTTGAAGCAGAACCTCTTGCAGATAAGGTTATACAAGCGTTAACGGATATTAACCCATGTAATGATGTCATCAAAGTTGATACTACCCCTGTCATTAGTACACATACAGGACCAGGTGCTATCGCCGTTATGTATTATACAAATCCTAACTAGACAAGGAAGCTGATTGAAAAAGGTATTTTACCTGTTCAGTCAGCTTTTTTCTTTTTGATCGGTTGATTTGGGAACGTTAGATTGATTTATCCTTTAACCGTTCTTCCAGATAAAGATGGTGCAAGGCCAAAAGGAATTGTACAGAATGAGGAAGTGTCCGAGCAGTTTTACAAAACTAAAACGGTCAAAGAGCGACGGAACCCAAGAAGAAAAAGCCATGACTCCGCACGTTGCACGTGACGTTGAGAAAAGTACTCAACGTCACTGAAACGGCTCACGTCATGGCTTAGAGCGACTAAAACGGTCAAAGAGCGACCGTTTTAGTCGCTCTATTTTACTGCGTCTTTTAGTTGTTTGCCGGGTTTGAATGCTGGTGTTTTGCTTGCTGCGATGTCGATTTCTTCACCAGTTTGTGGATTTCTTCCTTTTCGTGCTGCGCGTTCTCTTACTTCGAAGTTACCAAATCCAATCAGTTGAATGCTTTCGCCCTTTGCTAGAGTGTCAGAAATAACTTCGAATACACTATTTACAGCAGTAGTTGCATCTTTTTTTGTCATTTCAGAACGTTCGGCAACGGCATTGACTAGTTCTGTTTTATTCATGGTAAAACCCTCCCACGTAATCTATGATTTTATTAAAGCTGATATCATGATTGCCGATTTTTCCTGTTTTATACATGTTTTATATATTTTTTTAAAATAAAGCTAAAACTTTTTAAATTTTTTTACTATTTCAGAGATAAATTTACCAGTTGATTAATAAAATTATGACATGGACATGTTACATTTTCTAAACAATTTTGTGTTTAGTCTTGCCAATGTGTCGATGTTCTTTATACTAAAATAGTACCAAATAAAAAAGAAGGAGGATTATGGGATGAAAGGAAAGAAAAATAAGGGTTTTGTCATTTCGACTTTGGATGGAATAGAAAGAGTAGGAAATAAACTACCGCATCCAGTTACACTATTTGCTATTTTTGCACTTTTAGTTATTTTATTCTCGGGTATTCTTTCGGGAATTTCAGTAGAGCACCCAACAAATGAAGGAGAAATTCTTCAAGTTAATAACTTAATGACTGCAGACGGTATTAAGTATATTTTCACAAGTGCCGTTGCTAACTTTACAGGGTTCGCTCCATTAGGAACCGTTCTTGTTACGATGTTAGGGATTGGAATTGCGGAGCGTTCTGGTCTAATTAGTGCAGCGTTACGTGCACTCGTAACATCCGTGCCAAATCAGCTGATTACAGCTGCTCTAGTTTTTGGTGGAATTATGTCTAGTATGGCTGCTGATGCGGGATATGTAGTGTTAACGCCATTAGGGGCGGTTTTATTTGCCGGGCTTGGTAGGCATCCGCTAGCAGGGCTAGCAGCTGCGTTTGCAGGGGTTTCTGCAGGATTTAGTGCAAACTTATTATTAACTTCGTTAGATCCGCTATTAGGTGGTATCACACAAGAAGCGGCCAGAGTATTTGACCCAGCGTATGCTGACACAATCAACTACGCAATGAACTACTATTTTATGATAGTAAGTGTATTCGTTCTTACAATTGTAGGTACTCTTATCACTGAAAAAGTAGTAGAACCACGACTAGGAAAATATGAAGGAAGTTATGTAGGTTCAGTTGATGCTGTTTCTGCAGTTGAGAAAAAAGGATTATGGGGTGCATTAGTAGCGTTTCTCGTGACATGTGCTGCGATTGCGTTATTAATCGTACCAACTTGGGGACCACTTCGAGGTGATGAAGGGCAGATTATTCAATCACCATTCTTCTCATCACTTGTACCAATTATTTTAATCCTGTTCTTTATTCCAGGATTTGTTTATGGAAGAATCACAAAATCAATTAAAAATGATAAAGATATTGCTAATCAATTGTCAGATACAATGGCAACGATGGGTGCGTATATTGTCCTTGCTTTTGCTGCTGGTCAGTTTATAGCATACTTCAATCATACAAACTTAGGTATTATTATGGCTGTGTCTGGTGCTGAATTCCTAGATTCAACCGGTTTTACAGGAATACCGTTATTGTTAACTTTTATTGTTGTTGCTGGTTTCATTAACTTATTTATTGGTAGTGCTTCAGCAAAGTGGGCCATTATGGCTCCTGTGTTTGTTCCAATGATGATGGGTCTTGGTTACTCTCCTGAACTTACACAGTTGGCTTACCGTATTGCTGATTCAACAACAAATGTTATTTCACCACTAATGCCATACTTTGCAATCGTTATCGCGTTTGCACAAAAGTATGATAAAAAAGTTGGAATTGGTACTCTAATTTCAACAATGCTTCCTTATTCAATTGCCTTTACAATTGTTTGGGTAACGATGCTTATCGTGTGGATGGTATTTGGAATTGATTTAGGTCCTGGATCAACAATTAACTATCCTTAATAAGTTATAAAAAAAATGACCGTCAAAACGTTACAGTTTTGATGGTCATTTTTTTGTTATCGTAGATTTTTTTTATGTTTTATATTGTGAAGCGTTGCATTAATTTCTCCGCCCATTATGATGATAATGCCGCTTAGATAGAACCAAAGCATTAAAATAATGACACCACCTAAACTTCCGTACGTAGCTGAATAATTTCCGAAGTTGCTTACATAGTATGAGAACCCGAGTGAAATCAGTTGCCAACTAATGGTTGCGAATGCCGCCCCGATAATGACGATTTTAAGTGGAAGTCGTTTATTGGGGGCAATTAAGTAGACAAGCATTAAAACGACAACCATAATGGCAATCCCGATAATCCACCGTAGTTGGTTCCATAAATCAATGAAAGAGTCAGGAACAAATAAGTATTCATGAATTACTTCGAGAATAACATGTCCAAACACGGGAAGTAAAAGTGTCGTGAAAAAAACAATGACTAAAGCAATTGTCATAACAATGGACATCAGTCGAACTCTGAAGAAGGAACGCGTTTCATCAATGTTATGTGCGGCGTTTAAAGAACGAATTAATGCATTCATGCCGTTTGAGGCAGACCAGATCGTAGCTAGAATACCAAAGGAAAGCAAACCACCTTGAGGTTCTTGGACAATATCTAAAATGGTTGAAGTAAATAACTCAGCTAACTCTGGTGGTGCATATTCGTTTACAAACGTATGCAGTTGCTCGCTGTTAATAGGTAAGTATGGAAGCATGGCCAAAATAAAAATAAGTAATGGAAATATGGAAAGCATAAAGAAAAAAGCTAGTTGTGCCGCCCAGTCCATAATAGGGTCCTTTTTCACTTGTTCATATAATTCTTTACCAAAATGAATGGTACGTTTCAATAGGCTTCATCCTCTTCTAACATAACTTATAGTTAAGATTCCACAATTCAAAAGAATTAAACTCTAACTTCTAGGAAGTGAGTTGTTTTTCCTTTTAATCATCAAATAATGGTTTTTTATCTATAAATCGTGGTACGATAGAATGTGAGATAAACGGGGGAAGGGGAGTTAAAAATGAAAAAACAATATACCGCGAATGAGTCTAAGACATTTTGGCTAATTTTATTACTTATTGCAATTTCAAACTTATTCTTTTTAAATGAGCGTATTGCAATCATTCCAATCTTATTTGTAATCATTGTGGTTGCTGCACTCTTCTTGAGATATGAGTTAATTATGGAAGATGAGAAGCTAACGTTACATATGAAGCTACTCAATAAGACGATTATTACAAGGAAAACAGAACCAAGCAATATTAAAGAAATGTTTGTGATTACACTGCCGACAGGGCCGGGAGTTCTATTAAAGTTAAACAAAGGGCTAAGATGGCGATTATCGAAGTTTAAACCGGAGTCTTTTATAGAGGATTTTGAAAGCTATGCGAGTAAGTATGAAATAAAGTTAATTGAGATAAAACGAAATAAAAAACCTAAATAAATCCCAATTGTCATATAGTAAGATAAAATAAATGACAAACTATAATTATAATTTGAGGAGTGAAGTAGGATGCCATCAGTTGAAAGTTTTGAATTGGACCATACGATTGTTAAAGCACCATTTGTACGTCATTGCGGTAAACATGAAGTTGGAACAGATGGACAAGTCAACAAGTTTGATATCCGTTTTTTTCAACCAAATAAGCAAGCAATGAAACCCGATGCGATACATACGCTTGAGCATTTACTCGCGTTAAATATTCGTCGATTTGCCGAAGATTATGACCATTTTGATATTATTGATTTATCACCAATGGGCTGTCAAACCGGTTTCTATTTAATCGTAAGTGGTAATCCGGAAGTGGATGAAATTATTGATGTGTTAGATAAAACAATGAAGTATTCAATTGAGTTAACTGAAGTACCTGCAGCAAATGAAAAGCAGTGCGGACAAGCGAAATTGCATGATTTACCAGGTGCTAAAAAATTAATGGAATTCTGGTTAACTCATGAAAAACCATTTTTAAAAGAAGTGTTTTAATTGTAAATAGGTACTCCAACTTGATGTTGGAGTACCTATTTTTGAATATTCTTATGAAATTGATGACTAGCTTGTGAAATGATGGTAT
This sequence comes from Bacillus alkalicellulosilyticus, assembly GCF_002019795.1. Taxonomy (GTDB): domain Bacteria; phylum Bacillota; class Bacilli; order Bacillales; family Bacillaceae_F; genus Bacillus_AO; species Bacillus_AO alkalicellulosilyticum. The sequence continues at coordinate 3,920,579 of NZ_KV917381.1, read as the reverse complement.
CAAGGTCAAGAGTGTCTACTCCGTCCGTTTTTGCCTTCAATACAGAATCCATATACTGTATGGCCGTCTCATTTTCTTCCGCTGTTATTGAAGCGGTACAGTCAAAAGGGACATATATTGAATAATCTCTCATATAGGCATCACTTGCTGTGAATTGCACACACATGTTTCCAGCGACTCCTGTAATAATTAAAGTGTTAACCTTTAGTTTCTCTAAAAGTATCTCGAGTGGGGTACAATAAAATCCAGAGTATTTCGGTTTTAGAATAAAATAATCATTGCTATTAGGTTGTAGAATTTTAGTAATTGTCCGGCTAAATCGATTACGCTGCAAGCAATGGTCAATCAGATGGCGAAAGTCTGACTGCCACTTTCCGTAATTATCATTGACGTAAATAACAGGGATTTGTAGCTGACTTGCTTTTTCTTTTAACAGGTTAATTTGTTTTGCGGCGGGTAATGCAAAGGAAAAAAGGTCTTCACCATGTTCAAATTCAAAATCATTAATCATGTCAATAATCAGTAATGCTACATTCGGTCCAATTCGTTCAACATACTCTTTGTCTAGCATGATAATTCCTCCTGTTTGGATAGAGGCTCATAACATGTTCTCAATTGGTAAAAAAGGGAGTAGAATTTTTTAAAAGTCACATCAAAATTGCTGGCTAATATGATATTATTAACGAAACAATCAGAATACATACAAACGAGGAATTTGTGAAAGGAGACGTTCATCTTGGATTTTAAAGAAGTAGAGATATTGCGAATTTTAGAAGAAAACGGACGTGTATCAATTCCAACGCTTGCTAAAATGGTGGATTCATCAGAGGAAGAAGTAGAAGGGATTATTCGTCATTTGGAAGAAAGTAAGGTTATTTTAAGTTATGCCGCTGTTATTGACTGGAGCAAAGTTCATGACCGTGAAAATGTTACAGCTATTATTGATGTTAAAGTCACTCCTCAACGTGGAGTTGGATTTGATGAAGTGGCCGAGAGAATTTATCGCTTTCCTGAAGTGAAAGCTCTTTATTTAATGTCGGGCGCGTATGATTTATCGGTAGTCATTGAAGGAAAGACAATGGCGGAAACATCTAGATTTGTATCGAATAAGCTTTCGACGATTGAGTCTGTGATTTCAACAACGACTCATTTTCAATTGAAAAAATATAAGCACGATGGCGTTGTCTTTGAAACCGGTGAAGATGATGATAAAAGGATAGTGGTGACACCATGATAAATTCAACAAGATTAGCGAATCGCCTGTCAACAACCGTACAAAACATCCAACCTTCAGGGATTCGTCGCTTTTTCGATTTGGCATCAACAATGGACAATATTATTTCTCTAGGAGTAGGTGAACCTGATTTTGTGACTCCTTGGAATGTAAGAGAAGCTAGTATTTCTTCAATGGAACGAGGGTTCACGGCGTATACAGCCAATGCTGGTTTATATGAATTGCGTACTGAAATTGCAAAATACATGGCCAAAGAATTCTCTGTAGGCTACAGTCCGGACAATGAAATCTTAGTTACCGTTGGAGCAAGTGAAGCGATTGACTTGGCAATCCGAGCGATTGTTAATCCCGGTGATGAAGTCATTGTAGTCGAACCAACCTTTGTCTCATATGCCCCTATTGTTTCATTAGTAGGGGGAGTTCCTGTATCGCTTGGCACAAATATTCAGGACCAGTTTAAATTAACGGCTGAGCAGTTAGAAAAAGCGATAACGGATAAAACAAAAGCGATTATGCTTTGTTTTCCTAACAACCCGACAGGTGCTGTGATGACTAAAACGGAGCTAGAGAAAATTGCTGCTGTTATTGAAAAGCATGACTTACTTGTCTTGTCTGATGAAATATATGCTGAGTTATCTTATGACCATACCCATCACTGTTTTTCAAGAATTGCTGGAATGAGAGACCGTACGATTGTCATTTCTGGTTTTTCAAAAGCATTTGCGATGACAGGGTGGCGTTTAGGATTTACTTGTGGGCCGAGTGACATTATTGGGGCTATGCTAAAGATTCATCAGTATACATTAATGTGTGCTCCAACATTTGCACAATACGGGGCGTTAGAAGCTTTACAGCACGGTCGAGATGATGTCGTTAGGATGATTCAAAGTTACCGTCAACGTCGAAACTTCTTTGTTAAATCGTTTGCGGAAATTGGTTTGCCATGTCATACTCCTGGTGGCGCTTTTTATGCATTCCCATCTATAACAGAAACGGGTATGTCGTCGAATGAGTTTGCTGAGAAATTACTAATGGAAGAAAGAGTGGCTGTTGTGCCAGGAAGTGTATTTGGTTCTGGTGGAGAAGGTCATATTCGTTGTTCTTATGCAACATCATTGGATAATTTAGAAGAAGCGGTAAAAAGAATGGGTAGATTTCTTGAAAAGCATGGGAAATAATAATTGTTACAACCGGATGTTGGTATTAAAACCGCATCTGGTTTTTTATTTGTAAAAACGTTTGAAAGATTAAGCAAGGAGAGCGATAGCTTCGCACACTGCGCGCACTTTAATAAGAAGTACACTTATTAAAGTACTTTTTAAAAGATGGCATTGGCTACTCTCATCGCATCTCAAAAAATGAAGACCTTTTTTGATAAAAAAAAGACAAAGCTTTGTGCTTTGTCCTTAAAAAGGGGGAATACTATATGGTAGTACAGTTATTGCCAGAATGTCACAACCTTAAACCTGAAAATAAATAAATTTTACAAAACTTGTTCATTTTCATAAAAACAAGTACGATGAACTAAGTGTATATTGGTAAATAAGGAGAGAATTATCATGGAAAATAGCTTTACCGCCTTTCAGTTGGCGCCATTTTTACTTGAAGCATTACATAAAAAAGGAATTGAAATCCCGACGGATATCCAAAATAAAGTCATACCTGAAATGTTAGAAGGACAAAATGTGTTAGCTCGATCTCAGACAGGGACAGGGAAGACACTAGCCTTTTTGTTGCCGATTCTTTCAAAACTAGATTCTTCAAATAAAGACCTACAGGCTCTTATCCTCTCACCAACTCATGAACTAGCTATGCAAACGTATGAAGTGGTTAAAGAATTAACAGCCGGGACAGGCATTCTATCAGACGCATTTATTGGGAGTGCCAATATTAATCGTCAGCTAGATAAATTAAAAAAACAAAAACCGCAAATTGTTGTAGGTACTCCTGGTCGGGTGTTAGAACTTGTAGAACGTAAGAAACTAAAGATGCATCAAGTAAAATTTGTAGCTGTGGATGAGGCGGATCGTTTTGTTCAAGAGAGAGAACAGTGGAAAACAGTTGTGCAATTGTTAAAACGGATTGATAAAAATAGTCAATATATCTTTGTGTCGGCGACAATGAATGAGCAAGTGAAAAGAATACTATCTGAGGAAGTATATTCTCCGGTTTATCTTTCGGCTGAAGGGGAATTAGTATCTACAGAGAATGTTGATCATGGTTATATGATTTGCGATTTGCGTGACAGAATAAACGTAATCCAAAAATTAACTCGAAATATTCCAATTGAACGAGGAATTGTCTTTGTTAATCATATTGATAAAGTCAATGAAACGACAGAAAAATTACAGTACAAAGGCATTAAAGCACTGTCGATATCAGCTGATTTAGAAAAAACAGCTCGTGCCAAGGCATTGAAGATGTTTCATGAAGGAGAAGTGCATATTTTAGTGGCCTCAGATGTGGCGGCAAGAGGATTAGATGTTTCTGATGTGACACATATTATAAATCTGCATCTCCCATTTGATGAAGAGGCTTATCTGCATCGAGCGGGACGAACAGGGAGAATGGGAAAATCCGGAACTGTTCTGTCATTTGCTGAACCAAGAGAGCTTTTTATTATTGAAAAGTTTGAAAAGGCTTTAGGAATGACGATAGAACAATGGAAATATGAAAGAGGCCAACTTTCCCTTAAACAGAAATGAACTGGGCAATAGGGCTTAATTGGTTTTTGCGTTACGTGAGTCATTGTGTTAAACTGTATAAGTTAATAAAATGTTAGGGAGATGTTTTGATGGTAGCAAATATTGAGGTAGGTAGTATCGTTGAAGGGAAGGTGACTGGTCTTAAACCATTCGGTGCGTTCGTTGCACTTGATGAGAAAAAACAAGGCTTAGTTCATATTTCTGAAGTAGCACACGGTTTCGTAAAGGATATTAATGATGTCTTAACAGTGGGAGACGAAGTAAAGGTTAAAGTTATGTCAATTGATGAGGCGTCTGGAAAGATTTCTCTTTCTATTCGCGCAACACAACCTGCTCCAGAACGTCCGGAGCGTCAAGAAAGACCAAAACGTCCACCTGTAAATAGAGGCGGAAGCTTTGACAACAATAAGCAACAAAAAGCTCAAGGGTTTAACACTCTTGAAGATAAGCTTAAAGATTGGTTAAAGCAATCAAATGAAATTCAAGCGGACTTAAACAAAAGAGCAAAAAAATAAAGCAAGAAAAAAGAGGGGCCTGTTAAAGGCTCCTCTTTTTATTAGATTAACGCTGTGTCTCAGGACTTCTTTCAAGCTCTTCGTCAGGCTTAAAAAGAATAGAGATGCAATAAAGACCTGCTAAACCGACAAGGGCATAAATAAAGCGTGAAAAGCCTGCAGCTTGTCCACCGAAAATCGCTGCCACTAGGTCGAATCGGAAGAAGCCAATAAGCCCCCAGTTAATTGCACCAATTATGGCTAGAACCAAAGCTGTACGTTGAATGCCGCTCACAACATTCACCTCCGTTATGGTAGTTAGCACATACAATCGTGCTTGTACATTTTAGAATGACGCAATAGCCGTTTAATTATGCATCATCTCTAAAAATAAATATGATTTTAAATTAATTTAATGATGAGCCATTCTACTTTACATAGGTTTTCAAGTTAGGGGATAATATTTAGGAAGGAGTGAAGAACATGATCAATTTTACGTTTCATAATCCAACGAAATTAATATTTGGGAAAAACCAACTAGAGCAGCTTTCTCAGGAAGTAAGTCAATATGGGAAAAATGTGTTAGTGGTCTATGGTGGCGGAAGTATAATAAAAAATGGACTTTATGATAATGTGATGTCTGAGCTTCAAAAAGTGAATGCAAATGTATTTGAATTAGCAGGTGTTGAACCAAATCCAAGATTAACAAGTGTACATAAAGGTGTTGAAATCTGCAGACAGCAAAACATTGATTTAGTATTAGCTGTCGGTGGCGGAAGTGTGATTGATGCAGCGAAAGCCATTGCAGTCGGTGCTAAGTTTGATGGAGATGTCTGGGATATCATCATCAAAAAGGAAAAGGCAACAGGTGCGTTGCCACTTGGGACTGTACTAACGTTGGCTGCTACAGGGTCAGAAATGAATGCCAACTCCGTAATTACGAATTGGGAAACAAATGAGAAGGTTGGATGGAACAGTCCGTATTCATACCCGGCTTTCTCAATATTAGACCCTCAGTTTACAGTGACCGTTCCTGAAGATCATACCGTATACGGTGTTGTTGATATTATGAGTCATGTACTTGAGTCTTATTTTCATCACCAAACAAATACGCCGTTACAAGATCGCTTTGCTGAATCCATTTTAAAAACAGTGATTGAAACGGCCCCAAGATTACTCGAGAATCTTGAAAATTATGAGCACCGCGAAACCATCTTATATTGCGGAACCATGGCACTTAATGGAACTATTCAAATGGGCTCACGTGGAGATTGGGGTTCACATAACTTAGAGCATGCCATTTCTGCAGTGTATGATATTCCTCATGCTGGTGGCTTAGCTATTATTTTTCCACACTGGCTTAGATACTCAATACAAGAAAGAAACATGGACCGTCATGTTCAATTAGCTATTCGTGTACTAGGAGTTGACCCAGAAGGAAAGACTGATGAAGAGATTGCCTTAGAAGGGATTGATAAGCTATCACAGTTTTGGGTTGGACTTGGCGCACCATCTCGTCTTGCTGACTATGACATTGATGACAGTCAACTCGAGAGGCTTGCGGACATTGCGACGAAAAATGGTTCGTTTGGAAACTTTAAAAAATTAGGAAAAGAAGATGTCATTTCTATTTTAAAAAGCGCATTATAAGACACCAGAGCACTGACTTTGCTTAGTGCTCCATATAAAAAATAGACAAGTCATTTTTTCATAATAATTGCTTGAAATATCAAAATTCATTAAAAAGTTTCTTGAATTGTTTAGTTTGTTTGATTAAAGTGATAAAGAATAGATGAAATACATAGGAGGAAATTATGACTAGTAAATTGAAATTTGATTACAAACAAGCATTAGATTTTGTTGGACAACATGAAGTTGATTACTTCCAACATAGTATCAGTGCCGCACATGAAGCATTACATAACGGAACAGGAGCGGGAAATGATTATTTAGGATGGGTGACTCTTCCCCACGATTATGATAAAGAGGAATTTGCTCGCATTCAAAAGTCGGCTGAAAAGATTAAGTCTGATTCAGATGTGCTACTTGTTATCGGTATTGGTGGATCATACTTAGGGGCTCGTGCAGCGATTGAAGCATTACAGCACTCTTTTTATAACACCCTTACAAAAGAAGAGAGAAAAACACCACAAGTCTTTTTCGTTGGACAAAATATCTCTTCTACGTATGTAAAGCACTTACTTCAGCTATTAGAAGGAAAAGACGTATCAGTTAACGTCATTTCAAAATCTGGTACAACAACTGAGCCTGCAATTGCATTCCGCATATTCCGTGATTTCCTTGAAAAGAAATATGGAAAAGAAGAAGCAAAAAGTCGCATTTATGCAACAACTGATAAAGCTCGTGGCGCTCTTAAAACTCTTGCTAATGAAGAAGGCTATGAGTCATTTGTGATTCCTGATGATGTCGGTGGACGTTATTCCGTCTTAACAGCTGTTGGTTTATTACCTATTGCTGTAGCTGGACTTGATATCGAAAAAATGATGAAAGGTGCACAGGATGCTAGCGATGATTTAAACAATGCTAGCCTAGCTGAGAACCAAGCATATCAATATGCGGCAGTTCGAAATGCATTATATAACAAAGGAAAAACGATTGAGCTTATGGTTAACTATGAGCCACAGCTGCACTTTGTATCTGAATGGTGGAAACAACTTTACGGCGAAAGTGAAGGAAAAGATTTAAAAGGAATCTTCCCAGCAGCAGTTGACTTCTCAACTGACCTTCACTCAATGGGACAATACATTCAAGAAGGACGACGTGACCTTTTTGAAACGATCCTACATGTTGAAAAAGTAAGTGAGGAAGTTGTCATTGAGGAAGCTGAGCAAGATTTAGATGGGCTTAACTATCTAGCTGGACAAACGATGGACTTTGTTAATAAAAAAGCGTTCCAAGGAACGTTACTTGCGCACACAGATGGAGGAGTACCTAACCTGATTGTGTCAATCCCAGAGTTAAATGAGTATTCTTTCGGATACTTAGTTTATTTCTTCGAGAAAGCTTGTGCGATAAGTGGGTACTTATTAGGAGTAAATCCATTTGACCAACCTGGAGTAGAAGCATATAAGAAAAACATGTTTGCTCTATTAGGTAAGCCTGGATTTGAAAAAGAAAAAGCTGAATTAGAAGAGCGTTTAAAATAAGAAAAAGCATGCTAGACGGGAAACTGTTTAGCATGTTTTTTCTGTTATCGGGCAATCTAAAAACAACAATGCTTCGCTGAAAGGATTGATCGTGATGATTCCATTACAATCGGCTGTTGAACATAAAGAATTTGTCCTATATGATTTAGAACAAAAATTAAAGCCACTTGGATACGTTATCGGTGGAAACTGGGATTATGACCATGGCTATTTTGATTATAAAATTGATGACGACGGCAGTTATATCTTTTTTCGACTTCCGTTTGAAGCCACAAACGGGGAATTAGAACAAAGAGGTGTCAAGGTGAGATTAATGAAGCCTTTTCTACTTGCCCATAAATATCAACGTGGCTTAGATGACTATGTCGGTGATAAGTACCCAGTACTTAATCAGTTTTCAGAACCACAAGACAAAGATGCTTCCATAAAAGAAAAATATATTCCAATTGCTCAAAATCTCATTCAAGAACTAGAAGCCACCATTCTATATTTATAGACCGAGACTTTCGGTCTTTTTTTCTTGTCGATACGGTCTAAACTTGGTATGATGGTTGGAGGAACTTTAGGAGGGCTGTTCATGGATTCCATACTTTTTGCCTTAGCCATTTTTGTGGGTTGGATTATATTTGATTATTCCAAATACAAAACATTTAAGAAAGAAAACATACTGGGTGCATTTTTCGTAGCTATCGTGGCTGGCATTGCGTGGTTTATTTTGGACATTTTATTAGCCTTGACGTTCACCGGCTTCATCCTTATAATATAACTTATCGTGATTAAACGACGATTGTTTCGACGCATAAGCGACAAAGCAACGCATGAAGAGGAAGAAACAGGATCCTCAATGAAAGAACATCCGTAAAACTACGGGGCATTAGCTCAGCTGGGAGAGTGCTTGACTGGCAGTCAAGAGGTCAGCGGTTCGAACCCGCTATGCTCCACCATACATAAACAATTAACGGCCCTATTATTTTTTTATTGAATAGTAGTGTCGTTTTTTTTAATTAGATACAGAGTTGGTTTAACAAAACAAAATCTTGAGCATATCTTATCCCATTTTCTTGGTTATTTCTACATTTATCGATTCTCAACCTTACTTTTGATTTTAAATCCTCGACTTCATTAATCCATACTAAGTAAACGGCATCAAGTTCAAAGCAATAAATAAGAAAACCATCAATTTCTTCTTTAGTGTATTGTTTTGCTTTATTCCCTTTTGAGGTCATTCTATAACTACAAGCAAGGAAGTCTAAATAAGCTTTAGAATTATGGAGTTTTGCTGTTTTTACTTGCATTTTATAAAGTTTACCATTGTTATCCATAATTAAATCGTAGCGTTTGTTATCTGTAATTGGTAAACACACGCTAACACCGTTTTTTACTAAAAAAGATATAACTGAAGTTAATGAGATATCTCCCTTATCATTAGAGTTCATAATATTACCTCCCTTATACAGAATGTTTGTTCTTATTTTACTATTTATAATACTAACTATCAATTATTAAGAAAATGTAAATCCTATTGACGGTTTGTAAAACACACTATATAATCCGATTAACAAGGTATGAATACTTATAGTTTAAAAACCAAGTATTTTTATTTGAATTAATGGAATTAGGGGTTGAGAAGATGCTTCAGCTTAATAATGTAAGTAAAACGTATATGCAAAATGGTGAGTCATTTCAAGCGATTGACAATATCTCATTTCAAGTAAAAGAAGGAGAATTTGTATCATTGCTTGGCCCCTCAGGATGCGGAAAATCAACGGTTTTAAAAATTATCGCGGGACTTGAGCAAGCAGATAAACAAAGTACAGTCACGCTGCAAGACAAAAAAATAACTAAACCAGTACCTGAACAGATGATGGTGTTTCAAGAGGCAGCTCTGTTTCCTTGGCTAACGGTATTTGAAAACGTCATGTTTGGATTAAAAATAAAAGGCAAGTTATCAAAAAAAGAGATGGAAGAGCGAGTTCTTTATTTTCTAGCTATGGTTCATATGTCAAAATTTGCACAGCATTATCCTCATCAGTTATCAGGGGGAATGAAACAAAGGGTATCCATTGCTAGAGCGTTAGCGTTAGACCCTCAAGTTCTTTTGATGGATGAGCCGTTCTCAGCACTTGATGAACAAACTAGATTATTGCTTCACGTCGAGCTAGAAGAAATCGTCATGAAAACGAAAAAGAGTGTGGTTTTTGTAACCCATAACATTCGTGAAGCTGTCACGTTGTCAGACCGAATTCTCACCTTTTCAACACGACCAGGAAGAATTAAAGAGGAATTCGAAATCCCATTTGGGCGTCCTCGAATTATGACACAAGATCTATTAAACATTGAAAACAAAATACTAGATGTTTTACGAGAAGAAATCGAAAAGGTGATGAAAAATGAAATTGATGACACGTACGAATTTAAGAGCCGCACTGTTTCTAGTCATTCTACTCATAACATGGGAAGCGGTATATAGATTTCAAATTTGGCCCCCGAACTTATTTCCAGGGCCAGTGGATGTTGCGACAACGCTTGTGCAAGGAATCATTGACCAAACGCTTTTATTGGCAGTTGGAGCAAGCTTAAAACGACTGATTATTGGATATGGCCTAGCGATTATTATCGGAGTGCTGTTAGGAACACTCATAGCTAGATTTTCACTTTTATCCGATACTATCGGAAGAGCGATTATGGCGTTACAAACGATTCCAAGTATTGCGTGGTTACCAATTGCGATTCTCTGGTTTGGAATTGGCGACCAAGCGATTATCTTTGTTGTCGCGCTTGGGGCGACATGGACGATGACGCTCAATACAGAAAGCGGCATTCGAAGTGTAGACCGCGTCTATATTTCTGCAGCAAAAATGATGAACGTCAAAGGAGTAAAACTGTTTACAAAAGTCATGCTCCCGGCTGCGATTCCGCAAATGATTACGGGAATGAGAATGGCTTGGGCCTTTGCCTGGAGAGCGTTATTAGCTGGAGAATTAATTGGTAGTGGAACGGGATTAGGGCAAGTGCTTATGTTAGGACGAAACCTTGGGGATATGAGCTTAGTGCTTGCGGTTATTATTATCATTGCAATCCAAGGTTCACTCGTTGACCACTTTATCTTCCGTAAAGTAGAAGATAACATTCTTGTTCGTTGGGGACTTAAGAAAGATGATGGGAAAAAAGTAAAGCAAAAAGGGCCGCTCCGCAAATGGGCTCCCATTGCGCTTGTTGTAGCAATTATTGGTGTAATTGCAGTCAGCTCCCTATCAGGATCTAAAGCAAATGAAGAAACTGTACGATTCGGGTTCCTACCGAATATCACCCATATGCCAGCACTTGTTGGGCTACAAAGCGGGAAATTTGAAGATGAACTTCAAGGTGTGACGATCGAGGCTCACCACTTTGATGGAGGCCCCACTTTAATGGAAGCTTTGTCAGCAGGTCAAATTGATGTAGCGTATGTAGGTCCTGGACCAGCGATTACAAATTACTTGAATAGTCAAGGGTCGCGTATTATCGCAGGTGTTACGGATGGAGGTACGGTGCTCGTTGCATCGCCTGAGATAACAACCGTTGATGACCTAGATGGAAAAAGAGTGGCGGTTCCGCAATTAGGAAACACACAGGATATTCAGCTACGTCATGTTCTTGAGCAAAAAGGGCTAAAAGACAAAAAACTAGGCGGAACGGTAGACATTATCCAAAGTGCTCCAGCTGATATGGTGACATTGTTTTTACAAGGGGAAATCGATGCAGCCATTGTACCTGAGCCATGGGGAAGTCAACTCATAGACAAAACAGAAGCCGTTATCTTAGTAGATTCAAACGACATTTGGAAAAATGGCGAATACCCGACAACGGTTGTGATTGTAAGAGAAGCGTTTAAGCAACAACATCCTGAAGTTGTCGAGCAATTTATCCAAGCTCATGTTAATGTCATTTCATTCATTGAAAATCATCCAGAAGAGTCGAAAACGTTGTTCAATGTAAAATTAAAAGAGTTAACGAATAAAGAGCTCCCGGAAGACGTAATTGGTTCATCACTTGAACGAATTAAAATAACATCTGAAATAAATGAAGAAACATTATTAGAATTTGCAGAGTTATCTGCTCAGGCAGGATATGTAAAAAAACCATTTGATTTACATGGAATGGTAGACCTAGAGTTTATTACTAAAACAAGATAACGGTAGTAGAGGGTGGACAAAAGGTTCAGTACAACCTTTTGTTCCACCCTCTTTTTTTGATAATCTTTTTTTTTACGTTAAAAATAAAAAGATAAAAAAAGTTATATTTAAAATGAACGATTTCAAACCGACAGACGTCATATAAGGGACAGAGCAAGAAAGGGGGCTCCAGATGGAACATGAGGATGATGTAATGTTAATACGAAAAGCAATAGCGGGAGATGATGATGCCTTTTCGCAGTTGTTTCAACGGTATTATTCTTTTTTATACAAGTACTTATTAAAACTCACATTAGATGAAGAGATAAGTTCTGATCTCTCTCAAGAAACGATGTTCAAGTGTTATTCCAATTTATCTTCATATAAAGGAGAGAGTAAATTTTCAACGTGGATGATATCAATCGCATCAAGATTGTATATCGACTATCTCCGTAAACAAAAGCGGGAAAAGAAGTGGCTAGAAAACTTGAAACAAACACTTTCAAGGTCACTTTCCTATGAAGCAGCTTTACAAAGTATCGAGTGGAGTGACATTTTCGCTGATTTCAATCAACTTCAAGGTGACGTGAGAATTCCGATCCTTTTACACCATTATTATGGGTACACCTATGACGAAATCGGAAAGATGATTGGGGTTCGACCTGGAACCGTGAAATCAAGAATTCATAACGGACTTAAGTCGATAAGAAAGGAGTGGGATGAGGTTGAAAAAGCAAAATGACCAACAAGACAAAATAACAAATGCATTACAACAGGATTGGAAAAATCTCGATAGCCTTGCAGAACAAACACCCTCTGTTTTTGAAATAAAAGAACAGATAGTCGCGTTCAAAGCTGAAAGGAAAAAAGCGTTCTATAAGGAATTTGGATTGTTTCTACTCACAGCAATTCTAATTTTAACAGCAATAGCCATGAGTATCGCACAAGCACCTATCCTCTTTCTTGTCATTCAAGGCTTAGCAGTCATTGTCTTACCTATTATTGGTGTTGTGTTATATAAAAAAGAAAAAGCGGAAGGGGATACAGCTTATGACAACATGTGATTGTGAGTTGAGTGTCCTGCTTCTTGTCCTACCGGTAATGCTTATACAAAGTATCTTGTTATTTATTGATGCAAAAAAGAAGAGTCGATTTCCGTGGTTTTGGGGGTTGTGGGGATTGATACAGTTCCCATTGCCAACTTTGTTTTACTTACTACTTGTCGTTCGACCGTATAAAAAAAGACTTAAACAAATGGAGGAGAAATAACAATGGAAGGTTTACAAGATATTAATTTAGCTTTGCTTGCTCCAATCCTTATATTACAACTTATATTAGTCGTTTTTGCATTAATTAATTTAAGTAAACAAGAGGAAACAAATGGTCCAAAATGGATGTGGGTCCTTATTATCTTATTTGTCAATTTAATAGGGGCGGTTTTATATTTTGTGATTGGTCGAAAAAAATAGGAGGACATTCAGATGCTCGTTGATATCATTGATTTATCTAAGAATTTTAAAGAACATAAAGCAGTGAACCATATTTCTTTCAAAATAAATCGTGGCAGGTGCATCGCATTATTAGGTCCTAACGGTGCTGGGAAAACGACGACATTACAAATGTTAGCGGGATTGCTTACACCTACAACAGGAACAATTTCCTTTAATGGGGTTATAAAAAAGGACTACCGAGACAAGATAGGTTTTTTGCCACAGCACCCAGCCTTTTTTAATTGGATGACACCAACGGAGTTTCTTCAATTTGCTGGGAAGTTATCTCATATTCCAAAGAAAAAATTAGCCGCCCGAATAGAGGAAACGTTAGCTTTTGTGAGTTTGGAAAAAGACAAGCACAAAAGAATAGGTGGATTCTCGGGAGGAATGAAACAGCGTCTTGGGTTAGCTCAGGCACTACTTCATGAGCCAGAGTTGCTTATTCTTGATGAACCCGTTTCAGCACTCGATCCCTCAGGGAGACGTGATGTACTTGATTTAATTGAAAAATTAAAAAAGGAAATGACCATTTTATTTTCAACGCATATTCTTCATGACGCTGAACAAGTGTGCGAAGAAATATTGATGCTTCAAGATGGGCAATTAAAGTGGAACGGTACGTTAGACGTATTAAAAAATGAGTTCGATACTTTAGCGATTAAGCTTCGAATTGAAGGTCCGATTAAAGGGTTACTAGAAGAAATAGAGTTTATTGATTCAATCGATTATATTGACCAAACGACAGCGATGATTTACATGAGTGATATGTCAAAACGAAATGAACTGTTAACAGAAATGTTGAGCAGGAAAGTGACGGTTACTCATTATGAAACGATGCAGGATTCACTTGAAGACGCATATTTAAAGGTGATGAAGCGATGAGAAATTTTATAGTTTTATTGATGAAAGAAATGAATGAGAGCTTCAAAAATGGCAAGTGGATTTGGCTACCCATTGTTTTAATGGTTATTGCGATTTCACAACCTATTACAAGCTATTATATGCCACAAATACTTGAGGCAGCGGGTAACTTACCTGAAGGTGCGGTAATAGAAATACCAATTCCAACAGGAGAGGAAGTTTTGATTGGCATCCTGTCTCAATTTGGTACGATTGGAACGCTATTGTTTGTGTTAGCTACGATGGGAGTCATTTCTCAAGAAAGACAAAATGGCTCATTGACCTTAATTATGGTCAGACCGGTTAGCGCATTACAGTATATCGGAAGTAAAACGGTCGCACAACTTTGCATTCTACTAGTTTCTGTATTCCTCTCCTATGTCTTAGCCTGGTATTATACAAACCTTCTTTTCTCCTCAGTGCCATGGACGATGATGCTTAGTAGTTTCGTGATAAGTAGTCTATGGGTCATGTTAACAGTGGTCCTAACGATTTTGATAGGAACTCTTGTAAAAGGAATGGGTGGTATAGCTGGTGCTAGTGTTTTAATTCTAGGGGCGCTTAGTCTCCTTACAACGTTATTGCCTAAATATATGAAGTGGAGCCCTGGGAATCTTCGGGCAGAAGCGACAAAGCTTTTATTAGAAGGTCAGTGGATGTCTTCTGTATGGCTCGTAGGATTCAGTACGATTGGATTAATCCTAATGTTTTTCATCCTAGCTGTCGTATCATTTCAACGGTTTGAAAGATATGATGGGTAGATGAAGAGGCCGGAATATAGCTGGAAACTAATCTCAATGCTTAGAGGGTGAGACAAGCGGGAAACAACCTTTTGTCTCGCCCTCTTTTTATAACTGTTAGGTGATTTTAATTGTGAGTTAACGGTTTCCAGCTCGAATCTCTACTATCATTCTTAGTAGGCTTTCTTACAAATTGAATACAGTCTTCTTGGCACGCACCAAATAAAGTGTAATTTTGCTGTGCCTGTCTTAATGAAACATCATTTGCTCCTCCCTTGAAATCAGGGTCTTCGTATTGGACGAAATCATCATGCCAGAAACATATTTTGCAAATTTCATCAGTGCCAGGCGGTTTTTCGTCTAATGTCTTATATCCGCAACAAGGACAGGTGAATTTCATTACATCACTCAGACTTTCTACATAGTTTTGTGTACCTTTTTCATCCTCGCAATTATCGTCCAACAATTAGGTTCAGGACTGCAAATGCAAGTGACAGACATGACGCAAAAAATAAAATCCTATAAAACGTTTTTCTTTTACTATCTTCATTTCCAAGCAGTAAATTACTAATGGAAAGTAACATGGTTAGACATAATAGCATAGGAAAAATAGACTGTCTACCAGTGAAACCTGTCCAGATGACAAAGCATGTGGATAATATCGTTAACGTTAATAATAATACTTTAAAATAGAACATCACTTTTTTATATTGTAAGGTATTTTCCATGTGTTTTACTTTCTAATTGTACTAATAAGGTGTTCGGCATATTAGTGTATACTGGCGTTTAGTAGAACAGTGACATCTTTAATAAGCTAACCTTTAAAAAAGGGATTCACCCCTTAAAGAAGTAAATCCTCCCTTAGTATTCCACACTTTACAAAGTATACTTTGCTAGTTGTTCGCCCCAAGATGATAATTGAGTCTCTATAAATCCTGCCTTCTTATAAGCAAATTTTGCAGAAAGATTTTCAGGATTATAACCTATCATAATAAGAGGAATATTCGTATCATTACTACCCCTTATTTCTTCAATGATGAGATGGATAGCTTGTACGCCTATACCTTTACTTTGGTAATCTTTATCAACCATAAGCCTATAAATCCAATAATTATGATCGTCAGGATCGATACCATACATTGTAAATCCTATCATTTTGGTATCAATATATATACCTTTTGTATAGAAGTTATCTAGAAATTGAACTTCTGCTATTGAATATAGATTGGATGCGATAAATGATTGTTGGTCTTCTTTTACAGATAATTGAATAGCTTCTTCCCAGTTGCTTTTATCAATTGATTTTAAAGATGTTTTTTTCAATACGTTACCCCTTTTCAATATTGAAGGGAACCACGCAGTTTATGGGCTAGTGAAACGTTATCCCCTCGTAATTATACCCAAAGATAATGAATTCGTTTTTCATCGACAACGCCTCCTTTTAGTAAAACACAAAACAATATATTCCACATGTAACGTATGAATCCTGCTAGCTGTCCAAATAATGGGATTTGTGACCCACAGTAGTTCTGTTCACTGAAAAAAGGAAAATGATGGTTTATGTCGAATTAAAGGGAAAAGATAGTTGGAGAATCCTAGCCAACGTAAGAAGGAGGCATGTGCCTTGGATTTGCAGGAGAAAATGCGAGAGATAAGAGAAAAACATAAGCAATTAACATCTGAATATGACGCGGTCATTCGTGAATATGAATCAAGTGATGTTAGTCAATTAGTACAAGAAATGAAAGCACTCAAGCTAGAATACGACAACCTGAAGGACCAACTTCATGAATCGGAAAAGCAATATGAAAAAAAGGCAGAGGAAAACAGACAGCTTAAAACAGCGCTACAAGAACAAATCTTAGATGAAAAATTGTCTATTCTTAAAGTGTCACAGCAAAAATTAACGACATATTTTAAAATCGAATCAAGTAAATACAAGCATAAGCTCGAGGAACTCGAACAGAAAACGAAAAAAAGAATCGAAAATCTAAGTCGTAAGGCCAACCATTTAGTTGGAGAAGAGAAAGAGAAGATTCATGAGGCAATCACTCAATTATCTCTATCTCTTGAGCAAAAGCTCAATGAGCAACGACGAGAACTAGAAGCGAAAGAAAGAGACCTTCTACAAGGAATAAAGTCGGAAATAGAGGATGTTGGTTCAGAGCCGGTTAGTGAAGAGGTAATTCAAAAACGAATGAAACAAAATCAAATTGAGATGAAAATCGGTTTGAACTGGGTTAATAAAATTGGTATCCTTCTTATCCTATTTGGTGTTGGGGCAGCTTCAAAGTATACGTACTCAACATGGTTTAACGACTATATGAAAGGGAGCGTTTTTTTCCTGCTTGGTGGTTTATTGTTAGCAGGAGGAGAATGGGCTTATCGTAAAAATAAAACAACGTTTGCTACCGGCCTCTTAGGAGGAGGGGTATCTGTATTATATGGAGCTATCTTTTATGGGTATTTTCAGCTTCAAATTTTAGGTTTATTCATGGCGATACTGTTATCCGTCGTCGTTACGATGACCACCATTCTATTATCATTACGTTACCAATCACGTACGATTTGTACATTAGGTTTGATAGGTGGCTATTTTCCATTTCTTTCGTTTGCCACGATGTTTGGACTTGAAGGAACAGATATTTATGTCGCAATGGGTTATTTATTGCTTCTTCACTTATCCGTCCTTCTTATCTCGTTATCTCGAAAATGGAATGTTGTTCACTATATCAGCTTTGGCCTTCACATACCGCCACTGATTTATCTAGTATTCGAATCGCCAAGTGAAGCTGTTGCCATGGCGTATACATTCTTAACTTTTGTTATGTATGTGGCTATAACATTAGCGTATCCATTTAAAACAAAGCAGTCCTTACAGGGGCTCGATGTTGTGTTACTTGGTATAAATACATTTATTAGCTGTATGGTTTTATATGTGTTATTTGAAGCCGCAGGATTAGATGATTTTAGAGGACTGTTGGCACTCGTTTTTGCTCTCATGTTCATTGGGCTAGGACAGTTAGTGGAGAGAATTTTAGCAAAAGAGGTAAGCACGATTGTTCTGTTTTATGTCACAGCTGTCACTTTTGCGATATTAATGATTCCTTTCCAGTTTGGTGTTGAGTGGATGGCACTTGGTTGGTTAATTGAAGGAGCGTTGTTATTACTATTCGGCTACCGTAATCAATTAAAAACGATGGAGATCGTCGGTTGGGGCATTTTTAGTGTAAGTATTGTTGTCTTCTATTTATTTGATTTCTTGTTTGCGCTTCAAGCGTATCAGGTAGACAGTCATTTTTATGTGAAATTTGCAGCAGTCACGGTTGCGATGATCGCTATTACTTATTTTTACCTGTACGAAAGAGAGAAAAACAAAGACGGACAAAGCAGAAACAGTGTTGGACCATATATTGCTTTCTTTAAAAACATGACGTTAGTCAATACGTGGATTTACTTTTTATATACGAGCATGCAATTGTATGACTATATTGCGCCACTATCATCAGTACATTTTACTTTTTATAAGTGGGTCCTTGCCGCTTTTATTACAATCGGTATGGCGTATGGTTGTTCTAAGATAGAAATGATTCAAGACCGTTTTGTTCGATTTTTCCGTATGGCGCTTTATCTGATTAGTTACGTTATCATTTTGAGTATGACGACGTTTAACCCTGTGTTAGAGCCGACTATTAGTCAAAATACATTTTATCATTATTTGGCACTCGGATTATTAATTGCATTTAATGTTTTTGTAATCTTAAGTTCCAAAGACTTAATTGTAATGTACCTTCGAAAGAATTATCATTCGATTGAGTTTTTCCCACTCATTATTGGGCTTTATTTACTAGGAAACATCACAACGTTTATGGTCGTTCAATTTAGACTGGATATCGAAAGTTTAGTAATTAGTATTATTTATTTGCTGATGGCGATTAGTTTTATTCTTTATGGATTCAAAAGACAGTTTGTTTATTTAAGAAGAGTAGGTCTTGCGCTTTCGTTGCTTTCCACAACAAAACTATTTTTGTTTGATTTAACGTTTTTAACTCAAGGTAGCAAAATCGTTGCCTATTTCTGCTTTGGGATTACGTTACTTGCGATATCTTTTATCTATCAAAAAGTGTCAAACAAAATAGACGACACGAAGAAAGTGGAGGATAACCGTGTTACTGAAAAAATGTAAACATTTGATATATTTGATTCCTGTGTTCATGTTATGGAGTATCGTAACTCCACTTATAGCAGGAGCTGAAAGTGAATGGGAAGAATGGAAGTATCACATTCCTATCCAAGCCGATGGATCGAATCCTTATAAATCACTTTTTTTGACTGAGGACGTGTATGAACAAGCAACTACGTCATTAGATGACCTGAGAATTGTTGATAGCCGAGGAGAGGCAGTACCCTATTTTCTACAGGATGGTTTTTCAGACTATCACAAAAACATACAAACGTATGAATCAGAGCAACTGACAAGTGTGCAAAAAGGAAATGACACCATCATTGATTTCTTCATCAAACCAATTCGTGAAAATGAGGATATTAACGGAAATAGGATTTCATTAGACGTTCCAGAGGAAAATTTTTTGAAACATCTAGTTATTTATGGAAGCTATGACGGTAATGAGTGGGAAGAGCTAATGACAGACTATATCTATCGTGCGGACTCACTTGAAAAAATGGATGTACGCTTTCCACGAACGTATAAGTATGAATACTATCGCGTGCGTCTATTAGATAATGGAGAGAGGTTATCGATAAGTCATTTACAATTATCGTACTTAGCGGAGACACTGAATTGGGAAGCATTTCAGAAAAGCACTACTTTGCAGTATGAAAGAAAAGAGATAGAACAGGAAACGATAATCACGATTGAAAACCCACAACGACTTAAACTGACATCAATTGATTTAGAATTAATGGGAAATTTCCAAAGAACATATGAGGTGTTTGGAGATGGAAATAGGAGAATTAACGTAAATGGTTCGTCGGAGTTTTTTAACTTTACGTTAGAAGAAACATTACTATCGAATACGAGCATTGAATGGGCGAACACTAGCATTTCAGATAAACAGCTTACAATTGTTATCCAAAATCAAGACAATCCTTCCTTACCATTAGAAGGAATATCCGTCGAATATGCGGTGGATAAGCTTGTTTTTGAAGACAATGGAAACGGACCATTTTATTTGCATTATGGTAATCCAGATGCTCAAAAACCGAACTACGACATTGAACAGTTTCGTACCTACATTGAAAAAGAAGCTCAAGATCTTTTGATACTAGGCGAGCAAGTCAAAAAAGTTGGTGGAGAAGAAGACATCAATACAGCTAAGGAATGGAATTGGAGTTTGATTTTTAACATCCTTGTTGGAATGATTTCTGTATTGTTAATTGCATTTTTGCTAGTTAAAATGAGGAAGAAAGAATAAAGGAAAGATTAAAACGCCAGGTGTATGCACGACTACCTGGTGTTTTTGTCTTCTTTTTGGCTTTTAATTGAATGAATATTACAATGTTACTAAGCATCTCACTTTTTCCCAGCTTTAAAAAAACAATAATTTATCTTATAATAGTATAGATATGAATCTATTAATAATTCAAAATAAATATAAAGTTTGAAGTGAGACAGAAAATGTGTGAATTTGTTCTTGCCTAAATTGGCAAGGGACTACATCTTTTCTGCAAATTTGAGGAGAAAAGGTTGGTAAAAATGAACAACATTGAAAAGAAAACAGATGTTATATTAATTGGAGCAGGCATCATGAGTGCAACGTTAGGAACACTCTTGAAACAGTTAGTACCTGATATGCAAATTACAGTATTTGAGAAGCTTGCAAAGGCAGGAGAAGAAAGCTCAAATGAATGGAATAATGCGGGAACAGGACATGCCGCACTTTGTGAACTTAACTATACAGCTGAAAAACCAGATGGCACGCTAGATATTAGTAAAGCAATCGCAGTTAATGAGCAATTTCAAATCTCATTGCAGTTCTGGTCATTTCTTGTAAAAAGTAAATTAATTAAAAATCCACAAGACTTTATCATGCCGTTGCCGCATATGAGTATGGTACAAGGTGAAGACAATGTCAGGTTTTTAAAGAAACGTTTTGAAGCAATGGCAAACAATCCGTTGTTTAAAGAAATGGAATTCTCGGACAACCCTGAGAAGCTGATGGAGTGGATGCCTCTTGTTATGCAAGAGCGTAAATCCAATGAACCAATCGCTGCAACAAAAATTGATGCAGGAACAGATGTTAACTTTGGGGCGCTAACTCATATGTTGTTTGACCATTTGGTGAGTGAAAATGTTCAAATGAAGTACCAGCATACGGTTACCGACATTAAACGGACGGATGATGGTTTATGGGAAGTGAAAGTTCATGATGACACTATCGGTGAGATTGAGCGTCACACGGCTAAGTTTGTTTTTATCGGTGGCGGAGGTGGAAGCATCCACTTATTGCAAAAATCAGGAATACCTGAAGGAAAACAAATCGGCGGATTCCCAGTGAGTGGACTGTTTATGGCTTGTAACAACCCAGAGGTTATAGCCCAACACCATGCTAAAGTATATGGGAAAGCGAAAGTCGGCGCTCCACCAATGTCCGTTCCTCATCTTGACACGAGATATATTAACAATGAGAAATCTTTATTATTTGGCCCGTTTGCTGGCTTTACACCTAAGTTTTTAAAATACGGGTCGGTATTTGATTTAATCACGTCAGTGAAACCACACAACGTGTTAACGATGCTTGCTGCCGGGGCGAAAAATATGCCGTTGACAAAATATTTGATTCAGCAAGTTATGTTATCGAAAGAACAGCGTATGGATGAGTTACGTGATTTTATTCCTAATGCTAAGAGTGAGGATTGGGATTTAGTAGTAGCAGGTCAGCGTGTACAAGTCATTAAAGATACTGAAGTGGGTGGCAAAGGTACACTTCAGTTTGGAACAGAAGTCATTACATCAGCTGATGGTTCGATTGCGGCATTACTAGGTGCTTCTCCAGGAGCCTCTACGGCCGTTCACGTCATGCTTGAAGTCATTGCTAGATGCTTCTCAGAAAACATGGTAGAGTGGGAGCCAAAAATTAAAGAGATGATTCCTTCTTACGGCTTATCACTTATGGCGAACCCTGAACTACTTGAAGAAGTTCAAGCTTCCTCTGCCGAGACATTAGGATTATGTGAAAAAGAACTCATTACGAATTAATCGAATAAAAAAAAGAATCTTTAATCTAGTATCTCTTGATTAAAGATTCTTTTTCTCTAACCACTACTATAGCTAATAAGAGTACGAACCGTGGAGGTACAAAATGAACATTGGCTTAGTTCGACATTTTAAGGTAAAAAGAGGATATCCAAATCGATTCATATCTGGTAAAGAATTAATGACATGGATAGATGAATATGACCTGTCAGAGGTTGAAGTAAATGAGGTTGATATTGGGGAAAGTGAGTGGCATTATTGTTATTCTAGTGATTTGAGCCGCGCCCAAACAACGGCCCAAACGATTTACGATGGAGAAATAATTTATTTGGAAGAACTTAGGGAAGTTCCGCTGTTTCCATTCTTTCAAAATAACATCAGGTTGCCATTATTTATTCACTTACTATTTATTCGGATAGCGTGGTTGATGAATCATAAATCACAGAACGAAACAAAGAAGGATTTGACTGATAGAATAAATAAAGTCTTGGACCAGGCCATGCAAACAGAATCAAATGTGCTAATCATCGGACATGGAATCGTGATGATGTTCATGAGAAAAGAGTTGTTAAAAAGAGGATTTAAAGGACCTAAATTTAAACGGCCTCTTAATGGGTTGCTTTATTTGTATTTTAAATCCTGATAGTGTTACTTTCCAAAAATGTTCCTGCTTTGCTATAATCATAATTACGTCTATTTATTTTTATAAAAAAAGATATTACAGTATGCGGAAGGGCAGGCAAAAAAATGATCGATCACATTGTATTAGTAAAGTTTGCAGACACGACAACAGAAGAACAATTACAAGAGGTTATTGAGCAATTTAAAGCGTTAAAAGGAAATTTAGATGGAATTGTAGACCTACAAGCAGGCCTTAATTTCTCTGAAAAAGGACAAGGATACCAGTTGGTCTTAACTGTTCGATTTGAAAACAAGGCTGCATTAGAAGCTTATGGACCAAATCCAGATCATCAAGCTGTGGCTGCTAAAATTCGAGAAATTGGCAGAATGGATAGTATCGTAGTTGATATTGAAATTTAAGAGCGATAAAAGACTTCTCACCGTTATTTGTGAGAAGTCTAATTTAAATAAAAAACTTGGGATTAAAGAATGCACCGGCTCCCACACCACACTTTTTTTTAAACGATTTATGGTTATTTTTATTATAGGACTTCTTTATAAGCAATAATGGAACCAATTAAAAAGAAAATCGAACCCACTAACATAAACGTCTTTGAAAGGAAATTTAAATCGGTTTGCTCCACCATCATCCCTCCTTAATTCCTTTCTCCTATCCTTAGCATATGAAGAAATAATTAGAACCGTGCTAGCTCCCGTTTGACAAACCTTGTTGAAATAAAGCTTGAAGACTCTTTTTGTTTTTTATGATGTCCTCAAGTGTATACTGATCAAGGACTTCTAAATATGCTGATAATGCGGCTTGTAGGATATGTTGTAATCCACAAACTGGACTTATAATACAGGTATTTGTCTCTTTGTTAAAGCATTCCGCTATATCAAGATTTTCCGTTTGACGAACGACTGTCCCAATGTTTATTGTTTTTGGTGGCTTCGCTAACTTTATCCCTCCATTTCTACCGCGAACAGAATGAACAAACCCCCTTTTCCCTAATTCAAAAATAACTTTGCTTAAATGATGTTGAGAAATATTATATATTTGAGATATTTCTTTAATGTTAGAAAGTTTAGATTCAGGTTGCGCCCCTAGATATAATAAAACACGAAGAGAATAGTCGGTAAACGTAGTTAATTGCATGGCTCCTTCTCCAATCTCTTAAAATACTAATTATATAGTACCATATTATTAAAAGGTGTATTTAAAATATTGTTTTTAATAGTGAATCATGTTTAAATTAAAGATGTATTTTAAATATAGGTTTAAAGGGGAGAAGAGAATGGGCACTAAAACACTTAATCAAGACACAATTGAAATTATTAAATCAACAGTTCCAGTTCTAGCTGAGCATGGTGAGGCAATTACGACAAGATTTTATCAAATGTTATTTTCGAATCATCCTGAACTATTACATATTTTTAATCATGCTAACCAAAAGAAAGGAAAACAGCCACAAGCTTTAGCGAATTCCATTTATGCAGCAGCGCAGTATATTGATAACCTAGAGGCTATATTGCCTGTTGTGAAACAAATTGCACATAAGCACCGGAGTTTAAACATAAAGCCAGAGCACTATCCAATAGTAGGAGAACATTTATTATTAGCGATAAAGGATGTCCTAGGAGAAGCGGCAACTGACGACATCATCCATGCGTGGGGAGAAGCGTACGGGGTGATCGCAGATGTATTTATTTCGGTAGAAAAGGAAATGTATGACGAGGCAGAACAAGCAAAAGGGGGTTGGAAGGAGTTTCGTCATTTTATCGTTTCTAAGAAAGAAAAAGAAAGTGAAGTCATTACATCATTCTATCTAACTCCGCAAGATGGAAAAGAGATTGCTAGCTTTTTGCCTGGTCAGTATATTTCAATTAAAGCTGTTATTGAAGGTGAAGAATATACTCACATTCGACAATACAGTTTGTCTGACCATCCCAACCAACCTTATTACCGAATTAGTGTAAAACGCGAAGATGGTTCTCAAAATCAACCAGCTGGAATCGTGTCACAGTTTCTTCATGATACAGTAAGAGAAGGAGATATCCTTGAAGTCACGGCGCCAGCAGGAGATTTTGTGTTACAAACTGAACCGGAGCTTCCTATCGTGCTCATTAGTGGGGGAGTCGGTCAAACTCCGCTCTTGAGTATGTTAAAGACATTAGCTCAGAAAGAACCAAATCGAGTCGTTACTTATATTCATGCGGCTATCAATGGTTCACTTCAAGCCTTTGACCAGGAAGTTCGTGAGGCTGTGGAGGGGAATGATAATTATAACTATTATTTGTGCTTGGAATCTCCAACGGACGAAGATAAACAAGCAAACAAGCATCAACAGGAAGGGTATATTGACCAAGAATGGTTGTCTACAGTAATTCTAGATCATGATGCGGAGTTTTATGTTTGTGGACCAACGCCATTTATGCAAGCTTCCTACCAAGCTTTGGTTAATTTAGGTGTAGCTAAAGAGCAAATCCATTATGAATTCTTTGGACCAAAAGGTGTAATTGAAAACTAGTGTAAAAAAGCTTGTTGACCGTGCTAAGGTTGACAAGTTTTTTTAGATTGTATGGTGTTGTTCAAAAGTGTTAAACAAAAGGTAAAAACCAACCTTTTGTCTTCCCCTTTTTAAAAAGCATGTATGGGGATGTTCTGAGAAGAGCGATGGCTTCGCACACTGCGCGTCCATTAATAAGAAGTGCACTTATTAATAGACTTTTAAAAGAGGGCAGTGGGTACGCTCATCGCTTAAAGTGTTAAACAAAAGGTAAAAACCAACCTTTTGTCTTCCCCTTTTTAAAAAGCATGTATGGGGATGTTCTGAGAAGAGCGATGGCTTCGCACACTGCGCTTCCATTAATAAGAAGTGCACTTATTAAAAGACTTCTAAAAGAGGGCAGTGGGTACGCTCATCGCTTAAAGTGTTAAACAAAAGGTAAAAACCAACCTTTTGTCTTCCCCTTTTTAAAAAGCATGTATGGGGATGTTCTGAGAAGAGCGATGGCTTCGCACACTGCGCGTCCATTAATAAGAAGTACACTTATTAAAAGACTTCTAAAAGAGGGCAGTGGCTACGCTCATCGCTTAAAGTGTTAAACAAAAGGTAAAAACCAACCTTTTGTCTTCCCCTTTTTAAAAAGCATGTATGGGGATGTTCTGAGAAGAGCGATGGCTTCGCACACTGCGCGTCCATTAATAAGAAGTACACTTATTAAAAGACTTCTAAAAGAGGGCAGTGGCTACGCTCATCGCTTAAAGTGTTAAACAAAAGGTAAAAACCAACCTTTTGTCTAACACTTTAATAATACCTTTCGATTGTGAATTTGGAGCGGTCGCCTCGGAATATCGCTTCAGAGTACTCAATCGGAGCTTGGTTTTGATTATAAGTTGTTGTTTCAAGTTGAAACGCTGGGGTTCCTTCTATCATTTGTAGTCGTGTACATAATTGTGTTGTAGGGATGATAGGTTCAAGAGATTCTACTGTTTTATGGATTTTTATATTATATTTTGTTTGTAAGAGAGAAAATAACGAGTGTAAGGAATCTTCTTTTTCTTCAACTAACCCTGGTGCGAATTTCCATGGGATATAGGATGTTTCATATTGAATAGGGATCTCATTTGCATACCGAATTCTTGTCAATTTAGTTAGGGGATCCGTTTCGTTAAGTTGTAATTTTTCTGCAAGAGAAGAATCAGCTGGAATCACTCGTAAATCTATGACTACCACTTTAGGTTGATAGCCTTGTTCTAGCATTTGATTCGCAAACCCAAGACCGCTAGAACTAAGTGATTGCGTAATTTTTGGTTCGGAAACATAAGAACCGCTTCCTTGAATTCGATATATTCTTCCTTCTAGTGTTAGTTGTTGGAGAGCCAAACGGACAGTTGTCCGACTAACATTAAACATTTTACATAGTTCAATTTCAGGTGGGAGTTTATCACCAATTTGATATATGCCTTGCTTTATTTTTTCAACAATCGCTTCTTTTACGATGTGTTGTAATGACGCTTCTTTTTCAAACATCTATTATTCCTCACTTCCTACGGTTGACGATTTATCTGTTGTTCCTTTATTATTGTTATAACAAATTAAATTTGTATGATACAAATTTAATTATAATCTACATTGAGGATAATATACAACCTGAAAGAGGGATGTACATGGCATACATTATTGGTATTGACGGTGGAGGAAGCAAAACCTATGCGGTTATCTGTGACGAGCATGGCAATCGTTTAGGTACAGGAATTGCTGGGGGTGGGAATCATCAATCCATCGGAATGAAGCAATCCCTTCTGCATATTCAACAATCAATTGAAAGCGCTCTACTCGAGGCTGGGTTGAAAGAAAAGGACATTGATTTTGTACAATATGGGCTATCAGGAGCAGACCGAGAAAAAGATTTTAACATTATTCTTCCTGCATTATCTACTCTTCCTTTTTCAAAATGGGATGTCGTATGCGACACGATGGAAGGTCTTCGTACCGGTTCTTCAGCATATACAGGTGTTGTTCTTGTTTGTGGGTCAGGAACAAATGCTGCCGGAAGAAACGAACAAGGTGAAACAACGCAAACGGGAGGATTCGGGACATTTTATGGTGATTGGGGCGGGGGAGGAGAGCTTGCGAAGGAAACATTTCGCGCTGCAATACGCTCATGGGAGTATCGTGAAATCCCTTCACTATTAACAACGAAAGTCCCAAGGTACTTTGGATTTTCTTCTGTTGAAGAAATGTTCCATTCATTTTTAGATGAGGACAGATACGATGTTCCGATTCAGCTGACTCAAGTGTTACATGAAGCAGCTGATGAAGGGGATCAACTTTCTATTTCTATTTTAGAAAAAGCAGGCCAGGAACTAGGCTTAGCAGCAAACTCTGTCATTAAAAGATTAGGTGGATTCAATGATACGGTCAAAGTTGTTTTAACAGGCAGTGTCCTCCAAAAAGGAAAAAATAAATATTTACTTGAGTCTTTATGCCAGACCTTAAGCCAAGAGTCGATTGAGTTTGAGTTGGTTATTCCAAAAATGGAGCCTGTCTACGGATCAATTTTATTAGCAATGGACCGCCTAGGACTTCCAGTTACCAAAGATATAGAAAATAAGTTTGCAAGCTATGGAGGGTATGAGAAATGAAAAAAGGCTTAAAGGTTTGTGTTATCGGTGGAGGGTCCTCATATACACCTGAATTAATTGAAGGATTTATCATCCGTCATGCAGAGCTTCCGGTAGAGGAACTGTACTTAGTTGATATAGAAGCAGGAAAAGAAAAGTTGGAGATCGTTGGTGCGCTAGCGAAACGAATGTTAGAAAAAGCAGGAGTCCCAACAAAGATAACGCTAACTTTGGACCGAAGAGAAGCGATTAAGGATGCAGACTTTGTCATTACTCAAATTCGTGTTGGGTTATTAGAGGCCCGTGCTCGAGATGAACATATTCCTTTACGATATAACTGTATTGGTCAAGAGACAACTGGTGCAGGTGGGTTTGCCAAAGCCATCCGTACAATTCCTGTTGTCCTAGATATTTGCAAAGACATCGAGGAACTTGCTCCAAATGCTTTTTTATTAAATTTCACAAATCCAGCAGGTATTCTTACTGAGGCGGTTTTAACCCATACGAACGTCAAGACGATTGGATTATGTAACATTCCAATTGGAACTAAAATGCAGGTCGCAAAGCTTTTTGACACGGAAGTATCAGATGTGTTTATTGAGATGGTTGGCATTAATCATTTAAATTGGACGACAAAAATTATCGTTCAAGGCAAAGATATTACTTCTGAAGTGTTGTCTAAAGCATCAGACGCGAAAGGGTTAACGATGAAAAATGTACCTGATTTCGGATGGGATGATGATTTCTTACAATCACTCGGGTCATTGCCATGTGCGTACCACCGATATTTTTATATGAAAGAAGAGATGCTAGCAGAACAGCTTGAATCGTTGAATACAACAGGAACACGAGCAAATGTTGTTCAACAGGTTGAAACGGAGCTATTTGAATTGTATAAAGATGAAAACCTTGCGATGAAACCCCCACAGCTGCAAGAACGAGGCGGGGCATATTATTCTGAAGCAGCCCTAGATCTAATCTCATCGATTTATAATAATAAAAGAGATATCCAAACCGTAAATGTCATGAACAATGGAGTCATTTCATGTCTTCCTGATCATGTAGCGGTGGAAGTGAACTGTGTGATTGATGCGCAAGGAGCTCATCCACTTCATGTGAGTGAGGAACTCCCGCCACAAGTGAAAGGGTTACTGCAAGTAGTTAAAGCGTATGAAACCCTTACGGTAGAAGCG
The DNA here is from genome assembly GCF_002019795.1 of Bacillus alkalicellulosilyticus. Taxonomy (GTDB): domain Bacteria; phylum Bacillota; class Bacilli; order Bacillales; family Bacillaceae_F; genus Bacillus_AO; species Bacillus_AO alkalicellulosilyticum. The sequence goes on along the minus strand of NZ_KV917381.1, from coordinate 3,891,534 downwards.
GGTGTCACTGGTAATTATCAAGCGTCCATTCATGCTCTAACAATTCATCCGTTAGTAGGTTCAGCTACGCTTGCCAAAAAAATAGTTGATGATATACTAGCAGAAAATAAAGAGTATTTACCTCAGTTTTAATTATACAAAGCAATGAGCAAGGTTTGATTTCTTGCCATTGCTTTTTTTGTCACATCGCTGAGGGGAGAGACATGATAAACTATAGCTGAAAGTAAGGTTTCATGGGTTATTGCTAGTTTTTCATGAATTATTGTTTTTTTTTTATGAATTATTATCTCTTTTTCATGAATTATTAAATTTTTTCACAAAGTAAGAAAGTATAAAAAGTTTAGATGCTCATAGATGTCTTTTAAGTTAGATCAGGCAGGACGATGGCTTCGCGCATCGCAATTAAGAAAAGACCGATAGCGGTTTTTCTTATGATATATCACCATCTATTAATGAAATAATGAAGTAGGCTGCTATTACAGTACAGGAAGGGTCAGCGTTGATGATATATTTTATTTATTTCGTAATCATTATTAGTTTTATAGACAACTTTGCGCAATTTCCGATTATTTCTCCATTTGCTGAAGAGATTGGTGGTACTTCTTTTATGATTGGGTTAACTGTTGGAATGTACTCGTTTAGTAATATGGTTGGAAATCTTGTAGCGGGCCGCTGGATCGACCAAATCGGAAGGAAAAAAGTGATGGTCGTTGGAATGCTTATTGCTGCTGTAAGCGTACTTCTTTATGCATTTGTTTACATGCCGTCTCAATTGGTATTAGTACGCTTTTTACATGGAATTGGTGGAGGATTAATGGTTCCTGCCGTATTTGCCTTGCTAAGTGATTTTAAAAAAGAGCAGACAAGTGGAAAAGCAATGTCGTTATCAGGTGCAGCAATTGGAATTGCGGCCATATTGGGTCCTGCTTTTAGTGGGACCTTAAGTGAAATCTATGGACGTTCTTTTGTCTTTACTTCGTTGTTTATTCTTTTGTTAATAACAGCGATTCTTGTTGGATTGTTTCTTCCTGAATCAAACATGAATGGTAAAATGAAAAAGAAGTCATTTCTCTTGCCAAAAAAGAGAATTATTCAGTTGAGACAGTCTTATATCGGTGCTTTTGCGCTTATGTTTTCGATTGGGATTTTAACGCTTATGCTTCCGTTAAAAGTAAAGGCTCTTGGATTAGGAGCAGCTTCGACTGGAATGCTTATGAGTTCTTATGGAGTGGCTGCGATTATTTTGTTTCTTTTGCCGGTCTCTAGCTGGTTAAAGACAATAGGGAAAACGACAACAATGGTTGCAGGGATGAGCATTATGGCTGTAGCGTTAGTGCTGCTAAGTGCTTTTCAATCATTTGGTCTGCTTCTAGTTGCAATGGTGTTATTTGGATTCGGCTTTGCACTACTCTTTCCAGCGATGACTTCTTTAATCATCGACAAAACAGAAGTGGAAGAGCGGGGAAGAGCGTTTGGAATCTTCTACGCCTTTTTCTCTCTTGGAGTTGTCATTGGTCCTATAGTGATTGGACTTTTAGGTGTATCCCCCAATCAAGGGTTTATCGTAGCTTCTTTCATTTTGCTACTGTTAAGTGTGACAATAGGTAGAAGACGAAAAGTAATTGCACAATAAAATAAAAAAAGAGTCCCAGTCTAGCGCTAAGGGCACTCTTTTTCTATATAAGCAGAAAGTAAAAAAATCCTAAAAGACCGCTCGCGGTTTTTCTTACAAAGTAAGAAAGTATAAAAAGTTTAGATGCTCATAGATGTCTTTTAAGCTAGATCAGGCAGGGCGATGGCTTCGCTCACTGCGCGTATATTAATAAGAAGTACACTTATTAATATACTTTTCAAGAGAGGGCAGTGGCTTCGCGCATCGCAAGTAAGAAAAGACCGCTCGCGGTTTTTCTTACAATTGTTCGATCGCTTTATTTCTTTCTTGTTGTTCTACCTTTGTGGCTAAGTCGTACTTTTTAAGAAGGTGAAAAAGTTCGTTCAGCTGTAATTGTGTCGGTTCCTGTTCTAAAAAGGCTTCACACTTTTGCACTAGGGAAACTGGTAAAAAAGATTGCTGTTGTTCTAGTTTTTTCTTAACATCTTCTAGTGAGTGGTCAAGTTTACATTCACCCATCATCTCAACTCCTTTAGCCACCAATTCTAGACATTTCAACTCTTTTGGTTTTCCTTGTTATCTTGCCTCGTTCTTCTGAGTAGCGGTCGTTTCGTTTAAACCAAATGGCACTCAGGTAGTCAGCCAGCTGGTTATCATCTAACCCAGACCTGATAGGATCTCTTATGTCATGACCGATCGAAGAAAATAGACATGTATAAAGTTTCCCTTCTGCCGATAGACGAGCTCGATTGCAACTTCCACAAAACGCATCTGTTACTGACGAGATGACACCAATTTCCTCATTCGTCCCAACATACCGGTATCGAGTGGCAACCTCTCCAGGGTAATTTGGTTCAATTGCTTCTAAAGGCATGACTTTATCAATATCAGCAATGATTTGTTTCTTGGAATACACATCATTAAGCTTCCAATCATTTGAATTGCCAACGTCCATAAACTCGATAAACCGAATAATATGTCCTTTTTCTTTAAAAAATGAAGCCATAGGAATAATCTCTTGCTCATTCATACCTCTTTTAACGACCATATTTATTTTAACTTTCATATCGACAGCAGCTGCAGCTTCAATACCGTCCAATACCGTTTGAACAGAGACACCACGTCCGTTAATCTTACCGAAAATCTCATCATTTAGAGAATCTAGGCTGACGGTAACTCTTTGTAATCCAGCTTCTTTTAAAGACTTTGCATGTTTGGCTAGCAATGAACCATTGGTAGTCATAGCAATGTCTTGGACCCCATCAATTGAGGAAAGCTTTTTAATTAACAGGGGGAGATCTTTTCGCATTAAAGGTTCTCCACCTGTAATTCGAATCTTTTTCACGCCAAGTGTGTGAACGAAAATCGAAGTTAACCTTTCAATTTCCTCAAAAGAAAGCAGTTCCTTCCTTGAGAGGAATGGGAAATCTGGACCGAAAATATCTGCTGGCATACAGTAGGAGCAACGAAAGTTACATTTGTCGGTTACCGAGATTCGCAAATCACGAAGAGGTCGATTCAATTGGTCAAATATAGATGACTCATTGCTCATATGGTGCCTCCTTTCTTGTCTGATGGGAATGTATAAAAATCAGGATCCCAAAATAACAGACGGCTTTGCCGTTTTTCTTATAAAGTAAGAAATCATAAATAGTTTAGATGCTCATAGATGTCTTTTAAGCTAGAACAGGTAGGGCGATGGCTTCGCTCACTGCAGCGTATATTAATAAGGAGTACACTTATTAATATACTTTTCAAGAGAGGGCAGTGGCTTCGCGCATCGCAATTAAGAAAGACCGCTAGCCGTTTTTCTTATAGGACAATCCTCTGTGGGTGAGAATAGATATTAAAAGAATTGCCACGAATAAAGCCTACAGCCGTTATATTTAAATCTTCCGCAAGTTTTATGGCTAGATCTGTCGGAGCGGATTTCGAAAGTACGATTCCCACACCGATTTTAGCCGCTTTCGTTAACACCTCAGAAGATATCCTTCCACTAAAAACAAGGATCTTGTCTCGCACAGCGATTTTATTGCGTATACAATGTCCAAACAATTTATCAAGCGCATTGTGCCTCCCAATGTCTGTTCGGGTGACTAGAACTTGTTCAGAACTACAGATGGCGGCATTGTGGACTCCGCCAGTTTCTTTAAAAACAAGACTGTTTCCTTGCATATGGTTCATCAAAGCTACACATTGTTCTGCTGACACAATCGTATTGGACGTTGAGGTTTTAGCCGTTTTTACATCATTTTGAAAGTAGAATTGTCGGCTTTTTCCACAACACGAACCAATAAATCGCTTTGTATAGGATTGTTGATTGATTTCTTTCTTCTCAGATAATACGACATAGGCAAAGCCTTTACCCTCATCTATTGTGAGATTTTTGATTTCCTCGTAAAAACGAATAAGTCCTTCGGATGCTAAAAAGCCAATAACCATTTCTTCGAAGTGGGTAGGGGTACATACCATTGTAGCAAATTCAATTCCATTTACAAAAATCGTCAGTGGAAACTCAGTGACAATGTTATCTTCTATTGTAACAAATTGCTGAGACTGATACTTAACAATTTGTCTCTTGATGCTCATCTCATGATTCATCCCTGTCCCTCACTTCCTCATGATTAGTCATACTTTCTATTATATAGTGCTTGATAGCTTTTAGGTATGTTATTTGACAGATAATTTGACAGTGTTAGAACAATAGAGTGGACTTCTACTTGTTTTGTTTTTAATTTTTCTATGCTACAATATCGCTAACATAAAAAATAACAAAAATAACTTTTGCGATGTAAGGGTGAAGCAAATGTCTAGAAAAAAAGTCACCATGCAACAAATTGCGGATACAGTTGGTGTATCGAAATATGTTGTTTCCAAAACACTAAACGGAAAACCAGGCGTAAAGGATAAAACAAGAGAAAAAATCCTATTTGTTGCTAAACAATTAGGTTACTTCAAAAACAATGTGAATCCATTGCTTCAAAATGAAAAGGACGAAGACCAAACTTCTTTTATTATGGTGGTCTTACCGAATCGTCGCTATCAATTTGAGTCCTTATATTGGGGGAAAATTGTTGAAGGCCTATCAGAAGGAATAAAAGAATTAAATAACGGAATGGTCATAGTGACTGAAGAACAACCATTTCAAGATATGATTCACACCAAAGGATTAAAAGGCATTATAGGTGTTGGAAGTATTTCAACTGAAATGCTAGTAGAATTGCAACAACTAGAGGTACCTATCATCCTTATCGACCATGAAGAACCATTAATAACAGCTGATTCTATTTTTAAGGATAATATTGATGGAGTTCAAAAAGTGACGAACCACTTACTATCGCTTGGACATAAACATCTATTCTTTATAGGGGATATTGAACATTCTCGTAGTTTTTATGACCGTTGGTTAGGGTTTCGAATAGCGATAGAGTATGCTTGTTTACACGAGGATATCCGTTCAGAATTAATTGATTTGAAGTATAGTCAGGAATTTAAACAAACGTTCTCACAATGGTTTTCAAATTATAAACAAGAAGGAAATAAGTTGGCGACCGCTTTTGTCTGTGCCAACGATGACATCGCAAAAAAAGTAATGGAAGTTTTGAAGGAAAATGATTTACGTATTCCAGAAGATTGTTCAATTACGGGTTTTGATAACTTGGATGTAGGATTGTATACTGACCCGAGCTTAACGACGGTACAAGTTTTAAAAGAAGCTATCGGTAAAAGAGCTGTTTCAAAACTGTATTGGAGAATAGCCAATCATTCCTATCCTCCCGAAAAAACGTTAGTTCAAGGAGAAGTAATCATAAGAAAATCGGTAGCTCCTCCGAAGTAGAACCCTTAAATTACTGAGTATGTCATAAAAAAAGTCAACGCAAGGAAATAAGAAAAAATAGAAACGGAGAACAAAACCATGACAGATAAGATACATCCTTACCCACTTAAGTTTGACCCCATTGCTATGGAGAGAATTTGGGGTGGAGCAAAGTTAGCTTCAGTGTTTGCGTTACCCGAGCAAGGAAGTCCAATTGGTGAAATCTGGACGTTATCTGATCACCCTTCAAACTCGAACCGATGCTCCAATGGGGTGCTGAAAGGAAAATCGTTAACTGAAATTATTCAAATGTATCCAGAAGAATATCTTGGGTCCTCGTGGACAAATGGAGAAAAAGAACTTAAAGGTAATCCAGTTCGATTTCCACTATTAATTAAATTTTTGCATGCTGAAGAGGATTTATCAGTGCAAATTCATCCAGACAATGAGTATGCGATTAAAAATGAAAATGACTTTGGAAAAACAGAAGCGTGGTATGTTCTTGAGGCTGAAAAGGGATCAGAAGTGATTTATGGTCATTCCTTTCAAAACAGTGAAGAATACATAAGAGCAATTAATGAGAAAAAAGTGGTCGACTACTTAGATTTTAAACCAATTAGCAAAGATGACTTTATCTTTGTTCCTGCTCGTACAATGCATGCTTTATTAAAAGGAACGATGGTTTTAGAAATACAGCAATGTTCAGATGTAACCTACCGGGTTTTTGATTGGGAACGCCTTGAAAATGGGAAGCCAAGAGAACTACACATAGATAAGGCAAAAGAAGTGATGATATTTGGAGAAAAATCGAGTTCTCACATTGAACCGAAAATGTTACTTGAACAAGAGTGTATTACACATACTGAACTTGTTACATGTCCATTTTTCACAATAGAAAAAATAGAAATAACAAGTACTCAATCTGAACATTTTAGATTGGTCAGCGTAAAAAACCCTGAAGTGTTAATTATTATTGATGGTAAGGCAGAATTACAATATCGAACAGAGGGGCAACTTCGCACACTTCCGGTTTCGTTTGGAGACACAGTCCTTATTCCAAAAGGAATCGTTGATTATACCATCCTCTCATCATCAGTAAAGATCCTTCGAAGTTTTTATTAGATTGGTAAGGAAAACGATAGAACATAGAGGTGAGTACAGATGAAGTATAGCGTTGGAATAGATATTGGGGGAACAAAAATTGCCATTGGTATTGTAACAAGCTCGGGTGAACTTATTGATGTAGTAAAACTACCAACAGATAAGGATAAAACACCTCAAGTTATTATGAAAAATATTGTAGTAGACACGAAAAAATTACTCGAAATAAATAATATACAAGAGCATCAACTTGAAGGGATTGGAATTGGTTCACCAGGACCTATTCATAAAGAGGCTGGACTGATCGCGTGTCCTCCTAATTTACAAAATTGGAGGAACGTAGACATCGTAGGTTATTTTAAAAATCACTTTACTGTCGATATATATTTAGAAAATGATGCAAGTGCAGCTACTCTAGGAGAAAAATGGGTAGGTGCTGCACAAGAGAATCAGCATTTTCTTTTTTTGACAATTAGTACCGGCATTGGCGCTGGTATTTATACAAATGGTCAACTAGTACGTGGCACTTATGGAAATGCAGGAGATGTTGGTCATATTGTGATAGATCCTTCTAGAGGTAAATGTGTCTGTGGTCAAAAAGGTTGTTTTGAGTGGGTAGCTTCAGGTACAGCTATTGCACGAATGGCAAGTGAACTGCTTGAGAAACCGTTGAATACGAAAGAAGTATTTGCTCTTTATGAACAAAAGAATGAGTCTATTGTTGGATTAGTAGAGCAAGTATTTGAATATATTGGAATGGGTCTTGTAACGTTAATAAATACGTTGGAGCCAGAGAAGATCGTGATTGGTGGAGGCGTATCTCAAGTAGGAGAGCCATTGTTTACTTTTGTCCAAAATTATGTAAAACAATATGCCTTGAGCCCTTTTGGGAGAGATACTGAAATCGTTTCAGCAGGATTAAATCAAGAAGCTGGTATTGTTGGTGCTGCGGCGTTGTGTTTTTTAGCTGATTAATACGTCCTGTAGTCGAATAATATGTTTTCCTTCCTTTGCATATTAATAAGAGGAGGACAAATTGTTCGTAGGAGGATGTATGTTAGAATTTATTAAAAAGTATAAAACAATGACATTACTAGTAGCCGTGTTACTGGTGATTGCAAGTATGACCACATTTCTGTTAGCTTTTGAAAAAAGACAGAAGCTTCAAATGCCACCAGAAATCGTTGTGCAAGATATATATGCATTTGGTGAATATGAAAGCGAGATTGAGTATCAGCAAGACCAAGAAGGAACCGTACATCAATTAATTGAAAGACAACATACTTATCTTAATGAATTAACGGGTTATGGTTCAATTGATAAAGTAAAAATTTATGAAATTGTAGCTGAAGATAAATGGCAGAACTTAAGTGAAGATATCACCTATTTAATCGAAGAGGGAGTAGCAGGGTCAAAAGCTCGTAATGACTTAATACGAGCCCACTATTTTATGCAAGTAACCGAGCAGGGAGATGTCAATTCATTGCGTTATCTACACCGTATTTTTCATGACCTTGATGTAAAAATCAATGAATATGAAGGCAAACATTTTAATGTCACAGAAGCTTACGGAAAGCGCCATAAGTCGTTAGACCAATACTTAAGGGGAAATGGTGAAAACGAGTAAGAGTTTGACAATTTTATAGTAAGTAAAGGCTGTAACAAAGGATTGTATGAATGCCCTTTGTTACAGCCTTTTGTTGTATACAAAGAACGCTACGCGTCCCACAAAAGAACCCCACTTTTGTGGAACTAGTAAAAAGGGTAGCGGGTTCGAACAGTGCTTTTCAGAAATACCGCTAGCGGTATTTTATTTAAAAAGGAGCACTGACTTCGCGCGCTACGCGTCCCACAAAAGAACCCCATTTTTGTGGAACTAGTAAAGAGTGTAGCGGCTTCGAACAGTGCTTTTCAGAAATACCGCTAGCGGTATTTCTGATTGCTTATTTGGTTGTAAAGGTCTAAGCTAGGGTAATACTAGTAGGGTTTTATTGTGGGACTTCTTGATTCGAAGTTTTTTCTTCTAAGTCGCCTAATAGGTAATTATCAAAGATAAAAGGTCCGAATGGGATTAGAGCGGCAATGGACGCAATAAATACTTTTTTAAATCGCCATTTTGCTATAAATACCATAAATAGAACGGCAATCATGTAAATTGTATATAATGCTCCATGTGCAGCACCGACAACGGTTACAGCCATTGGGAAATCAAACAAATATTTAAGTGGCATTGCAATTCCTAAAAGCAACAGAAAGGAAATGGCTTCTAAAAAGGCAATGGCTCTAAATCGATCAACGTGCTTAGCCAAAAAAATCAACTCCTATCATAATCTAACGAATCGAATAAGCTTTATCTATTATACCAAGAATAGTGAAAAGAAAAAGTGAAGATTCCACGAAAAATATATTAGCACTGTGAGTATAGGGGAAATAGGAAAAATTTAAACAAAAGCAAAAGAAATTTACCACGAAAACGATTCAAATCAAAGGTACTATTAAAATAGCAAGAGTTGGAGGCAATTATGCGGTCAGAGGTCACATTTACAGTTCATTCAAAATACGTATCTAGGTATAAAAGTGGTTTCCCACTAATTATGAAAGAAGCGATAAATCATGCTAAAGAATATAAGGAAGGAGATATCGTTCGTCTAGTCGATGAGAACAATCAGTTTATTGCTAAAGGGTTTATCGGTGAACAAAACAAAGGGATTGGATGGGTATTTACTAAGAACGAACAAGATACATTTACAAAACCATTCTTTTTAAAAAAATTAGAAAAAGCTATTAAGCACCGTAAGTCTCTATTTGAGGATACAGATACAACTGCTTTTAGAGTTTGTAATGGTGAAGGTGATGGATTAGGTGGAGTAACCATAGATTATTTCGAGGGTTATTATGTATTCAATTGGTACAGCGAAGGAGTGTATTCCTTTCATCAAGAAATCATTCAAAGTTTAGATGAATTAGTTGATAGTAAAGGAATCTATCAAAAAAAGCGCTTTGATGCTGGTGGGAAATACATAGAGGATGATGACTTTGTTAGCGGGGAAAGAGCTCCTGTTCCACTTATAGTTAAAGAAAATGGCACGAAATTTGCGATCTATCTCAATGAAGGAGCGATGGTAGGTGTATTTTTAGACCAAAGAGAAGTTCGTAACAAGATCAAGGAGAAATATGCAAAAAATAAAACGGTATTAAATACTTTTTCATATACTGGAGCCTTTTCTGTTGTCTCTGCATTGGGAGGAGCGACAAAGACAACCAGTGTGGATTTAGCAAATCGCAGTTTGCCTAAGACCATTGAGCAATTCAAAATCAATGGTGTAGATTATGAACAACAAGACATCGTTGTCCAAGATGTATTCTCTTATTTTAAATATGCAAAAAGAAAGAAACTCACATTTGATTTGGTAATTCTTGATCCCCCTAGTTTTGCACGCTCAAAAAAAATCAAATTTAGCGTAGCAAAGGATTACTCAAATTTGCTAGAAGAAGCAATAGAACTCTTGAGTACTAACGGAGTCATTATTGCCTCTACAAACTATAGTGGATTCGGGATGGACAAATTCAAAGCGTTTATTAAAAAAGCATTTGAGAACTCTTCTAAAACATACAAGATTCTCGAAGAATATACACTTCCAGAAGACTTTAAAACAATATCCCAGTATAAAGAAGGAAATTATTTGAAAGTAGCTTTTATACAGGTCCGTCAGTAAACACGAAATAAAAAAGCAAAGTTATCGAATACTTTGCTTTTTATCTTCTCTTCATTTGAATTTACTTGAATAGTTTCCGCAATGCTCGTCCAGTAGCTTTACCAGCGACACGTCGCCCGATCCGTTTTCCAACCTTACCTTTTTTCACAGCATTTAGGTCCCCAAGCAAGCGACTTACCTTATAGAGGATTCTTCTAACTTGATTGATATTCATCATCATTCTCCTAACGAAGCTGCATTGTTTTCTATAGTTTATCATATGTAAAACATGATCTAAATATAAGGAGGCCTTTAATATGTTAAAAAAAGAGCGAGTAATCTACTTAGCTATAGCTATCATCCTTTTTAGTTGTTTACTAGTCGTGTTTCTCTTACATAAGCCTGAATCGATACCAGAAGAAACCGCCATCGAAGAGGAAACGGAAAATGAAATCCTACTTTATTTGGACGAAAGTTTGTCTATCGAGGAAAGGGTGAACGATTTACTCGAACAAATGACGATTGAAGAAAAGATTGGACAAATGGTTCAAAGTGACAGAGGGTTTGCGACTCCAGAGGATGTCGAACAATACTTTCTAGGATCGATTTTAAGTGGTGGTGGTTCAACACCGAGAAGAAATGAGCCAGAAGCATGGGCAGATATGTACGACGACTATCAAAAAGCGGCCTTATCGACGAGATTGGCCATTCCGATTTTATATGGCATTGACGCTGTTCATGGTCACAACAATGTAGTTGGAGCAACAATTTTTCCACATAATATTGGACTAGGTGCAGCAAACGATCGAGAACTAGTTGAAGAGATAGGACGAATAACGGCAAGAGAAATAAGAGAAACCGGAATACATTGGAATTTTGGCCCCGTCCTAGCTGTCCCGCAAAATGAAAGGTGGGGTCGCACCTATGAAGGATATGCAGAAACAAACGATATCGTCACCGAGTTAGGTATTGCATATTTAGAAGGCTTACAAGGGGAGCTAGATGACCCCACCTTAATGAGGGGTGAACGAGTAATCGGTACAGCGAAGCACTGGGTAGGAGATGGTGCTACTGTTGATGGCATAGACCAAGGTAATATTATTTTGTCAGAGGAAGAACTACAATATCATATCTCTCCCTACATTGATGCACTAGAAGCAGGGGCAAGAACGGTGATGGTTTCTTTTAGCAGTTGGAACGGATTAAAAACTCACGGTGATCCATATTTAGTAACAGAAGTATTAAAAGGGGAACTTGGTTTTACAGGGCTTGTTGTCTCAGATTGGAACGGTCACGTACAAGTGGATATGGAATATACAAAAGCCGTTAAACTAAGTGTGAATGCTGGTATCGACTTGTTTATGGTTCCTAATAGTTGGCTTGAATTTATACAAACCTTAAAGATGTTATATGAGAGTGGAGAGGTTTCAGAAGACAGAATTAATGATGCGGTTACACGTATCCTTCGAGTGAAATTTGAAGCGGGTCTGTTCGAAGAGAATGAAGCAGATCGTTCATTACTAGCAGAAGAAACGATTGGCTCTCCTGAACACAGGGAAGTAGCACGTGAGGCCGTAAGAAAAAGCTTAGTTCTGTTAAAGAATGAAAATGAAGTGTTGCCGCTATCAAAAGATATAGGGGAAATATTTGTTGCTGGTGTGAAAGCGAATGACATTGGCTATCAATCGGGGGGTTGGACGATAACTTGGCAAGGGTCTCCAGGAAATATTACTCCGGGGACAACAATACTAGAAGGAATTCAAGAGTCAGTATCCGATACGTCGACTGTGACGTATAGTCGTAATGGGAAGGGTGCCGAAGGTCATGATGTCGCAGTTGTCGTTATCGGAGAGAAGCCATACGCAGAAATGGAAGGTGACACAGATGATTTGTCGCTTACAAAAGAGGACTTAGACTTACTAGCAAATGTGAAAGAAGCGGGAATTCCTACAATCGTCATCTTATTGTCTGGAAGACCAATGATAATAACTGACGAAATAAAAGATTGGGATGCTTTTGTAGCTGCGTGGTTACCGGGTACAGAAGGTAATGGGGTTTCAGATGTTTTATTTGGTGACTATGATTTTACAGGAACACTTTCGTATACGTGGCCAAAAACAATGGAGCAAATTCCTATTCGAGTCGGTGATGCTGACTATGAACCCCTATTTCCTTTTGGGTATGGATTACAATATAAATAAATATTTAAGCTCTATATCGAACAATCTATAGAATAAAAACAGCAGCTTATGAAAGGATTTCTATTCTATGGAAGATTCAATTTTTATTCATGAATTAAGAGGAAAGACCATTGAAAATATTCATCACGCTAGCGTTTGTGTCGTCGATGAAATGAAAAAGGTCATATTTTCGAAAGGAAATATGACCTTACCCGTCTTTTATCGTTCGTCAATGAAACCAATTCAAGCTATTCTTCCCTTTAGTATAGGAATCGAACAAAAATATTCATTAACACCAGAAGAGATGGCCTTAACCTTTGCTTCTCAACGCGGTGAATATTACCATCAAGAACGGTTGGAGTCGTTAATGGGAAAGTTAGAAATTAATGAAGGCCAGTTGATTTGTCCACCCGCTTATCCTGCAAATGAAAAACCAAAAGAAGATTGTATAAGAAGAGGTGGGCAAAAACGACGCCTGTTCCATACATGTTCGGGAAAACATCTTGCGTTTATTGCAACAGCAAGGGAGAAAAATTGGTCAACGGTCGGGTATCATTTGCTAGAACATCCATTACAGCAAGAAATAAAAAAAGTGGTAGCTCAGTTTGCTGATATGAATGAACATCAACTTATTGTTGAAGTTGATGGTTGCGGTGTACCGGTCTATGCAATGCCGCTCAAAAATCTCGCTATTTCTTATCTTGAATTTGTGTCTCCTACGATAGGGAACAACCAATTGCAGCAAGTGCTGGGTTCTATCAAAACAGTAGCGTCGATGCACTGCGAATATGTGTCTTCCTTTGGCTATTTAAGCACAACGTTGTTAGAAGACAAGAATATTTTTGCCAAAGCGGGTGCTGAAGGGGTTGTTTGTTTGGCATTAAAAGCAGAGAAGTTAGGATTAGCCTTTAAAATTTTTTCAGGTACAGAACTGATTTTACCCTCCTTAATAGCAAAGGTATTAGAGGAGCTAGACTATCAAAATAAGGAGACGATAGAAAAGCTCTATCAGCTTCATAAAAACCCAGTTTATAATTCGAAAAATACACAAGCCGGAACTATCCAAGTAAAGCTGTAGTATAGAAGACAAGTTATCATATCATCTCTCACTTCTTCATAAATTGTATTACGTATCATTTAGTAAGGGAGAGAACTATGGTGGAGGTCCATATTATTAACGAAGGAAATGGCAAAGTGGTCAAATCATACGAAGTGGAAGACCCTACTAAAATCATAGATTTAATCAGAAAATCTGGAGGAATCCACTATCGAGACTGTACCCATTACTTTTTTGAACCACATTTTGTATTTTACCAATATATAGACTGTCACTTTTATATTGAAAGGGATAATGATGAATACACGGAATCTGTTTCGATCTATGTAAAAAAAGAATAATCAAATTGGAGAACATGGGGGCACTGAAAAAGTTAGGGTTTTACCTTTTTGTAGTGCCCTCTTAGTAATTTTCGTTGATTCACCGTGTTTTTTTAAATAAGATATAGGTAGATAAAAAAAGAGATAAGGTGATGCAAATGGAAGAATCGGAAGCTTTAACAATTCTAAGTAAGTTACGTGAAGGAGAGTTAGAACAATATACTGTTGGAAAAGAAGATTTCTTGCCTTTCCGTGCAGTTCTTGTGAACCAGGAAGACCGAAATCAATTTGTTGGTAGAGCTCATAAAGGTGGTACAGTAACTTATACATACGATAGATAATGGAGCCTTACATGAAAAGGAGGATATCGGAATGTCTCAGTTTGACAAAGTATGGGATCGCAGCAATAGTCAATCCATGAAATGGGATGGTGTAGACCGACTATATGGTGGGGAAGATTTATGGCCAATGTGGGTTGCAGATATGGACTTCAAAGCACCTGAAGAGGTAATTACTGCTTTGCGAAAGCGAGTCGACCACGGAATATTTGGATACCCGAATAAGACAGAAAGTCTGGATATAGCTGTAATTGAATGGTTGGAAAAGCGTTATAGATGGAACGTTACGAAAGGTGATATTACATATACGTCGGGTGTGGTCCCTGCCATTCACCAACTGATTTTAGCGTTTACCAATAAGCAAGATAAAATTATTATCCAGCCACCGGTTTATTACCCGTTTTTTAAAGTAGTCACGAACAATGATAGAACTCTTGTTGAAAATCCGTTGCAATTTGACGGTACACAGTACCACATGGACTTTGAGCACCTTGAATCTGTGATTGATTCTAAAACAAAAATGCTTATTTTATGTAGTCCGCATAATCCAGTTGGCAGAGTTTGGACAGAAGAAGAACTCCAACGGCTAGCGACAATTTGTATTAAGCATGACTTACTTCTTATCTCTGATGAAATCCATGCAGACTTGATTTTTAAAAATCATACTCATACATCGATTGCGACACTGTCAGATGAGATTGCTAAGCGAACGTTTACATGTCTTGCACCAAGTAAAACATTTAATTTAGCAGGAATCCAGGCATCCTTTGTCGTAACTACTAATAACGATTTAAAACGGAAATTCGATCATCAGCTAAGCCAACAATTTTTAAACATGACAAATAACTTCTCATCCGTTGCGACTGAAGCCTCGTACCGACATGGAGAATCGTGGTTAGAAGAACTTATTCTCTATGTAATGGACAATGTAAAAGTAGCCTCAGACTATATATCGCAATACATGCCTAAAATCAAAATAGTTCAACCACAAGGCACATATTTGATATGGCTTGATTGCAGTGAATTAGAAATGACGTCAACAGAAAGAAAAAAATGGTGGCGTGACGAAGCAAAGGTTGCTTTAAGTCATGGAATTGTGTTTGGAAAAGAAGGCGAAGCATTTGAACGAATAAACCTTGCTTGTCCAAAAGAAATTCTGCTTGAAGGATTATCTCGGATGAGAAAGGCGTATGAAAAACGTTTTAATTAATTCAAGCAGTGTAGACTCCTAAGATTTACTTTAGACAACTGTAATTTTTAAAGGATGTTGGGGGAATTCTAAGAGAATGGAAAAAATTGACGATGACCTATTGATTGAAGCCTATATAAAGGCAGTGGAATTGAACCTTGAAAGAGATTTTATCTCTATTTTAGAACAAGAGCTTAAACGAAGAGAGATTGTCATTACTCATAATCTTAAGCCAGAAACGGTGTATTGATACTAAACTAGGTTAACTGAGTTCTAATTTATAATGGAAAGGAAAATTATATGTCCTTACAATTGTACCGGGAACTTGTCTTTGAAATGAAACGTAAACTAGGCCGAGATTTAACAGCAAAGGAATTGCAATTGTTAAATTGGGTGGAACTTCGAAAGACGGAAGAACTTTATAAGAGAATGAAAAGTTCTTAATAAAAGGAATATGTGTACTAGCTGAAAGGTGTGTTGACACGTTGAAAACGTATCGGCTTTTTTCATTGAGAGTGTTAGAGGGTCATGAAAATGGGGTCAGTCAAGAAAATATCCCGGTTGAAGATGGGTTAATTATTGATGTGGACGACAACGGAAAAAAGTGGTTAATTGATGCGGTTGTGACTAATAGCGGTGCTGACAAATTCACAGATGTCTATGAACACGATAAAAATATCCTAATTGAAGTTGTTATAACAAGTGAAAAGAACTATCCTGCTACAATGGTTGCTAAAGTTCAAAAAATGACGGACCTAACAGAAAAGACGAGTGTCTTATTAGAAGGCCATATCGCAATAAATCGAGATGAAATCATTGATTTAATCCTTCACGGGATTGTCGATGAAGGAATTTCAGGTAAGGATTTATTGCATGAGTTCAAAAAGCGAAAAGGTGAACGTGGAGTAGCGATGCAACGTCTTATCGATGATATTTATAACCAAGTAAAGTCACAAGGTACTTTTTAATCTAGCCAGCTCTCAGGCTAGATTTTTTTCATACTCCCTCAGCCCATCAGTCTATTCGTAGGGGGGTGGTGTTTTCCTAGTATAGAAAACTCACCAGAAAGGATACTAAGAAAATGACCTGAAAGTGAGGGAAGGTAATGGAGGACAAGAAAACATGGGATTTAATCTCAATTGCATCCATTCCACTTGTGATGACACTTGGGAATTCAATGCTTATACCAGTATTACCAGCAATTGAAAAAGAATTACAAATCTCATCGTTACAGGTAAGTATGCTCATTACAGTATATTCTGTAGTAGCTATCATCTGTATCCCGTTTGCCGGGTATCTTTCAGACCGATTAGGTAGAAAAGTCATAATTATTCCTAGTTTATTTTTAGCTGGAATCGGTGGTTTAATCGCAGGTTTTGCTTCTTGGCAAATGGATGATCCTTATAAATACATTATCTTTGGTCGATTTTTACAAGGGATCGGAGCAGCCGGTTCTTTTCCGATTGTGTTGCCATTAGTTGGAGATATCTTTCCGAAAGAAAGTGACGTTAGTAAAGGACTAGGTGTAGTTGAAACATCGAATACCTTTGGTAAGGTGTTAAGTCCTATTTTAGGTGCAGCTTTAGCAACGGTAGTATGGTTTTTGCCGTTCTTTGCCTTTCCAGTGTTTTGTGTGATTTCGATAATTATGATGCTTTTTTTAGTGAAAACGCCAAAAAACACAAAGAAACCAGTAGCATTAAAAGAGTTTTTACACTCAATAAAAACGATATTCAAAAATAACGGACGATGGTTATATGCTATTTTTATCATCGGTTGCATTTGTATGTTTGTTATTTTTGGTGTCCTTTTTTATTTGTCGACGATGTTAGAGGATGAGCATGGGATAGACGGAATTAAAAAAGGGATAATTCTAGCCATTCCATTGGCGGCGTTATGTTTATCATCATATATTACAGGAAAAGGAATTGGGGAAGAAAAACCATTGATGAAATGGATGACCGTCATTGGTCTTGGCTTACTAACAGTTTCCGTGTTTTCTATCTCTTTTTCAAAAGATATCTATATTTTACTGACCGCCTTAGTCGCAAGTGGCATTGGGATAGGTATTGCTCTTCCTAGTCTAGATGCGTTAGTAACAGAAGGAATTAAAAAAGAACAACGGGGTACGATTACTTCTGTTTATAGTAGTATGCGATTTGTAGGAGTTGCAGTTGGACCTCCTGTCTTCGCAGTGTTGATGAAAATATCACATGCAGTTCTGTTTCTTTCGAATACGCTCATTTGTGTAGTGGCTCTATTTATTGCTGTTTTTGCAATAAAACCTGATGAGGACTAGCTTTGAGTGGACAAAGAGGGAGCTGACTATTACAATAAGGCATTATTAGGTATGTGAGGGAAATGCGATGATAACGTTTAAGGATAATTATAAACATACTGTTCATTTAACTTTTGAACAACCATTCTCGCTTACTCCTGGTCATGTGTGGGTCATTTGCCGTTATCAACACAAATGGCTTCTTACTAAACACCCACTGAGAGGATTTGAATTTCCAGGAGGCAAAGTAGAACATGGTGAGACAGCTGAGGAAGCAGCACTTCGAGAGGTCTATGAAGAAACTGGAGCTATCGTAGCTACACTCATTTATATAGGTCAATATAAAGTACTACAGGACCAAGAAATTATTAAAACCATCTTTTATGCGGACATTAAAGAAATAGAAGAAATGGAATCTTACTTTGAAACAAAAGGTCCATTATTGCTTGAAACACTCCCAGCGCACATTCAAGCCGCCGACGAATTTAGTTTTATAATGAAAGATGATGTACTACAACAATCTTTACGGATGTTACAAAAGATGGAACTGATTTAGGAGGAGGGTCTTGATGGATGGAGAAATTATTGATCAGGTTGAATTACCTTCGTCAGATCCAAAATTAAAGCTTCAGATCGTGACTTATGTCAGTCAAGGCCTTAAGGTAAAAGGGTATCTCGTAGAACCTATGCAAGCTGGCAAACTGCCAGGCTTGCTTTATTTGCGTGGTGGACTAAAAAACGTTGGAATGGTTCGAATTGAACGAATTATGCAATATGCAGCTGAGGGGTTTATAGTCTTTGCTCCTTTTTATCGAGGAAATAAAGGGGGTGAAGGAAGAGAGGATTTTGCCGGGGAAGACCGTTATGATGCTGTATATAGTGTTGATGTCTTATTGGCTCAGCCGAAAATATCGGGTCAAATTCACGTTCTTGGGTTTTCGCGAGGTGGAGTTATGGCGTTATTTACAGCCATTTTACGTCCAGAAGTTGCTACTGTTACGTGTTGGAATGGCGTATCAGATATGTTGCTAACGTATGAGGAACGAGTCGATCTTCGCAGAATGATGAAAAGAGTTGTAGGTGGATCCGTTACAAAATATCCTGAACGCTATGTGTCGAGAACCCCTCTTTCTGAAGTGAAAAAACTTACGGCTCCCGTTTGCATTATCCATGGAATCGAAGACGAGCATGTATCTTTTAAACATGCGTTACGATTAGAACAGGCATTACATAAAGCAAGCAAAGAATATGAGAGGTGGTATTATCCCACATTCACTCATCATTTTCCTGAACCGTTTAACAGCTTGATTGTAAAAAAAGTAACTGTGTGGATGAAGAAACAGTAGCGTTGGCTTATGAAAAACTTTTACTATGTCCACAGATTTAGTGTTACTCTTTCTCAAAATGTTGCATACGATAGCAATAGAGAAGGAGGGGATTCTTCATGGAAGGTGTAACGATGTTTGACCTTGGGACATTGGCTGCTGTTGTCGCAGCGTTAGTAACAGTTATCGGAAACGCATTTTCCATAGAAAAAAGATATCGAGCATTATTAGCAATAGGGATTGCTTCAATATTATGGTTCATTCCACGTGACTGGGGAAGCGAGTTATTAGTTGCTTTGATTATCGGTTTAACGGCTAGTGGGGTATATAGTCAAGTGAAACCAAGAGATAATGAAAGGGAACTAATGAGGATGCAAATCCGAGAAGAAGAAAGAGAAGCTGAGGAAATCAGGAACCAGAATAATCATCGCACCCCTTATTAATAAAAACCAATTTGACAAATTCCGAAGATGTCAATCACCAAAGGTTGACATCTTTCTTTAACTACGATATCATATGTCGCGAACGGAACTCTTATCCCGAGTCGGTGGAGGGACAGGCCCGATGAAACCCAGCAACCAACACTAACGCTTCTTTTTGGTGGAAAGGTGCTAACCTGCAGGACAATGTCTTGGAAGATAAGAGGCGAAAGGTGATACTTCCACCCTTTTCCTCATATTAGGAAAAGGGTTTTATGGTATATACACTGCAACGTTTTCATTCGGATGAGTGCCGTATCAAATTTTAGTGCATGCTAAGTTAGAATATCTTTTTTACTTAGGTGTGCGAAGGAGGATACTGTTTAATGGTAGAGAAGAAAAGTCGACGTTTGTTTACGTCGGAATCAGTAACGGAAGGGCATCCCGATAAAATTTGCGACCAAATTTCCGATGCGATTTTAGATGCAATTTTAACGAATGACCCAAACGCACGTGTAGCTTGTGAGACATCGGTTACTACTGGATTAGTACTTGTTGCTGGAGAAATTACAACAAGTACCTATGTAGACATTCCGAAAATTGTGAGAGAAACAATTAAGTCTATTGGCTATACAAGAGCAAAGTATGGATTTGATTATGAAACGTGTGCGGTATTAACTTCAATTGATGAGCAATCACCAGATATTGCACAAGGTGTAAACCAAGCATTAGAGGCACGTGAAGGCCAAATGACGGATGAGCAAATTGATGCAATTGGTGCAGGAGACCAAGGATTAATGTTCGGTTATGCAGATAACCAAACAGAAGAATTAATGCCTTTACCAATTTCTCTTTCTCATAAGTTAGCCCGTCGTTTAACGAAAGTACGTAAAGATGAAGTGCTTCCGTATTTAAGACCAGACGGAAAAGTTCAAGTAACAGTTGAGTACGATTCAGAAGGCAAACCTGTTCGTATTGACACGATCGTTATTTCAACACAGCACCATCCTGAAACAACATTAGAACAAATTCAACGTAATTTAAAAGAACATGTCATTAACCCAGTCGTTCCTAAGGACTTAATTGATGAAGAAACAAAATACTTCATCAATCCAACAGGACGCTTTGTTATCGGTGGCCCTCAAGGGGATGCTGGTTTAACTGGAAGAAAAATTATTGTTGATACGTACGGTGGATATGCAAGACATGGCGGTGGAGCATTCTCAGGTAAAGATCCTACAAAAGTGGACCGCTCGGCAGCCTATGCGGCTCGTTACGTAGCAAAAAACATTGTCGCTGCAGGGTTAGCGGATAAATGTGAAGTTCAACTTGCGTATGCGATTGGTGTAGCACAGCCGGTTTCGATTTCAATTGATACGTTTGGTACGGGACAGGTGTCAGAAGAAGTTCTTGTTGACTTAGTTCGAGACAACTTTGATTTACGACCTGCTGGCATTATTAAAATGCTTGACCTCCGTCGTCCAATCTATAAGCAAACAGCTGCCTATGGTCACTTTGGTCGTACCGATATTGATCTTCCATGGGAACGTACAGACAAAGCAGAATTATTACGTAGTTTAGCTTTATAATATTTACAAGTAGGATGTCCTACTAGGGAATTATAGCCCCTAGTAGGACATTTTTTTGTGAACGTAGAAGCATGTCTATTTTTAATATTCAAGTAAGAAAATTGGGGATAGACGCAAACTAAGACCGTATGTGTAAACCAAACTAAGACATAATGACCATTTTCTATAATTCACATATAATGTTATAATCAGTTCATATGACCAGGTAATAATTAATGAGGTGAGTAAATGTATAATGCTATCGTTAGTGGCACAGGCTCTTATGTTCCAGAGAAGAGACTTACGAATGCTGATTTGGAAAAGATGGTTGAAACGAACGATGAATGGATTGTTACAAGAACAGGAATTTCCGAACGAAGAGTAACAGAAGAATCAGAATCAACGTCAGATTTAGCTTATGTTGCTGCTAAACTTGCGATAGAAGATGCGGGGCTAACGGCAGAAGATATAGATCTTATTGTCGTAGGTACGGTAACTCCAGATTATCAATTTCCATCTGTTGCTTGTCAGCTACAAGAAAGGTTAGGGTGTAGAGAAGTCGGGTCTTTTGATGTAAATGCAACATGTGTTGGCTTTGTTACAGCGCTCCAAGTGGCTGAAATGTACGTGAAATTAGGAAAGCACAAACATGTTCTAGTAGTAGGAGCCGATACCTTATCCAAAATCACGGATTATACGGATCGTTCAACCTGTATCTTATTTGGGGATGGAGCAGGTGCTTTTGTTTTATCTCGCACGGATCAATTTATCGAAAATGAAGGAATTATTTATTCATCCATTCATTCAAAAGGTGAACACTTAGAAGGTTTATATGTGCCTAATGGTGGGAGTAGGAATCCGAAGAATAATACAGCCGAAGGACCTGGAATTGTAATGGATGGGAGAAAGATTTTTAAATTAGCGGTTCAGTCGATGTCAAAAACGGTAACGGAAACGTTAGAGGCTTCAGGTTATCAAAAAGAACAGATAGATTGGATTATTCCTCATCAAGCAAATCAAAGGATTATTGAAGCAGTTGCCAACCAACTGAATTACCCGTTAGAGAAAGTCATTTCGACGATAAAATATTATGGAAATAATTCTTCAGCAACGATTCCGCTTGCTTTTGATTTATCAGTAAAAAGTGGCAAGATAAAAAGAGGCGATCTAGTCATGCAAACCGCTTTTGGCGGAGGATTGGTGTGGGGATCGTTATTAATGAAATATTAGCAAACTCTTTTGGGGCCGATTTGATAAGAGGCCACTGTAAAAAGTTAATCGAACTTTTTCAGTACCCTCAGTGATAGTCGGTCTTTTTTAATTAAATGGCATCCCACCAAGCAAGAATTTGTTCTTTGGAGATAGACCTTTAAGCACAGCTGAAATTTAAAATCTTGTATGGTAGATTAATGGCAGAAGTATTAAAGTATGCTGAGGATACAATGAAAATCATGGTGAATAAAGGATATATGGACCAACACCCATTAGCAATACAACAGTGAGTTCTTTTAATATATAGCCTGCTTTTTAACATTTTGTGGCTCTTTAAAGCAGGCCCATGTTCTTTTTGTGAAACCTTTTAAGATAGCTTGTAATCTTAAAAGGTTGTTATATACTTAACTTGTATACGTTAATGAGAACGCATACAAACCTAATAATGTGAAGTATTTTAAGGAGGGTCAAAATGAAATATGGTTATTTTAATGACGCAACGAGAGAATACGTAATCACAAATCCAAAAACACCAACGAAATGGATCAACTATGTAGGAAATCTTAAGTTTGGTGGTTTTGTTGATCAAACGGGCGGTTCACTTATATGTAAAGGGGATCCTGCTTTAAACCGAATCGTAAAATATTTACCACAACTACCTAGCTATGAATTTAACGGTGAAACAACATACATAAGAATTAAGGAAAACGGGGGATATCAATCATTTTCTCCTTATTTTGTTCCTACACTTGATAACTATGATTTATATGAATGTAGAGTAGGTCTAGGCTACTCGAAATATGTTTCAGAAATACATGGGATTAGAACGGAAATCACTGTGTTTGTTCCTGAAAATGAACCAAGACTTATTAGAGATATTACCGTAACAAATCTTAAAGATACAACAGTCGAGCTTGATATTATTCCGGTTGTCGAATATACCCATTTCGATGCGTTAAAGCAGTTCACTAATGCAGACTGGGTTCCTCAAACAATGCAGTCAAGAATGGTCGAAGAAGAGGGATTAAAGGTGTTAACACAATATGCCTTTATGAAACGAGACACAAGCGTGAACTTTTTCACTTCCAACTATCCAGTATCTTCTTTTGAAACTGACCGAAAAATCTTCTTAGGTGATAATGAGTTTGGAACATGGGCTAACCCACTTAGCTTACAACACGAAGAATTAAGCAATTACGAAGCCAATAGAGGAGATAATATTGCAGCTCTTATGCATCATCTTGGAGAACTTGCTCCAGGCGAAAGTAAAAGAATTATCACCCAACTTGGCCAAGCCAACAATATCGCAGAAGAGAAAGAATCTATTGCTAAATATAGAGATGAAAAAAATGTAGACGAGTCCTTCCAAGCACTTTCTAGCTTCTGGGATAATTACTTGTCCAAGCTTCAGGTTGAAACTCCAGATGAGCAAATGAATACATTGCTTAACATCCATAATCCAAGACAATGTTATATTACGAAAAACTGGTCGAGGGATTTATCTCTTTATCAGTTAGGCTTTGGTGGAAGAGGAATCGGATTCCGTGATAGCTCACAAGACGTACTAGGGGTTATCCCGAATCTTCCAGAAGATGCACGTGATTTAATTGAAAAGCTATTGCATACACAAAAGAGAGACGGTTCCGCAATGCACCAGTTCTATGCATCGACGATGGAAGCGAACGAAGGGGACTCAAGAGAAAGTCCAGATAGACCGAACTATTACGGAGATGACCATCTTTGGATCGTTCAATCTGTTTGTGCCTATGTGAAGGAAACTGGAAATACAGACTTCTTAAATATGGAGATTCCTTTTTACGAAAAGGACAGTTCAGGTAAGCCACTAGAGTCAGGTACAGTGCTTGAACATATCAAACGTTCAGTAGAGTTCACACGCAATGATACTGGAGCTCACGGGCTTCCATTACTAGGATTTGCGGATTGGAATGACACCGTGAACCTTCCTACAGGAGCAGAATCGTTTTTTAATGCTCACTTATACGGAAAGGCACTTCTTGAATTGATTGAGCTTATGACGTTTATGGGAGACCAGGCTGCAGTAGACCAGTATGAAACATGGTATGCTGAGATGAAGGAAGTAGTAAATAACGTCGGCTGGGATGGCGAATGGTACATTCGTTACTTCGACCATGACGGTGAACCTTTAGGCTCTTCTAAAAATGAACATGGTAAAATATATGTAAACGGTCAATCGTGGGCGATCCTATCTGGCTTTGCTCCTGAAGATAGAGCAAAAATAGCCTTGGAATCCGTTAATAAATTATTGAATACGAAAAATGGAATTAAGCTTAGTGCACCGGGCTTCAATGGCTTTGATCCGAATAAAGGTGGAATAACGACTTACCCACCAGGTGCAAAGGAAAATGGAGGTATTTTCCTTCATACAAATCCATGGGCTATGATGGCAGAAACGATCGTTGGCAATGGAGACAGAGCATTTGAATACTACTCTCAAGTGAACCCTGTTTACAAAAATGAAAAAATTGATGAATACGAGATTGAGCCTTATGTATACCCACAAAACATTTTAGGGGATGAGCATCCTCAGTTTGGCCTTGGTCGTAACTCTTGGTTATCAGGAACATCTTCTTGGATGTATCAGGCAGGTACGAAGTATATTTTAGGGATAATGGCAACATACGACGGACTAGTGATTAATCCTTGTATTCCTAAAGCGTGGGATGGTTTTAAGGTGACCAAGTACTTTAGAGGAGCCACGTACGAGATAGAGGTCCATAACAAAAACAACATTAGTAAAGGTGTCAAATCTATTACGGTTGATGGGGAAAAAATCGAAGGAAATAAAGCGCCGATTTTTAACGACGGGAAGGTTCATACGGTTATTGTCGTCATGGAAGAGTAATCCGAAAAAAAAATCACGGAGACTAGCCTAAGCGGCTCTCCGTGATTTTTTTTTCGAAATAGTTTTCTATTTGAGTGGAATCCAAATTTCTGAATAATAATCTGAACGGTTAGGGTCATCCTCTGAATAGACTTCTAATTCTGGCGTTCCAGCACATTCGTAGTTGTTGGAAGGAAACCACTCAGAAAAAATTTGATTCCACGCACTTTGAATCGCATTTGGCATAGCACCATGGACTTCAAAGACACCCCATTTTGATGCCGGAATAACAAGACTCTCATAGCCTTCAGGTGTGTTCCCAACATAATCCGTCGCAACCCAATATTCAATTTTTTGAGGAATCTTATTGTCGACACATATTCCCAGTACACCTTTGATGACTCCGTTGTTTAGACTGACAAGTTTATCTGTCGTTCCATCAGAATTCAGTTGTCCCCATAGTTTAGGGATTTCAGTTGAGTTTTCTTCGTTCTGTAATGAAAACTCTTTACGGATGCCAATCACTTGAAATGCTTCTTTTTCCACAATTTTATACTTCATTGATTCTACTCCCTTCAGACTCACCTGAATCACCAGGCGGTTATAAGAATGTAACTTACCGTTGTTCCTTCTTGCTTCACTTGGTGTCATTCCATGTTGCCTACGAAATGCCTTTGAAAAGGCTTCAGGAGTGTCATAGCCATATTTGAAGGCGAGGTCAATTATTTTATGATTAGTTGCAGATAACTCCTGCGCTGCTAAAGTCAAACGCCTCCTTCGTAAATATTCGCCCACAGAAGTTTCGGTTAAAATAGAAAAAATCCGCTGAAAATGAAAAGGTGATGTATTTGCTTGTTTAGCTATATCTTCTATTGAAATGTCCTCAAGCAAGTTTTTTTCCATATAATCGATAGCCTGTTGCAATGATTCAACCCAACCCATATCGCTCACTCCTTGGTACCCATGATATCGTGTATGATAAAAAGACTCCTGTCATTTTCTGCTAACTAAAGACTGGTTTACTATAAAAAACATTCCATTTAAAAAGGGATTTCCCTTTAAACAAAAGAAAAAAGGAGTAAGACCAATATAATCTCAATCCTTTTAGTATTAGGTGGCTTATGCCATTCGTACGGTTTTCTTTGTCTGATAGATGGTTTGTTCATAGTGAAGTAAGAGATTATCAAAAATCGCTTCCCACGACTGAGTTTTGGCATAGGATCTGGCCTCTAGACTCATTTGTCTTCGCTTGCTCTCGTTTCCTAGAATCATTTCAATCGCTTGAATAAAGGCTTGAGGGTTTTTAGATTGACATACCATTCCGGTTTGATTGTGAGTTACTATTTCTTGGACACCACCTTCATTCGCAACAATAGCAGGTGTACCAGAGGCTAATGATTCCAACACGACATTGCCAAATGTTTCTGTAGTCGAAGGGAACACAAATAAGTCAGCAGAAGCATACATTTCAGCGAGTGCTGTACCTGTTAAATATCCAGTAAATGTAACATTTTTACTAAATTCTGCTTTCATTTCTGGAAGCATTGGACCATCACCAACAAACACCCAGTGTATGTTATCTTTTAGCTGTTCAGGCATTTTTCTGATCACTTGGCAAAGGGTAGCTAAATCTTTTTCAGGTGCCATTCTTCCTACATAAAGAAGTTTATATTTATCTTGAGCCGTTGTTGGGAGTAGATTGGTGTTTTGGTAAGGTTGAAATAACGAGCAGTCTACGCCCCGAGTCCATAGCTGTATGTTATTAAATCCCTTTTTTACAAGGTGTATTTTCGTTTCTGTTGAAGGGACAAAGGTTTCTTCGAAGTGCCCATAAAACCAACGTAAATATGTCCAAAGCATCTCTGACATAATCGTAAGTTTATAGTACTGGAGATAATGATCGAAATGAGTATGATACGAACCAACCATTGGAATGTTCAATTTTTTTCCGTAATGAAGTCCACTCAACCCTATATTAAAGGGAGTAGTTATATGCAGAAGGTCAGGCTTGAATTCAGCCATTTGCTGTCGAATTAAAAATGGATTTGGGACAGCTAATCTACACTCCGGGTATAAAAAGAATGGTAGACTAAAAAATGAGTGAATATGAGAAGGAAATGGGTCAGGCATTTCTGTCGGAACGAATAGTTTATAGTCCACATTTCGAAGTTCAAAATGATTAACTAGTCGTTGTAAGGTTTTTGCGACCCCATTTACTTGAGGAATATAGGTATCAGTAAAGAGTGCGATTCTCATTTGTTTAACCCCCTATTGCGAATAAACTTAGACAAAGAATTCCGCAAATCGTCCCTAGTAAAGCTCCAACAAGGACATCGGAAGGATAGTGTAGGCCAAGAAAGATTCGAGATAGTCCTACAAGAAGGGCCAGAGGTAGCAATAAAATAGCGGAGCTAGGCCAAGTTATCATGAAGGGAATCGTTATCGAGAAAATGGATGTTGTATGACCAGAGGGAAAAGAGTGGTCTTTAAACGGGTTTTCTACTACCTTAGCATCTGGTAACGTCATGTAAGGACGAATTCGTTTATAGAGTTTTTTAATCAAGACGACGATAAGGTGGCTACTTGTTAAGGAAATAGCTGAAGCAATAGCTACTTTTTGAATGAGGGGCGGGCTTACTGCAATTAAAAGCAACACACTGCTTATCGTAAATAATGCTCCACCAAGGTGAGTTAATGTGGACATTACCTTCCATAAGAGAATGGACCTACTCTTTTCATTAAAAATATAAAACAACTGACAGTCTGCCTTGTATAACCATTCTTTAGATCGCTCCATCTAGAAGTCCCCCTTATTGGTTGTTACTGATAATGTAGCATTTGAATGTTTAGTGAATATCAAGGAATTATGAAAAATATGAAAAACTAAGGTAAAGGAAATGAAAAAGTAGTGTTCAAAAGTAGTATTGAAATATAAAAAAACAACAAGGAGAATAAGAAAATGAGAATCCCAATTTATCAGATTGATGCATTTACAAATGAACTATTTAAAGGAAATCCAGCGGCTGTATGTCCATTAAATGGTTGGTTAAGAGACGATATATTGCAAAATATTGCAGCAGAAAATAATTTATCTGAAACTGCTTTTTTTGTAAAAAAGGGTGATGAATATGAGTTAAGATGGTTTACACCAAAAGGGGAAGTAGACTTATGTGGACACGCAACATTAGCGTCTGCTTATGTAATATGTACATATTTAGTTGAAGATATAAAGAATGTAAAGTTCAATACAAAAAGTGGTATGTTAGAAGTATCTAAGGATGACGGGCAATATATATTGAATTTTCCTTCAAGAGAAGGAGAAAAATGTGAAGCGCCAGAGGAACTTATTAAGGGCTTAGGTAAAACACCAATAGAGGTCTATATGTCCAGAGACTATTTAGCAGTTTTTGATACAGAAGATGATATTTTAAGTCTTGAATTAAATATGAATGAACTAAAAAAATTAGATGGACTTGGGGTAATAGTGACAGCTAAAGGAAAAGAAGTAGATTTTGTATCGAGATTTTTTGCACCAAAAGTAGGAATAGAGGAAGACCCTGTTACTGGTTCTGCTCATTGTACGTTAGTTCCATATTGGAAAAAGAGATTAAATAAAACTGAACTTGTCGCATTGCAATTATCAGATAGAGGCGGCAAGCTGTATTGTACTGATTTAGGTGAAACAATAAGAATTTCTGGTGAAGCTGTTTCTTATTTAAAAGGATATATATATGTTTAGGAGAATTTGTTTAACACCTTATTATAATTTTGAGATCGAACGGAGGGTATTACTTCAAGAAGGAAGTAATGCTTTTTTAAGAAGTTAATGTGCTGAACGAGGCAGTTTTGTAGAAGAAAATAGTATTATTATGTAGAAAACTATTACTAAAAAGGAGATTTTATCATGAAGTTGAGAGTATTGTTCGGTATTTTTTTAATACTAACTTTAACGGCTTGTTTTGCATCAACACAAACGATTGTTTCCGACAAAGTAATATTTTATGGAGAAGGAGAATACTGGAATGTTAGTTATATATACAATTCAGAATTGTATGAAGAGAAAATGGTAAGTTGGATTGAAATGGAAGCTAAAGGTTTTGAGATATCACAGGAAGAAATTGATAATATTGATATTGAATTTGATAGTAGAGATGGTTTGATTACAGGTAATGTTGGAGATATGGAAACAAGCATTGAAGGGAATGTTATTACTTTTTTAGTAGGTACTGTTAACTTTGAGACTTACGAGGAAGATCAATATACATTCACTGTAAAATTCAAAGATAACCAAGATGTGATAAAGTTGCAGATAAAACGTTGATACAGTGGAATTATTAGTGTTTTAGGTAGGAGTAAAAAATAATAGTCATAAAAAAGAATAATATAATAAAGCATTCAAGTAACTGTCCTTGAATGCTTTGTTTGTTTTTTTAGTTAGGGTGAATTCTCTGTGCTCGCCCAATTTGTCCATCTGGAAGTGAGTTAGATTTGGTGAGGGATATCTTCCACGATACTGTGGTAAATAGCCCTTAAAACGTTAGAACAACCTTACTAGATACCCGTCTTTCTGATTTTATGCGTTAATTAGACACCCATTTTTCTACGGGTATTGTTTGTTTTTTTCGTTTGCTGGCTTTTCATTTTTTTTGTGGAAAGATCGGCATTTGTTTTGCCTTTATTAGCAGAGGACAGGTTCTTTTTCTTCATTTCAAGCTGTTGCTTGATTGCGTCTTGCAGGTTAATTTTCTTTTTTGGTGCTTCAGATTGGTTGTTCTCGGTCATTGGACATGCTCCTTTTTGAATATGAATGTTAGTCAAGTATATACTATTTTTAAGTTTTTGCGAAATGTACTAAGGTTTAAATACGATCTCACACAAGTTTTGAAAATTTGCTAGCTACTCCTGCTGAAGTCCTTTGTAATACTGACCTTTTTCTACATACTGTGTGCGAATACGTTCCATGTCCTTTTTATCTTCCTCTGTTAGCTCTCGAATTACTTTGGCAGGTCGTCCAAAGGCTAGAGTATTAGGAGGAATCACTTTTCCCTGAGAAACTAAACTACCAGCTCCGATAAACGCACCTTCGCCAACAACGGCCCCATCTAGTATAATAGAACCCATACCAATAAGAGAATTTTTCTTTAATTTACAGCTATGTAATATGACTTGATGACCGACTGTGACATCATCTTCAATTATAAGTGGGTATGCTGGACTTTGATGAAGGACGCAGTTATCTTGAATATTGACTCGTTCTCCGATGACCGTCGGTGACACATCGCCGCGGATTACGGTATTAAACCAGATGCTAGAATAGTCACCAATTATGACATCGCCAGTAATCGTTACAAAATCGGCTAGAAATACAGTGTTAGCAATCTCAGGATATCTATTTTTATATGGATAAATCATAAATGACACAACCTTTCTTTACGATATCAAGACATATAGCAAGTGTATCAAAAATGTGTGAGAAAAAGAATAACAGTGAATATATATAGAAAAAGGAGGGATGCATATGTTGAAGTGGGAGGTACAGCAGCCTAGAGGTGTCATTGTGATTGTTCATGGTGCAGGAGAGCATCAGGGGCGTTACCGCTGGGTGGCAGAACGTTGGAATGCTGCTGGTTTTCATGTGATTACCGGAGACCTACCTGGACAAGGAAAAACACGAGGAAAACGGGGGCATATCAAGTCATTCACTCAATATATTGATACGATTGTTTCCTGGTATACGGAAGCTTCTAAATATGAGCTACCAGTTTTTTTACTAGGTCATAGTATGGGAGGGCTAGCCTCGATCCGTACAATGATGAAAAAGCAACTTCCTTTTCATGGAGTGATTTTGTCATCCCCATGTTTAAAACTTAAGAAACCACCTACACCCGTTAAAAGGTGGGCAGCCAAAACCTTACACTATGTCTTACCAGAGCTCCAAGCAAAGTCTGGAATCCAAACACATAATGTCACTCGAAACGAACAAATTCGAGAGGAATATTTAAAAGATGAGTTAAGAGTCACCAAGGTTTCTCTTCGATGGTATCAAGAATTAACAAAAGCCATGCAACTTAGCCATCAAGAGGTAGGTAAGTTCCCAGAGGTTCCGATTCTTGTCATGCAGGCTGGAGATGATTATATTGTAGATAAAGAGGCAACTAGACAGTGGTTTAATGCCTTACAGCTTGAGGATAAATCGTATAAAGAATGGAAGGGACTTTATCACGAAATTTTTAATGAACCAGAACGTGAGCGAGTATTTGAATATGCAAAAAGCTTTGTCGAGTTACATTTATGATAGACGGTTTTATGTAGAAATGAGGTGCAATTATGAAGACACCGACCAATTCATGGACGTTAATGGCAGGCATTTATCGAAAAGTTGTTCCCGATGTTCATCATTTACTCCGTAAGTGGAAAGAAAAAGCAAGTGTTATCCCCAATGAAGAGTTGCGAAATCAGGCACTTATGAGTATTGAAACAAAAACGTTTCATTGTGTGGGTGGAGGGATTTACGGATTGCTAGCAAAAGAACAATTTGATAATGTTCTTAGCTTTATAGTCGCGTATCAAACGATAAGTGATTACCTAGATAACTTATGCGATCGCAGTACGTCACAAGACCCAGCCGATTTTCAAATGTTACATTTATCAATGAAACATGCTTTAACGCCTGGAGTAAATCGTATCAATTATTATGAACAGCGGGAAGACCAGGATGATAATGGGTATCTAAAAGAACTAGTAGGAACCTGCCAAAACGCTTTAGTATCATTGCCGAATTATTCAGTAATTGCCCCTCATTTACTTGAACTCTGTGATTATTATTGTGATTTGCAAGTGTTCAAGCATGTTCAGAAAGAAAAGAGAGAAGAGTTATTACAAGAATGGTTTACTAAACATAAAGCAAAGTTTCCCGAGATGACATGGTATGAATTTTCTGCATGTGCAGGCTCAACGCTAGCTATCTTTTGTTTAGTCGCTTATGCAAGTCATCCTCAGCTAACAAATGATGATGCAATTCAGTTAAAAAAAAGCTATTTCCCCTGGGTGCAGGGGTTACATATTTTACTTGATTACTTTATAGACCAAGAAGAGGACCGTGCTGGTGGAGATTTGAATTTTTGTTTTTATTATCCGTCAGAAGAAAATATGGTCGAGCGCTTTCAGTATTTTATAGAAAAAGCCAAAATGTCGATTCAGGGGTTACGAGATGAGCCCTTCCACTCATTAATCGTTAAAGGACTGCTAGCTATTTACTTATCTGATAAAAAAGTTCAGCAACAAAAGCAAGTTAGAAAAATAGCGAGACGACTCATCAAAACAGGTGGTGTCTCCACGCGCTTCTTTTTTCTCAACTGTAAGTTCTATCGAAGCGTTTGGTCGTCAAAATAAAGAAGGGCATGCGATAACAGCTAGACGATTCTGTATATTATCATACCGTCTATTTCTTTCTGTTCCGGTCACACAGGCTAAAAAGTAGTGTGATGTATAAAAACAGTCACTTCCAAAGAAGCGACTGTACTCGTTATTCAACTTACCAAACTAGATGGATTTACCCAACTAATTTTTGATATTAATAACGACAGGTGGAAGTAACAAATATAAAGAATAAAACCACTAATACCATATAATATAATATCTAGTTCATATAAAAATACAAGACCTATAGCAATACCAATAATGATGCCACATACCGAATATAAACCTAATCCAATAATATATTTTGCCCAATTTAATTTGCTGTTAAGAATATCTATACATAGTTCAATCATGAGCGAAAATACTAAATTAACAAGGAATATAATTGGACCAATATAAGTTACAATTAAAATGACTAATTCAACAGAGTAATCCTGTTTGAAACCATTAAAAAAATAAAATGTAGTAATTATTGCAAATAAAGGAACGGATAGGATTGCTGTTATAAACAATTTCATCATATGCCTCCTTAAACTATAAAATGTCTCCTTTTCTAGTATAAAACGGCTTCGTTCGTTCCGTGATACTTTTTAATTTATGTATAAGGAGATTAACTTCAATATAGAATGGCACTGAAAGTAGTTTCAAAGTGCAATAGAAGTTACTATATATGATACCATAAAAAGTAATTAGACACTTTTTTTTCTATATTTATTAGTGCAATCGAGTAACTGATGATTTTTTCTTGTCGTAACGGACAGAGGATCCGCTATTTTTGAAAAAAACGCTGATTTAAAGAGCTAACGGACACAGATGCTCTTATTTACAGAAAAACTAGAGAAACTCCAGTCAAGTCCAGAATAATGTGTAAATTACTTAGCTACAATGTTACAACCTATAATGATATATAGTTAGTTTTTGATTTTGGTTACTTGGAAGGGGGTCCCCCCTTCCAAGTAACCAAAATCTCGCTTCGCGCGGCTCGCTGGTTTAGGGCTTTAGAGTATATCTCCTATTTAACTGAAGGTTTTCATTCTCCATTAATAGCGCCCCAATTAATCGAAAAGCTGATTGTGTATTTGGAAAAATACGAATGACTCTTTCTCGTCTTCTTATTTCCTGATTTAGACGCTCTAACGAGTTGGTACTTGATAGGTGTCGTTGATACATTTTTGGTTCATTTAAATATTGAATGGATTCTTCAAATCCGTCTTCAAGGATTTCAATTGCCTTCTTCAACTTGGGATTATCTTGGTGATTCATGAGAAGGTCATCTTTAAATTTCCTTGCTTCTTCACAAGAGATTGTTTGGTATATTCTTCTCAAATCTGCTATGACCTGGCTAGACCCTTTTTTGGGAAGTTTATTAATAATGTTTCGTTTAAAGTGAACGGAACACCTTTGCCATGAAGTTCCGATAAATTCTCGGTCTATAGCCTTTTTTAATCCAGCATGGGCATCAGAGACAATAAGTTTAGGAGATTGGAGTCCTCGCGCTTTTAAATCACTGAAGAACCCTTGCCACGCCTCGAAACTCTCAGCGTGGTCTATTTTTAATCCAATAACTTGCCTCTTTTTTTCCTCATCCATTGCCGTCATAAGATAGACTGCTTTGGGTACAACTTTATTATGTTCACGCACCTTAATATACATGGCATCTGCATAGAGGTAAGGAAAATACTGGACATTAAGTGGTCGATTAGCCCATTTATTCACAACAGGATCAAGCTTCTCCGTTAGGGACGAAACAAATGATTTGGATACACTTTCTCCGCAAAGTTGTTCTACAATGTTTTTTACTTTTCGTGTTGACACCCCATTTACCACCATTTCTAACATAGAAAGAGTTAGTGCTTGGTCTACGCGAGAAAACCGTTCAAATATAGAAGTTGAAAAGTCTCCTTCTCTTGTACGAGGTACACGTAATTTAATTTTTCCAATACTAATCAGTAGCTCACGCTCATAATATCCATTACGGTAATCCCGGCGTTCTGGAGAACGCTCATAGGCAGATGCTTGTAAATGCTCATCCCGTTCTTTCTCCATAAACTCATTAAGAACTAATACAATTGAAGATTTTACAACTGCATCAATATTCGAATTCATCACAGATTCTTTTAAAACATCAATATCTAGGTTAAACTGTATTTGAGTCATTTTATATTCCCTCTTCTCATGTTTTTCGTGGTTGTTAAACATTGTAGCCAAGAAGGTATAAAATGACTCTTTTTGTTTTTACACAATTATACGGACTTAATCGAAACTCCCGCTATTTTGTGCAAATAGCGGAACGTGTGTCCGTTAGCTTTAAAAAAAGGGCATTTTCAACAAAATAGCGGACTGAGGGTCCGTAAGAAATAACGTCCTCAATCAAAAAAAGACGGCCTATACCGTCTTTTTTTCAATCGCAATAATAAACGGTGGGTCGTTTTTTTGATTAATGAATTGGTATTGAAGAACATGGGCTTTATCTTGTGGCAAGTGCGAGGCATATTCTACAACCGCATGTTTCTCTAGCTTTCCTTCTTCATGACCGTGATAGATCACAAGTATAATGATGCCCCCGGGGGCCATCATCTCAAACAAAGATTCTATTGCCGTAATCGTAGTATCGGCGGTGGTTACTATCGATTTGTCTCCTCCAGGCAGGTAGCCTAAATTAAAAATCGCTGCTTTTAACTTATCGTAACCAGATGAAGGTATAAAGTCTTTCACCCCTTCATGACCCTTATGAATGAGCGTGACTTGGTTGCTAGCCCCATTTTCTTCAAGACGTGTTTTAGTATTTTTTAAAGCCTCAGCTTGGATATCAAAGCTATAAACGTGACCGGTTTTTCCGACTAATTGCGCTAGAAATAAGGTATCGTGCCCGTTACCTGCTGTTCCGTCGACAGCAACATCTCCTTCGCCAAGAACAGACTCTAGTAAATTGCGTGCAAAAGGGAGGATCCGAATTAAATTCATAGTGATGATACCCCCTGAGGTAAATTGTATAACCTACCTTGCCAAGAGTTTCGTCGTTTTAACTCGGCCTCAATCGCATTCAAGACATCCCATTTTTTTAAACTCCACATTGGTCCAATTACCATGTCAGCGGGTCCATCTCCTGTTAACCGATGAATAATCATCTCAGGAGGTAGTATCTCTAATTGGTCAACAACTAACTTAACGTATTCCTCAAAATTCATAAATTCTAGTAAGCCATTTTCATATTGTTTAACCATAGGTGTGCGTTTCATTAAATGAAGCAAATGAATCTTAATCCCTTGCACATCGAGTTTTGCGACTTCTTTGGCTGTCTCGAGCATCATCGAAGTAGTTTCTAAAGGAAGTCCATTTATTATATGAGAACAGACACGAATGCCGTGCTTTCTTAGTTTAGCAACTCCATCCTTGTAGCATTGATAATCATGAGCTCTATTAATTAATAAAGCTGTTCGTTCATGAACTGTTTGTAATCCTAGCTCAACCCATAGATAAGTACGTTCATGTAATTCAGCTAAATATTCAACGACATCATCTGGTAGACAATCAGGACGGGTGGCAATCGATAAACCGACAACACCTTCTTGTTTTAAAATGGCTTCAAATAATTCTCGAAGCTCTGACACTGGCGCGTACGTATTGCTGTAGGCTTGGAAATAGCCAATGTACTGACCTGTTTTCCACTTTTTATGCATTCGGTCTTTGATGGTATGAAACTGAGTGACAACATCATCTGTACGGTCACCCGCAAAGTCTCCAGACCCCCGTTCACTACAAAACGTACAGCCGCCACTTGCGACAGCCCCGTCTCGATTAGGGCAATCAAAGCCGGCATCAAGAGGAACTTTAAAAATCTTTTCGCCGAAATGTTGTCGTAAATGAAAATTCCATGTGTGATAACGTTTTTCCCCAAATAAAAGAGGAACAGGTTCATACTGTTTATCCATGTTTCTCACCTTTCTTGCCTTATGCTTTTCCTATCCTATCATAATCAGCATAAAAACACGAACAGACCCCTGGTTATCGTAAAAACAAAGTATTTCTTAAAAAAGAATTGGCAATAATGGTAGAGAAGTCTTGACAGGAAATCGACAAATTCATAAAATAACATGTATTGAGATAAATCTGAAATTAATATCCTAAACTTCAAAAACGATGAAGAGGAGTAGTAATAGTTAACATCCTTAAGAGAGTTGACGGCTGGTGCGAGTCAATGGATTGAAGCTATGAACTCGCCTTAAAGTTGCAGTTGCGAATAAAGTAGCTTCTGACGTTTTCCGCGTTAAGGAATATAAGTGAGTAAATAAATCTTTTTATTTACTAATTTGGGTGGTACCGCGGGAATTATAAAATTATCAACAACCTCTCGTCCCTAACGATAACGCTAGGGGTGGGAGGTTTTTCTATCGTTTTCTAAGCTTTTATACATATTTTATAAGAGGAGGAAGAAAAATGTCGTATTCTCATAAAGATATTGAATTGAAATGGCAACGTTTTTGGGAAGACAATAAAGTATTTCAAACAACGGAAGATGAAGGGAAACCAAAGTTTTATGCATTAGATATGTTTCCTTATCCATCTGGAGCAGGTCTGCATGTAGGTCATCCAGAGGGTTATACAGCGACAGATATTTTATCACGCATGAAAAGAATGCAAGGCTATAACGTACTTCATCCAATGGGATGGGATGCATTTGGATTACCGGCTGAGCAGTATGCTTTAGATACTGGAAAACATCCTCGTGAATTTACACAAATCAATATCGATAACTTCCGCCGTCAAATTAAAGCTCTTGGCTTTTCCTATGATTGGGACCGTGAAGTCGACACAACTGACCCGAAGTATTATAAGTGGACGCAATGGATTTTCCTACAGCTTTATAAAAAGGGATTAGCCTATATCGATGAAGTTGCAGTAAACTGGTGCCCAGCACTTGGAACTGTTCTTGCAAACGAAGAAGTTATTGACGGAAAAAGTGAGCGTGGTGGACATCCAGTTGAACGTCGTCCGATGAAACAATGGATGTTGAAGATTACAGCTTATGCTGACCGCTTACTTGAAGATTTAGAGGAGCTTGATTGGCCAGAAAGCATTAAAGATATGCAGCGTAACTGGATTGGTCGTTCGGAAGGAGCAGAAGTTACTTTCTCTCTTGATGGTCATGAAGAAGACATCACTGTTTTCACAACTCGACCTGATACGTTATTTGGGGCGACTTACATGGTGTTAGCTCCTGAGCATAAATTGGTTGAAAAAGTGACGACAGATGCGCAAAGAGAAGCTGTTGAAGCGTATCAAAAGAAAGTCTCAACAAAAAGCGACCTTGAGCGAACAGAGCTTTCAAAAGAAAAGACAGGAGTATTTACGGGTGCCTATGCAATCAATCCAGTAAATGGGGCAAAGCTTCCGATTTGGATTGCTGATTATGTTCTTGTAAGTTATGGAACCGGTGCGATTATGGCTGTTCCAGCTCATGATGAAAGAGACTATGAGTTTGCAAAAGAGTTTAATTTAGAAATTAAAGAAGTCGTATCTGGCGGAGATATTGAAAAACAAGCGTATACAGAAGACGGAAAGCTTGTGAACTCTGATTTCTTAAACGGTCTATCAAAAGCACAGGCGATTCAAAAGATGATTGAATGGCTAGAGGAAAAAGGAAAAGGAACAAAGAAGATTACGTATCGCTTACGTGATTGGTTATTTAGTCGTCAACGCTATTGGGGCGAGCCAATTCCAATTATCCATTTAGAGGACGGTTCATTAAAGCCAGTTCCAGAAGAAGAGCTTCCACTTCTTTTACCTGAGATGGATGAAATTAAACCATCTGGTACTGGAGAGTCTCCACTTGCGAATGCAAAAGACTGGTTAGAGGTAGTAGATAAAGAAACGGGACAAAAAGGTCGCCGTGAGACGAATACAATGCCGCAATGGGCAGGAAGCTGCTGGTATTATATTCGCTATATTGACCCTCATAACACAGAGGCGTTAGCAGACCCAGAAAAAATCAAAAAATGGTTACCAGTTGATATTTATATTGGTGGGGCTGAGCATGCGGTTCTTCACTTGCTATATGCTCGTTTCTGGCACAAAGTTCTTTATGACCTTGGTGTGGTTCCAACAAAAGAGCCGTTCCAACGTTTGTTTAATCAAGGAATGATTCTTGGGGAAAACAACGAAAAAATGAGTAAGTCTAAAGGGAATGTTGTTAATCCTGATGAAATCGTTGAAAGCCATGGAGCCGATACGTTACGTTTATACGAAATGTTTATGGGACCTCTTGATGCATCGATTGCTTGGTCTGAAAATGGCTTAGATGGTGCACGCCGTTTCCTAGACCGCATTTGGCGCTTATTTATCAATGAAGAAACAGGACAGTTGAATGAGAAAATTAGTGAACAGTCTGGTACCGATTCATTTACAAGAATTTATCATCAGACCGTTAAAAAAGTAACAGATGATTTTGAAGGTCTTCGTTTCAACGTAGCAATTTCTCAACTTATGGTATTCATAAATGAAGGCTATAAACAAGAGAGCTTGCCTAAAGAGTTGCTAAAAGGCTTTGTGCAAGTGCTTTCTCCAATCGCGCCTCATTTGAGCGAAGAGTTATGGAGCAAATTAGGAGAAGAAGGTTCAATATCCTACACAAGCTGGCCAACATACGATGAGTCTTTATTAGTAGAAGATGAAATTGAAATTGTTTGCCAAATCAATGGTAAACTAAAAGCAAAACTCGTCATGCCAAAAGAGTCTACAAAAGAGCATATGGAAGAAGTGGCATTAGCTCATGAAAAAATAAGTGGAGAACTAGAGGGAAAAACGGTTCGGAAAGTAATCACCGTCCCAGGAAAACTTGTTAATATTGTAGCGAACTAATAATAA
Source organism: Bacillus alkalicellulosilyticus (assembly GCF_002019795.1). Taxonomy (GTDB): domain Bacteria; phylum Bacillota; class Bacilli; order Bacillales; family Bacillaceae_F; genus Bacillus_AO; species Bacillus_AO alkalicellulosilyticum. The sequence continues at coordinate 3,852,277 of NZ_KV917381.1, read as the reverse complement.
GAGACCCTCACAAAGGTGGTATCCCTAGTGAGGGTCTCTTTTTTCCACAGAAATAATTCTGATAAAAACTTTAAGTTAGTAGGGGATTTGTCGAAATGTGAATAACTTTTTATAATAAAGGTAATTTTCTAACAACGGATTGGGGATAACTAGTTGGATTGTGAATAAAAATGTGAATAAGTGAGAGTGTTTTCCACAAGCGCAATGAATTGTGAAGAAAATGCTGTCGAAACGTTAAAAAATTGTAAAGAAAGATAGAAAAAGCTGTGAACAGGTTTATCCACAGCCTGTGTATAAACCTGTTTATAACTCGTACACGTGTTTGCTTTTCTCGCCTGCAGCTTTTCCCGCTGTAAATCCAGTTGAAAAAGCAACTGTAATATTATACCCGCCTGTATATCCATGAATATCGACCACTTCGCCACAAAAGAATAATCCACTCTTCTTTTTAGATTCCATAGTTTTTGGATGAATTTCTTTTACTGATACTCCTCCACCGGTTACAAAAGCTTTTTCGATCGAAAGCGTACCAGTTACAGCAAATCGAAATTCTTTAATGATGTTGGCAAGTGAGCGTACTTCTTCATTTGATACTGATGCCCCTGCTTTCGTTGGGTCTAGCTGTAACCTTTCAAAGAAGAAATGCAATAATCGTTCTGGAATAAGGCCTTTTGTTATTGTTTTTAACGCTTTTTTTGGTTCATAAGTAAGCATTTTTCGTATGGTCTGAAAAAGTTGTTCTTCCGATTGCTTAGGCATAGAGTCAATGACCATATCTATCGTTGAGGTATCAAATTTCTTTAAAGCCTTTACGACATATTGACTGCAACGTAACGCAGTAGGACCTGATATCCCAAAATGCGTAAATATCATATCTCCATCATGTGTTTTAATTCGTTTTCCTTTAGGATTTAAGACAGAGAGTTCAATATCACGCAAAGAAAGTCCTTGGAGTACTTTCTTACGTATAAACGGTTCATTTGATGTAATCGGTACTTCTGTCGGATACAACTCAGTAATCGTATGTCCAGCTTGTTTTGCCCATGGATAGCCATCGCCAGTAGAACCGGTTTGAGGTACACTTTTACCGCCTGTCGCTATAATGACGGAAGTCGCATCAATTCGTTCCCCTGACATCACAGTGACCCCTTTCACTTTCTCCTCATCAAAATGAACTTTTTTAACGGCAGTATTGGTTCGGATGATGACCCCTAGTTCTTTCACTTTTCGGAGAAGCGTCTCAACAACGGTCGTTGCTTTATCCGTTACAGGAAACATTCTGCCGCGGTCTTCTTCTTTTAACTCGATTCCCAAGTTTTCAAAGAAAGTAATGATATTTTCATTATTAAACACAGAGAAAGGACTGTGCATGAATCGTCCATTGCCGGGGATGTGAGCAATAAGCTCTGCTTGGTCCATTCGGTTAGTGACATTGCAACGTCCTCCACCTGAAATCGCAAGTTTTCTTCCTAGCTTGTCTCCTTTGTCTAGTAATAATACTTTAACTCCTTGCTTGGCTGCGGCAATCGAAGCCATTAAGCCGGAGGGGCCTCCCCCAATTACAATTACATCTACTTTCATGTCGTACACGTCCTTTAATGTTTTGCTTATTGTGATTATATACATTTTATATGTCAATTAAAAAGATTTTAGTGGAATTAATACAATTTATACGAGAGATCGGGTAAAATGGAAAATACAAGTATTCACGTCATGAGGTGAGGCAGTTGAACCTTAAACACGCAAAAGAAATAGAAGGCTATGAGCCTGATGATGGTGGTTGGACAAAGCATCAGGATAAGAATATTCTTTTGTTATATCTTCCACAATTTAAGAAGGAAGTAACCATTGATTTTCAAGATTATCAATATCAATGGTTATATGAAAAAAGCTCTGCATCTTATCTTTTTTGTTTTTCGATAGATGATAAGGAAAAGGTCATCGTATTTCAACGAGACTTTGCAGGAAGACTAGTAACGGAAAAAGAAGCGTATCAACCATTTGATATCGTGGTTACTGCAATTCCATTTGATAAAATTACCGATGAAACGAAAATGCTACATCTTCAAGATATTACAATGAATCGCGCCATTGAAGCAGGCTGGTAGAGGAGATAGTATATATGCTAATAAATATGAGTATAAAAACAAAACAACGTGACCAAATGATTGATATTACAAGAGAAGTCGAGAAAGTGTTAAAGGAAGCTAACGTGTCTGATGGAATGGTTACTATCTACTGTCCGCACACCACGGCTGGAATCACCATCAATGAAAACGCAGACCCAGATGTGGTTCATGACATGTTAATGCGACTAGATGAAGTGTATCCTTGGGAGCATCCGAAATACTTACATATGGAAGGAAACTCAGCATCGCATTTAAAAGCAAGTACGTTCGGTTCAAGCCAAACTGTTATCGTTTCTGATGGAGAGCTTGTACTCGGAAGATGGCAGGGCATTTATTTTTGTGAATTTGATGGACCACGTCATCGTAATTATTTTATTAAGCTGGTCAAAGATACAATGTAGCAGGAGGAATTATGTCTGATTCTAAATTGATACGTGGCACGAAAATATTAACGGCTGCCACATTTGCTTCAAAACTATTAGGCCTATTATATATTATTCCGTTTACTGCTATTGTTGGACAAACAGGAATGGCCTTATATTCATATGGCTATTTACCTTATATGGTGTTATTAAGTATGGCCACTTTAGGTGTACCGCTTGCGGTTTCGAAATTTGTTTCAAAATACAATGCGTTAGGAGACTATCATACAGGTAGGAAACTTTTTCGATCAGCTTCAATCGTTATGACGCTGACGGGTTTATTGACGTTTCTGCTTTTATATGGGTTAGCTCCAACGATTTCAACGTGGGTTGTTCGTGATCAAAGTGTTCTTGAAGGCGGGACAATGGAAGACATCGTGTTTACGATTCGAATGGTGAGTGTGGCTTTACTTGTCGTCCCGTTTATGTCAGTTATTCGAGGTTACTTTCAAGGCTTTCAATCGATGGGACCGACAGCAGTTTCCCAAGTGGTAGAACAAATCGTAAGGATAGCTTTTATCCTGAGTGTCACGTATTTAATAATCGGAGTAAACAACGGTGATTTAGGGGTTGCGGTTGGTTTTGCTACATTTGGGGCATTTGTAGGAGCATTGGGAGGTTTGGCTGTTCTCGGGTATTACTGGTTCAAAAGAAGACACTTCTTAAATGAACAGTTAGCCGAAAGTACAGTTAATCATAATATTCCTCTTAAGAGCATGTACAAGGAATTAATTTCATATGCGATCCCTCTTTCATTTGTAGGATTAGCAATTCCTTTGTTTCAGCTTATTGATATGTTTACAGTAGTGAATGGGTTAATTGCTCGTGGCTTTTCAAAGGAAGAAGCGGATGTGGCATTTGCGGTAATTGCTCAAACTGCACATAAGTTAATCCTTATACCTGTAGCTCTAGCGACTGCTTTTTCAATTACATTGGTACCTACAATAACAAAGTCGTTCATTTCAGGAAATAAAGAGCAACTGCAAACACAAATTACGCAAACCTATCAAATTATTTTATTTCTAACCTTACCAGCAGCAGTTGGCCTATCTGTATTAGCGTACCCAGCATTTGGGGCACTGTATGGTCTTTCAGAAGTGGAGATTGGTGGAGAAATTCTTAGATCTTATGCTCCCATTGCTTTGTTTTTCTCTCTAGCCGCAGTTACATCTGCTATCTTGCAGGGAATGAACCGTCAAAAATATGCAGTTATTGGTCTTTCCCTTGGTTTGCTAGTAAAGATTAGCCTTAACTATTGGTTAGTCTTAACACTAGAAGAACTAGGAGCTGTTGTTGGAACTTATCTCGGTTATACTGTATTAATCATCATTAATGTCTGGGCGATTGGAAAATTTGCTACTTACAATTACACTCTCCTGTTAAAGAGATTAATACTTATTGGTATATTTGCTGCTATAATGGCTGGAAGTGTTGTTATCACAAGAACGGTATTAGAAGTTTGGATTCCACTAGATACGCATTTACATGCCATTTTATTAGTTGCCATTTCAACGATTGTGGGTGGCGCCGTCTATATGGCGCTTAGCATAAGGTCTCATTTAGCTGGAAAAATATTAGGTCACCGCTTTGCGAGATTAAAACGGCAAAAGGTGTTGGATTCGAATTCGTAACATAAAAAGGTGTGTCAAATCTATACTTGACACACCTCTTTCATATCCAAGATTCAGTTTTTACATCATTTTTCACAAATGATGTCAATCTCTCCCTCTTCCGCTCTACTAATTGGGATGATATAATTAATGGTAAAGCGCTTTTCTATGTAAAAGAGGAATTTGGGGGATAGAATGAAGCAGCTATTTTCAAAAAATCATGATTGGTTTCTAATAGGGACAATATTTCTATTAACCATTTTCGGCTTAGTTATGGTATTTAGCTCAAGCTATGTGTGGGCTTTTTACCAAGTGGGTGACTATTATTTCTTCATTCAAAGACAATTGATATGGTTTGGGATAGCGACAGTTATGTTTATTATATTTATGAATTTCTCCTATCCATTTTATCGTAAAATGTCTATGCCACTTGTACTTCTTTCAATTCTGTTATTAGTGTTAGTAGTTTTGTTTGGAGTCACTGTAAATCATGCGCAACGGTGGCTAGATATCGGGCCCTTCCGAATTCAGCCTTCCGAATTTGTTAAGATATTTATGATTATATATTTGGCGCAAGTATATTCATCGAAACAAGCGTATATTAATAAATTTATAAAAGGGGTACTACCTCCCCTTATTGTCGTCTGTGTTATACTTGGCTTGATAATGAAGCAACCTGATTTAGGAACTGCGACATCAATCTTGTTAGTGACTGGTTTGATTGTCTTTTTTTCGGGAGCAAAAGTGGTTCATTTAATTCTTCTTTCCTCGGTTGGAATTGGGATGTTTGCTTTGTTTGCAACTTCAGCGGATTATCGAATGGCAAGATTAATATCCTATCGTGATCCATTCGAATATGCGGCGAAAGAGGGTTATCAGTTGATTCAATCCTATGTTGCAATTGCTCATGGAGGTTTGTCAGGTGTCGGTTTAGGACAAAGCGTTCAAAAACTGATGTATCTCCCTGAACCTCACACTGATTTTATTTTTTCAATAATATCAGAAGAACTCGGTATTATTGGTGTATTATTTGTACTTACCTGCTATTCAATAATACTCGTAAAAGGAGTTATTATCGGAGCAAAATGTAAAAATCCGTTTGGAAGCCTACTAGCGTATGGAATAACGTTTCAAGTCGCTATTCAAGTAGTATTCAATATTGGGGCGGTTACTGGATTACTTCCTATTACAGGTATTCCGTTACCTTTAATAAGCAATGGTGGTTCTTCGTTACTTGTAACAATGGTATCTCTAGCGATTCTTGCAAATATCGCAAAGAGCAACCGCAAGCAACAGCGTAATAAAGAGGATTTGTTACAAACAGCTTAGCTCAGATAATGAGATAGATGGAGGGAAAAATGGAAGAACGTAAATCATATTGGCAGCAAATCGATTACACGCTATTGTTCTTATTGTTTCTCTTAATGTGTATCTCTTTGCTAGCTATTTATAGTGCAGGAGGCCAACAATACTTTGTTGAACCTTCTCATTTTGTGAAACGACAAGTCTTATGGTTAGTCGTGGGTCTAGTATTTATGATCGGTATTATGACTATCGATTTTGACTTATTTCGGAATTTCTCAATTCCTTTGTATATTGTAGGAATTATTATGCTTTTTCTCGTTGAAATTATTGGAGTAGAGAGAAATGGGTCACAACGTTGGATCGACCTCGGTGGATTTTTTCTATTACAACCATCCGAGTTTGTAAAAATCTTTGTCGTCATTGCGTTAGCCCATTTACTATATAGGGTAACGAAAGATGGTAGGGAAAAAGGATTTACATCGGATATCGTTCTTGTTGGTAAAATACTGGCAATTGGTTTACCTCCTTTCTTTTTAATCTTGAAACAACCTGACTTAGGGACAGCACTTGTCATAGCAAGCATCATGGCGACAATGATTTTAATGGCAGGGGTATCATGGAGAGTCATTGGACTCCTAGGAGCAATGGTAGCGTCTGGACTAGGTTTATTAGTATGGCTACACAACAATCATCCACAGATTTTTTCAAAATTTATTAAAAATCATCAGATGGAACGTATTTATGGTTGGCTTCAACCCGAAGAGTATGCGGCAAGTCATGCCTATCAGTTGGTTGAGGCTTTACGAGGAATCGGTTCAGGTCAGCTTTACGGTAGTGGCTTTATGAATGGCATTCAGTCACAAAGTGGAAGAGTACCTGAAATTCATACGGATTTTATTTTTACAATCATTGGAGAAGAGTTTGGATTTATAGGGGCAACGGTTTTACTCGTTATTTATTTCTTCCTCTTTTATCGAATGATTTTAATTGCGTTTAGTTGCAATAACTTGTTTGGCACGTATATCGTAGCAGGAATTGTAGGACTGTTTGTCTTTCAAATTTTCCAAAACATCGCGATGACGATTGGCCTAATGCCGGTTACTGGTTTAGCTCTTCCTTTTATAAGTTACGGGGGAAGTGCACTCATGACCAATATGCTTGCCATAGGAATTGTCTTAAATATAAAAATGAGAACAAGGTATTATATGTTTGAAACCGAAGAAGCATAAGAATAAAGAGGGCGACTACATCATAACTTAGTCGTCCTTTGATTTTCATACAGAAAAAAAGTCTAAGTCATGAATGACGTCAACGCTCTGGGGATAATCATTGAAGAGCACTGGCTTCATACAGGTGTTTCTAATGGAGGGGAAACTATGGTCATTTGGATTGGGTATGGCAGTCTTGCTCGTTGTTTGCTTTCTTTTAAAAATAAAGAGGTTGCTGTACATATATTTAATCGCGACCAAGAAAAGATAGCAAAACTACCAATGGCACATAAGAATGTCTTTACTGCTACTAGTCATGAGTTTTCACAAGCAGATACGGTGTTTGTCTTTCTTCCTGCACATGTATACCGTGAATTTTTCGAGAAGTACCGAGGATGCTTTAAAGAGAATGCGACTTTTTATTTTTTTGCGACAGCATTAGATAGGAATGAAGTGTCAACAATAATTGGTACAGATGCAATCCCGGCAAAATTTGTTGGCCAAGCGAATCAAAGTCACCAAGATCAAAAAGCACTTTTACTCTTACCCAAAGAAAAAGATATTTCTTATTTCCGTTCTCTTTTTAATAAACATGTAAAATTAATGGTAGAAGAAGAAAAGGTTGCACTTGTTGCAAATCAAGTAGCAACTGAGTATGCGTTGTCGTTTGTAAAACAACTAGAAAGAGAATTAACAAACCAAGGAATACCGCAAGAAATAATCAATCATTCAATTGATATCACAGCAAGAGGCGTGATAAAAAGCTATATCACGAATAGTCTAGGTCATTTTGGAAAACAAATTCTTGAAAAAATAGAAGTAAAGCAAGAGGTGGACGATGAGACTTGATAAATTACTTGCCAATATGGGATATGGCACGAGAAAAGAAGTAAAAAAGGTGTTAAAAACGGGTAGCGTTCTCGTAGATGGGAAAGCAGTTAAGGATGGCAGTGTCCATATTAAACCAGATGAACAAGAGATAACGATATTTGGTGAGGAGGTTCACTACAAGCCTTTTATTTATCTGATGATGAATAAGCCCAAAGGCGTCATTTCTGCTACTGAGGACAGAGAACATGAAACGGTTATTGATTTACTTGCTTATGAACATGCTTTATTTGAACCATTCCCGGTTGGAAGATTAGATAAAGACACAGAAGGCTTTGTCCTGCTAACAAATGACGGAAAGCTTGCACATGAATTAATGTCTCCAAAAAAACATGTACCCAAGACGTATGTAGCTACTGTTTCTGGCAGAGTCAGTGAGGAAGACATCGTTTCATTCAAGCAAGGTGTTGAACTTGATGATGGATATGTCACAAAACCGGGAGAACTTGTCATTCACGTCCCTGGTGAAATATCAAAAATAGCGCTCACAATTTCAGAAGGGAAATTTCATCAAGTTAAACGGATGTTTAAATCGGTCGGAAAAAAGGTATTAGAATTAAAACGAATTTCTATCGGACCTCTCCAACTTGATGAAAACCTTGGATTAGGTGAGTACAGAGAGCTTACTGAAGAGGAGATAGAGCGGTTGAAACATGCACAAGATGAAATGGGAAATGCCACAGTATAAACTGTGGCATGGCGTTATGAAACCTTAATTTTCTTTTTCGTTACGGTCCATTTCCCACGGCTTGGACTACAGACTAGGTCATTATACTCCAATACATTGAGGTCACGTTGGATTGTTCTTTGAGTAATCCCAAACTCTTCAACTAATTCAGTCGTCGTGACAGTCCCCCTTTGTTTAATATAGAGGTAGATCGATTTGATACGAGTCAGCATACGATCAGTTGAAGTTTCCAAAAAACCACTCCTTATTAATAGATGATTTTAAATCCTTACATCCATTGTATTAAAAGGGGGTATTGATCATTCCTACCATTGTCTCATGAGAACGTAGATGAATGAGCAGTTAAATGACTTGTATTAGATTAGGTCTAGGAGTGTAGTGTCAAGCATTCACTGCGTGAGCTGCTTTTGTACCGTGTAGAAACGGAGACGGATATTATAAGGAACCGAACCCCACCTTTAAGGGTATTGTACAATAATTCCGTTAATTTGGCAAAATTGTGTCAAATCGTAGGACATAGAATGGGAGTGATTTTCCTCATGACTTTACATAATTTTAATGAAGAGGTTCAAAAGCGAAGAGAGGAAATTATTGCAGTAACTCAGCATTTTTTACAGATAAAAAGTGTCTATGACCCTGCCACTATAAGTGGGGAAGCTCCATTTGGACAAGGGATTTCAAAAGCTTTGAATTTCTTGTTAGACCTTGGTAAAGAAGATAAATTTCTTGTAAAAAACGTTAATGGTTATGCTGGATACATAGAAACAGGTGCTGGTTCAGAAATGGTCGGTGTATTATGTCATGTCGATGTCGTTCCTCCAGGAGAAGGATGGACAACATCCCCATTTAGCGCAGATATCCGTGACGACAAAATCTATGCAAGAGGGGCGATTGATGACAAAGGACCAACCATCGCAGCGTATTATGCAATGAAAATAGTAAGCGAATTAGATGCTCCTTTTACTAAACGAGTGAGACTGATCCTTGGTACGGATGAAGAACGGGATTGGAATTGTGTTGAGCATTATTTTTCTAAAGAAGAAAAGCCAACACTCGGGTTTGCACCTGACGCAGATTTTCCGATTATCCATGCTGAAAAAGGCATTTATGATCTCGTGTTTCGACTAGACAACGAAATGGTTGAGAAAGAAATGAATCATTCGCTTCGTTTAGTTTCATTCCAATCCGGGGAACGTTTAAATATGGTCCCAGACAAGTGTCAAGCACTAATTGATGGAACTGATGAAGTGGAATTCCTGCAAATGGAAAATGAGTTTATCGATTATCTCCAGGAACATAAAATTATTGGTAATTCAGAGCGAAAAGGTAACCAGGTCACTTTTAATGTGAAAGGAGTGGCCGCTCATGGCATGGAACCAAACAATGGAGTAAATGCAGGAATCCTATTGGGGCATTTTTTGGCACGGTATTCATTCGCGGGCAATGACCAAAGGTTCCTTCAGTTTATTTCAACTTGTTTATATGAAGCATCAAGAGGCGAAAATTTAGGGATTGCGAACGAAGATGAAGTGAGCGGACCATTAACAATTAATCCTGGTACTTTCCTTTATCATTCTACTAAAGGAGAAATTGGGTGTACCATTAGATATCCTGTTACACAGACTGTTCAAGTTATAAAAGATTCCTTAAAAGAGAGCATTGTGAATACTGGTTTTACATCAGAAACCATTCATGATTCACCTCCGCATTATGTAGAAGAAAATAGTCAATTGATCCAAACGCTACAACGTGTTTACGAACGCCAAACTGGAGATAAAGCAAATCTTATTGCGATTGGTGGTGGTACATATGCTAGAGCCTTGCCAGAAGGAGTTGCATTTGGACCGTTGTTTCCAGGTAGGGAGGATGTCGCGCATCAAAAAGATGAATACATCTCAATTGATGACTTGCTCAAAGCCACGGCCATTTATGCCGAAGCGATATATGAACTAGCTACATCGTAATTAAGCCGGGATAGTACGAAGCAAATCGTGCCAGATGAAGGAAGAGAGTCTGGAAGGTAACGAAAAAGATTAATCGTACCCGACGAAGGCTGAAAAAGAGTCTGAAAGGTAACGAAAAAACCTAATCGTTACCGACGAAGGCTGAAAGAGAGTCTGAAAGGTAACGAAAAAACCTAATCGTTACCGACGAAGGCTGAAAAAGAGTCTGAAAGGTAACGAAAAAGATTAATCGTACCCGATGGAGGTTGAAAAAGATTCTGAAAGGTAACGAAAAAACCTAATTGTTACCGACGAAGGCTAGAAAAGAGTCTGGAAGGTAACGAAAAAGATTAATCGTTACCGATGAAGGTTGAAAAGGACTCTTAGCGGTAACGCAACCGCTTTTCTTCGCTCAGTGCTCCTAAGATAAGGTGGATACTGCTTTTTTTATAGGGGGAATAGGATGTTACAGTCTTTTTCTGCGATCATGTTTGATATGGATAATACACTACTCCGTTCTTCTATTGATTTTAAGAAAATGAAGAAAGAATGTATGAGTGTGTTAATAAAGAACAACATAAAGATAAATGAAGACAATGCCACAACTAGCCAACTTTTGGAGTTTGCAAAACAACTTAAACGAGAAGAAAATAGAGATGTTATTCTAGCTGAGATGTATAGCCGAGTAGAGAACTGTGAAAAAGAAGGGATGATTAGTGCGAAACTTGAGCCACATTGTGAACAGGTGATAAAAGAGCTAGCCAAATCACACTTAATTGTAGTTGTCACAAATAATACTACAAGTGCAGCTCAGCAAGCACTTAAAGAAACGAACATAGTTCAATATTTCGACCATATCTTCGGTAGAGATGATCTTGAGGCGATGAAACCATCCCCCCTTGCGATTCAGTCTGTTCTCAAGCAATATTCCTACACACCTGATCAATGGGTAATGGTTGGGGATTCATGGATTGACGGTATGTCTGCACAAAAAGCAAGTGTCCGATATATCGCGTATTGTGCCAATGAAATCGAATTACAGAAACGACAAGTTTGTCCTCTACATACAATAACGTCTTTAACTACATTAGTAAAAGGGTGAGCATGTTGGAAAAAACACATTTCTTTGTAGCAGTTCCATTACCAGACAATATAAAAGAAACGATATCACTTTGGAAGGAAAGTTTACCTAACGATTCCTTTAAACGATGGGTTCATCCCAATGATTATCATATTACATTAGCTTTTTTAGGATTCGCTACACCAACCCAACTTTCTGATGTAATTGAAGGGATAGAAAAAATCGTAAAAAAACATAATCGATTTCCTTTATCACTCACAGATAGTGGTACGTTTGGACGAGAAGAACAACCAAGAATTTTTTGGTTAGGCCTTGAGAAATCAAGTGCTTTGAATCAACTCCAAAAGGATATTGCTGATGCATGTCGTTCTGTTGGATTTGAAATTGAAAAACGCGCGTACAAACCCCATATCACAATAGCTAGGCAGTGGAACCAAAAAAAACCATTTCATTTCCCTTCGTTTCAAGCTAAAGTAGAATTATTGACGTGGGTATCACATGAAATTGTAATCTATCAAACACACTTAAAAAACACCCCAAAGTATGAAGCCATAAAGAGGTTTCCGCTTGGAGAGTAGTAGGGGGACTTGCTTGAAACTACTGAACATTATTATTCATATTGGAATTTTGTATTTATTTTTCTTAATCGGGAGTTGGATTCAACAAACGGTTGACCTATTTATCCCAGGTAGTATCATCGGGATGCTGTTGCTATTGATATTGTTATTTACGAATGTTATAAAAGAAAATTGGATAGAGACGGGAACCGAGTTTTTACTTCGGCATATGTCGTTGTTGTTTATACCTGTTACAGTTGGGGTAGTGGCCTACATTTCACTCTTTACAGGCAAAGGTGTCTTACTTATAGTAGTCACGTTGGTAAGTACCATTCTTGTAATGGGTTTTTCTGCGTTCATTAGCCAGTGGATTTCGGTACGTAAGGAGGAACGGCATGAGTAATGTTCTTCCAGCAATTCTTGGACTCGGTGGGACAATTTTAGTTTATATGTTAACGAGGAAGTTGTATGAACGTTATCCGAATCCTTTTACTCTACCAATCTTACTTTCTACGACTAGTATCGTTATTGTCTTGTTATTTTTTAAAATACCATATGAGTCCTATCAAATTGGTGCACAATGGATTGAAAAATTGTTAGGTCCAGCAGTTGTAGCCTTAGCTTATCCTTTATATAAGCAGTGGAAACTGGTCAGTACATATGCTGTTCCTATTATAGTAGGGGTCGTAGTAGGAGCATGTATTGGCATTACATCAGGCTTCTATTTTGCCTTATGGTTAGGTGTGGAAAATGAAATCATATATTCCGTGCTACCAAAATCAGTGACAACACCAGTAGCTATGGAAGTCTCAGGTGACATCGGTGGTGTTCCCTCTTTGGCAGCAATCTTTGTCATGATTGCGGGGATAGGTGGAACCGTACTATCTCCATTTTGTTATAAATTATTTCGTATTCACCATGAGGTTGCACGAGGGATAGGGTTAGGAAGTGCATCTCATGCGGTTGGAACGGCAAAAGCCATCGAGTATAGTCAACAAGAAGGAGCGATTAGCACGGTTGCGATGACACTAAGTGCGATTGTTGTTTCGATTATTATCCCCATACTCGTAATTCTAATCAAATAAGGTATACTAACAGTAGACTCACATGGGAGGGACAGTGAAGTGGCTCATTTAATAAAGCTTGAGCATTATATTTCAAGATATCAACATGACATTACTCGTTATCCTAGCCAGTTCACCAGAATGAAAAAAGAACGCTGGTATTATGTTAAATTAGAGTGGGAACAGGACCAAGGTAATCTTGAGCAAAATCCTGAATTGGACTTACATGAGCCTGATCCAATTGAACATACAGGAAAACCTCCTCGAATCATGAAGGCATTAACAAAGTTAAAAGGAATGATTCCGTTTTCTAAAAAGGAAGAAATGGATGTTGAAGAGGAAGAATCTTTGTATTCATTTGCTACACCTAGGGTAAGAACGATAGAAGAAGTAAGAGAGGATTTCTTAAATGAAATATATGAAGCACAATTACGGTGGGCGAGTACTTCATTATTGGAACAATCACGCTTGAATCCTTTTTATAAATTTGATCCCCTCCTGCGAAAATTTACGGTTGAGTTACCAGACAATTATTTTCTAATGTATCGACCTGAGTTTGTCATTAAGCAAACAACAGTCGACTTTGATATCGTCTTAATTGGACCTACTGCGATATATTGTATTGTAACTTTAGCCGGATTTGCGAACAGCATAATTGAAGGAAGTACTGAACGTTTTTGGGTAGAGTATGGAGAAGGAAATGAGAAAAAGGTACTAAGCCCAGTAATAGAACTTCAACGTATGTCGATGATTATCCAAGAAATGTTGAGTAAAGCAAAAGTAGAATTTCCAATAAAACAAATTGTACTTTGTCCGGAAACGATAGTGGAGTATAAAGATTCATATCAACCTTTTGAAATTGTAGATAAACGTAACTATGCTTCGTGGCTAGATAAGATGAAAAGACAGCCATCACCGATAAAAGGGACACAAATGAAAGCTACAAAAGCCTTACTTCAACATTGCCATACCATAGCTTTTAAAAGACAACAGATTGTAGAACAGTATGAATGACACTTGAATTAGAAGTGGAAACTAAGTAAAATATAGGGAAAACGACTTAGGAAGTGCGAGCAATTGTGTGGGTACACCAATTGGCGCACTTTTTAAAGGTTAGAGACATGCTAAGACTGCTAGATAGAGGAGATTCTATTTATATAAGAAACTTTATGGTAACTCAAAGAAATACGGCTTTGCCATACTTCTCAAGAAAGGGGATATATTATGCTTAAGTTGGGAGAGGTATCCTCTTCCACATGGTTAGTTCGTAAACAATTGGATTGGCTAGGTGGATTGCATTTTGTTATCGAGATAAAGGAAATGCCTGGTTGTATTAGTTATGGGGTAACCTATAAAGAAGCAAAGCTTCATTTGAATGAGGCAATCGCATGTTGGAAAAAGAAACATCCTACTTTTATAGACATAGACACATCCAATCGAAACGTCATTGTTTCGATTGAACCACCAATGTCGGAGGAAGAATTCGAGTACATGAACATAATCATTAAACAATGGAGTGAATAAAAAAGGAATGAAAAAGTTAAAAAGCAAACTTTAATAATTTGGCAATGGCGCACTCGTTGCGAGCCTGCTAAAAAAGGCACTTAGCAGGCTGAAAAAAGCAACGGTTCCGCACATTGCTAAAAAGGAATGAAAAAGTTAAAAAGCAAACTTTAATAATTTGGCAATGGCTGCACTCGTTGCGAGCCTGCTAAAAAAGGCACTTAGCAGGCTGAAAAAAGCAACGGTTCCGCACATTGCTAAAAAGGAATGAAAAAGTTAAAAAGCAAACTTTTTCATTCCTTTTTATTATGGGAAGACGATTGTTTTGTTTCCGTATACGATGATTTTATCGTCAGCATGCCATGAAACAGCTCGAGCAAGAGTAATTCTTTCGATGTTTCGACCAGCTACCCTTAATTGGTCAGTGGCATATCGGTGGTTAACACGTAACACGTCTTGCTCAATAATAGGACCTTCATCTAAATCATCTGTTACATAATGAGAAGTTGCACCAATTAGCTTAACCCCACGGTCAAATGCTTTTGCATAAGGGTTGGCACCAATAAATGCAGGTAAGAATGAATGATGAATATTAATGATACGATTAGGAAACTGTGATACAAAATCAGCGGATAAAATTTGCATATAGCGTGCGAGCACAATAAAGTCAATATTATTACTATTTATTAATTGTATCGCTTTTTCTTCTGCTTCTTGTTTTGTTTGCTTCGTTACGGGAATATAATGAAAAGGGATACCATAGGATTCAACCGTTTTTTGTAAGTCTTGGTGATTGCTGATTACAAGTGGAATATCAACAGCAAGCTCATTCGAACTCCACTTCCAAAGGAGCTCCAGCAGACAATGATCTTCTCTTGATACAAATATAGCCATTTTCTTTTTTGTAGCAGCACTCTCTAGTTTCCAGTCGATGTTGTATTTTTCTGCAATAGTACCAAAAGCTTTTTTCAGGGTTTGAAAGCTTATATCAAAATCTTTTAAATAAAACTCTACCCTCATGTAAAACATGCCACCTTCAGGATCGGTGGAATATTGGTCCGATTGAATGATATTAGCACCATGTTCATATAAAAACGTTGAAATGGCAGCAACGATCCCTGGTTTGTCTGGACAGGATATTAATAATTTTGCTTTATTTTCTTGCTTTATCAACATAGAAATTTCCTCCATAAATAATGTCTACACAATCACAATATAATTACCCATTAGTTATAATAGACCATCCCCAATAAATTTGCAAAAGAAGTATGTAAATCAATTAAATTAATTAAATACTAATGAGGAGGGCTATACGATGAGCGAGTCTCCAGTTTATTCAGCAACAATTGAAGAGTTAGATACTGTAAAAGTAGTGCTAGCTGCCACAAAGATAAAAGGTCCTCAAGAAGTAAGGTTAAAAACGGGAGGAATAGAAATCTTAATTCGCACTATCGAACAGGAAACGAATGATGAAAAGCAGACTCTTATACTGCGGTTGTTTGAACCAATTGATTTAAGTAAATCCTATCACGTTTCGATTGCCGAGCATGAGGAGTTTCCAGTACAGGTTGGGGCGGTCGTTCGCACTATTGAATTTGACGAGTTATTTTTTTATCCAAAAGACGATTTAGGGTTAACGTGGTCAAAAGAAAAATCAGTTTTTAAGGTGTGGGCTCCAACTGCAACAGATGTTAGAGTGGTTGTTTATTTACATTGGAGCGATGAAAAAGGAAAAGAAATCCCGATGATTCGAGGAGATAAAGGGGTATGGTCTCTCACTTTACATGGAGATTATGAAGGGAATTATTATACATTTCAAGTATGTACAAATGGGCATTGGAACGAAGCGGTTGATCCTTACGCAAAAGCGGTATCGATAAATGGAGAAAAGGGAGCAATCATCTCCAATGTTGAACTGGATTTAAAACAAACAGAAATGAATCTAAGTCACTTGTCGCCCAGTGAAATCATCATTTATGAAGCTCACATTAGAGATTTTACGATCCACAAACACAGTGGTGCTGAATTCAAAGGGAAATTTAAAGGAATGATGGAAAGAGATACAAGAGGAAAAAAAGGTTCTTCAACAGGTCTTGACTATCTTCAAGAACTAGGAATTACTCATGTTGAACTGTTGCCTGTAAATGATTTTGGTAGTGTAGATGAAGAAGAGTCAGAATCACAATACAACTGGGGGTATGACCCAGTCCATTATTTTTCAGTAGAAGGCAGTTATGCAACGACTCCATATGAACCAAAGGTAAGAATTCGAGAATTAAAAGAACTGATACGCTCTTTGCATGAAGGTAACCTCAGAGTAATCATTGATGTCGTTTATAACCATGTTTACATTTGGGAGCTTTCAAACTTTGAGAAAATCGTTCCAGGATATTATTTTCGCTATGAGGAAAATGGGGATTTGGCGAATGGAACGGGTGTAGGAAATGATATAGCTTCAGAACGAAAAATGGTCAGAAAGTTTATTGTAGATTGTGTAGTGTATTGGGTAACAGAATACGATATAGATGGGTTTCGTTTTGACTTAATGGGAAATCTCGATATTGAAACAATGAAAGCTGTTACAGAAAGAATATCAAATATAAATAAAAATTGTTTTATTTTAGGAGAAGGTTGGGATTTATCGACCCCTTTACAACGTCAAGACAAAGCAATTATAGACAACGCGCAACAACTACCGGAAGTTGGATTTTTTAATGACCGTTTCCGAGATGCATTAAAGGGGAGTTCATTTAATGTGGAAGAAAAAGGTTTTGTGAATGGAAACAAAGAGACAGAACATCTAATAAAACAAGGGTTGCTTGGTTTTGTAGATGGTGATATTAGTCTCTTTAACAGTCCTGTTCAATCCATTAATTATATAGAATGTCATGATAACTATACGTTGTGGGATAAGTTAATGAATTCCAATCCAGATGAAGAAGAGGGAATTAAACAAAGGATGCATCGATTAGGAACCGCAATTATATTAACTTCTCAGGGTATTCCTTTTCTTCATGCGGGTCAAGAGTTTTATAGAACAAAAGAAGGTGTTGAAAATAGTTATTGTTCTCCTGATTCAATAAATCAGATAGATTGGGACCGAAAAGAATTACATTTATCTTATGTGAATTATGTAAAAGGTCTAATCAAACTTAGAAAGGACCATCCAGGTTTCCGACTCCCTTCAGCACATCTCATTCAAAAGCATTGCAGTTTTTTTGAAACCCCACCACATGTCATTGGCTATAAGATAGGCGATCTCCAAGGGATTGACGATTGGGAGAATATTATAGCAATTTACAATGGAAGTTGGTCAAATGTAGAAATCTCGCTTCCAAAAGGTGGAGTTTGGAATATAGTCGTTGACGATGAAACGGTTAGTCTGATACCATTAAATAAAATAACTGAAGATAAAGTATGGGTAAAGCCATTAACAACTATGATAATGTATCAATAAGGCAGAGTCTTTTTATATGACTCTGCTTCTCTTTCTTATTGTTAAAAAAGGAAATTTCCATAGGATTAGCAACAGGAATACGATATACTTAATAGTAGGAAGAAATTCTTACACATTTAATGAAATTGAGGGTGAGATTGGTGAGATTGGACCTAGGAGAAGGATGGCAGGTTTCCCCTGCTGGCGGTGCTACTGGTGAAGCGTATATTGCTCAACACGAAAATCAAAAATTATTTATAAAACGCAACTCTTCACCCTTTTTAGCCGTGCTTTCTGCTGAAGGGATTGTTCCAAAACTACTTTGGACAAAACGTTTGGAGAATGGTGATGTAATTACAGCACAACGGTGGGTTTGTGGGAAGGAATTAACTTCCTTTGAAATGAACCATCCTCGTGTAGCTAGATTACTTGGGAAAATTCACCGTTCTACTGAGTTGCTTCATATGTTCAAGCGGATTGGCAATGAACCAATTACACCACAATCCATTATAGAAGATATAAAGAGAAGTCTTGCAGAAATTCATAGTCAAGATGATGTATTAGAGGAAGCATTAATCTATTTGTACCGTCAAAAAGACGAAGTGAATCATGAGGAACTTGTTGTTTGCCACTGTGATGTTAATCATAACAATTGGATAATGAGTGATGAGGACGATTTATTTTTAATTGATTGGGATGGTGCAACCGTTGCTGACCCTGCTCTCGATTTAGGCTTATTACTATATTTATATATTCCAGAGAACGAATGGGAATCATGGTTGGCTGATTATGGAGTCACACTAACAGAGAATCTCCATAAACGAATGCATTGGTATGTTATCTCACAATTGGTGCTTGAAATTTTATGGTATAGTAAAAAGGGTAAATATCCAGAAGTTATTCGATGGAAAAATTATCTTAAGGAATTAGTAGCTATCTAATAAAAAGCCTTAATTATGGTGGCAATGGCTCCATTCGTAGCAGGCTTTAAAAAAATTCAACGGTTACGCACATTGCTAAGAGGGCACTGTAAAAAGTTTAAAACCTAACTTTTTCAGTGCCCTCCCCTTTTGTATGGCTTTTTTAGTAAAAAATGATCTCTTAGAGTATGTACATGAAAGAATTGTACCTTCTACATAGTCTATAATTCGTGTTATTTCCTAGGGAATTACATAAACAATTGTCGTTATTGTGTCTTATATTGTTCTATTGTCTGAAGCCATTGTTCGACATCTGTATCTGAAAAGCCGCTGTTATTTCCATAATGGTGCTGTTGAATGGCCATAAAAGTTTGTTCCAATTGTGTGTTGCTTAAGGCAGACTCGTTTAGTAGAGAGGAAAGTAGTCGAGAAATCTGGTCGTACTCATCCGTTGTCATTTGATGTTGTTCCATTTGATTTTTTAAAATATCAGTAAGTAAGCTTAATTTATGTTCTTGGTTAATAGGCAAAACAAACACATCCTTTCTAAATGTTAGGATGTGTTTGTTTTATAAAAATATCCTTAAATTTCTCGTCCTTTTCGTTGTTCATAATCAATCGTTACAGCTTCACTGCGCATTAAGCGTTCTAGTTCTTCAATCCAACGTTTAATGTTAAGGTCATTCAATTTAATATGTTCCTTATAGGAGTGACTGTTCGCTGCAGTTGAAACATAGGATTTAATTTCTTGTAAGGTTCCTTTGAAATTTGGGTCAATTTCCTCCATGGTTACTACTTTTTCAATCTCATCCTTTAGTATAGAGAATTGGTCACTGCTACTATCAACGGCCTCTAGTTGAGCTTTTAGAATCAAGATGATTTTTTCTGTATCAACAAATTTTTTCACGGTACCATCCTCCTCCGTAAAGCGGCTATAAAACATTTACCCGCTTTTGGACAAGGTTAATCATTAACTTTATTATTGTTGTATGTTGATAGTAAAATGAGGTACATCATCAATTTTTAATAATACGATCTCTTTTTGTATATTCTTTTCTTGAAAGAGACGTAATAGCGCTTTTTGTTGTCCTTTATTTGTAGAGAGGTTATACTTTTTTATGCAGTTATCTATTTCGTGAACATAAATAAACAACATTGGTAATGTGGTATGTAATTGTTGTTTTATAGATGAGAACATGTCGCTATTGATATATTTCAAATATAATAAACGGCTTACAATAAAAATAAAACGTTCATCATTATATACATTATCATCAAAGGAAAGGGACTGTTTATTCGCAATCAGGTCTTTGAAAAATTGTTGTTCGCGTTCTTCAATGCGGTACCCGTGTTTATTAAGGTGTTTACTAATAGAAATACTTTTAATCACGTGCTGAAAATCGTCCACGAAAACTTGAATAGATTCAGGTGTACTGGAACGATAAGTGAAATGGAAAAACTCGTTGGCTGAAAACCTAGTAATTTTGACGAGTTCATGGGCAATCGAAATATCTAGTATTTCGTTTGTATACTCTACTAAATCCTTAGTGCCAAGGATAAGCAGAACTTTATCACGGTCAAACAAAACATCAGTAACTTCGCCATATTGGGGGCCGTGAGGATGTAAGTCTCCATGTATAACAAATAACGTATTATTCATGTGGGTTTGAGCAGCTAAAAAGAGGTCATAGGTTTTTTCAGATACAAATTGCTCTAAACTTTCACCATGTTCGTTTATATAGTAGGGAATCGTATAACTGTAAACAAATTGTGGTTGGTTTAACATGGGTTCACATCCTTTCTCTATCATTTTATTAGATTTATATTCATCATGCAAAAATCAGTACAAAATCAAAATCGAGGACTGTACACTAATGAAGAGTAATTCGGGCTAATTCATTTTGTTTATGTATGTTTCTATTCAAACGTAGAAACCTATATCTAACGTTACTGCATCATTTGTGTTATGATATTGTGATAAAACAGAGCAAATGTCTAAGGAAGTGAGCAAGATGAGATTACGTAATAAACCATGGGCGAAGGATGAGATTCGTAACAATCCTTCGATTGTCATTCCTGATCCGAAGGAAGGTAAGGGAAAGTGGAAGGAACTATTTGGAAACGAAAACCCTATACATGTCGAAGTAGGAACTGGAAAAGGACAGTTTATAACTAAGATGGCTGAGCAAAATCCAGATATAAATTATATTGGTGTGGAGCGCTATGATAGTGTTATTCTTACCGCACTTGAACGTATTTCGCAATCGAAACGAAATAATGTGAAATTATTAAATGAAGATGTTACCGAACTACTTTCTTTTTTTGAAAATAATGAAGTGTCTAGAGTATATATTAATTTTACTGACCCATGGCCTAAGAAACGACATGAAAAACGTCGATTAACGTACAAAGATTTTTTAGAAAAGTATCAATCGATCATGAAAGAAAAGGGAGAAGTACATTTAAAAACTGACAATCAAGCGTTATTTGAATATTCCTTACATAGCTTTTCTTTATATGGAATGGTCCTTCAAAATGTAAGTCTAAACTTACACCAAAGTGATTTCGAAGGAAATGTTATGACGGAATATGAAGAAAAGTTCTCACAAAAAGGTATGCCGATTTACAGATGTGAAGCCGTTTATAGGTAATTGCCATTTAGATTACTAGGAGTTATGTGAAAAGGGGTGTACCTAATACCTTTCTACGAGGCCACTGAAAAAGTACAAACCAACTTTTTCAATGCCTTTGATTATGGTTGCAATGGCTCCACTCGTTGCCCGCCTGCTACGAGAAACCCACTCGTAGCAGGCTTTAAAAATATGCAACGGTTACGCACATTGCCCTCCCTTTCTATATGACTCCTTTTTCTTATGGATAAATCATATATAATATAAAAGATAAAAGACAAGTAAAAAAGGGGTGAGGCGAGTGGAGCAGTTGCAACTGAATGGGTGGACGTTAACTTGGCTACGTGGTGGAGTAACGTATTTGGATGGTGGCGCAATGTTTGGAGTCGTCCCTAAAGCCTTATGGCATAAAAAATATCCAGCGAATGATAAAAATCAAATTGAGTTACGTTGTGACCCTATTTTACTACAAACGGGAACTCAAAATATCTTAATTGATGCTGGTCTAGGTAATGGGAGATATACGGAAAAGCAACTCCGGAATTATGGAATTTCAGAACAATCCTATATTGAAGATGATTTACATTCAATTGGGTTAACAACAAAAGATATAGATATTGTCCTGATGACTCATATGCATTTTGACCATGTAGGTGGACTAGCAAAAGTAATAGATGGAAATCTTGTGCCTACCTTTGAACATGCTGACATAGTTGTGAATGAAATTGAATGGAATGAAATGAAGAATCCAAATATCCGGTCAAAAAACACATATTGGGAACAAAATTGGAAACCAATAGAGGAAAAAGTCACTACCTTTAAGGGTGAACATGAAGTGATGCCAGGGGTGAAAATGATACACACAGGCGGACACAGTGCTGGTCACTCCATTGTCATGATAGAGAATGGCGAGCAAAAGATTATCCATATGGCAGATATCATGCCTACCCATGCGCACAATCATGTGTTGTGGGTATTGGCTTATGATGATTATCCTATGAAGTCGATAGAACAGAAACAAATTTGGATGGAAGGTGGCATGGCCCAAGAGGTGTGGTTTACTTTTTACCATGATGCTTGTTACCGCGCAGTTCAATGGGATACATCTAAACAAATGATAGATTCGGTAGTTAGAGAGAGAAAGTAACTGACAAACGGACAATAAATAATAAAAGCATTCTAAGGGTATTCTTGTACCTGTGGAAGTGCTTTTTTTTATTGTTTGTTTTGAGTGTTTTTAAAAGAATATGATTGATAATGAATAAAAATGATTGAAAATGACTGTTTTTATGATATACTACAATCAAACAGTAGTTGAGGTGGGTTTTATGCTAACATTTGAGCGTCAACAATTTATTCTTTCATTGTTAAAAGATAAACAGATTGTCAAAATTCAAGAACTAGTTGATCGAACAGAAGCATCTGAATCTACTATTCGTCGTGATTTAACAGAACTAGAACAACAAAATAAATTAAAGCGCATACATGGTGGTGCCTCGCTTTTATCAAAACGTCTTTCAGAGCCGACAATAGCTGAACGAGAGGTTCAAAACAAAGATGAAAAGAAAGCGATCGCAAAAAAAGCAGCAAGTATCGTAGAAGAAGGAGACTGTATTTTTCTTGATGCTGGTACTACCATTTCAGAAATGATTCCTTATCTAAAAGATAAAAATTGTGTCGTTGTCACTAATGGTGTTAATAATATTCCTTTGCTTCTAGACCATGGGATAGAGACCCATGTTATAGGAGGCACAGTGAAATCAGGAACAAGAGCTTTCGTAGGAAGAGGGGCCATTCAAGGGTTGGAAAACTTTCGTTTTGACAAGTCGTTCATTGGTACGAATGGAATTCATTTATCGTTAGGATTAACAACTCCAGACCCACAAGAAGCGCTTATAAAAGAAACGGCTATCTCCTATTCACAAAAAGCGTATATCGTAACCGACCATACAAAATTCGGGGAAACGTACTTTTCAAAATTTGCTTGTATTGAAGAGGTTACTTTTATTTTGAGTGATAAAGTAGAGGACAATGTTATCGAACAACTTAGAAAAAAAACAGAGGCAGAAGTGGTGAAGCTATGATTTATACAGTGACGATTAATCCATCTATTGACTATATCATCAAATCAAATGTATTCCTCGGGCAACTCAACCGTTCAGAGGAAGAAAGTAAGCAACCTGGTGGAAAAGGGATAAATGTATCGCGAGTCTTACACAGACTTGGGGTTTCTAGTATAGCCACTGGATTTATCGGTGGATTTACAGGAGCTTTTATAAAAAACTCACTTCAAAATGAAGGCGTGGAGATAAATTTCATTGAGGTAGCTGGAGACACACGGATTAATATTAAGATTAAAGGTGAGTTTGAAACTGAAATTAACGGTTCTAGTCCACTCATTCCTGAGGAAAGCATCGAGAGGTTACTTGAGAACCTTGAAGTCCTCACGCAAGAGGATATATTAGTTTTAGCAGGAAGTATTCCTTCATCCCTACCCAGTACGATCTATTCATCCTTAATTGAAGTAGCTAAAAGAAAAAACACGAAAATTGTCTTAGATACTAGTGGAAGTGCATTTAAAGATGCTTTAAAAGAGAATTTGTTTTTTATCAAACCAAACCATCATGAGCTGGGAGAATTATTTGGGGTTCAAATTGAAACAGTTGAGCAGGCGATTCCTTATGCGAAGCAGTTAGTCAACCAAGGTATTGATAATATAGTTGTCTCGTTTGCTGAAAAAGGAGCGCTTTTTGTAAATAAAAAACACACTTTTGTAGCAAACGTACCTAAGGGACAAGTGAAAAATTCAGTTGGTGCGGGCGATTCTGTAGTGGCGGGTTTTTTAGCAAATTATCTTCAAACGAAACATGTCAAAAGTGCTTTTCAATATGGCGTAGCGGCAGGAAGCGCTAGTGCATTTTCAGACGGATTTTGTTCAAAAGAAGAAGTGGAAGTACTTCAACAACAAATTTCAATAGTTGAACAATAAAGGAGGAACGTAAAATGAGAATTTCAGATTTGTTGAAAAAAGAGACAATGATTCTTAATGTAACTGCAATTTCAAAGGCGGGTGTCATTGATGAATTAGTTACTAAGCTGGACCGCGCAGGTAGATTGCATAATAGAGAGGAATTCAAAAAAGCGATTTTAGCAAGGGAAGCTCAAACAACTACAGGAATTGGTGAAGGGATTGCGATTCCTCACGCAAAGTCTGCAGCAGTTAAAACGCCAGCAATTGCTTTTGGCCGCTCAACAGCAGGTATAGATTATGAGGCGTTAGATAATAAGCCTAGTCATCTGTTTTTTATGATTGCTGCTAGTGAAGGTGCGAACAATGAGCATCTTGAAACACTTGCTCGTTTATCGACTTTACTGATTGATGAGGACTTCCGGAATTCTTTACTAGAGGCAAGAAACGAAGATGAAATTCTAGTAGCGATTGATAGAAAAGAAGCAGAAAAAGCGAAAGAAGAATCAACATCCTATCAAAGCGGAGGCACTCGTAAAAAGATTTTGGCAGTGACAGGTTGTCCTACGGGTATCGCTCATACGTATATGGCTGCAGACGCTCTTAAACAAAAAGCTCAAGAACTTGGAATCGATATTAAAGTAGAAACGAACGGTTCTGACGGTGTAAAAAATCAATTAACTGCCAAAGAAATTGAAGAAGCAGATGCGATTGTTGTTACTGCAGATACAAAGATTGATATGAACCGCTTTGCAGGGAAAAAAGTAATTAATACGGGTGTCACTGACGGGATTCGTAAACCAAAAGAATTACTTGAAAAAGCAAGCTCTGGCGATGTACCTATATATCATGGTGAAGATTCAAGTGAAAAGGGACCAAAGCAAGAGCGTCAGCGAACAGGCTTTTATAAACATTTAATGAATGGTGTTTCCAACATGCTACCGTTTGTTGTTGGTGGAGGGATTTTAATTGCGCTATCTTTTGTTTTTGGAATCCAAGCCTTTGACCCAGAACATGAAAGTTACCATCCGATTGCAGAGCTATTAATGACAATTGGGGGAGGCAATGCCTTTCACTTAATGATTCCTGTCTTAGCTGGGTTTATTGCGATGAGTATAGCGGATAGACCAGGTTTAGCTCCAGGTATGGTTGGTGGATTACTGGCTCTAACAGGTGGAGCTGGATTTTTAGGTGGAATTATTGCAGGGTTCTTAGCCGGTTATTTAGTTGTTTTATTACGTTATGTTTTCAAAGAACTTCCTCGTTCACTTGGTGGGATAAAAACGATACTAATCTTTCCTTTCTTCGGGATTTTAATAACAGGTGTAATTATGTCTGAGGTTGTCGTTGGACCTGTGAGTGCATTCAATATGATGCTTGAAAACTGGTTAGGTGGAATGACCACAGCAAACGCAGTGTTACTTGGAATTATCCTTGGAGGAATGATGGCTGTTGATATGGGTGGACCGATTAATAAAGCGGCATTTACGTTCGGAATCGCGATGATCGATGCTGGAAACTTTGGTCCACACGCTGCAATTATGGCTGGGGGTATGGTTCCTCCACTTGGAATTGCGTTAGCGACAACAATCTTTAGAAATAAGTTTACTCTACAAGAAAGAGAAGCAGGAAAAACAAATTATATTATGGGAGCCACTTTTATTACAGAAGGAGCAATCCCGTTTGCTGCGGCTGATCCAGGACGAGTCATTCCTTCAATTATTGTCGGTTCTGCAATAGCAGGGGCATTAACGATGATGTTTGGAATTGGACTGCCTGCCCCACATGGTGGAATATTTGTAGTGTGGATTGTACAAGGAAGCGTATTTTTATATTTACTTGCTATCATTATAGGATCAGTGGTAACAGCACTATTGTTAGGTTTTTTGAAAAAGAAAGTCGTGTAAAGGAAAAACTGCTGAGCATAGTGCTCAGCAGTTTTTTGAAAGAAAAGATGGTTGACGTTCAATGATGCGTTGTAAGCTTATTCACAGAAGGACAAGGGCTTCGCGCACTGCGCGTGTTTTACAAAAAAAGCACTTGTAAAACACTTTAAAAAAGGCAGTGGCTACGCTCCTTGTTTCTAAAAAAGGCGACTTTGTCGCTTTTCTTATTCCACTAGTTCTAGGATTGTTCCTGTTTTTGAGTCAACAACAAAATCATATTGAGTGTTTTCGTCGTTGTCCGTTGTGGTGATTCCACCACGGTAAACAGTATAGTCAATGTTTTCTTTTTCAAATGATTCAGGAATCATATGAATCCAAGCTCCAGTAATATTAACCTTATTCGCTAAGTTTTGTTTGACCATTTTTAACGCTCGTTCAGGTTGAATGTTGTTATCTGTAGTTCTATTTTTAAGAAACATGCCTGCAGCAATTCCGATGCCCAAACCGAGGACGAATCGTTTCATTCCCAAAATAATTCCACCTTTCATTACATTTCTATTTTCTAGTATACCCAATTCAGATTACATTTCAAAACCGTCCCCCTTTTTCATTTTGAAAAAGTTTGTTATGATAGGTAAGTTGTTGAGGGTTCGAAATTCCCTCCCCTCACAAAACAAAACTAGGGAGAGTGTGTAGAATGCAATATGAAATTCCAAAGAAAGTTGAAACATTTGGTGTAGATATTCAGAAACATGAACTTAAATATCATCATAAACGAATAGCTGTTACAAAGGAGTTTACCTTTGATGCAGCTCACCATTTACATTGTTATGACGGAAAGTGTAAGAGTCTTCATGGCCATACGTACAAACTCGTCGTTACAATGAGTGGGTTTGTTAACGACATTGGTATATCTGTTGATTTTTCTGATATTAAACGGATGTTTAATGATGTTATAAAAGATAAGTTGGACCATAGGTACTTAAATGATGTACTACCAAACATGAACACAACCGCTGAAAATATGATTGTTTGGATTTGGGAGCAGCTTGACGAAAAGCTCGTAGCTGAAGGATTAAAAGCGATTGGAACAAGGCTCGAAGAACTAGTATTATATGAAACTCCAACTAGCTACGCATCGATTAAGCGGGAATGGATGGAAGCGGATGAGTAGTTGGGACATTTCTAATAAGGAAGAGTATTTACAATGGGAACTCCCAATGGTTGAGATTTTTGAGACCGTTGAAGGAGAGGGGAGTGCGGCAGGGTATCCGACTGTTTTTGTCCGCGTTTTCCATTGCAATTTGCGTTGCACTTGGTGTGATACGTCATATAGTTATGCTCCAGCGAAGCCAGAGTTTCATGCGACGATTGAACAAATAATCGAGCGTGTGAAACAATATAAAAGTAAGCGTATTTGTTTTACAGGGGGAGAGCCACTTATACATGGTAAGAAGTCAGCTGCTTTACTTATGGCTTTAACTGAACTAGAACATATTTCAGATATCCATGTAGAAACGAACGGAGCCATAAACCTGCAACCATTTGAAGAGATTAGGCAAAAAGATAATGGCTGGCAAGATAAGGTACGCTTTATATTAGATTATAAGCTTCCAGGCTCGGCTGAAGAACAAAAAATGATAATGGACAACTTCATTTACTTATACGATGGTGATGAGATAAAGTTTGTCATTGCAGATGATGTTGATTTTGAACGAGCGGTAGAAGTGGTCGAGACGTTTGTGCAAAAAGGTCAAGTGTTGTTTAGCCCTGTCTGGGAAACGATGCCTCCTGAAAAACTGGTTCAAAAAGTAATCGCTCTAGGTTTGGCAGACGTCAAAGTAAGTTTACAGCTTCATAAAATCATTTGGGATCCAGATAAAAGGGGGGTCTAGTCGTGAGAAAAGCAGTGATTGTATTAAGTGGGGGACTTGATAGCACGACTTGCATGGGAATCGCTAAAGAAAAAGGATATGAACTTTATCCAATTACCTTTCATTATGGACAAAAGCATAACATTGAAGTTCAGCAAGCCCAAAAAGTAAGCCAGTTTTATAATACGAAAGACCATAGAATTGTTGATATTGGATTTCTTCAGCAAATTGGTGGAAGTGCATTAACAGATTCTAGCATACCTGTCCCAACTGACATGGAATATGAAGCTGATTCGATTCCATCCACATATGTACCTGCTCGTAATATGATTTTCTTAGCATTGGCGAGTGCATATGCAGAAGTGATAGGAGCAGAAGCGATTTACATTGGTGTTTCAGCGGTGGATTATAGTGGTTATCCAGATTGCCGTCCGGAATTTATTACTAGTATGACAGAAACGGTTAACCTAGCCACGAAACAGGGCGTAACCGGGGGAAGTCTCTCTATTGAAACGCCTCTTATTCACTTAACAAAGAAAGAAACAATAGAAGAAGGACTTCGACTGCAGGTGCCGTATCACCTAACGACCTCCTGTTATAATGGAGGCGAAACCGCTTGTGGAAAATGCGATAGTTGTTTGCTGAGAATTAAAGGATTTAAAGAAGCAAACGGAAAAGATCCAATTGCATATGAAATTAAGGTTAATTGGTAAACAAACATAAGGAATGCAAGAGGGTGGGACAAAAGGATGTAATAAACCTTTTGTCCCACCCTCTTAGCAATGAGCGGAACCGCCACCTTCTTTTAAAGCAAGTTGTAAGTGGTTTTTCTTACAACTTGCTTTGTGGCGAGTGAAGCCAGTGCAGATGTTTTAGCTAGTGTCCCTCTTTTTATCTATATCAACCCTTATTCTATTAAATACAACCCTGTCCCGTTGAGATTAAAATCGATACAAGTGGAAAATTACTGATGCCTTCTGTAAAATGAAAAGAAATAAGGTGCGGGAAAGGAGTCACTCATGAATCAGGATACACTACAGCTTTTTAAGACATTAACAGAACTTTCAGGTGCGCCAGGTTTTGAACACGATGTTCGTCGTTTTGTAAAAGGAGAGCTTTCTAAGTATACAGATGAAATCATTCAAGATCGCCTAGGAAGTATCTTTGGTGTGAAACGTGGAAGTGAACAGGGCCCTAAAGTCATGGTAGCAGGCCATATGGATGAAGTTGGTTTTGTTTTAACTTCAATAACGGATAGAGGGCTATTGCGTTTTCAGACCTTGGGCGGTTGGTGGAGTCAAGTGCTACTAGCGCAACGGGTTCATGTGATTACTGAAAATGGTCCAGTAATAGGAGTGATAGGTTCAACACCACCTCATTTGTTACAAGAGGCACAGCGAAATAAACCGATGAGCTTAAAAAATATGTACATTGATATAGGAGCTGACGATAAGGACGATGCGATTGCTTTAGGAATTAAGCCAGGACAACAAATTGTTCCGATTTGTCCTTTCACTCCTATGGCCAATAAAAAGAAAATTTTAGCGAAGGCTTGGGACAATCGCTACGGGGTGGGGTTAGCGATTGAATTGTTAAAGGAACTTGAGGGCAAGGAAAATCCAAATGTATTATATTCAGGAGCCACTGTACAAGAAGAGGTTGGTTTACGTGGAGCGCAAACAGCGGCGAATATGATACAGCCAGATATTTTCTATGCACTTGATGCTAGTCCAGCAAATGATGCAACTGGTGGAAAAGATGCATTTGGTCATCTTGGAAAAGGAGCATTGTTACGGATTTTTGACCGTACGATGATTACGCACCGGGGAATGCGTGAATTCATACTTGATACGGCAGAATCTAACCAAATTCCTTACCAATTTTTTATTTCGCAAGGAGGCACTGACGCAGGCCGAGTTCATGTCTCTGGTCAGGGAGTTCCGTCAGCGGTGATCGGTATTTGCTCAAGGTATATTCATACATCAGCTTCTATTATTCATATTGATGACTATGCAGCAGCTAAGGAACTACTTGTAAAATTGATTATGGAAACAGATAAGAATACAGTAGACCTTATAAATAAAGGTGTTTAAATAACGGAATGGAAGCAGAGGATGGGACAAAAGGTAAAAAAAACTTTTGTCCCATCCTCATTACACTTTTAAAAGATGGTGGCGGTTCCGCTCATGGCTTAGAGTTTTATAAAAAACCACCTTTTGTTCAACTCTTATTCAATGGTTTTCGACAATTTTAGAGTTGGCTCTTGTCAATGGAAAGCCTTTCAAGGTATGATGAATTGAAAGTAAAACCAAGACGTAAGGGGAGCTACCTGTGTTTATTAAAAGAAATTATATTTTTTTATTCTTATTGTTTCTAACATTAACTTCTGGGTGCCAAGCTACAACGGATGAATTATTAGAGGCTTCTACAATAGCATTTTCTGATAGTTTTACTGCTACTTATCCTGAACCAAATGTCGAAGCAGAGCAGGTTTCTTACTATACGTCTGAGGCAGTGGGCGTTAGAGATGAGACGGAATACAATTTAATTCTTGAAAAAGATGAGCAATTATTTCTTTTGTTTTTTAATCCTGTAGAAGAGTTAGACAGTACGTTAAACCTGCAAAGGGATATGGAAGCTGAACAAGAACCTTTACTTCTTGAGACATATGAAGGAACGGAAAAACAAGCATATTTAATCATTAGTGAAGAAAACGAGGATGAATTTAAAGTAATTGCGGGTATTGGTGGAGCAAAAGTGTCAACAATAACGGTAAACAGTAACTTAGAGGAAAGTGTTACCGTTATGATGGAGGTTCTTCATAGCCTTTCCTATAATTGAGGTATATCTCACCTAGGAGGCAGTAGTTATGATGGAATTTTTAAAGAAAAAAGGGATTGAACTTTCTTTACGTACTTATTTTATTACCGCATTAAGCTATATGGCATTAGGCCTATTTTCTTCATTAATTATTGGATTAATTATCCGGACGATAGGACAGCAATTAGCCAGAACGCCTATTGACTTCATTGGGTTACCGCTTGAAGACATGGGGACATTAGCCATGGGACTTATGGGGCCAGCTATAGGGGTAGCCGTTGCTTACGGCTTAAAAGCCCCTCGCCTCGTCTTATTTTCGGCGATTGTAAGTGGTGCTGCCGGAGCTCAATTAGGAGGACCAGCTGGGGCTTTTGTGAGTGCTGTAATTTCAACTGAAATCGGAAAGTTAGTATCAAAAGAAACGAAGGTCGATATTATTGTAACTCCTTTTGTTACAATTGCATCGGGCTATTTTGTTGCGTCTTATATTGGCCCAGGTATACAATCAATGATGACTTATTTCGGTTCTTTGGTCATGTGGGCGACGGAACAACAACCTTTGTTAATGGGAATGTTAGTGGCCACCTTAATGGGATTGGCACTGACAGCACCGATATCAAGTGCGGCCATTGCGATTATGCTAGAATTAAGTGGTGTTGCAGCAGGAGCAGCTACTGTTGGCTGTGCAGCTCAAATGATCGGTTTTGCAACGAGTAGCTACCGGGAAAATGGCTTATCTGGATTTGTTGCCCTTGGAATCGGGACGTCGATGCTTCAAGTGCCGAATATCGTAAAAAATCCACTGATATTAATTCCGCCCACGGTAGCCGGGATTATATTAGCTCCTCTTGCCACTGTTGTTTTTCAAATGACTAATAACCCTGCCGGAGCCGGTATGGGGACGAGTGGATTTGTCGGTCAAATTATGACATTTACAGATATGGGATTTTCAATGAATGTTCTATTAGTTGTAGTTCTTCTTCACTTTATTGGCCCAGTCATTATAAGTTTGGCTGTATCAGAATGGTTGCGAAAAAAGAATTGGATTAAACCAGGTGATATGAAAATTGAACAGTAGGAGAGTGTAGTATGAAACCGATAGAAACAAAAGAAGCGTATTCACATGGAATTTCAAAAGGCGCTTCAGTCGTGCTATTTTCAGCTGACTGGTGTCCAGATTGTCGAATTATCGAACCGGTTTTACCAGAGATTGAGCAAAAATATTCAAATGTTACTTTCCTCTATGCGGACCGTGACCAACTCATTGACCTATGCCAGGAATTAGATGTCTTTGGAATTCCAAGTTTTATTTTTTATAATGATGGAGTAGAAATCAAACGCTTTGTTAGTCGTGATAGAAAAACGAAAGAGGAGATTGAAGCATTTATAGCGGATGCAATCTCTCAGATATCGTAATGCACAGGGTGTTTTAAAAGGAAAAAGAAACCTTTTAAAGCACCCCCTTTCTGTATTTGGGGAGATGAGTGTTACAATAATAACAATATCGTTTTTGGAGGGAATTGTAATGAAAGTAACCGAGTTAAAGCAATTACTGACTGAGAAGTTTGAACAGGCAGATCGAAACATTGTCTACAATAGAGAAGAACAAAAGCTTAGAATAGAAAATAAACTGACGAAGAAAGGCGTAACTCTATCATTAAGTCCCTTGGTAGCAAAGTATGCACAAAAAAAAGAAAAGGCGTTAGAGGAAGCTATTCAATATGTTGAAAAAGCGCTGGCTGCGATGAATGAAACGATTCGTATTGAGGGAAATGAAAAATCAATATTCCCTGTGATCCGATCAACTTCGTTTCCGGAAGAAACAAAGGATGGGAAAAAGTTATTATTTGACGAGCATACGAGTGAAACACGAATTTATTATTCGATTGATATCGGTGATTCCTATGTGTTACTTGATCAAAGTATCGTTGAGGCCAGTCCGCTCAAGAAAGAAGACATTAAAGAAATGGCCTTGTTTAACCTTCGTGCGCTCCCTTATACATTAAAGCAGGATACTGTAGCAGGCAATGCATTTTATTTTCTAAATAGCAAAGACGGCTATGACGCCAGTCGAGTTTTAAATGAGGCGTTTTTAACGAAAATGACTAAAGAGATTTCTGGAAAAATGGCAGTCGCTACTCCTCATCAGGATGTCTTAATCATTGCAGATATTCAAAATGACACAGGATATGATGTACTTGCGCAAATGACGTTTCATTTTTTTAATGCGGGAAATATACCGATTACTCCGTTGCCGTTTCTTTATGATAATGGAGAGCTTGAACCTACGTTTATATTAGCGCAAAGAAAACCAAAACAGCCTTGATTCATCATTCAAAATATGTGGTACAATTAATTCAAATTCATAGTCTTTGCATTAAAGGTTCGTGTATGGACTACTTCATTTTGAAGTGAGTCTCGAACATTGAGATGTATTAAAGTAGGTGGTGAAATAATGGGATTTCAACATTGGATAAAAAAACAGATACAAGATTTATTTTCAAACAAGTCAACTCCTAATAATGATGAAGATATCATTAGAAAAGGAGATAAACTTATATTCCCTCCATCATCAACTGAGCCACCGAGAATCATTCATCATTATCCAAAGGGAGATTCCTTTCCACAGATAAAAGAAAAACGAGAGATTAAGGTGAAACCACGAAAACGAAGAATGGAACGGGAACAGAAAATAGAACCGAACAACACTGAGAAAAAACTCGAACAAAAACCAGTAAAAAAACGAGAACGGAAAACAGCTAGAAAAGTAGAAGAGAAGATAGAGGTAGAGCAAAAACAAAAATTCACGGGAGCATCATTTAAAGCTGGTGACATTCCTTCGCCAGTGTACGGTTTTAAAACAAGAGATAAAGACAAATTATACACACTAATCAATGCCAAAACAAAAGAGCCTGAACTTGAACAACCATATCCGCCTGAAGTAGAGGAGGTCATTCCTGAACCTTTTGATTTAATTTCCTCAGAAGAGCAGGAAGAAAACGATACTCAAACGGATGAAAACATGATTGCGTCATTTCTAGAGCAAATTGCTGTTGCGGAAGAAGTGACTGAACAACAAAAGGAAAAAGTCGATACGCCACCGATAAAGGTACATACTGAACGGAAAACCGAGCATACAAAAGGAACTATAAACAATCAAGCAAGAGCGTCTGAACCCTCTAAACGGGCTGTTCCTTTCAATGTAATGATGTTAGCTAAGGATAAGAAAAAGGTGAATGTTTCACAGAACGGTTATCAATTTCCGCCGATACATCTTTTAACGGTCCCACCAAGGATTGAAGAAGAAAAGACCGATTGGATTGACCAGCAAGCAAGGTTGTTAGAGTCGACATTAGATAACTTTAATGTGAAAGCAAAAGTCGTTCATGTCACAAAAGGTCCTTCGGTTACAAGGTTTGAAATACAACCAGCGCCTGGAGTAAAGGTAAGTAAAATTACGGGACTGCTTGATGATATAAAGTTAAGCTTAGCGGCCAAAGATATTCGGATGGAAGCACCGATACCTGGAAAAAATGCGATTGGAATTGAGATTCCGAATAAAATAAGTAAACCGGTCTTTTTACGTGAAATAATTCGGAGAAAAGAATTTCAACAACAAAGCTCGCCATTAACTGTTGGATTAGGCTTAGATATAGCTGGACAACCTGTAATCACAGACTTAAATAAAATGCCACATGGGCTTGTAGCAGGATCAACCGGGTCAGGGAAAAGTGTGTGCATTAACTCGATTCTTGTAAGCCTCCTGTATAAAGCAACGCCTGAACAGGTGAAGCTTCTTTTAATAGATCCAAAAATGGTCGAGTTGGCTCCTTATAACGAAGTACCTCACTTGATATCGCCAGTCATTACTGACGCAAAACAAGCGACGGCTGCTTTGAAATGGATTGTACTTGAGATGGAAAGACGCTATGAACTCTTCTCTCAGCGTGGTACAAGAGATATTTCTCGATATAATGATTTATATTCAGAAGGAAATGAACCAGCATTGCCGTATATTGTAGTTGTCATTGATGAACTTGCTGATTTGATGATGGTTGCTCCCCAGGATGTTGAAGATTCCATTTGTCGAATCGCTCAAAAAGCAAGAGCATGTGGAATTCATCTCCTGTTAGCAACCCAACGACCATCAGTTGATGTAATTACGGGGTTAATAAAAGCGAATGTACCAACGAGGATCGCGTTCTCTGTTTCATCACAAGTAGATTCACGTACGATTATTGATATGAGTGGGGCCGAACGTCTACTTGGAAAAGGTGATATGTTGTTTTATGAAAATGGAACATCCAAACCTGTAAGGGTTCAGGGTACGTTTGTTTCAGATGAGGAAATCGAAGAAGTAATCGCCTTTGTTAAAAAGCAACAAAAACCAAATTATATATTGGAGACAGAACAACTTCAAAAAGTACAAGACAGTTTTACTCAGGAAGATGAGTTATTTGAAGAAGCCTGTTATTTTGTGATTGAACAAGGAATAGCGTCTGCCTCTAGCCTACAGAGACGTTTTCGAATCGGCTATAATCGAGCAGCAAGATTAATAGACATGATGGAATCTCAAGGTATGATTTCAGAAGCAATGGGTAGTAAACCCCGAAATGTTCTTGTCTCATTATCAGAATTTGAAAATGAAGAAACATAACACACATTTCAACGAAGCAAATAGAACAGCGGGAAGAATATAACAACTTTCCGAGGGTAATCTAATAAAAGCATGCAATACGCGAAGCAAGGAGTTTAATGATGAAAGAAATTGAGTTAAAGATGCAAGGAAAAATAAAAAGACTTACAAACAAGACATTTAAATTTGATGAGCGTGTAAAAGAAGGATGGTTTTCAGCGGTTTATTTTTTGAAGACAAGAGAAATTGTCGAAAAGTTTCGTGCTGAAAATATTGTGACCATGCAGTTCTTCCAAAAAACAAATGCGATTTTATGTGGAACAGATGAGGTTATTGCATTAGTCAAAACATTTGCGAAAAACCCAGATAGCTTGGAAATTCATTCCTTAAAGGATGGCGACAAAATTGCTCCTTTTGAGACTGTCTTAACAATCACTGGGCCTTATCAGAATTTTGGTTATTTAGAAGGAATAATTGATGGAATCTTTGCAAGACGTACATCGGTGGCGACTAATGTGTATAACGTTGTAAAATCTGCTAGACGTTCAGGCATACAAAAACCAGTGATTTTTATGGGTGACCGTGATGACCATTTTACCCAACAAGCTGGAGACGGTTACGCCGCTTTCATTGGTGGTTCGCAAGCTCAGGCTACTCATGCGATGCATGAATGGTGGGGCAAAAAGGGGATGGGTACAATGCCTCATGCGTTAATTCAATTGTTTGAAGGTGATGTAGTTGCAGCAACACAGGCGTACAAAGAGACGTTTCCTGAAGATGAACTAATGGCATTAGTTGACTATAATAATGATGTAATCACCGATTCTCTTAAGGTAGCTAGAGAGTTTGGAGAAACACTAAAAGGTGTAAGAGTTGATACGTCACGTACCATGGTCGATAAGTATTTTTGTCGGAACATGGATGTATTAGGATCATTTGACCCTCGTGGAGCTAATCCTGAGCTTTTATTTGCTCTCAGGGAGGCTCTAGACAAGGAAGGCTTTACACATGTGAAGATTATTGCTACGGGAGGGTTCACTGCTGAGCGAATCGCAAAGTATGAGGATGCGGTAGTTCCTGTTGATATTTATGGAGTCGGAAGTAGTTTATTAAAAATTAATATTGGATTTACCGGTGATAACGTCAAATTAAACGGTAAAGAACAAGCGAAAGCAGGACGACGATATCATCCAAACCCACGTCTAGAGCTAGTAGAACATTAGAAGAGAAGAAAGTCATGCTACAGGAAAATAGCATGGCTTTTATTTCGCTTACACATACTTTTTCGTAGTCAATTGGCCACTTCCTACGAGTATCCAATTGCACCCATTTTTTGATGGTCTTTTCTGTTAGGTGTTACATATACTGACCATTGAAGGCTATTTTAGCTAAAGTCATTCATTAGTTTATTTGAAATTAATGGGTAAAGGAATAGTTTTTCTCTTCCGTTTTTTTCTGTTATAATAAGAAAATGTATGAAAAGTGATAGCTATAGATGTTATATGAAATCAACAATGTATGGAGGTCCAGTCAATGACTGTTTACCATTTTATCGGAATAAAAGGCTCTGGAATGAGTGCACTTGCTCAAATTTTACATGATATGAATGAAACGGTACAAGGTTCTGATGTGGATAAAACGTTTTTTACCCAAAAGCCGTTAGAAGAAAAGGGAATTCCAATCTTTACGTTTAACGAAGAAAACATAAAAGAGGGACAAACGATTATTTCTTCACCGGCCTATAAAGACCCACACGAAGAAATAGTGAAAGCGAAACAATTAGATATTCCAGTGAAACTGTATCCGCAGTTTCTTGGAGAATTTATTAAAAATTTTACGAGTGTCGCGGTTACGGGTTCACATGGAAAAACCTCAACGACCGGT
This sequence comes from Bacillus alkalicellulosilyticus, assembly GCF_002019795.1. Taxonomy (GTDB): domain Bacteria; phylum Bacillota; class Bacilli; order Bacillales; family Bacillaceae_F; genus Bacillus_AO; species Bacillus_AO alkalicellulosilyticum. The sequence goes on along the minus strand of NZ_KV917381.1, from coordinate 3,814,825 downwards.
TTATTATCACACGTCCTTGGCTCTGCCCATCCCACTTCATTCTTAATCGGTGACGGAACAGGAAAAGGCGAAGAGAATAGTCAATACTTTGTGTTTGAAGCTTGTGAGTATCGCCGCCATTTCTTAAATTACCAACCTGACTATTGCATTATGACAAATATTGATTTTGACCATCCCGATTATTTTAAAGATGTAGAGGATGTGTTCTCAGCATTTCAATCGATGGCGATGCAAGTAAATAAAGCAATTGTAGCTTGTGGAGATGATCAACATTTACAAGGGATTCATGCCAATGTACCAGTAGTATTTTATGGGTTTGGAGAACATAATGATTTCCAAGCAAGAAATGTCACAGTAACTCCAGAAGGAATGTCTTTTGATGTATATATCAGAAATACTAATTATGGATCATTTACGATACCAGGATTCGGAGACCATAATGTGTTAAATGCTCTTGCCGTTATTGCACTTTGTCATTATGAAAATGTAGATGTGATGGTATTAAAAGAGAGTTTAGCTACATTTAAAGGAGTAAAACGCAGATTTAGCGAGAAGCAAGTAGGTACGCAAATTTTGATTGATGATTATGCGCACCATCCTACTGAAATTTTTGCTACAATTCAAGCGACCAAACAGAAGTATCCAGAAAAGGAAGTTGTCGCTATTTTCCAACCGCATACCTTTACGCGCACAAAAACGTTTTTAAATGAATTTGCCGAAACCCTAAACCAAGCAGATAAAGTGTATTTATGTGATATTTTTGGTTCAGCTCGTGAATATGACGGGAATCTAAGTATTCAAGATTTACAATCGCTTATACCGGAGTCAGAACTGATTTCAGAAGCAGACATGAATAGGGTGGCTCAACATAAAAACGGAGTTCTTCTTTTTATGGGTGCAGGGGATATTCAAAAGTTCCAACAAGCGTATGAAAGTTCTATAAAATAAGTAGAAGGGGGTGTCCAATGGTATGACCTAGTGACACCCCCTTTCTTTTTAATATAAGAAATAATTGAGTAAGATGATCCGAGAAGAGCACTGGATTGCGTTTGTTTGACTTTTAGAAAGCCTAAACAAGCCCAGCAGGATAACTCAGGAAGAGCAAGGGCTTTGCACACTGCGCGTATTTTACAAGAAAGGCACTTGTAAAATACTTTAAAAAAGGCAATGGCTACGCTCCTTGGTTCTAAAAAAAGCGACTTGTCGCTTTTTTTATTTTAGGTTTTCAGGGTTTAAACTTTGTAATTGGTCTAATACAAACCGTCCATCTTTTCGGATTAAAACATCGTCGAAGTAAATCTCTCCACCGCCGTACTCAGGTCTTTGAATGAGCACGATATCCCAGTGAATCGCTGATTGATTGCCGTTTGAAGCATTTTCATAGCATTGTCCCGGTGTGAAATGGATACTACCGTCGATTTTTTCATCGAATAAAATGTCTTTCATCGGATGTTGGATAAATGGATTCACTCCAATTGCAAATTCCCCAATATAGCGCGCGCCTTCATCTGTGTTTAAAACATGATTAATTTTATCTTCATGGTTTGCTGTTGCTTCTATAATCTTTCCATCTTTAAAGGTAAAGCTTATTTGCTCATAGGTTGTTCCTTGATAAGGGGAGGGTGTATTGTAAGTGATTGTACCATTAACTGACTGTTTTACAGGGGCAGTAAACACCTCTCCATCAGGAATGTTGAACTCACCAGCACATTTAATAGCAGGTATATCCTTAATCGAGAAGGTAAGTTCTGTTCCTGGCCCTGTTATGCGGACCTTGTCAGTAGTGTTCATTAGATTTACTAACGCGTCCATAGCTTTATCCATCTTACTATAGTCTAGGTTACATACATTAAAGTAGAAGTCTTCAAATCCCTCAGTACTCATGTTAGCTAATTGCGCCATAGATGATGTAGGGTAACGGAGTACACACCATTTAGTATTCGGAACTCGAATTTCACGGTGCACTTTTGTACCCACCGTTTTACTATGTAATGTCATCTTTTCATCAGGAACATCGGATAACTCAGAAATATTATCTCCTGCACGGATGGCAATATAGGCATCCATTTCTTTCATGCGATTGGCTTCAAACTTAGCAGTTAGGTTTAACTGTTCTTCTGATCCGTTTAATAATAAGGCACGTTCAACTTGATGATCTTTTAAAGTAACAAAAGGAACTCCGCCGACCTTAGTGGCTTCATGAACGAGAGCTGTCACTAATTCCCGTTGCAAGCCAAAATTCTCAATCAAAATCTTCTCTCCTCGTTGGAGTCGTATCGAATGGTGGATTAAATTAAAGGCCAATGTTTCAATTCTATGATCCTTCATAAAAAAACCTCCCAATAAGTGTCTTTTCTATTGTAAATGTCGTTGAAATGATATCATAAGGGAAGGATATTGTACATTTTTCACGAATGGATCGTTGAGGTTTGTTTAGAATTTTGTTGTGTGGGTAAATATCCTATAGAGGGAGGTGGACAAGCAGTGATATATCAAATAAGTGTTGCTCTCATTGCCGTAGCTTTTGTACTGTTATCTATATTTATAATCCGGCTAGTTATCTATAGTACTCAAACTTTGAAAGCTGCAACTAAAACCCTTGAACATACGGCCAATACAGTGGCAAATATAGAACTTCAACTTAAAGGGATTACGAAAGAAACTGAAGAATTGTTACATAGAACAAATGAGTTGGCAGATGACATACAAGCCAAGTCTGAATCATTAAACAGTTTATTTAACTCAGTAAAAGGGATAGGGGATTCTGTTCAGACGATAAACCGTTCGATCTCACGAGTATCAACAAACGTGGCAGAGCAAACTGAGCGTCAATCTGACCAAATTGCCCAAGTGGTTCAATGGGGTAATGTGGCACTAGACTTTTATAGTAAATGGAAACAAAGAAAAGCCAAAACTGAAGCTGAAGTTGTTCAAAATCAAAAGGAGGAGATTTAAATGGGTGATATGAATACGAAAGACTTTTTAATTGGATCATTAATCGGAGGGATTGTTGGTGCATCTGCAGCATTATTGTTAGCTCCTAAGTCAGGGAAAGAATTACGCCACGACATTTCAGAACAAGCACAGCAAGCAAAAGAAAGAACATCTGAATTCACGTCAACCGCTTATGAAAAAGGCAATGAGTTTGCAGCGTTAGCCAAAGAAAAATCATCAAATGTAGCTAAAGTCGTTTCTCAGCAATCTGCTCAAGTCATCGAGAAAGTGAAGGATGTTACGAATAGTGTAGCTCAAGATGCGCAAACTGCAAGAGAGAAAGCCGAAGATTTTGTAGCGGATGTTAGTGAACAAGTCGAAGAAGGCAAGGAACAAATATTAGAGACTGTTAAAAATGAAGTAGCTAGTCTTAAAGAAGAAGTAGTCGACGACGAAACGTCTGACCAAAAATAAGGAGACCTTAAATGGCTATCGTAAAAATCGAAACTGAATCAGAATTTAATGAGATTCTTCAACAAAACTCAAAACTACTTTTTCTAAAAAATAGCACGACATGTCCGATTAGTCATGCTGCGTTTGAAGAATTTACTTCCTTTGCGCAATTTTTAGAGGACATTACCTTCTATTATTTGAATGTACAAGAAGCTCGTCCACTTTCAAATGAGATTGCAAGTAGATTTAAGGTAAAGCATGAATCGCCACAAGCGCTACTTTTCAAAGACGGAGAAGTGGTATGGAATGATTCCCATTGGAATATCACTAACGAGAAACTTCAAACCGTCTGGGATGAAAAATAAAAAAAGAGGGTGTGACAAAAGGTTAACCTTTTGTCACACCCTCTAGTTTTGTATTACCCATTTAAAATCGGTTCCATACGAACTTCGAGATTGTCTCCAGTTTCGATCGTGTCGCTAAAACCGGCATTTTCTCCATTTTTTAAAACAAGTAATTTACTGTTACCCGTTGGAGTCACATCAACATCTACGTAACGAAACAGGTCTTGAAAGATAAATGGACTTGTTTCAAGAAACTCGGTACGGAAGTAGTCACCATTTTGAACCGTATCAGAGGCGCTCAATGATAAGCCGTTGCGAATTAATTTTATGCTAGGTTTGCTTAGTGTGACGGGTTCTCCATTAAAGAATACAGTGATCGTTTTCGTTGCTTGCATTGAGAGTTTACTACAAACATCTTCAACAGTTAATGCAGGCTTTTTCACTTCAATTGTAATGCGGTCGCCATTTGCAATCGGTGTCGTTAAATCAGCCTCTTTTCCGTTTCTCAACAGGGCTTGACGAAGTGAGGTTAATACCATTTTTTTATCATCTACAAATACGTAAAATGGTTTAAAGTCATCTTGTCTAACTGATATTTTGGCAACAGTTAATACTTGCTCAATTGTATTCGGTACCTTAATTTTAACTTTGTCTCTATCTTGTAGAGCAGCTTGAGTAGTAGTGATTTCACCATTCTTATAAACAATTGCAGGAAGAGCAACTGGACGGTTGTTTATCGTTAAATGAATAGTTGGAAGTTCACCTACTACATCCTCAATGGTTGCAGAAGCCATGGTTCCATTTGTTCCTCGTTCGACATGAATGACATCGTTTGCTTTAATTGAAGCATCGATCGTTGTCAATTCACCATTCTTAATGATAGTTGGCGATTTTCCGTGTTGACCAGGAACTGATATTAGGCGTTCATTTACTTCAAGCATTAAAGCCATCCCTGGTTTCCCATATAATTTAGAAATTTCAATGCCAGCTGCTAATAAGCCGTCACCCACTGTCAATTTTTTAATATCAAACAAACGAACAGCTCGTTCATTCACTTTAATACTAATATACTCGATTGGGTTTTCTTTGGAAGCTATCGCTATCCCGATAGGTGTAACTAATTCTGGACCAGCTTTCACTTTATCGGTTTGCTCAATTAATCGAATGGCATCGATTCCTCTTATCGCTACTCGATTTTCAGGTAAGCGTAATTTTTCAGCGATATGTTTCCCAAGGTTTGGAGTCATACTGCCACCTCCAACGAGCATAACAGCTTTTGGTGGCTTTTGATTTAGTTCTAGTATTTCTGTCGTTATCGCAGTAGCTAGTTCATCAATGGCACCTGTAATTGCATTGACGACTTCATTTTTATCCATTGTAGTGTCAAACCCTAAAATATCTGTGATGGTCACTTCACTTACTTCATTTAATTGTCTTTTCATTGTTTCAGCATCGGGAAAATCTAAGAGGAATTGATCACTCAACGCTTCCGTTATTTCATCCCCAGCTACTGGAACCATTCCATAGGCTACAACTGTTCCTTCATCGGTAATCGCGATGTCAGATGTCCCGGCGCCAATATCAACAAGGGCAACGTTTAATCGTCGCATTGAAGGAGGAATCAGAACGTTAATAGCTGCTATAGGCTCAAGTGTTAACGCTTCTAACTCAAGATTTGCCTTTGATAAGGCTGCAATTAAAGACTCCACAACTACTTTTGGAAGGAAAGTAGCAATTACTTCTACCGACGCAGTCGTACCAGTTTGTTCTATTAAGCTTCCAATTTTTTCTCCGTCAAGACGATAGTCAAGAACAGAATAGCCGACACAAAAGTAATTAAAGCTCTTTTGGTCTTCAAATTCAGTAGCTAAATCAAATTGTGCTTGTTGGACCGCGCTTAGTTCTAAATGAAATACATCCTCTGATCCGATATCCATTCCTTTAATATCAAGATCTACAGATGCCCGTTTCGTTTTTAAGGAACGTCCAGCTGCAGCAACACAAACTTTTTTTAGTTGGCCATGTCTACTTTCAAGCTTGTCCTTTATTTTTTTTATCGTTTCTGAAACGGCGATAACGTTATGAATTTGCCCATCTAACATTGAACGTTCATCATGTTCTAATATTTCTATATCAAGGATTTCATAGAGGTCAGTTTTGTTTTTTTGCAATAATAAGCCGACAATGGAACGGGTACCAATATCTAATGAAAATATCGGGGTGGAATTTTTCTTACTCATGAGTAACACACCTTCTTTTAATTATTGGCCTTTTATTAAGATATGAATTAAACTATTGCATTTACTTGAATTGTAATATAAATTAGGGTTTACGCATAGTCTTGTTTTATTTTAAACGCTTTAGCGCTTAAAAGCGTTTAATTGTTAAAGAAAAAGATCGTGACATTCAGTTTGTTATGGTTTATAATAATTTTTAAATACGAGAATGTCCAATAGAAGTGGACACATAAGAGGAGTGGAGAACATGAGTAATGAATTAGAACAGTTGAGAACCCAATTAGATGATGTGAATTTAAAAATCCTAGAGCTTATTAATGAGCGTGCAAGTCTTGTTCAAGAGATCGGTAAAGTAAAAGGAAAGCAAGGAGTTACTCGTTTCGACCCTGTTCGTGAAAGAGATATGTTAGACCTTATTGAAAAACATAATAAAGGACCATTTGAAACACCAGCAATCCAGCACTTATTTAAGCAAATCTTCAAAGCAAGCTTAAAGTTACAAGAAGATGACAAAAAGAAAGTATTGTTAGTTTCTCGTAAAAATAAAGCAGAAGATACAGTAGTTGACTTAAAAGGTGAATTAGTTGGTGATGGAACTCAACGTTTAGTAATGGGGCCATGTGCTGTCGAAAGCTATGAGCAAGTTGCTGCAGTAGCAAAAGCTATGAAAGAGCAAGGTGTACGATTATTACGTGGTGGAGCATTTAAACCTAGAACGTCACCTTATGATTTCCAAGGTCTTGGTCTTGAAGGATTACAAATTCTTAAACAAGTAGCTAATGAATATGATATGGCGATTATTAGTGAAATCGTTCGACCAGAAGACATTGAAGTAGCTTTAGATTATGTTGATGTTATTCAAATTGGTGCAAGAAACATGCATAACTTTGAGTTATTGAAAGTTGCGGGTTCTGTTGATAAACCAGTTCTATTAAAACGCGGATTATCAGCTACTATTGATGAGTTTATTCATGCGGCTGAATATATCATCTCTAAAGGAAACACAAATATTATGCTTTGTGAAAGAGGAATTCGAACGTATGAAAAGGCAACAAGAAATACGTTAGATATTTCTGCTGTTCCTATTCTTAAAAAAGAAACTCACCTTCCTGTTATGGTAGACGTGACGCATTCAACTGGAAGAAAAGATTTGTTACTTCCTACTGCAAAAGCAGCGTTAGCAATTGGTGCAGATGTTGTTATGGCTGAGGTTCACCCTGATCCGGCAGTAGCGCTTTCAGATTCAGCACAACAAATGAACATCGATGAGTTCAAAGAGTTTATCTCAGAGTTAAGAGCATCTGGGCTATATAAACTTTAATATAACAGCGGAGGGTGTCCCAAAGGTTAATAGCCTTTTGGGATACCCTCTTTGTCTATATAAAAAATCCATCTGTTTCGCAAGGCAGAGCACTGGATCCGCTCTCTACGGGTCACACAAAAGAACCCTAATTTTGTGTGACTTTTAAAAGAGGTAGAGATTATTCTATGGAAGAATAAGATTTTATGGTTACTCAAGGAAGAGCGATGGCTCTGCACACTGCACGTACTTTACTAAAAAGTGCACTTAATAAAGCACTTTTTAAAAGAGGGCAGTGGCTTCACACATCGCATAAGAAAAACGACTTTGCCGTTTTTCTTATATTAAAAGAGTAATGTGGGAATATAAGGGTATGGAAATTAAGAAGGACACAATGGAAATTCGACATTTCATTAAAAATATTGCTTTTTCTGTCGATATAAGTAATGTAAAGAGATTGCGGACCTCCTCAATGTGTCGTATGATTACAGTAACAATCTTGAAAATAATAGACGTGTATTTATACCTTAAGGAGGGTCAATGTGAATACAACAATATATGATGTGGCTAGAGAAGCTGGGGTGTCAATGGCAACGGTTTCTCGGGTAGTGAATGGAAACCCAAATGTAAAACCAGCAACTAGAAAGAAAGTACTAGAAGCAATTGAAAGATTAGGCTACCGTCCAAATGCAGTTGCACGTGGGTTAGCTAGTAAGAAAACAACAACAGTAGGTGTTATTATCCCGGATATTTCTAGCATCTTTTTTGCAGAGCTAGCAAGGGGAATTGAAGATATTGCTACGATGTACAAGTATAACATTATCTTATGTAACTCTGATCAAAACAAGGATAAAGAGATTCATCTGATAAATACGTTGTTGGAAAAGCAAGTAGATGGAATTATTTTCATGGGAGCTCAAATTCGTGATGAACTTGCGGATGAATTAAAGCGTTCTCCTGTTCCTATTGTACTTGCTGCAACTTTAGATAAAGAAAAATCATTGCCTTCAGTTATTATTGATTATAAACAAGCTGTTGCTGATGCGGTAACTCATCTTATCGCTAATGGGCATAAGAGGATTGGTATGTTATCAGGTTCGCTAGAGGACCCTGTAAATGGATTTCAAAAATTTGCTGGTTACCGAGAAGCTCTTGAAAAATCAGGAATTCCTTTTGATGAAAGCTTAGTGAAAATTGGAGACTATACGTATGATTCGGGAATTGAAGCAATGGATAGTTTTCTTGAAATGGAAGACAAGCCTACCGCAATATTTGCTTCTTCAGATGAAATGGCTCTAGGAATCATTCATGGAGCACAAGATAAAGGCTATCATATACCAGATGATTTTGAAGTCATTGGATTTGATAACACTAGACTAGCAACGATGGTTCGACCAACACTTTCTACTGTTGTTCAACCAATGTATGACATCGGTGCTGTATCCATGCGATTATTGACGAAATACATGAATAAAGAGGAAGTTCAGGACCATATTGTTGAGCTACCTCATCGAATTGAATTTCGTAAATCGACTTCGAATTAGTTGGTACTAGCAGTTGGGAGAGAGACATGAGAAAGTTTGACATATTAACTTTACTAGGTATTTTTATAGGGATATCCGTTTTGCTTCTTGCCGTTTTTTCAAATTCAGGTATTTCTGGTCTTGTCTTTTTTATTCAAATTGCATCGATTCTCATCGTATTTGGTGGAACCGTTGCTGCAGTGCTTATTAACTTTTCGTGGACAGACCTGAAAACGATCCCAAAGGTTCTTAGTGAAGCTTTTCACCAGGAAGAACAAAGTATACAAGATTTAGTGGACACTTTTGTGGAGCTTTCGGGGAAGGCGAGAAGAGAGGGTCTTCTTGCTCTTGAAGCTGGAATCGAAACTGTGAAAAACCCTTTTATAAAAAAGGGTGTATTACTTGCAGTGGATGGAATCGAGCCTGAAGTCATAAAAGATATTATGATGGCTGAGGTGGTAGCAATGGAAGAAAGACATCGCAAGGGTAGAGTGTTGTTCTTAAAGATGGGTGAATACGCCCCTGCTTGGGGAATGATTGGAACGTTAATCGGACTTGTCATTATGCTTCAAAATTTAAATGACCCAGCAAAGCTTGGACCAAGTATGGCGATTGCGTTATTAACCACTTTATACGGAACGGTTTTGGCGAACCTTGTATTTTTACCAATAGCAGCGAAGCTTGAGAATAAAACGGATGAAGAAGTATTTTTTAAGCAGATTATTGTAGAAGGAGTAATCGGAGTTCAATCAGGTCAAAATCCTAAAATCCTAGAAGAAAAGTTAAGTGCTTTTATCCCAAATCATGTTAAACTAAGTAAACTATCAGGAGCTTCGTCTAATGTTCAGGCGTAGGAAGCAACAAAATGATAAAGGTGCACCAAAGTGGATGGTAACCTTTTCGGATATGATGACATTAATTCTAGTATTCTTTATTCTATTATTCTCAATGTCTGTGGTTGATGCTGAGAAGTTTAGAGTCATTGCCGAATCATTTCAACAAAGACAAGTGCTAGACTTTCTTCCATCAGCTGTTGAACTTGATCATTCATTAGAAGAAGAAAAGAGTGAACCGACAGTAGAGGAAATTGAAGAGGTTGTCGATGAAATGGATGACCTTTTAAAAGAAGTACAACGTTTTTTAGAAAAACATAAGCTAACGGATATGATATCAGCAACTAGGGATGACCGAGGAGTTGTTTTAGTTTTACAAGAAAAAGCAGTTTTTCTTTCCGGGGAAGCAGATATTTTACCAGATGCTGAATTGTTTTTAGACAAGGTTGGAACACTGTTAAAATCAGTTCCTAATCTTGTGAAGGTAGAAGGTCATACTGATGCAAGACCAATTTCTACGTTTCGCTTTCCATCGAACTGGGAGTTATCAGGAGCTAGAGCTAGCAGTGTGATTCGATACCTTGTTGACGAACATAATCTCAATTCAAATCGTTTTGTGGCTATTGGCTACGGAGACACACAACCCGTTGCTCCGAACACAACGGAGGACAATTTACAGTTAAATCGAAGAGTCGTTATTGTAATCTCAGATCCAAAAGCGAATGGTGATTTTTAATGACTTGAGGCTGATTTAAAAAGGTAGTTAATAGAGGAGGGCACTGAAAAAGTCGGTATAACTTTTTACAGTGCTCTTAGTTAATATCCTTTTTGAGTCACCTCTTTATTATAAGGAAAAATTTGCAAAGAAGCGTATCAACCAGAATAGGAGTTGAACATATGAAAATTGGAATTATCGGAGCAATGGATGAAGAAATTGCACTTCTAAAAGAGGAAATGATCATCTCACATGAAGTCGTTTACGCACAAATTACATTTTATGAAGGTACATATCAAGGAAGAAATATAGTGCTTTGTAAATCAGGAGTAGGCAAAGTCAATGCGAGCATTACAACACAATTATTGATAGATAAATTCTTGGTAGATAACATCATATTCACAGGAGTTGCAGGAGCACTTGATCCTGATTTAAATGTGGGTGATGTTGTTATTTCTACAAGTGCGATGCAACACGATATTGATGCAAGTCCTTTAGGTTTTAAAAAAGGAGAAATTCCAATGTTTCACCGCTCATCAGAATTTATCGCGGATGAGCAACTAGTTACTCTTGCAGAGAAAGCAGCTGCCGTCATTAAGGGAAAAACAAAAAGAGGGAAGATTTTGAGTGGGGACCAGTTTATTGCTGACCACCATTTAGTGTTATCACTTCATGAGCAGTTTCAAGGTACTTGTGTGGAAATGGAGGGAGCTGCAGTCGCACAAGTAGCAGCGCTTAATGAAATTCCATTTGTTATTATTCGCTCGATCTCAGATAAGGCCAATCATGAAGCTCAAATGAGTTTTGAAGAATTTACAGTGCTCGCTTCTACTCAATCACATGCCATGGTTAAACATATCGTCAGTCAGTTATAACATAATCACTTTAGCAATAAGAAAACGAGACAAAACTAGTTAAAAGAGGGCGTGACAAAAAGGTAAACTGCCTACCTTTTTGTCACGCCTTTTATTAAAAGATAAGAAAGTATAAAAAATTTAGATGCTCATAGATGTCTTTTAAGCTAGATCAGGTAGGGCGATGGTTTCGCTCACTGCGCGTATATTAATAAGAAGTACACTTATTAATATACTTTTCAAGAGAGGGCAGTGGCTTCGCACATCGCAATTAGTCAAAGACGGCTTTGCCGTTTTTTTATGATTGCGTTTTCATTTCAGTTCGTATATGATACAGTGCTTTTTCTAACATCTTTTTATTTTTTTCTGTAATTTCTGTTTTTCTCGGAATCGGTGTAAATAAGTTGGGTGGGTCTTGCCAAGAAGGTAACAATGACGTTTCAGATTTTGAACTCCAAGCATCTAGCCATTCTTGCGGTAACTTTCCCTGTGCTAAACTAGTTTGGTTTGTCATCTCTAACCAAATATACCCCCATGCTCTAGGAACGACTCTCCAAATATCATAGCCGCCTCCACCTACTGCGATCCATCTACCATTACAATATTGATGAGCGAGTTGATGAGCAAGTCGAGGAATTTTTTTATAGGACTCTATTGATGCACAAAGGTGAGTTAATGGATCAAAATGATGAGCATCAGCACCATTTTGAGTTAAGATAACATCAGGCTTGAAAAATTCAATAACTTCTTTGAAGCTAGTTTCATAAACTTCCATAAAGGATTCGTCTTCTGTAAAGGCATCTAACGGAACATTGATTGAAAAACCATAACCTTGACCTTGGCCTTTTTCATTTACATTGCCGGTTCCAGGAAAGAGATAACGTCCTGTTTCATGAATGGATAATGTACATACATCAGGGTCGTCGTAAAAAGCCCATTGCACGCCATCACCATGATGAGCATCGGTGTCTACATAAAGAACACGGGCGTTATATTTTCGCTTTAAGTATTCAATCGCTATCGAACTATCATTGTAAATGCAAAAGCCTGAAGCTTTTCCCCGAAAACCATGATGGAGGCCGCCACCGAGATTAAGAGCATGGCTCACTTTGTTTTCCATTACAAGGTCGACAGCGGTTAAGGTTCCACCAACGAGAAGTGCTGCAGCATCGTGCATGTTTTCAAAGATAGGTGTATCTTCCGTACCTAGACCGTAATTTGCAGCAACAGCTTCACTTAATAAGCCTTTACTAGCATTCTTCACAGCATCAATAAACTTTTCATCATGGACTAAAGCGATTTCCTCATCAGTAGCAATTCGAGGTTCTACAATATTCTCTGGTGAGATGGCACCCATTTTTTCTAGTAAGTCATATGTTAAGCTCAAACGTAAATGATTAAAAGGGTGGTCTTTATTAAATCGATAGGATAGTTGTTCTTGTGAAAAAACAAATGCTGCATCACTTATCATAGGTTAACACCGGGCATGTTTGGCCATAGCACCTCATAACCTTCGCCTTCAATTTCAGAAATAATGGATCTTGGGTCCATCGTTTGAACACGAAAAACGAGTATTTTAAATTTCTCATCTTGGCTTGGATAGACTAATACACTGGTAATGTTTACTTTCTTTCGTTTAAATATAGCTGCAATTTCAGCAAGCATTCCTGTAATATTTTCAACTTTCACTTCAATTTGTGAACTTGGTTGATGTGCGCCCATTAATTCAACAAGCTTATGAAGAACTTGAGTTTCAGTAATAATACCTACTAATTTTCCATCTTCTTCAATGGGGAGACAACCAATATGATGGTCATAGAAAATAGATGCAACTTCTTCGACAAAATCTAGCGGATGTGCAGTTATTACGTTCTTCTTCATAATTTCGCTTATAGGTTTTTGGAAATCTTCTATATGTTCTTCTGAATGAAAGATTGAAGGACTAGCGTCTCGAATATCTCGGTCAGAAATAATGCCGATAACTTCCACCTCTTTATTTACTACCGGTATATGTCGAATTCGGTGCTTAGCTAGCACTTCAATAGCCTCAGCAATGGTTGCTGAATCTTCTAATGTCGCAACATTCTTTTTCATGATTTCTTCTATAATCATTTGGAATCTTCCTTTCTTAATACATAAACCGATTACGGAAACGCAATTGGTCAAACTCTTGAATCGATTCTGATTTCACACGTTTTCCGATTCTTGCCATAAGGCAATTAGCAGGATGAGAACATATTTCTGGGTCGTCCGTTGCATACCACTCTAAGCCACCTGCATTCATCATCTTTTCCATGACTTTTCGATAGTCCCATACCGACAAACCACTTCCTTTTAAATCCCAATGCCAGTAATATTCTGTTGTAATAATAATATAATCTTCCATAGCATCATCAAGAACCGATAATTCGAGTAGATTCTTTCCTACCTTTACACCTCGATAGTCTTTGGCTACTTCTATGGCACCAAGTTCAATGAGGTTTTCCATGTTTGCCTCAGACCACCTTTCAAGAGGATCTGGATAAACAAACGTCACATAACCAATAATTGTATTTCCATCACGAGCTATGTTAATTCTTCCTTCTGGTAGTTCAGCTATTTCTAAGAGAGCTTTTTTTTGTTTTTCAGGTGTACGAAACGCAACTAATCCTTCGTGAAATTGAAGTTCTTGTAGTTGTTCTTTAGGAACAGGACCTTCTAAAATAAGAGTCCTGTCTTGGTAAGGAATCTCTCTTTGATAATATTGCTTTACATGTATCACAGGGTTAACCACCTTTTTGTAGAGGTAATCAGAAGAATAATTTTCATTTATTACTATTATACATGAAAGAAAGTGATGGTTCTTTTGAATTTTTATTCGTCACAGTTTTTTTGTATTTGTAAAACTCCAAGATTTACGAATTGATGAAAAATTTTAAATATACTATAATAAAAGCGATAGTAATAAATACATAGTGAGAGGAAGATGTTCATAATGAAAGTGCAAGCGCTTCCATCTGTTAGTGGCAATTATAATTTAAAAAATTATGAAAGTGAAAGCCAGTCGTTTGATTGGTTATCTGTTGAAAAAGAATTTTCATGGAGTGAAACAGGTCAAGTTAACCTTGCTTATGAAGCGATTGATCGCCATGCAAAATCAGATAAAAAAGAAAAAATCGCCTTTTATTATAGTGATGCAAAACGTGATGAAACTTATACCTTTCAAGATATGATGGAATCCTCAAATAAGGCTGGAAACATGCTTAAATCATTGGGAGTTGAAAAGGGAGATAGGGTGTTCGTTTTTATGCCGAGGTCCCCAGAACTTTATTTTTCAGTATTAGGTGCGATTAAACTAGGTGCTATAGTAGGACCTTTATTTGAGGCATTTATGGAAGGTGCTGTGCGCGATAGATTAGAAGATAGTAGCGCGAAGGTGCTTATTACAACTCCAGCTTTATTAGAGCGTGTACCAGTTGGTGACCTACCGCATTTGGAGAAAGTTGTTATTTTCGGAGACGATGTAAAAGAAGAAGGTCCATATATTGACTTTAACAAACACTTCCAAGCTGCTAGTACAGACTTAGATATTACGTGGGTTGATAGAGAGGATGGATTGATCCTACACTACACTTCAGGTTCAACTGGTAAACCTAAAGGAATTTTGCATGTTCATAACGCAATGATCCAACATTATCAAACGGCTAAATGGGTGTTAGACCTTCAAGATGATGATGTATATTGGTGTACAGCAGACCCAGGTTGGGTAACAGGAACTTCTTATGGGATTTTTGGTCCATGGTTGGCTGGGGCTTCAAATGTCGTTAGAGGTGGAAGGTTTAGTCCGCAAGATTGGTATGGAACGATTGAAAAATATAAAGTAACTGTTTGGTATAGTGCACCAACAGCTTTCAGAATGTTAATGAGTGCGGGCGATGAGGTCATTAAAGAGTTTGACCTATCATCTTTACGACACCTATTGAGTGTAGGTGAACCGCTAAATCCAGAAGTGGTTCGTTGGGGTATGAAAGTCTTTGATTTACGTATTCATGATACATGGTGGATGACTGAAACAGGAGCTCAGCTTATCTGTAACTATCCATGTATGGAAGTTCGTCCTGGTTCCATGGGGAAACCATTACCAGGGATAAAAGCAGCAATAATTGATGACCAAGGCAATGAACTTCCACCAAATCGTATGGGGAATTTAGCGATTAAAAAAGGCTGGCCATCGATGATGAGAGCGGTATGGAACAATCCAGAAAAATACAATAGCTATTTTGAAATTGAAGGCTGGTATGTTTCTGGGGATTCAGCATACATGGATGAAGATGGATATTTCTGGTTCCAAGGAAGAATTGATGATGTAATCATGACTGCCGGAGAACGAGTTGGTCCATTTGAAGTAGAAAGCAAATTAATTGAACATCCAGCTGTAGCTGAGGCAGGAGTAATTGGAAAGCCTGACCCAGTTCGTGGAGAAATTATTAAAGCGTTTATCGCACTTCGTGAAGGACATGAGCCAAGCGAAGAATTAATTGATGAAATTCGATTATTTGTGAAAAAAGGATTGGCAGCTCATGCGGCACCAAGAGAAATTGAGTTCCGAGAAAAGCTTCCTAAAACGAGAAGCGGTAAGATTATGCGTCGAGTTCTTAAAGCATGGGAGCTTGATTTACCAACAGGTGATTTATCAACAATGGAAGATTAATAAACTGGGTGGGACAAAAGGTTTTTTAACCTTTTGTCCCACCCTATTTTCTTAACGGACACAGAGGACCTTATTATCGATAAAACTTGCTTATTTCATCTGGTTCGGACACAGGAGCCCTTATTTTCGCTATATTACATGTTTTTCCCCTTTTTTTAGGAGAATAAGACCCTTGGTGTCCGTTACAGTACAAAAAACAGAAAAAAGCATGAAATAAGAGATCTCCTGTCCGTTACAATCTTTTCCGCAGAAAAACATCGTAATAAGAGGAATGAATTAGACATTGTCACAACACATTACGGCTTCTAAAAAGAAGAACAATTTATCGTTCACACCCGTTATCGTCGTCACAACTTACTCCTGTTTTATGGCTTTTACTTAAAGGACTATCTTGTCCATCTTGTTCGTATATTTTAGTTAACGCTTCAACAAAACTGTCTGTTGGTTGAGCACCAGTCATTGAATATTTCCCATTAATCAGAAAGAATGGAATGCTTCTTATACCATATTGAGAAGCGATTTGTTCATCTTTTCGAACATCTGCAGTAAATGCATCACTTGAAAGTATCTTTTTTGCAGAATCTGGGTTGATGCCAACGTCAGTGGCCAATTCAACTAGAGTGGAATGTTCGCCAATATGTTTGCCTTCCGAATAATAAGCTCTTAATATTCGGTCGTTCATTTCATGCATTAGTTCTTCTTTTTTAGCGTACATCGTTAAACGGTGTGCATCAAATGTATTTGTTAACTTCATCGTTTCAAAATTAAAATCTAGTCCTTCTTCTCGGGCAGTACTTTCCATACTCTGACACGTAGACTTTGCTTGTTGTAAGCTCATTCCATACTTATCAGCTAATTTTTGATAGATGGTATAGTCTACCTGACGCTCCATAGTAGGATCTAACTCAAAGCAACGATAAGTCACTTGAACAGGGTGCTCAATTTTTTGAATAGCGTCTTCCAGACGCTTTTTGCCAATATAGCAAAATGGTCAAGCGAAGTCAGTCCACATTTCAATTATCAAGTCGATAACCTCCTTAATTTCTAGTTAGTTGTATCATAACCCAAAAAGGTGGTATTTCTCCATGATTAAGATTGATGATATGTAAGCAAAAGAACCCCCAGAAGTAAGTTAACTTCTGGGGGTGTCTATTTTTATACGCCTTCTAATACATCTAGTTCATCGTCATCATCATCCCGAGGAGCAGGATTTGGTCTATCGCCATTGCCGTTACCATTTCCATTCTGGTCTCGTTCAGGCTTCGGTTTTGGTTTTTTCGGTTTTTCTTCGTTAGGTTCTTCTTTTTCTTCTTCCTCAGGAGACCATCCATCTTGGCTCACGATGTTTGTTGAGGTAGATTCTTGTCCAGCCACGTCTACGGCAATGACATAGTATGCGTACTTACCACTGCCAACTTTAGTGCTCGTGTTATCTCTTTCAACAACATTAGCATAGAGTTCAAACTTATCAGTACCATTAGCGGCACGGTATACACGATATCCTACAATATCACGTTCTCCGTGTTCAGACCAAGATAAGGTATTACCATTAATGGTCACGCCAGATACATTTCCTGGTACTTTACCGTTTTCTTCCGCTTGGCGGTCAGGAACGATATTTTTCCAATGATCCGGAACGTACTCGCTCAAATCAACATCTTTAAAATAATCTTCCTTTATCATAACGCCATCAAATGTAAACTCTGATGGTGTACTATCAAGCGCAAGATATGGCTCTCCGCCTAAAATAACGTACTTAGCTTCTTGGAGACTATCATCAACTTTAGTTGGAACATATTTTGCATTAAATAAATCGCTACTTACTAAACCGGCTTCACGGCATAATTTTGAAGGAAGTAAGCCTGAAATTCCGCAAATTTCCTTTCTAACAATTCCACCAGGCATTTGGAAACGATTTTCCGGTGCCATAAGTTCAGGTCGAACATCATAAGCGGCATTAGCAATATTTGCCCACATTTGTTGTGTTCGTTGGCCATAGCTTAATCCACCAACTGGTCTTGTTTCAATGGACTTAGGAGTACGATAACCAACCCATACACTTAGTGTAACATTAGGATTTGTTGCTACAAACCATGCATCATGGAAGTTATTAGATGTACCGGTTTTTCCAGCCCAATCAGCATTGAATTTTAGCCGACTTGGAACATAAGTAGCCGTTCCGCTTCGTAGAACATCTCGCATCATATCAATCATTAAATAAGAAGTCTGAGGAGTAAACACTTCTACAGGTTCTGATTCATGTTGATAAATCACTTGACCATCTGTAGTTTCAATTCTTTCAATAAAATAAGAATCAATAAATTGTCCTTCATTGGCAAACATCGCGTATGCCGCAGTGTTTTGCTCAATTGTAATTTGGTGTTCGAGAGCACCAAGTGCAGCAGATTCAAAAGGTTCCCCATCAATTAACGTGGTAATCCCGAACTTTTCAAGTGTTCCACGACGAAGTTCATGTGGTGCTAAGCGGAAGCTTTTAACAGCCACAGTATTTTGTGAATATTTAAGTGCGTCGCGAACGGTAATAAGTCCACGATGCTGTCTGTTAAAGTTATTTACTTGGGTCGACGTGCCAGTATAGAAAGTAGGTACGTCAGGGATAATGTGACCTGGTTGTACATTTCCTATTTCCATAGCAGGACCGTAAGCTAATAAAGGTTTCATTGTAGATCCATTTGACCGTCGTGCTTGTGTAGCAATATTGTATTCTTGTGATGTATCACGACCTCCAACAAATCCTAAAATCGCACCTGTTTTGTTCTCGATTAACATAGATGCCATTTCTTCTTGTTCACCGTCTCGGTCAGGTCCAAATAAACGGTTATCTTGACTAGCTTCTTGCATTGCATCAAAGATATCTTTATCAATTGTGGTATGGATTTTATAGCCATTTCGACGTAAATCTCGTGCGGCTCTATCCCGATATCTAGTTTTCATAGTTAGTAATTCTTCATCATCCAATTTAGATAAATCAATGCCATCGTCTTCCATCATGATGGTTGCTAATATATCAGTAGCTCTTCGTTCCGTTTCAAACGTGACAAGAGGATATTCCTCTATTGAACTTGGTTTAGGCGACGTTAAATTTTCGCGAATATCATAAGCTAATGCTCGTTCGTATTCTTGTTCATTAATATATCCAGCGTCTCTCATTCTTCGTAACACGGTTTTCATTCGATTTAAACCAGGTTCAAGATTTTCTTTTACCTCACCACTACCAGTAAATGGAGTATAGCCAAATGGACTTTGTGGTAAGCCAGCAATATAAGCGGCTTGCGGTAAATTTAAATCCTTTGCATCTACTCCGAAAATCCCTTGAGCTGCAGCTTGAATTCCTGCAATGTTTCGTCCTGAAGCATTTCTTCCAAAAGTAGCAACATTTAAGTAAGCTTCTAATATTTCCTCTTTCTCAAAAAATTGCTCAAGACGCATGGCCAACAAAATTTCTGTTGCTTTTCGGTCAAACGAAACTTCGCTTGTTAAAATTTGATTTTTGACAAGCTGCTGAGTTAGTGTACTTCCTCCAGTTTGAACGGAGGAATTTGCAAATTCTTGGAATGTTGCACGTAAAATTGCTTTTGGAACAACGCCTTCATGTTCATGAAAGTACTCGTCCTCAGTTGCTATTAGAGCATTAATGACATGCTCAGAAACTTCATTTAACTTTACTTCTCTTCGTTCAAGTTCAGTAGGTAATTCTCCTAACAAAACATCATTAGCAAAATAGACCTCACTAATTTCCTCATAGTTGTATATGTCTTTCTTCATATCTTCATAGGTGCGTAATGGTTCATCTTTTACAAGTGAAGCGAAATAACCAGCTGCAACTCCACCGACAAAAATCGTAGAAAGCAAACCAATAATAAGAAAAAGAAGAACTAGATTCCAAGTGACTTGATATGTGATCCCAATCCCACGCAAAAAACGATTGCGTCGTAAACTCTCACCAAAATCTCTAAGCTTTGAAAAAACTTCTTTTATATTATCCTTCATATAGTACCTCCCCAAAACATACAAATATTATAGCATACCCTGTCGATTGATGATAAGTACTTTTGAACTAACCTATTTCATGTATTGACAATGTTTATTTTTTATGGTAAAAATATTCAAAGCTAAATAAAAGACATTGAAGGGATTTAGTAGCTTGCATTTTTTGTTTTAGAGAGCTGGTGGGCGGTGAAAACCAGTACAAAGATGTGAAGCGAAGTACAACCTGGAGTCTCCAGATAAGCAAACTACCTTTGTAGATTGTGAATCATTGGCGGTTTATACCGTTATCATAGGAAGTGGAAGATACGTTCTTCAATTAGGGTGGTACCGCGAATAAAATTCGTCCCTTTTTGAGGGCGTTTTTTATTTTATTAGGGAGTGATTAGATGAACTTATTAGAGGATTTAGAGTTTCGAGGGTTAGTGAATCAAGTAACAGACGCAGAAGGATTAAAGCAACAATTAGAGAACGGTCAAATTACGTTATACTGTGGGTTTGACCCAACAGCAGATAGTTTGCACATTGGACATTTATTAACAGTATTAACGTTACGACGTTTTCAACTAGCTGGTCATAAGCCATTAGCACTTGTTGGGGGAGCGACGGGATTAATCGGAGACCCAAGTGGGAAAAAAGCTGAAAGAACGCTAAATACTACAGACATTGTTCAACAATGGAGTGACAGAATTAAAGCTCAGCTGTCTCAGTTTCTTGATTTTGAAGGAGAAAATGCTGCAAAAACGGTAAATAACTATGACTGGATTGGTTCACTTGATGTTGTATCTTTCTTACGAGATGTTGGAAAAAACTTTAGTGTCAACTACATGCTAGCAAAGGATTCTGTAGAATCAAGAATTACATCCGGTATTTCGTTTACAGAGTTTAGCTATATGATTTTACAGTCATATGATTTCTTAAAACTCTACCAAGAAGAGAATTGCCGTTTGCAAATTGGTGGAAGTGACCAATGGGGCAACATTACAGCTGGGTTAGAGTTAATTCGTAAATCAACAGAAGAAACAGTGAAAGCGTTTGGCTTTACGATTCCATTAGTGACGAAAAGTGATGGAACGAAATTTGGTAAATCAGAAGGTGGTGCGATTTGGTTAGATGCAAGAAAAACATCACCTTATGAATTCTATCAATTTCTTATAAATACAGATGATAAAGATGTTGTCAAATTCTTAAAATACTTCACATTCTTAACGAAAGAGGAAATTGACGGCCTAGCAGTTGAAGTTGAAAATGCCCCAGAGAAACGAGTGGCACAACGTAAATTAGCAGAAGAAGTAACAAGACTCGTTCATGGCCAAGAGTCACTAGAACAAGCGATTCGTATTTCAGAAGCGTTATTCAGTGGGAACATCGCTGAACTTTCGGGTGAAGAAATTAAACAAGGGTTTAAAGATGTTCCATCTTTTGAGTGTGAAGAAAGTGAAATAGCGTTATTAGATTTACTAATTGCAGCCAACATTTCTCCATCAAAGCGCCAAGGAAGAGAAGATATTTCGAATGGAGCAATCTATGTAAACGGCACTCGTGAAACTGACTTACAAGCAGTAGTAGGGGATGCAGTTAAAATTGATGGTGAATTTACGATTATCCGAAGAGGGAAGAAAAAGTACTTTATGATTAAGTGGAAATAATAGAGAAGAGGGTTGGAGAAAAGGTTGTTTTTTAACCTTTTCTCCAACCCTCTAAGCAATGTTCGAAACCGGAACTTGCTGAAGTGAGTGGGTTTTTCACTACGGGCTTTGTGGTGAGTGAAGCCATTGCAGATGTTTTACTATTTCCGTACCGGCCTCATTATTTTCTGTATCATGATGTATTTTTTATCCTAAAATAGTAGAAAACTGATTTTGCAGAAAGAGTACCAAAGACAAGAATGGATAGCGCAAAAACAAAAAGATATAGGTAGTCAATTGTAATATAATCATTATTTAAAGCTATATACGAATGACTTGAAATGATGTAGCCATAAGATAATGCCAATGGCAAAAACATACTACAATACGTGATTGCTACTTTTTTCGCTTGTTTTTGTTTCGTTTCAGGATCACTATAAAGCAGTGGTTTTTTCTCAGTAGAAAGATACTCCTGCGACCAGATAATCCATTTTTGCAACCCGGTTGATGAAGAATAGGCGCATTTCCAACCCATTTCTTTGTGTAAATCAATAGATTCTCTTTTTACTATGCCTTGGTACTCAATGCAATAACTCATGTTACGAGGACGACCTACCCGAAAATAAAAGCTGATACCTGACCAACTCACTCGATATAAATGTAAGCCGTTAGCCTCCATGTCCTCAAGCCACTTTTCCATCTTATCAGGGGAATAGAACCACCCTATCTTTCTTTTTACAATTATTTTATGATGTTTTTTTAGTTGAGCTTCTTCCTCCATCGAGAAAGGTGTTTCTCCTTCTACAACCCCATCTGTATAATGGTCAATCACTGGTTCTTGTTCATAGAAGGAACGATTTGATTTTCTAATACTAGTTACAGAATAAATAGATAGAAAAGCTAGCATCCCCCCAAAAAATAGAACGCCGACTACTGGAAGCGAAAACGACTGAGGCGCAGTTGTTTCGGAAATAACTTCCGGGTAGGATTGAAACGATAGTAAATTGATGAGGTGACCAAATCCGGTTGTAGCCAAAAAGAGTAGAAATCCACAGTGGATATAATACCACTTTTGATTCCGTTGAATAATTCCATTCCGTACAGGTGTTGTTTTAATTAAAGAAGCTGATTTTTGATTGCTGATGATATACCAACGGGAACTTTTACAAACGAGTGTCCAGCCGTCAGCGCTAAGGGACTGTGGCAAACGATCTTTTTGTCCTTTTTCATAATCGATCTTGTATGTTTTTTCTTGGGGTTCCCCTTTCTTAAATACAAATAGACGTAAATTCTTCTTTAACTGAACGAAATGAAATCCTTGTTTTGACATTTCTCCAAGCCATTCTTCAGTCTTTGCTACATCAAAACTCCACATGGGTCTAAATATGTTTTTATACATTGAAATCCTCCTCATATGTCAGACCGTTATCATATAATTCTTTTAATCTTTTTATTTCGATATTAATAATTGTTTTACCAAGTATAGATATTTCATATACCGTTTTCCTTTGTTCATCTGCATACACTGTAATGATGCCATCACGTTGCATTTTGGTTAATGTACCGTATACGGTTCCTGAACCTAACTGGATTCGGCCGTTTGTGATTTCTTCTACGTGCTTTACAATTCCGTACCCATGACGAGGTTTATTTAGAGATAGTAAAATGTAGTATGCTGTTTCTGTCATTGGTAAATAAGCTTTTTGGACCTTTTCTATATCCATTTAAAAACCTCTCAATCAGGAAAGTTTAGATTTCAAAAATGTATGTAACGATACAATATGTCATACTGCGACTATATCACAGCGTGACATATAATGAAACCTATTTATACAACTATTTCAAATTTAAATTCATTCAGACAAGGATTATGCTAATAAAATAGAGAATATATGAATTTTTAATAGTTGGGAGGGAATGGAAAATGGTGTACCGCAGAAAACTGTATCATGTTGCTCCGGGAATTGTAGATTCGTTTAATGAACATTTTAATAAGACTCTTTTACCGACTCAACTTAAATACGGAGCAAGATTGGTTGGAAGATGGATGTCTGAAGAAAAAAACGGTTTGGTAGAAATTTTTGCTTTATGGGAATATGATAGCTACGAAGATTATGTAAAGATTGAAGCAAAAGTAAGGGGCGACGAAGAGCATGTTACTCGTGTAGAAAAATGGTTTGAAAAAATGGGAGGGAGAGAGCAATTAAAAGAAGAATTTTATAAAATAGAAGAGGAATTTCTACATACAACTGTTCCACGAGAGAATACTATTTCGTCATGAAGCAGAAATATAAGTAATTTTTCTATTAGTATTAGCGGTTATATAGTTGTAATTATTACGTTATTATTAGGAGAGTGATGATATGAATATCCTATCAAGTAAGGTTGGCGCTTTATTTATCCCTGTAAGTAACATCGAAAGTGCAAGAGAATGGTACTGTTCCATACTAAATCTTGAACCTACGTTTGAAATAATTGGAGGTCATCTTTGTTGTATTCCTCTTGATAATAATGGATTAAACCTTGTACTAGATAGTAACATTTATCATGAGGATTCTACATATAAAAACCCTGCTTTTCATTTCAATACGGATGACATACATGGAGCCTATCAATTCTTACAAGAACGTAAGGTAGAATTTGTGACAGGTATTGAGAATGGGCATTGGTTTAACTTCAAAGACCCAGATGGAAATATATTGATGGTTTGTTATTGTTAATAGTAAGCTCTACACAGTGCTCCTAACAATAGTTTTATGGGAATAAGTCTACAAAAAATAATCCCGAGCGAATGTTGATGTACAACATTTTCTCGGGATTAAATTTGGTTGTAGATTAACGAGAGTAGAACTCAACGATAAGAGCTTCAGTAATTTCAGCAGGTAATTCAGAACGCTCTGGTAAGCGAGTGTAAGTACCTTCTAATTTATCAGCATCAAAAGTTAAGTATCCAGGTACAAAGTCGTTTACTTCTAGAGCTTCTTTAATGACTTGAGCATTTCTAGATTTTTCACGAACAGAAATTGTTTGTCCAGGCTTCACGCGGTATGATGGAATATCAACGCGTCCACCGTCAACAACGATGTGACCATGGTTTACTAATTGGCGAGCTGCACGACGAGTACGAGCTAAGCCTAAACGGTAAACAAGGTTATCAAGACGAGACTCAAGAAGAATCATGAAGTTCTCCCCGTGAATTCCTTGCATTTTACCAGCATCATCAAAAATACGACGGAATTGACGCTCGTTAATTCCGAACATATGACGAAGTTTTTGTTTCTCCTGAAGTTGTGTACCGTACTCAGAAATCTTTTTACGTTGGTTAGGACCATGTTGTCCAGGAGCGTAAGGACGTTTTTCTAATTCTTTTCCCGTTCCGCTTAGTGAAATTCCTAAACGACGAGATAGTTTCCATGATGGACCAGTATATCGAGCCATGAATGACTCCTCCTTTGTTATTTTGTTTTGAGCAAAATAACAACCGTTGAGCAATCTCTTGACAAGGTCATTTTGCTTTCATGCATCTTCGCTTCGACAGCTAGAAGTTACACGATGCACCTCAATGAATTCAGCCGCAAGAATTGAGGAACAAAATGAAATAAGTAACCATACCAAGTTTGCTGTGGCTGTCTTTTTACACAAAGGCAATTATATAATGTATAGAATCTAATGTCAAGGTCATTTACTTGAGTAGTCAATTATAATACGTTATTATGTTTTAATGCAGAAAAATGAACTATTCAAATATCTTAGAATTAAAGTATAATGGAAAGATAGTAAATTTTTAGTTAAACAATGGTATTGAAAAGGCTTACTTTTTAAAGTAATAGAAATATACTGAGTGTGGTGGTATTTAACGTGAATGTAAATAATCAAACAAATATTGAATCTTTAATTGGCAAGGTACTACTCTCTACTAATTATAATATTACCTACTCAGCGATGGTAACAGCCATAGAGGAAATGACAAAAAACGCATTTCCAGAACATTCCATTGAAATCATCTTATATGAGGTAATGAATGAACATTATTTTACGCCGATAGTCGGAACAGGAGAAGTTTTCTTTCGTGATAATCAATCTTGTATAGCAAAAAGTATTGTAGGAACTGACATTATTTCTATTAACAAAAATTTATTCACTAGCAATAAACAAGAAAAGTACCAGTCCCTCGTAAGTATACAACTTAAAGACAAAAATACATTTGGTCTTTTGGTTATTGGTTTTTTATGTCATCCGGTTTCAGAAGAAATATTAGAGGGTTATTCTAATGACTTGGTGAAGCTAACCCCTCTTTTTGAAAAGGCGAGGATGAACGAACAGCGAGAAGTTGAAATGTTGAGAAACCAGTTATTGTTAAGTGTGACAAAAAAATTTCATTCTTCTATGGATGTTGGTGAAATTTTAAAAGAAGTAGTGCTTGCTCTTGAAGAAGCATATTCAGGTTTTGATGTAGTCTTATACTTAACTAGAGAATGGGAAGTTCATCAAAATTTACCGATAAAACAATTAAAGTATAGTATTAATGATGAGTCTGGGAAGGCGGAAGTAGCTTATTTAACAGGTCAAATAGAAATTGTCACCAATGGAGTTGGATTACCTGTCATCTATGCTCCTCTCCGTGGGAAGCAAGGCTCTTATGGAGTCTTAGAGTTGAAGACATCACCAGATTTTGTAACCTATGATTTTGAGCTTGAATTTATAGAGTTACTTGCTGATATTGGTGGAAATGCTCTTGAAAATACAGAACTTTACCAACAGTCTAGAAATTTAATTGAGGACTTACAATTAATTAATCAAACATCTCACCAGCTAAATGCTAATTTGCGTTTATCTGATTCTATTAATTTTATGACAAACCAAATTCTTCTTTCATTTAATGCCGAAGAGGTTGGTTTTGTAATGTATCAATCCAATGGGGAAATTGTAGTGATGGAAGGAAGTACAAGTTACTTCTTTTTTCCAGAAACGATCCATGAAATTACCAAAGTTTGTGATAAAGTGAAGCAAGAAAAAGAATCTTTATTTATTGGTGATATCCAAAAAGAGAAACAATATTCGCTAGGAGGATTCCGTTCTCTTTTGGCGGTGCCGATGATCCAAAGTGGGAAATTAAAAGGCATGGCCATCGTGTTACATTCAAGCCCATATCATTTCACATTTGATCACTTTAAACTTTTACAATCACTTATTTACCATTCAACATTGGCTTTTACGAATTCTATGCTTCATGAAGAATTAGAAAAGCTAGTCATCACGGACCATTTGACTAAACTGTATTCTAGAAACTTTTTAGATGAAAGAATTCAAACATCAATGCTTCATGACGCTGGTGGAAGCTTTTTATTGTTTGACATTGATAATTTCAAAAAAATAAACGATACCTATGGTCATCAAGTTGGTGATGATATCATCATTCAAGTAGCTAATATTATGAAAAAGAGCATAAGAGAAACGGATATTGCTGCAAGGTGGGGTGGCGAAGAATTAGCGATTTATCTTCCAAATATTAAACCTGAAATTGGAGTAATGGCTGCAGAACGTATTGTTAGAGCTGTGAGTAAAGAAACCAGTCCAATGGTCACGGTGTCTTGTGGCATATCATCTTGGAGTACAGGAAAAGATGATTCTTTGAAGAAGCTATTCAATCTAGCTGATGAAGGTCTATACGAAGCGAAGAGGACAGGTAAAAACAAAGCAGTATTGCAGGAAATTCTGTAAAAAAGGACATTTGTTATCTTTATCGAAGTATATACTAGGCTAACTAAGCTATCATCACTAGGGGGATAGTAATGACTACTGTAAAAGATGGGACTAAGCAAAAAGTAATAGATTCGGCTATTTCTCTTTTTAACGTACAAGGATACAGTGGAACCTCCGTACGAATGATTTGCGAACGAGCAAATGTTAACGCTGCTCTTATTTCATATTATTTTGGAAGTAAAAAAGGGTTATTGGAATACTTAATGATTACTTTCTTTGAGGGCTACCTCCAGGCACTAGAGCAAGGAGCTATCATTGAAGGAAAAGAGGATGTAAGAGCTTCATTATTAGGAAGCATTGAACACGTTCTCTATTATCAACAGGAACATCACGATGTTGCTCGGTTTGTTCATCGAGAGATTACACTGGACACGATGTTAGTAAGAGAATTAATGAGTACTTATTTGATGAAAGAAAAACATATCTTTTACGAAATATTAGAAAAAGGGATGGAACGTAAAAAATTTACGAACCAGCCCATCGATTTTATTATTATTCAGATAAGAGGGATGATGACACTGCCGTTCCTGCATCCCCAATACATCCGTGAAGTCCACCATCTGTTGCCTCATGACCGATATTTTATTGAATCTTACATTCAGTATGTATCAGTTTGGATTGATAATTATTTATGTGATCCAAAAATACCTACGTTGAAGTAATTGTTGGAGCGGATAGTGTGATGTCTTGACTTATCGTATTCGAGCCTTGTAATAATCCCTTTGCACTATGAGCATCAGAGCCATAGACGAGAGGGATTTTTCTTTTTTGTGCTTCGATTGCGACTGTTTCGGGTGGGTATGTTTCCTCGCATAAAGGTTTAACTAGCCCAGCGCTATTATAATCTAGGCTCAATCCCTGACTCTTAATATCATCTAAAATATTCATCACGACTGCCCAATAAGACGTAGAGCATGGAAATCGTTTTTGGAATTTATGTACTAATGTCATATGGCCTATACGTCTTGGTTTAAAAGGTCCAAGTGGAGCTAGTATGGATTTCTTAAGAGTGGCGTAATAGCTGTCATAAATCGCTTCGACCGAACCGAAGACCGAGATCATCTCGCCAAAAAAGTCGTCACTATAGTCCATACAGTAGTAAGCTTGTTTGTGTTTTAAAAAATGGACTGAGAGGATACTGTCATCCAATTGTGGACCATGCTTCATTAAAAAGTCAGTAATTTCTTCTTCGTACCCTTCTATAAAATCGACTTCTAATCCAATTAGTATTTGAATTTTTTGTTGATACGTTTTCTTTAATTGGGTAAGTTGCTTTAAATATTCCGGTAAATCTTCAGCTTTCATGGCGCTGTCTTGTTGTGGAGTTGGGTCCATAAATCCTTTTGGTAGCGGAGCATGTTCTGTAAATGTAATTCCTTTAAGGTTTTTGGAAATGGCCGTTTCTATGTAAGTAATAAACGAATCTAGTGAGCCGTGTGGACAAAAAGGCGTATGAATGTGGCTATCATAGTGAATCATTTTCAGTCCTTCTTTCTACAAATTTTTTTCGTCTGTATTCTTCATCTTTTTAGTTCTGAAAAGATTTTCAAAATAATTATAACGTAACATACCGATACATTAGGAAATTTTAGTGATTGAATTGAAAAAAATGATTCAAAAAATGTCATTCCATGGTATCATATAATGTAACAAATACATGCAGATTTTAAAAGGTTTTGTTGAAAAATAGAGAATGATAGAAGAGAGATGCTCTCTGTAATGGAATATAAAGGAAATGAGTTGAAGAAAATATGGAAGTTATATATGGAATAATCATTATTGTTGTTGCAGTCTTTATATACGGGGCAGTTTCTAGAAATCGAATTTATAAGGAAGTTGACCGTATAGAAGATTGGAAGATTAAGATAATGAATCGCCCCATTACAGATGAAATATCTAAAGTGAAGAGTTTAATTATGTCGGGTGAGACAGAAGAGAAGTTTGAACAATGGAGAAATAGCTGGGACCATATTGTTGGTTCTACATTGCCTGATATTGAAGAAAAACTCTTTGATGTTGAAGAATTTGCGAATAAATATCAGTTTAAAAAGGCTAGAACATTACTAAACGTTCTTGTAGAAGAAATGAATCGTATTGAAGAAATTTTAAAAACGATGCTTGCAGACATTTCACTTCTGGTTGAAAGTGAAGAACAAAATCGTAAGGATATTAGTGAAGTGGAAAAGCAATTCCTAGACAATAAGAAGTACTTTAACATCCACCGAAACTCATTTGGTGTTGCCTCTGGATCAATAGAGCAAAGACTCGAAGCGGTATCCGTCTCATTTGAAGAGTTTAAAGAGTCAACGGAACAAGGAAATTATATCAAGGCAAGAGATATACTTCAGTCGGTTACTTCGACGATTTCAGATATCCAAACGATGCTCGTTGACATTCCAAAATTACTTATCCAATATCAATCCGTAATTCCAGAAGAGCTTAGAGAATTACAACAAGGAATCATTGATATGGAAGAAGGTGGGTTTAGTCTTCACCACTACGGAATTGAAGAAGAGATAGAAAGATTATCATTGGATTGTGTCAAGCAATTAGATGGAATAGCCAATTTGGAAATAACAGAAGCGAAGCAAGCTCAAGAAAATATAAATGAAACCATTGAGAAATTATATGAAACGATTGAGACTGAAGTTGAAGCGAAGGTAAAGGTGGAAGAATTAGTTGTAGAAATTCAGACAAATCTGAGTAGCATTCAAAATAGTCTAAAAGAACTTCAACAAGATACGACTAGCACACAGCAAAGCTATAAAATAGATGAAAATGAACTTCAAAACCAACAAGGTTTGAAAAAACAACTGCAAGAAATGTCCAAATTGCTTATTGAAATAACAACTTCAATTGATACAAATCAAAAATCATTTAAGGATATCTTAGATATGATGACTATCTTTGAAGGGAAATATCATCAGGTTGTAAATAAAGTAGAAGAATCAAAAGCGTATTTAACAACTTTAAGGCAAGAAGAAATTAATGCAAAATCAAAGTTAAAAGGTCTAAAACAACAGCTAATTGAAGGAAAACGAATTTTACAAAAAAGCAATGTTCCTGGCTTGCCAGTGAATATCATTGATGAATTAAAGCTATCTGAAGATAAATTAGTCGATGCGATGCAGAAGCTTGAAGAAGTTCCTCTAGAAATGGGTGCTGTCAATACTAAGGTTGAAGATGCGGCAACTCATGTTGATACGGTGTTTGAGCAACTTCTTAAGACGATTAATGATGCTATGTTGGCTGAACGTTTGATCCAGTATGGAAACCGCTACCGTAGTAAATCGCAAGCACTAGATGAAAAATTAACAGAAGCTGAATATGCATTTAGAAGCTTTTATTATGAAGATGCTATAGAATTGGCGTATGAAACAATCAAGCCTTACAATCCTAATATTATCGAAAAACTAACAGAAGAAACAAAAGAAGAACAACAGCTAGTAGAGAGTTAATCGATATCCAAAATGGATGTAATTAAAGGTGTAATTACCTTTTGTTACATCCTTTCTTTTTAGACTAATAATAAAGGATAAAATTTAGCTCCCTTATAAATGTCTTGCTAGCAAAAAGACGGCTTTGCCGTTTTTCTTACAAAGTAAGAATGTATAAAAAATTTAGATGCTCATAGATGTCTTTTAAGCTAAATCAGAAAGGACCGCTTTGCGGTTTTTCTTATACAACATTTTTTCTCTTCTTGAACAATTTATGATAACATAAAATGATGCAGAGGGTCTTAGTCAAAGGAGACAAGTATGATTTATTTAGATAATAGTGCTACAACAAAACCATATAAAGACGTACTTGATACGTATGTCAAGGTTTCTGAAACCTACTTTGGTAATCCATCTTCGTTGCATAATGTTGGATTGCAAGCAGAACAGTTAATTATAAAATCAAGGCAATTGGTTGCTTCCCTTTTAAAGGTGGATGCTAAAGAAGTTGTTTTTACCTCTGGTGGGACAGAAAGTAATAACTTAGCAATTAAAGGAATTGCCTTCGAGCATAGCGGTCGTGGAAAGCATCTTATCACTACATCTGTGGAACATCCGTCCATTGATGAAACGTTTAAATCGCTTGAAAAAATAGGCTATGATGTAACCTATTTACCTGTAGATGAGAACGGGATCGTCCGCTTAGAGGATGTTCGAAAAGCTTTACGTTCGGATACGATTCTTGTTTCGATGATACATGTTAACAATGAAACAGGAGCGATACAACCGGTTAAGGAAATAGGGAAATTGCTATCTCGATACCCAAAAGTCTTCTTTCATGTTGACCATGTACAAGGAATAACAAAGGTTCCACTGTCGTTAAAAGAAGCAAAAATCGATCTTTGTACGATATCCGCTCATAAGTTTCACGGTCTTAAAGGAAACGGGGTCCTTTATGTTAGAAGTGGGGTTCGCTTATCTCCTATTCTTCTTGGAGGTGTGCAGGAAGCAAAATTACGTGCAGGCACTGAGAATGTAGCGGGTGCAGCAGCTTTAGCAAAAGCGTTACGTCTTTCGATGGAACAAGCTAAAAATGTTCAACATTTATATGAATTAAAAAGGTTAACATGTGAAAAACTGTCAACGATTGAAGGCATTTTCTTAAATAGTAAAGAAAAGAATTTTGCACCTCATATTGTCAACTTTTCAATTCCGGGAGCAAAGCCAGAAGTCATTATTCAGTCACTTTCTGAAAAAAACATATATGTATCTACAAAGTCAGCTTGTTCGTCAAAGTTAGCTTCTCCGAGCAGGGTACTTCTTGCGATGGGAGTAGGGAAAAAGAAAGCAGAAAGCGGTATAAGGGTAAGTTTTAGTTTTGAAAATACAAAAGAAGAAGTGTTGATTTTTACTGAAATTATGTCGACACTTGTTCCAGAATTATTAGAAGTTATGAGGTAGATAAAGATGATATATGATCATATATTAATTCGTTATGGAGAATTGGCGCTTAAAGGGAAAAATCGAACTGAGTTTGAGAAAACATTAAAATCAAACATCAAACAGGTGATTAAACCATTTTCACAATGTAAAATAGAAAGAACGTTCGGTCGTATGATGATTGAATTAAATGGGGAACCGGTTGAACCCATTATTGAAAAACTCTCCCATGTATTCGGAATCCATTCATTTAGTGTGGCTATGAAAGTCGAAAATGACCTAGAAGCGATAAAAGCTGCCGCGTTGCAAGCGATTAAAGATAAAGAAGATGTAAAAACGTTCAAAGTATCTTCCAGAAGAGCGTTTAAAACATTCCCAATTGAGTCCCAAAAGTTAAATCATTACATTGGTTCACACATTTTAATTAATACTGATGGGATTACTGTTGATGTACACAAACCTGATGTTGAAGTGAAGGTTGAGGTGCGTGAAACCGCAACCTATATTACCTGTGGAAATATTCCTGGGGCTGGTGGCCTTCCTGTTGGTACAGGCGGTAAGGTAATGTTAATGCTTTCAGGTGGAATTGATAGTCCAGTTGCTGGTTATTTAGCAATGAAAAGAGGATTGAAAATTAATGCAATTCATTTCCATAGCCCGCCGTTTACAAATGAGCGAGCAAAGCAAAAGGTAATGGATTTAACAAAAATTCTTACTCAATTCGGTGGTACGATTCATTTGCATTTAGTTCCTTTTACAGAATTACAAAAGGCGATTCATGAGAAAATTCCTAGTAATTTTGCAATGACAATTATGCGAAGAATGATGTTACGCATTAGTGAACGGATTGCAACTGAGCAAAAATCTCTTGGAATAACCACGGGGGAAAGTTTAGGTCAAGTGGCTAGCCAAACCCTGCATAGTATGAACACGATAAATGAGGTAACAAACTTACCAGTTATTCGTCCGTTAGTTACAATGGATAAACTGGAAGTGATTCAGATTGCAGAAAAAATCGGGACTTATGAAACATCTATTTTGCCATTTGAAGATTGTTGTACGATTTTCTTGCCACCTCAATCAAAAACGAGACCCAAGCGTGAGCATGCGAATAAATATGAAGCTAATTTTGATTATGAAAGCTATATTGAAGAAGCCCTACAGCAAACAGAAGTTGTCAAAATAACGGCATCAGAGCGTGTAAACGATACTGAATTGGATGACTTATTATAAAGTAAAATCTATTGGGCTTTTTTTCTAGGTAAAAAGAAACAATTACCAACGTGTTTTCTTGTATGAAAAACCTCCTTCTGACACAGTCTATAGGTAACAAAGGAGGTGAGAGACATGGCAAACAGCAATAACTCAAACCAATTGCTAGTACCTGGCGTACAGCAAGCATTAGACCAAATGAAAGTTGAAATCGCTCAAGAATTTGGTGTAAACCTTGGTGCTGACACTACTTCTCGTGCTAACGGGTCTGTAGGTGGAGAGATCACTAAGCGTTTAGTATCAATGGCTCAACAACAAATGAGCGGATACCAACAATAATCAACAAACATTAAATATAATGGCTGAAAGGGTGACGGACTATACCGTCATCCTTTCTTTTTTATGTCATTTTTTTTTACAATGAAATATTATAATATAAGCCTATTTGCATTTACTTAGGAAATTTGACAGGATATAGCTATTGATTAAAGAAAGAGGGGTTTTCATGGGTACGTTATGGTATAACGGAACTTTTTTTACGATGAATGGAGAAAGTGAAACTGTTGAAGCAGTTTATGTTGAAAAGGGATATATAGTGGCAATCGGAACTAAAGTTGAAC
This sequence comes from Bacillus alkalicellulosilyticus, assembly GCF_002019795.1. Taxonomy (GTDB): domain Bacteria; phylum Bacillota; class Bacilli; order Bacillales; family Bacillaceae_F; genus Bacillus_AO; species Bacillus_AO alkalicellulosilyticum. Next base: position 3,780,834 of record NZ_KV917381.1, on the reverse strand, counting down.
TTGAACACATACACTCTAACCAAATCAACAAACGAATTGATCTTCACAAAAAATACATTTACCCAGGTTTTGTCGATAGCCATCTACATATCATTGGGCACGGAGAAAAAATAATACGTTTAGATTTATCAAATGTTACGAGTGCTGAAGAAATGAAGCAATTACTCCTAAATAAAGTTTCAAGTACGAAGAAGGGCGAATGGGTAATTGGAGAAGGTTGGAATGAAAATAATTTTCCGGACCGAAAGATATTCCATCGTCAAGAGTTAGATGACATTTCATCTGAACATCCTATCATGTTAACTCGAGTTTGTAGACACGCTATTTTAGCCAATTCGAAAGCTCTTGAAATTGCAAAAATTAGGAAAAGTCAAGTTGATCCTCAAGGAGGCATTATTGTAAAAGATAATGAAGGAGAACCAACCGGTTATTTATTAGATGAGGCTCAGGAAATAGTAAAAGAATGTGTACCTGAAGTGAGTGAAGCTTACTTACATAAAGCCTTACAAGTTGCCGTTGATGATATGCTTAGTTTAGGTCTAGTAGGTGGGCATACCGAGGACTTAGCTTATTATGGAGGATTTGAACGAACGTTTACTACTTTTCAAAAGGTCATAGATGGTACAACTAGGAAATTTAGAGCTCATTTACTCGTGCATCACGATGTCGTAGATACCATGCAACAGAATTACAACCAAGGAGAGATCACACCGTTTCTTGAATTTGGTGGAATGAAAATCTTTGCTGATGGTGCTCTAGGGGGGCGAACGGCCTTACTAAGTAAACCGTATAATGACGCTCCTGAAACTTCAGGTGTAGCGATTCATACCAGTGAGGAGCTTGAGAGCCTAGTGAAGAAAGCGCGTGACTATGACATGTCAGTGGCAATTCATGTGATTGGTGATTTAGCTTTAGAAATGGCGATTGAGACCATCAAGAAACATCCTGTAAAACAGGGGTTAAGGGATAGGTTAATTCATCTCCAAGTAACTAGGAAAGAGTTGCTAGTTGAATTACAGAAACTATCTGTTGTGTTAGATATTCAACCCATGTTTGTGTCATCGGATTTTCCATGGGTTCAAGAACGACTTGGCGAAGAGCGTCTTCCTTATTCTTTTGCTTGGAAAACGTTAATGGAACATGGCCTGCATTGTGCAGGTGGGTCAGATGCCCCTATTGAACCCGTAAATCCGTTGCAAGGAATTCATGCAGCTATAACTAGAAGGAAACCTGAAGAAAGTCATGAAGGTTACGGAAAAAATGAAAAACTCTCGGCGTTTGAAGCCGTTTCGCTTTTTACAACAGGAAGTGCATATGCTATCGGAAAAGAAGAAACAAGAGGAAAAATCTTCCCAGGATATACAGCTGATTTTACCGTTTTAGATCAGAATTTATTTGAGATTGAACCAGATCAAATTTTAAAAACAAAAGTGTTAAAAACGGTGGTAGACAATACAATTATGTATGAAAGAGGAAACTAAAAAGGTGCCCTTAGTTTCCTCTTAAAAAAAAAAGCCTTTGTATCTTTTAAGCTTGGCTGAGAGTATGAGAAAAGACCGCTTTGTTCAGCAAGTTGTGAGAACTACACTCACTTCAGCAAGTTGTGAGAACTACACTCACAACTTGCTTATAAAAATTTACGTTGGACTTTGTGCCAGAAGGAATTGTTTTTTAACTTCAATACTTTGATGTGTTTTCCGGATAACTTTATTTTTAATTCCTTGGAATGTCGAATGCTTAAGGCTTCGTTATCTAAACCAATAATCGGATGGTCATTTCCGTCTTGTACGACTTGTAAAGATAATGTTCGTTCTCCACTTAAGATAAAAGAAGTTCCTAACGTACGGTACTGATTGTTATTTAAAGAAGCAATTTCACTTACTTGCATGGACGGAAGTAATGGGTCAACAATCGCACCTTGAACTGATTTATTATAAGCAGTACTTCCTGTAGGAGTGGAAATAATCATGCCGTCTCCTCTAAAGGTTTCAAACTGTAAGTCATCTATGTAGACATCAATTACAAATGTTTTAATGACGTTTGACCTAATTGAACATTCGTTTAAACAATAAAATGGTTTATCCTCATCAATTGTTACTTCAATGGTTGGATAGCGTCGTACCTCGACTTCTTCATTCTTCATAGCTTCTAACATGATCATTGGATCTTGGGCAGTGAAATCAGTATAAAATCCAACATCATCAATGCTAACTCCTACATATAAACAGTCGTCACGAAAATTTGTTTTTCGAATTGCTTGCAAGAAGGCATTATCACCACCTACGCTTGCTATAATATTTGCCTCGCTTACATCCTCCACAACTGTAAATCCTTGTTGGGTTGCAAGAACTTTGAATTCTTTAATCTTCTCTTCGTAGACTGGTGTATGTTTTCCATAAAAAAATATATTTTTACGATGCGGCATTTACAATTCTCCTTTTTAGAAAGTATCCTTCTTTATTCTCCCCATTCTGCTTTATCTTATCATACCGACCGAACACTTTGGTTTTATTCCTGTGAGCATTGTGTTAAAATTTAACAATGTATAATGCAGAGGGAGGAAGAAACTTATGAATAGTAAAAGATGGATAGCGCTTATTGCCGCGGTAGGTCTTCTTTTTGTTTCAATGATTACTCACGTAGCATCAATGGCATTTTCATCGAATTTTGATGACTTATTTAGTATGGAGGAACAAACGTGGAGTGAAATAATTGAAGAGCATGGAGACAGTACTGGAAAAATTGCAGTATTAGATGTGAATGGAGTGATTCAGGATACGGGTGATTCTGTATCCATTTTTGATGTAGCGGGTTATCGGCACCGTAGCTTTTTATCAATGTTAGAACATGCCGGTCAAGATCCTCTAGTTGACGGTATTCTTATTCGCGTTAATACGCCTGGTGGTGGTGTCGTAGAAAGCGCAGAAATCCACGATAAAATAACAGAGATTCAAGAAGAATATGAAAAGCCGATTTATGTATCGATGGGAAGTATGGCTGCTTCAGGAGGGTATTACATAGCTGCACCAGCAGATAAAATCATTGCACACCCATCGACAATTACAGGGTCTATTGGAGTTATTATGCAATCAATTAATGTTGCAGAATTAGCAGAAAATATTGGAATTCAAGAACAAGTCATAAAAAGCGGCGCTCATAAAGATATAATGTCGATGACAAGGGAAATGACAGAAACGGAAAGAGAAATTATGCAAGAAATGATTGAAGAGGTATTTGATGATTTTGTTGAAGTTATTGTCCAAGGCAGAAATATGTCTGAAACTGAAGTGAGAAGGTTAGGAGACGGTCGAATTTATACTGGTAAGCAAGCATTAGCAGAAGATTTAGTAGATGCATTAGGTACACGCGACGATGCAATTGACATGTTAATGGATGACATTGGAAGAGGTAGATTAGATGTGATTCGTTATGAACAGTCTATTGGATTTAACCAATTGTTTGGTATGACGGCTCAGCGTTTCCTATCAAGGAATGATGATTTACTTGGGATTAATGAATTAATGAACCGTTCAAATTCCCCAACATTAATGTATCTATATACAAGGTGAGGTGATTTTGGTGGATGAAAAAGAAATAAATAATTATAATGAAGAACATGTTATATCTATGGAAAAACCCGAAGAAATCCTTTTGTACGCGGGATTTTGGATGAGGTTTTGGGCATTTTTACTTGACGGAGTTGTAATCTTTAGTGTAAATGGTATTGTCATTTACCCGATTTTACGTTTTACGGGCTTGATTGATGAACGATTCCTTACATTTGCCGTAGGTGGGACCCTTACAACCATTGTCTCATTTTTATATTTTGTTCTTATGACAAAATATTTTCAGCAAACTCTTGGAAAAATGGTATTCGGACTTAAAGTAATAACCGTAGACAGAGGACCACTGTCATGGCAAACTGTTATCTTCCGAGAAGTGATAGGGCGTTACATTCACCAAGCTTTGTTTTTCTTAAGTGCACTATATGTTGTTGTTGCCTTTTCGCGTAAGAAACAAGGGATTCATGATAAAGTGGCTGATACGTATGTCATTCTTGAACCAAGGGCATAATAGAAAAACCTGTTAGCATTTGTTGCTGACAGGTTTATTTTATTGTTATCTAGCTAATAATGTAGAATGCTATGGAAAAAAGAGTGGAAAAAGGTGAACAGATATGAATTGGGTAATTGCCGCTCTAGTACTACTACTGATTTTCTTTTTAATCCTTGTAGTAACGAAAATTACGATACATATTACATATTATCATCATGGAGTTGATGATGAGTTAGTTGTTCGTATGCAAGCGTGGAAAATCATTACATATACAATGAAGTTGCCATTAATAAAAATTGATGACGATTCTGCTTCTGTCATTGTAGAAGAGGAACATGGTGTAGGTGAAGCGGATTCAAAAAAGAAGTTAAAAATTACTCCCGAATACTTAGTAGAGAAATTTAGACAACTTAAAGAGTTCTTGCAGCACATCGTTGGCTTTCATAAAATTGTTCGGAAATTTCTTCGGAAAGTATCAGTGAGGGATATTAAATGGAACAGTCAAATTGGAATTCATGATGCTGCATTAACTGGCTTTTTAAGTGGAATGATATGGAGTGTAAAGGGTGGTATTATCGGTATCATATCTAACTACTTTAGGTTGTTGGAGAAGCCTAAATTATCGATAACACCTAACTTTCAAAGAAAGGTTACACGTACTGATTTTTCATGTATCATTTCGTTTCGCCTAGGGCATGCTATAATCGCAGGTCTATTAATTGTACGTCATTGGAAGAAGCGACCAAGCTTCTTCCAATCAGTAGACGAAAAAGTTAGCGGTTAAGGAGGAATGTATTATGTCTGAACATCCAATTCAAGGTTTAATGCAAACAGCAATGGAGAACTTAAAAGAAATGGTCGATGTAAATACCATTGTAGGTGACCCAGTAGAAACACCAGATGGCAGTGTAATTATGCCAGTTTCCAAAGTAGGGTTTGGTTTCGCTGCAGGTGGTAGTGAATTCGTCATTGACCATGGTCCAGAAACTGAAGATGAACATCCTTTTGGTGGAGGTAGTGGTGGCGGTGTTTCAATTACACCAATTGCCTTTTTAGTCGTAAGCTCTACTGGTATTAAAATGGTTCACCTTGATGGAAGTACTCATTTATATGAAAAATTGATGGATTTTGCTCCACAAGTCGTTGATAAGATTCAACAAATGATTGGTGGTAACAACAACCAAACAAACATGGGAACACCTCCAACTAATCCAATGGATTCACCCATGAATGACGCATCTATCTAATACAAATAAAAAAAAAAACTAAGGCGACCAGCCTTAGTTTTTATTTTTGTGTAGCCAATAATAATAGGTATTGGTTGAATTATTACACAGAACATCCTATGATTACACTGTACATAAAACTAAGGAGGAGATTTAGTATGGCTAGTATTACGTTTAAAGGAAATCCAATGACGTTGTTAGGTAATGAGGTAAAAGTAGGAGACGCAGCACCTGAATTTTCGGTTTTAGCGAATGATTTATCACCAGTTTCATTAGCAGATTCTAACGGTCAAGTTCGTTTGATTAGCGTTGTACCTTCGATTGATACAGGAGTATGTGACCAACAAACAAGACGTTTTAATGAGGAGGCTTCTTCATTAGAAGGCGTTAAGATTTTAACGGTAAGTGTGGATTTACCTTTTGCTCAAAAGCGTTGGTGTGGTGCAGCTGGGATTGAAAATGTTCAAACCCTTTCTGACCATCGTGACCTTTCTTTTGGAAAAGCATATGGTTTGGCAATTGAGGAGTTACGCTTATTAGCTAGAGCCGTGTTCGTTGTTGATTCAAACAATAAAGTGGCATATGCGGAATATGTTTCTGAGGCTACAAACCACCCTGATTATGAGGCAGCAATTGCAGCTGCTAAAGCAGCTCAGTAATATCTAAAAAACCTTTGGTAGTTTTCTACCAAAGGTTTTTTAGATATACCGTAAATTCTATTTTTAAAATGGCTATAATGAATATGATACAATATGTGGCATGAGGAGAAGGAGGAACAACAATGGTAGAAATAAAATCAGAGGTAGAACAATTATTCGTATGTCTTAATGAATGCGCGGAACTTGTCAAAGAAGAGTTAAATATTACATATTTAGAGGCATTGGCTGAAGCGGGCGAATTTTTATATGATAATGGTGCGATGATCAACTTAACACCATCTACAAAAAAACATGTTCAAGAGCGAGTGTCAGCGATAGACGTTGACAGCTATCAAGCTGAACATATAAGAAAAGCAATACAACTTGCCGTCTTAAAAGGAATGAAAGAGGCAACACAACCTCACCATGCGCTTACTCCAGATGCGGTTGCTTTATTTATCAGTTATTTAGTAAATAAATTACAAGCTGGAAAAAAGAATTTTTCCTTACTTGATCCCGCTATTGGTACAGCAAACTTAGTATCAGCTGTTGTTAATCAAAGTCCATCTCTGGTGGCAACTTTTGGATTTGAGGTCGATGAGACCCTTCTTAAAGTAGCGTATGTAAGTGCTAATTTACAACAGTCAGAAATCCAATTATTTCATGAGGACAGCATTCGTCCAGTTTCACTTCCAGAGATTGATATGGTCGTCTCAGATTTACCGGTAGGATTTTATCCAAATGAGGAAATAGCAGACCAATATGTACTGAAGGCAAAGGAAGGAAAATCTTTTCTTCAACATTTAATGATAGAACGGACATTTCAAGTCGTAAAGCCAGGTGGATATATGGTGTTTATCGTACCTAACTTTCTTTTTGAAAGTGAAGAAGCACCAAACCTTCACCAGTTTTTGAAAAACGAAGGAATTGTGTTAGGTTTACTTCAATTACCAGCTTCTATGTTTAAAGATGCAAAGTACGGGAAAAGTGTATTGCTTCTACAGAAAAAAGGGGAAGACGTAAAAACGCCAAGGCAAGCCTTGTTAGCAGAACTCCCTTCATTTTCTAATAAAGACGCCCTTTCAGATATGATGAGACAAATTGATAAATGGTTTAAAGAACAGCTAAGGCTATAAACGGTTTAACGTTTTTGTATATATTGCTTGGTACAGCACATCATATAGAAGATAATTAGCTCAATTCAGAATATAGAAACTTTGGTTAACTTTTGCTGTGATTCCTTGAAAGTTAACCGACTAGGTGCTTAAATAAGAGAGAATTATAATGAACTGTTACTAAAAGGGGCTGTAAACAAACGATGGCAAAAATTATGGCAATAAATGCAGGAAGTTCTTCATTAAAATTTCAGTTACTCGACATGCCAGAGGAAACCATTGTAACAAAAGGGATTGTTGAAAGAATTGGTTTAAATGATAGCGTCTTTACAATTGAAGTGAAAGGAGAAAAACAAGAAAATATACTAGATATCCCAGATCACTCCGTTGCTGTAAAAATATTATTAGATAAATTAACAACGTTACACATTATTGAAACTCTTGATGAAATTGATGGAATTGGGCACCGAGTGGTTCATGGGGGAGAGAAGTTTAATGATTCTGTAATGATTACAGATGAAGTTTTAAAAGGGATCGAAGAAGTGACTGAGCTTGCGCCATTACATAACCCAGCTAATATCATCGGAATTCAAGCCTTTCAAGAAGTTTTACCGAATGTACCATCAGTCGCAGTATTTGATACGGCATTTCATCAAACAATGCCCGAGAAATCCTTTTTATATAGTTTGCCATACGATTATTATAAAAATTATGGAATTCGAAAATATGGTTTCCATGGAACATCTCATAAGTATGTTTCTCAACGAGCTGCTGAACTTCTTGACAGACCAATTGAGCATTTGCGCTTAATTTCTTGTCATCTTGGAAATGGTGCAAGTATTGCTGCCATTGATGCTGGAAAATCGTTAGATACATCTATGGGATTTACGCCATTAGCGGGTGTAACGATGGGGACACGGTCTGGAAATATTGACCCTGCTTTAATTCCATACATTATGGAGAAAACAGGAAAGACAGCTACTGAAGTATTAGATATTTTAAATAAGAATAGTGGAATGCTTGGTGTGTCAGGATTCTCAAGTGATTTGCGCGACATTGAACAAGAAGCTAAAAAAGGGAATGAAAGAGCTCAGCTTGCATTAGAGGTATTCACTTCAAGAATTCATAAGTATGTAGGTTCATATGCTGCAAGAATGAATGGAGTAGATGCCATTATTTTCACAGCCGGAATTGGTGAGAATAGTGTGACTATTCGAGAAAGAGTGCTACAAGGCCTCGAATTTATGGGCGTCTATTGGGACCCTTCTTTAAATCAAGTTCGTGGAAAAGAAGCTTTTATTAATTATCCTCACTCACCTGTAAAAGTGTTAATTATACCGACAAATGAAGAGGTAATGATTGCTCGAGATACGGTACGACTTTCTACTAAATAAGTGAGCGAGTAAAACATAGCAGGAATTAGACATTTCTTAGAGAAGACAGTGTTAGATAGAGTATACTCTTGATATAAAAGACATTGGGGGAAGTGTCATGACGTTATTGGATAAAGAAAAAAAATATTTACATGAAATTATCGATTGGGAAGAGGCTTATTTTGAGTACGATGGAACTGATTTTGAGAGAGCGTATCAAAAATGGATTGAACAAGGGCTGAATCAATTAGGGGAAAATCGTCAAAAAAAAATAGTCAGTTCTATTGATAGCTTCCTTTTCTATCTTCAATCGATTGTTCAAAACTCGAGCTATCATGAAGAAGCTGTGAAGCGATTAATTGACCAAGCAAAAGTATTTAACAGTGAGATAGAACTAGTGGAAGACTTAAAGCTATTGTCGATGGAACAAATGAATTTCATGGCAAATCAACAAGTGGCTAAACAACGATTACTTTCGTTCGGTCAAGGTGGGTTGTCTGGTTTTGGTGGGATTTTATTATTAGGGCTTGACCTTCCTGCTATGTTGATTATTAATTTGCGTGCGATCCAGCTAACAGGTCTTTCGTACGGTTATAATCTCAAAAGACCGTTTGAGATGGTTGTTGCCTTAAAATTATTTCATGTTGCGACCTTACCAAAAGAATTACAAAAGTACGCATGGGATGAGTTATGGTCTGTGGTCGATAACCATTATGATGAGTTGTTTTATGATGGGAGCGAGGAAATTACAGACCTGACATGGATTCAACAGCCGGTTCGACAGTTAGTGAAAGTTACAGCTATCTCTTTGTTACGTAAAAAGTTAATCCAAGGCCTTCCTTTAATCGGAATGGCTGTCGGAGCATCAGTCAATTATCAATTTACAAAGCAAATCACAGAAGTTGCCCAACGCTTTTATCAAAAGCGCCATCTCCTTGAAAAACAATAAAAAAAGAGACAAAGTCGCACTTTTTTATAAGCAAGTAGCGTAGCCACTGCCTTTTTTAAAAGTGATTTACAAGTGCCTTTCTTGTAAAACACGCGCAGTGTGCGAAGCCCTTGCTCTTTCCTGAGTCATGCTGCAGGGCATCTTGAACAACTAAATGGCTTCGCACGATGCGCGGAAGAAGAAAAGCACTTCTTCCTTTGAAAAGCAGGCATCGGCTTACGCCATTTAATAACAAAGTACCCCAAGGTCAAAAGCAGACCTTGGGAAACGGCTCCGCACGATACGCGGAAGAAGAAAAGCACTTCTTCCTTAGAAAAGAGGCATCGGCTCACGCCATTTAAATAACAAACCCAAGGTCAAAAAGCGGACCTTGGGTTTGTTTGTTACTGGTGGATTTTAGTTCCGCTAACGCTTTGGTTGGCGCGGTACCATATCCATAAGTCGTTGATGACTGAGGCTAGTTCTGAAATCTCAGAGTTAAGCTCGCATGAACGTTGGAAATTTGCTTCGTGATTCAATTGCTCTTGCTTTTTATTAATGATTACTTCTAACTCTGCAATTCTATCGGGGATTTTCCCTCGTATTTTTTCCCAGATTAAAATGATCTCGGATTGTTCATTAATATTGAATTCTTCCCACTCTTTTTTGGGGTCGGGTAGAAGGATTCCTAATCTTTCGTCATAACTAAATTCATTAAGCATGTTTACACCTCCTGCTTACAATTACTATTTTACAAGAATACGAGAGAAAATAAAATAAAAGGAACCAATTATTTAATTGAACATAGAGATGAAAATATAGGCAATACTAATAAAGATGAATGGGGCTGTGGTAAAACAAAAGCTAATGCATAAATCGTCTATAAAAATATTAAAGATTTTTTTATGATTATCTCTTGCCAAACTGAACGTTTGTTGTTAAAGTAATGTATATTAATTAGTGTTTATTTAAATTTATACATTTTTCAGGCAGGGGGATTTGAACCTCCTTTTTCTAAGTAAAACAATGTATAAAAATCACATACAAAGTATTTATATTCATTCACTGATGGAGGGAAATGTACGATGAGTAAGAAAAAAGTTGTGTTAGCCTATTCAGGAGGACTTGATACTTCTGTTGCAATTAAATGGTTAGGAGACCAAGGCTGGGATGTTATCGCAGTAGGTCTAGATGTAGGAGAAGGAAAAGACCTTGATTTTATAAAAGAAAAAGCGTTGACTGTTGGTGCGAGTCAATCATATACGATTGATGCTAAAAAAGAATTTGCTTATGATTTTGTATTACCAGCTCTTCAAAGCCATGCGATGTATGAGCAAAAATATCCTCTAGTATCAGCTTTATCTCGTCCACTAATTTCTAAGAAGTTAGTTGAAATTGCTGAACAAGTGGGTGCGGATGCAGTGGCACATGGTTGTACAGGAAAAGGAAACGACCAAGTACGTTTTGAAGTTTCAATTCAATCATTAAATCCAAACCTTGAAGTATTAGCTCCAGTACGTGAGTGGGGTTGGTCTCGTGACGAGGAAATCGAATATGCGAAGAAAAACAATGTACCGATTCCGGTAGATTTAGACAATCCTTACTCTGTTGATGCAAACCTTTGGGGTCGAGCAAATGAGTGTGGTGTGTTAGAAGACCCATGGGCAACTCCTCCAGAAGGTGCTTATGAAATGACACAACCACTTGAAAAAACACCTGACGAAGCAGATATCATTGAAATTGCTTTTGAAAAAGGTGTACCTGTTTCTTTAGATGGAACAACATTTGAACTACATGAACTAATTTTAAAATTAAACGAAATTGCTGGAAAGCATGGCGTGGGACGTATTGACCACGTAGAAAATCGTTTAGTTGGAATTAAATCTCGTGAAGTGTATGAGTGCCCTGGTGCGATGACGTTACTTAAAGCACATAAAGAGCTTGAAGATTTAACATTAACAAAAGATGTGGCTCACTTTAAGCCAATCATTAGTCATAAACTAACAGAAATGATTTATAACGGACTATGGTTCTCACCATTAACTCCTGCGCTTCAAGCATTCTTACAAGAAACACAAAAGAATGTGACTGGTGTTGTTCGCGTGAAACTATTCAAAGGTCATGCGATTGTAGAAGGACGTAAATCAGCAAATTCTCTATATGATGAGAGATTAGCAACATACTCAACTGATGATGAGTTCGATCATAATGCAGCAGTCGGATTTATTAAACTATGGGGTCTCCCAACAAAAGTGCACAGTATGGTCAACAAGGAGAAGGAGGTCAAACTGTGAGCAAGCTTTGGGGCGGTCGCTTTACAAAAACAGCCGAGGAGTGGGTCGACGAGTTCGGCGCCTCCATCGGCTTTGACCAAAACTTAGTAGAAGAAGACATTCAAGGAAGCCTAGCTCATGTGAAGATGCTAGGAAAGTGTGGCATTGTTTCTGAAGAAGAAGCCGAAACAATCACTAAAGGTTTACAAACCCTTTTAGAGCGAGCTAGAAAAGGGGAACTTGAATATTCTGTACAAAACGAAGACATTCACTTAAACATTGAAAAGTTTTTAATTGATGAAATCGGACCAGTTGGTGGAAAGCTTCATACAGGAAGAAGCCGAAACGACCAAGTGGCCACGGATATGCACTTATACTTACGTAAGCAAATTGAAGAGATTTCTTCTGAGATTAAAAACCTTCAAGGTGCACTACTTGAGCAAGCAAAACAGCATGTAGAAACGATTATTCCAGGTTATACGCATCTTCAAAGAGCGCAACCTGTTTCATTTGCCCATCATTTATTAGCGTACTTTTGGATGCTAGAGCGTGACTTTTCAAGATACCAAGATGGTCTTAAGCGCGTGAACATTTCTCCACTTGGAGCGGGTGCGCTTGCAGGAACAACATTCCCGATTGACCGTCATTATTCAGCTGAATTGTTAGGTTTTGATGGCATTTATGAGAATAGCTTGGATGCGGTAAGTGACCGAGATTTCATCATTGAGTTTTTAGCATCTTCAGCGACTCTAATGATGCATTTATCAAGATTGTGCGAAGAAATTATTCTCTGGTCTTCTCAGGAGTTCCGTTTTATCGAACTTGATGATACATTTGCCACAGGAAGCAGCATCATGCCTCAGAAGAAAAATCCTGATATGGCTGAGTTAATCCGTGGGAAAACAGGACGAGTGTACGGTAGCTTATTCTCTTTATTAACGATTCTTAAAGGGTTACCTTTGGCGTATAACAAGGATATGCAAGAAGACAAAGAAGGTATGTTTGACGCTGTAACTACAGTAAAAGGTTCGTTAAAAATCTTTACTGGAATGATTTCGTCTATGACGGTTCGTACGGATGTCATGGAAAAGGCAGTTCATTCAGACTTCTCCAATGCGACTGAGTTAGCTGATTACTTAGCAAGTCGTGGCATGCCATTCCGTGATGCTCATGAAGTCGTTGGAAAGCTCGTTCTTCATTGCATCCAAAAGGATATGTTTTTACTTGATCTGCCGTTTGCTGATTATAAAGAAGCAAGCGAATTATTTGAAGAAGATATCTATGATGTGCTTCAACCAAAAACAGTGGTAGCAAGAAGAAATAGTGCTGGTGGAACTGGGTTTGAGCAAGTGAAAATTGCAATTGAAAAAGCTGAAAAGCTAGTATAATACAAGATTCGAGTAAGGTGTCACATGATGCCTTACCTTTTTTTGTGGTCATGGTGAAATAGTTACTTATAAAGTCGTAGATAGAAGAGATGAACGACGCTATAAGCAAGTTATACGAAGGCAAAGGTCGTTCATCCTCCCGATGAACGCCCTAACAAGCAAGAAAACAAAGGGAAAGGTCGTTCATCCTCCCGATGAACGCCCTAACGAGTAAGAAAGCAAAGGTAAAGGTCGTTCATCCCACGAATGAACGCCCTAACAAGCAAGAAAACAAAGGGAAAGGTCGTTCATCCTCCCGATGAACGCCCTAACAAGCAAGAAAACAAAGGGAAAGGTCGTTCATCCTCCCGATGAACGCCCTAACAAGCAAGAAAGTAAAGGGAAAGGTCGTTCATCCTCCCGATGAACGCCCTAACAAGCAAGAAAACAAAGAGAAAGGTCGTTCATCCCACGAATGAACGCCCTAACAAGCAAGAAAGCAAAGGGAAATGTCGTTCAAAGAAACAAAAAAACACATGGAATGTCTACCTATCCATGTGTTTCTATTATGTTATTTTTAATTGGAGTCTCTAACTATTAGTACATCACATTTCGCGTGTCTTGCAATCGATTCAGACACACTGCCGATGAGGAATCGTTCAATGGCATTTAACCCGGTGGCTCCTGTAACAATTAAGTCGATTTCATGGTTTATGGCGATATCTTTGGATACTTTCACTTTAGGAGAACCATAGTCGATAACTGTTGTAACGTTAGCAACACCTCTTTTTTCAGCAATTAGTTGATAGCTTTTCAATAGCTCTTGGGCCTTTACTTCTGATCTATTCACGATGGTTTGGTCATACTGGTCAACAGTCACAAAAGAACGAGTATCAATGACGTGGCAAATAAATAAGGAACCGTTATTTCTTTTTGTTATTTCAATTGCCTTTTCTAATGCCAATTTTGCAGCATCTGAACCATCAACAGCAACTAATATCTTTTCATATCGCTCTACCATTTCATCAGCCCCTTTACATTAATAATACCATTTTTTACTATGTTTTTAGTGAGTTTTCTAGCCCTATATATGATATTATTTTGACATTTGACGCATAATAAAGGTGCAAGCTAAATGGCGGTGGAGGTGTAAGGAAATGAAAGAGCATAAGTTAACAGGTACTATATATGACACTGAGGGAGAAATGATGGTACGTGAGCAGCTCATGGACTCATATCGGACTGGCACAAACGAAAATAGGGTAACAAATGAAGAAGGAAATGAGGGCTAAACGTAGAAGAATAAAACTCCTTACTCAGAGAATCTGAAGGTAAAGGAGTTTTTTCTATCAGCCCAACATAACGTGTTATTGAAGTCGTGGCGTATGAATTTAATTAATAATAGATAGGTCCCTTTGAAGAGTTAAGTTGTTCACTAATATGTTTTGCGGCAATCATTCCTTGTCCGATAGAAGCAGAAATGCTTGAATAACTTGGTTGATTTACTACATCACCAATTGCAAATATTGAAGGGTTAGAAGTTTGACCATATTGATTGACATAAATATAGCCCTGTTCATCTACTTCTACCTTGTCTTTCAAAAGAGAACTGCAAGGTTCCACTCCAATTCGAATAAGTACCGCATCCACATTAACGGTTTTCTGTTTACCATTGCATTCATATTCTATCGCTTCTACACGGTTTGTCCCGAAGATTTTTGTTACTTGAGCGTTAGTAACAATCCTGATGTTTGGATGAGATAAAACGATTTTCTGAAACGATTGTCTCGCCCTAAAATGTGTGGAGCGATGAATAAGAGTAACGTGTGCCCCCTGATTTGCTAGGAGCATCGCCCCTTCAAAAGCTCGGTCCCCGCCTCCGACAATAGCAACCTCTTTAGAAGTGAACAAGCCATTGTCTCGAGCCGCTGAATAGACTTCTCCCCGTTGTAGCATTTCTAATTCTCCTGGAACAGAAAGGGAACGCTGTTTTGAGCCAGTGGCTAACAATAAAAAATGATAGAAGAGTGTGCGAATTTCTCCATTTTGTTGATAGCGAATTTCTTTTGAATGCTCATTTATTGATAGGACGTTACAGGATGTTTCTATCCTGCAAGCTAGCTTCTTTACTTGATTAATAAAATGAGTTTTCATTTCGACGCCATTTTTGGTCATTAGTCCTGGATAATCTATGATTTCATTATGGATTTGAGTTAGTTGACCCCCAAGTTGTTCACTTGATTCAAGTACCAAATGTTGTAGCTTTAAGCGTTGGCACCAAATAGCAGCTGAAATTCCTGCTGGACCTCCACCTATAATGACAACGTCCGTATTATCCATCCCTCTTCCCCCACTTTTCATTTACAAACTGTTCAAACTCAAGCCAATTGCTTACACGTGGTACATTGACAGAGCGATTATATGGGTAGTCCATTGCTATGGCTAAGCGATTCGTTTCCGTAAATGCAAGTAAGTGATGAGGTGCATCATCAAACAGCAAATCTCCTCGAATCATCTCTTTTTTATGAGCAAATATAAGCTGATTTTTCCCGATAAAAGGGAGGAGTTTTTCTACCCATTGTTCTTTTTCTGTATAAGCATAAGTTCGACTACTAGTTACAATAAAGATGTTGAACTTAGTGTGTAGGCGCTGTAATACCTCAATTGAATTTTCAATCGGTTTTAAATTCAAAAACAGACCAGGTTCATCTAAAAAGTCGTATATTTTTAAACCGCATTTTTGTTTTACATACTTTTCTGAGTCCCAACACAACAGTTTTTCGACAGATAAGTCATCATTGTACTCTTGGTTATAACGTTTGTGCCACTCTGTCATTAAGTCACATATCACAGAGTCCATATCAATTAGTAATGTCTTTTGTCTCATATGTCCACCTTTTCGTTCAGTTCCATTTCTTATAGGATAAAGAAAACCTGTGAAAAAGACAAATATTTATAAAAAAACTGAAAACTATGTATAATATTCCAATTTTTACACACGGTAATTAAGAGGTGATCATATGAAAATAAAAATGGCGTTCGTTGTTATGTTGTTCTTAAGTGTACAATTTCTTCCGTTTCAAAGTGTTGTCGAATCAGCAATGATGGAAAACAACTCAGTTCGAATTACAATTATTGATAAAGGTATGACGTATGAATGGGAATATGACAACCCTAATAAATATGAATATGAAATTGGGGAAAAAGTAGTCAAGGGTACCGATGCAAAGAAGGAAGTCATTCGCATGATTTCATTATTAAAGCTTAATGAAAATGCAGAAGTCGAAGATATGTTAGAGTGTGTCCAAAAACAATACCAAGACATTGAACGTTTAGATGTTAGGATGATGAATGCGGAAGGGCAATTGTTCACATGGGTTTGGGAAAAAGCTAATTGAGAAAAAATATCCAAAGGGTTAAACTACCCGTTGGATATTTTTTAGGTTTTTACTAGTTAATCAAAGACGGCTTTGCTCGCTACGCGTCAAACAAAAGAACTCTACTTTTGTTTGACTTAAAAAGAAGGTAGCATCTTCGCAAATTGCTTCTAAGAAAAGACCGCTAGCGGTTTTTCTTATTATTTTATGTAGACAAGTTGCATATGGTAGACTAAAGATAGAGAAGAGATGAGGAGAATAAAATGAAGATGAGAAAAGTGTTTGAATATATCATAATAACATTTGGTTCCTTACTTGTGGCAGCCGGTCTTGAGCTGATCCTTGCTCCAAATGGACTGGTAGACGGGGGAGTAACAGCAATTTCAATCATGATCAATTCAGTTTGGGACATTCCGATATGGATTGTCTACTTATGCCTTAATTTACCGACTCTCTTATTTTCAGGTAATGTCATGGGGAGACGGTTTGTGATAAGAACGATATATGCAAATTTGGTAACGACTGCTGGTCTATTGTGGCTAGCTCCTATGGCGGCTATTACAACTTCTGAAGTATTAATAGTGTTGTACGGAGGTTTGCTGCTAGGAATCGGGATAGGACTTGTAGTGAAGTATGGTGGAGCTGTAGATGGTACTGAAATGGTTGCCATCTGGATTCAAAAGAAATTTCACATTCCGATAAGTACGTTTTTACTTGCGATAAATGCACTTATCTTAGCGGGAGCAGCGTTTGTATTCTCTTTAGAACAAGCGATGTTTTCCATCGCTGTCTTTTATATTGTGTCAAAATTAATAGATTTTGTATTAGATGGTTTAAATCAAGCGAAATCGGTAATGATTATTTCTGGGAAGCCTTATGAAATTGGGGAACAATTGGTCCGAGAATCTGATGTGCAAATTACCTATCTATATGGACAAGGCGGCTACACAGGTGATGAGCGAATTATCATATATTGTATTACGAACCGCTTTTTATATCCTAAATTGAAGGAAGTTGTACTATCTATAGATTCTTCTGCTGTACTTGAAGCCTCTTTTGTATCGGAAACAGCAGGAATTAAGAAACAGCATACATTCCCATTCCCTGAAAAGATTGGTTCTACAAAAGATAAAGAATAGGAGAGGGAGTATAATGAACATTTCATTTCATGGACATTCTGTGATCAAAGTAGAAACCGAAGGAAAAACAATCCTATTTGATCCTTTTCTCTCTGGTAATGACCAGACCGATTTATCAGTTGATTCAGTAAAAGTAGATGTGATTCTATTAACGCATGGACACAATGACCATGTGGGAGATACCGTAGAGTTGGCCAAACAAAATGATGCTTTGGTGATAGCCCCTTTTGAACTAGCGACTTATTTAGGCTGGCAAGGGGTAAAGGTTCACCCGATGCATATAGGTGGAGCTCATGAATTTGAATTTGGTCGAGTAAAGTTAACTCAAGCTTTTCATGGGTCGTCTTATACGATTGAGGAAGAGCAAAAAATCATTTATACGGGAATGCCAAGCGGAATTATATTTTCAGCCGAAGGAAAAACAATCTATCATGCTGGAGATACGGCACTTTTCTCAGACATGAAATTAATAGGAGAACAGCATAACATTGATGTGGCATTTTTACCGATTGGTGATAATTTCACGATGGGACCTGAAGACGCAGCGATTGCTGCAGGGTGGATAAAAGCCGAGAAAGTGGTTCCGATTCATTATAATACGTTTCCTGTGATCGAACAGGACCCAGTCGCTTTTGCAAAAACACTCAAGGAAAACCAAGGAGTACCGTTAGCTGTAGGAGAAATTCTACAACTATAATACCTCAAGGAAGCATAATGGCTCGGCCAAATTATGCTTCTTTTTTATTTTCAAGCGCATAAGATAGAGTAAAACCGTTAATTATAGGAGGAAATTATGAAACAGAGATTATTTTTATGTATATTACTAGCTTTTGCCCTCATTTATTTTGCTCTACCTAGATTGCCAATTGGTGCGGAGGGACTAGCAGGTGTATTTGCGTTTAGTTGGTTACTATTTGCATTAATTGTAATCGGAGGAAATCTAGTTGGTCTGTTATATTCTAAACAAGTAAAATCACAGCGAGTTTCTGTTGATACGGGCAAGGTTGAAAATATGAGAAAAATAAGGAGATATGAGAGATAGTCTTGCTGAGCCAATTATCCACCTGTATACTAGTACTAATACAGTTTTCTCTTATTCACAGGTACAGTTTATGAAAGAGTGGTGCGTTAATTGGCAACGAAGCATGAACAAATTTTAAAATACATAAATGATTTAGAAGTCGGTGGGAAGATTTCGGTCCGCCAAATCGCAAAAGCAATGAGTGTTAGTGAAGGTACAGCATACCGTGCGATAAAAGAAGCAGAGAATCAAGGCTATGTCAGTACGATTGAGCGAGTGGGAACCATTCGTATTGAGAAAAAGAAAAAAGAAAATATTGAAAAGCTTACCTATGCCGAGATCATCAATATTGTTGATGGTACGGTATTAGGGGGCCGAACTGGTCTACACAAAACCTTAAATCGATTTGTGATTGGGGCAATGAAACTTGATGCGATGATGAGATACATCGAACCAGGCAATTTGTTAATTGTCGGAAACCGATATCAAGTTCATAAACTAGCATTAGAATCAGGTGCGGCTGTATTAATAACAGGTGGATTTGTGGATACTAGTGAGGAGATTATTGCACTTGCCGATGAGTTGGAGTTGCCAATTATCTCGACGAGTTATGATACATTTACAGTAGCAACGATGATTAACCGGGCCATTTATGACCAATTGATTAAAAAAGAGATTGTGCTAGTTGATGATATTCTAATTCCTCTCCAGGATACTTATTATATGACTACGTCCAATCCTGTAGAAAAGTGGTATGAACTCAATGAAAAAACTGGTCATAATCGTTACCCTGTAATTGATGACAATTTAAGAGTGCAAGGGATGGTAACGGCGAAAGACGTTGTCGGAGCAAATAAATTACTTCCGATCGAAAAAGTAATGACTAAAAATCCGATTACAGTAAACCAAAAAACTTCAGTCGCGTCAGTAGCTCATATTATGGTATGGGAAGGTATTGAACTTTTACCTGTAGTGGATAACCAACGTAAGCTCATTGGGGTCATTAGTAGGCAAGATGTGTTAAAAGCGTTACAAATGATTCAAAAACAACCTCATGTAGGAGAAACGATTGATGATATTATAACGAGTCGCTTTGAAGATACCTCGACTTCCTCAGAGTATTCTTTTACATGTGAAGTCACGCCACAAATGACAAATCAGTTAGGAACTTTATCTTATGGAGTTGTGACAACTATCGTAACGGAATCAGGAAGCCGAGTATTGAAGAAGTTTAAAAAAGGCGATTTAGTTGTTGAAAATATCACTCTTTATTTTATAAAGCCTGTTCAAATAGAAAGTAAAATAGACATTCAACCTAAGGTGTTAGAAATCGGTAGAAAGCATGGGAAGCTGGATGTAGAAATTTATCATGAAGGTGAAATCGTATGTAAAGCTCTTATGCTAGCGCAACTACTTGACCGTTAAGAGAGGAAGATCTTACCGATATTAGGATGTAAAAACTCCCTCAGAATTAAGGAGGGAGCTTTTACATTATGGATAAGTGTGTATTATGCTTTATTACTTTTAGATTCCTCAATAACATAGGGAAGGTAATGCTTGTACGCCTTGTAACCAAAGAAAATATTGGCTGCGCCTAATAATACAAAAACAATACCCACTACAATTTCAAGTGTACTTCTCGGGAAGTATAATGAATTTAGACCATAGGCTACTAAAAAAGCACCTAGTGACATATTTGCTTTTGTTTGAAGCCACTTCTTTTCAAGTGGTGCTTTTGTTTTCCATACCTTCACTTTAAAATAAAGAAAAAAGACAGCAAAAATGATGATTAATATAAAAAAGGACTGAGCCATTTTTTGTTCCTCCTTGATGGACATGCCATTTATACTTAGTTATTGTACCGTGAACGATTAGTGAGATCCAGTTTTTCGCGGATATAGAAAGGAAGTAAAATGATGATTGGGCACATTTTAGACAAAATTGAAGAATATGAAACAGTAATAATACATCGTCATGAACGGCCAGACCCAGATGCGTTAGGGTCGCAAGTAGGATTTGCTACAATTCTAAAAGATACGTTTCCTACTAAAAACATCTTCGTTGTTGGAGAGGAAGAACCATCTCTCCAATTTTTAGCTCGGATGGACGTTGTTGAAGATGCTCTTTTCAAGGGAGCGCTTGTCATTGTTTGTGATACAGCAAATACAGAAAGAATAAGTGACGAACGCTATAAACTAGGAAGCTTTGTCATTAAAATCGACCATCATCCAAATGAAGACCCTTATGGAGACTTGTTATGGGTGAAGACTGAAGCGTCCTCTACTAGTGAGATGATTGTTGAATTATATGAAGAAGCGAAAGAGCGAGGATACATCCTTTCTTCTGAAGCAGCTTTGTTACTTTATGCAGGGATCGTAGGAGATACGGGTCGTTTTCGATATCCGAGTACAAAAGCCTCAACACATCAATGCGTTAGTCTTTTACTAGAACGTGGTGTTGACCAAAACGAATTTTACTCTAATTTGTACAAAAAGGATTTAAAAATGTCGAGACTAGAGGGCTATGTATTACAGCATTTTACTTTACTAGATTCTGGTTTGGCTATTATGAATCTTCCGAAGACAGTACTTGAAGAGTTTGGTGTGACAGCTAATGAGACGTCACAAGTGATAAATGCTTTTGCCGATGTTGAAGGAGTTATCGTGTGGGTCTTTTTTGTGGAAGATGAAGAAGCCAATATAAGAGTACGTCTTCGCTCCAAAGGACCAACCATTAATCAAATTGCACAAAAGCATAACGGAGGAGGGCATCCGTTAGCTTCAGGCGCAAAAGCAGCAAACTGGGAGGAAACAGAGGAGATTATTAAAGAGTTACAGGAAGTTTGTTTAAATTATAAAAAATAAAAAACGGTCTTAATTATAGAATAGAAGGGTGGGACAAAAGGTTGTTTTTAACCTTTTGTCCCACGCTCTAAGCACTGAGAGAAACCAGTTGTGAGTCTTATTTCACAACTGCTGAAGTGAGTAGGTTTCCTCACAACGGGCTTTGTGGCGAGTGAAGCCAGTGCAGATGTATTAGCTAGTTCTATCCCAGCCCCTTTTATACGGAGAAAGGTAAACTTAGTTTATTTGATAAAATATTTCTAGAATTGCTTATTAACAGATGTGACTGGTCTAGCTTCAATGTATCCTCTATAACCCATCGGTGCAAGTTGGAATCTTGGTGCTTCTTCAGGTTTCCATTTAAACCCGTAAATAGTTGGGTCAAATTTATCGATATGGTTCCAAACTTGGTTAATTTCAGCCATGAAATTTTCATCGTCGTAGGGCTCGCCTTGGAACACCATCATTGAACAAGGTTGAAGTTCAATAAGATCGAATCCATCTGGTACATTGTTACTATAATCTAAAGGTACCTCAACACCTTGAACATATTGAGATGTATTCTCTTTAATAAGGTTGTTTGGTAGCCACATACCTACAGGTTCGTAAAGCGCCTCTTTAACACTCGTTAAGATGGACCAAACTTCTTCACTATCAACCTCCTCACAATATTGAAAATAATCCTTAGCACGTACCCCTCGCTTCAATAATACTTTTCTCGCTGGGCGTTCCATCACTTGAACAAATACAGATTTGGTTTCTTTACTTTCATTCATCGAAATTCCTCCTTTTTGTAATGCATAGTAGGTGTCAAAAACTTTTTGTGGCATAAATAATTTGATTGGCGGTGTAGATTGCTTATATCTATTAGGTGGTAAACCAAATTCCTTTGAAAATGCTCTTGTGAAACCCTCATGTGAGTGAAATACAAAGTTTAGTGCTACATCAATGATTCGTTCGTTTTTATCACGTAAAATAAGAGCAGCTTTTGTAAGCCTTAAAGATCTGATGTATTCAAAAGGTGTCTTCCCTGTAGCTGATTTGAAAATTTTTGCTGCGTGCCACGGTGAGTAACCTGCTACAGTAGCCAGTTGTTTCAAAGTAATTTCCGTATGCAAGTTTTCTTCAATATAATCTTGCATTCTTTGTACCGCCATTGTTAATTCTGAAGAATCCATTTTTGGCACCTCCTTGTGTAAATAATATAGGAGAAAAGTTGAGACTTCTTGACTTCTATTGTGAATTAATCAATCCTGAAAATAATATCTATTCCTTGGACAGCTAAACCAAGCCTTGGTTTTTCACGCAAGAGTGAAGCTTTTCTTTTTAAAAATCAGTCCACTAACAACATATTTACAAAAATAGCTTTGAAAAAAGGTAAAGAACCCTTTTTGTTTATGTAAGGGCAAGCCCCGGCTTCGCACTTGCCCAAAAAAGGAATAGAAAAAAGGAAAGAACACCCTTTTTTCTGGAGGGCAAGGCTTCGCTCGGTGCATGTCATATAAGAGAAAAACACTCTTCCATGACGAAAAAGGCAAGCCCCGGCTTCGCACTTGCCAAAAAAGGAATAGAAAAAAGGAAAGAACACTCTTTTTTCTGGAGGGCAAGGCTTCGCTCGGTGCATGTCATATAAGAGAAAAACACTCTTCTATGACGAACAAGGCAAGCCCCGGCTTCGCACTTGCCAAAAAAGGAATAGAAAAAAGGAAAGAACACTCTTTTTTCTGGAGGGCAAGGCTTCGCTCGGTGCATGTCATATAAGAGAAAAACACTCTTCTATGACGAAAAAGGCAAGCCCCGGCTTCGCACTTGCCAAAAAAGGAATAGAAAAAAGGAAAGAACACTCTTTTTTCTATTCCTTTTTATGAATTGGGATGAACCAGGATCCGATTTCTTTTTTTTCTTCGTATGCTTCAATGTTGCGTTCGGCTAGTAAGCGGTGGATGAGTGAGGTTACCTCGGTAGTTTCTGAATAGGCAGAATAGCCTGCTGCAATTTCTTGTACCTTTCGTAAGGCTACTTCATGATGCATCGCTTTTTCGTCAGATAAGTTCAACAGAGCACCTCCTAAAACCATACAATTACATTTATTATACCTCAAAACAGGCAGTACTGAGAAAGCTCACGGTATGATTAATTTACAATTTCAATTTTCATATGAAGCTCAAGGGTCGTATAGATATACATTTCGTCTCGGATTAAGCGGTATTTTCTTTCTCCGATTTCAAACACTTTGTTTTCGATCGAACGCAGCAATAATTCCTTTGTTTCGACGACAGAAGAAATGCTTTTGCCTTTTACCTCTTTTAGTTCGTTGCTGACACTGTGCTGAAGTTCGTAAATGGTCAATTCATTTAATTTTAATTGTCTGTCATTGGAAAAGGTAATTTTAATTTCTTGTACCGTTAGCCTTTTTTCTTTTTCCTCATTCAACCTCGTTTCTTCATTCCTTAACTTTTCAATCGTTTCTTTTTGCTCTTCTATCGTAATGTTTTTCATTTTTATATCATAAATTAATTTCTCGTGAATGGTTCCGAAGTTATAAACAAAAAAGGCCCACCCTATTAGCATACCTAATAGGACTCCACCAAAAAAACGTTGCCATCCAGGGCGGCGGTAATAGGGGGGAATTCTCATGGTGCTAAATACTCCTGAGTAATCCACTGAATAATCGTCGTCCCAGAGTGGGCGCCACATAAAGCAGAAAATATCATCATCAGTGTTTTAAAAATATCATGATGATTGCCGTCAAATAGCCCTCTTTCTAAACTAGTAAAAGCATCAAAAGTACCGCCGATGGCTGCAACAAGAGCCCAAATCTTTAAACTACCTGCTAAGTCTTGTATTGTTCGTAACGGAGGATTGCCTGTTAGATAAGCACCAATTCCACCGATTATGGAACCCCCGATAATAACCCCAAAGGCAACGAAAAAGTTTAATACAAGAGTTTCGACTAACGTCCGTTCCATGGTGTGCCTCCTTCTTTCCTTCAATTGACTTCATTATTACTATGTATAGCTCGTCTGCTATAGGAATATGCTTGTTTTTTTACTAGGGCTTATCCATACTATAGAAAAGAGAAGTTACGGAATGGAAAAGGTGATTATTATGGCATTTACTCATTTACATGTACATAGTGAGTTTAGCTTGCTTAAGGGTAGTTGTCGGATTAAAGATATCATCCAAAAAGCAAAGGCTCATCACATGAGTTCAATCGCAATAACAGATCAAAATGTTGTGTATGGATTAATTCCCTTTTATAAAGCATGCAAAAAAGAAGGCATTCATCCGGTACTGGGGTTAGAAATTGATTTGGTTACAAAAAACGAGACAGGAAGTTATTCTCCGACACTTAGCAAAGTAGTTGTTCTCGCTGAAAATGAAATCGGCTACCAAGGGCTTTTAGCATTGTCAACGGCTGCCCAAATGAATGGACTTCGTTACCCAGCTGTTTTAAAAGAAATCATCTTTCAACATAAGGAAGGTCTAATCTTTATTCTCCCATTTGAAGGTGGAGAAGTATCACAGGCATTACAACGAAAAAATGTGAATGAAGCAATTGACATCATTACGCAATATCTTACTGAAGTTGGAAAAGAACATGTTTTTATAGAATTGCAAATGCATGAAAAGGCAGATAAAGAAACTGTGCAACAATTGCTTAGCCTATCAGAGCGGACAGGATGTCAATTGGTAGCGACGAACCATGTCTTCTTCTTAGATAAACAAGACTTTGAGGTATATCAAACGGTAAGTGCTATCGGGCAGGGAGAGAAGCTCTCATCTCTTTCTTTTGAACTGAAGGAGTCCCAGTATTACCTTAAATCTGAAACTGAGATGGAGAGGCTCTTCTCCTTTATTCCCGAAGCTTGCACAAACACAGAAGTTATTGCTAGACGTTGTCAGGTAGAGCTTAGCTTTAAGCAAAATCTTTTACCTAAGTACCCGCTTCCTGCAGGAGTAAGTGCTCATAATAGATTACAAGATCTTTGTTATGAGGGATTGGAGAAAAAATATAAGCAACCGACCGAGCTGGTAAAAGAAAGACTTCGATATGAACTAGAAGTTATCGAAAAAATGAATTTTAGTGACTATTTTCTAGTTGTATGGGATTTCATGAAATTTGCTCATGAGCAAGGAATTATTACAGGACCTGGAAGGGGTTCAGCTGCAGGGTCTCTTGTTGCGTATCTACTAAACATCACGAAAGTGGACCCGATTCATTTTGAATTGTTATTTGAACGATTTCTTAATCCAGAACGAATTTCAATGCCAGATATTGATATCGATTTTTCGGACCGTCGTCGGGATGAGGTTATCCAATATGTCGCTAATAAATATGGAAAAGACCATGTCGCTCAAATCATTACCTTTGGTACGCTAGCAGCAAAAGCAGCCATCAGAGATGTTGGCCGTGTTCTTAGCATAGATGTACCAATAATCGATAAATTAGCGAAGCAAATTCCTAGTGTTCCTGGTATCACGTTACAACAAGCATTACGAGATAACAATCAATTCTTGTCATTGCTCGAACAATCGTTACCTAGTCGACAAATCTATGAACTAGCCAAAAAGGTAGAAGGAATTCCTCGACATGCCTCTACGCATGCTGCTGGAGTGGTGATTGGCGATGCGCCTTTACAAAAGTCAGTTGCTCTTCAACCTGGACAAGCCGATATTGCGTTAACCCAGTATCCAATGGGCATACTTGAAGAAATTGGATTGCTTAAAATGGACTTCCTCGGTCTACGGAATTTAACGTTACTTGAAGATATTCTTCATTTAGTAAATGAAAAGTTTGGAGTTGAACTTGACCTTGAGAACATCCCATTTGATGACGAAAAAGTGTACGAGCTCTTAGGTAAAGGAGAGACTACAGGTATTTTTCAGCTTGAGTCGGATGGGATGCGTAAAGTATTAGTGAAATTAAAACCAAATGATTTTGAAGATATTGTCGCTGTAAACGCGTTATATCGGCCCGGTCCCATGCAGTTTATTGACCAATACATCGGAGCAAAACATAAAAAAATAGAAGTAAATTATCTTCATCCGAGTTTGGAACCGATTTTAAAGAAAACGTTTGGAGTCATTGTTTATCAAGAACAAATCATGCAAATCGCAGCAACAATGGCAGGCTTTTCACTAGGAGAAGCTGATATTCTTCGGCGTGCTGTAAGTAAAAAACAACGAAATGAACTAGAACTCCAGAGAAAACGCTTTGTTACGGGAGCGATAGCTAAAGGGTTTGATGAAAAAGTGGCGAGTCAAATTTATGATAGTATCGTTCACTTTGCTGATTATGGATTTAACCGAAGTCATGCAGTAGCTTATAGTGTGATTGCGTATCAGTTAGCTTATTTAAAAGCAAATTACCCAACTGCTTTTTATACGGCATTATTAGAAAGTGTCGGATTCCATGAAATAAAGTTATTGCAGTATTTTAGAGAAGCAAAGAGAAACGGAATTTCCGTTCTCCCGCCATCAATTAACCAAAGTGATGTTGTGTTCACCTTAGAGAAAGACAGCATCCGCTTTGGATTTCAATCATTAAAAAACATTGGAAGAATTGCAGCAGAAGAAATTGTCAATAAAAGAAGAGAGAGGGCTTATCACGATTTAATAGATTTTTGCTTGAGAATTGATGTGAAAAAAGTGTCACGAAAAGCAATTGAGACGTTAATCATATCCGGTTGTTTTGATGAGTGTGGCAACCACCGTGCACAACTGTTAGCATCCCTTGATGATGTCCTAACATATAGTGAGGAACTGAAAGCATCTAGGGAAGAAAGTGGACAACTTTTTAGCATAGACGAGGCTAAACCACCATATTATGATGTACCACCGTTTACTGAAGCTGAAAAGCTAAAGTTTGAAAAAGATGTAGTTGGCTTTTATATATCAGGGCATCCTTTAACAACCTATTCAAAAGTTGTGAAGGCATATGGATGTCTATCAACTTCTAAGCTTATTGATGTACGTGGAAAAATTAAAGTAGCAGGTCTGGTGGAGCAACTGCAGAAAATCCGAACAAAAACGGGTAAAGAAATGATGTTTTTGACAATTACTGATGAAGAAGGGGAACTTGGAGTAACGATTTTTCCAGAGACACTAGCCACATATCGTCATCTACTTGCCGAAGGAGTCATGCTGTGTTTTGAAGGCAAAATAGATGTTAGAAATAATAAAACATCCTTACTAGTCGATAGGATAAAAAGGCTAGAGGACCTTCAAAAACAACGTGTCTTTCTAAAAATTGAACCGAACCGTGAGAGTCGTGAGCTTTTAATCAAAATAAAAAATACTTTGGCTTTGTTTCCTGGCGATGCCGAGGTTGTTCTTTATTATGAGAGTCAAAGTCGCTATGTTCAGCTCCCAGAAAGCGATTGGATTACCGTAAATCATGATGTAATTATGCAACTAAAAGACGTACTCGGAGAAAAAAATGTAGTTGTAAAAACGAATAGTTGATGTAACCTGATTGACTATTTGTTATAATAAGAATTCAGTGGTCTGACCAGTACACGAATAAAAGGCTATCCATGGTTGGATAGATTGAAGGAGTGTGGTTTCATGGCAACAACGAGAGAAGAGGCATTACATATTCACCGTGTAAACAAAGGTAAACTGGAATCAAAAGCAAAGGTTCCTGTAAGAAATGCGAGGGACTTGAGTTTAGCGTATTCACCTGGCGTTGCAGAACCTTGTAAAGAAATTTTTGATAATAAGGAAGCTGTTTATGATTACACAATGAAAGGGAATATGGTCGCTGTTGTAACAGATGGAACAGCTGTATTAGGACTAGGAAACATAGGGCCAGAAGCGGCTCTACCAGTAATGGAAGGAAAAGCTGTTTTATTCAAATCCTTTGCAGGTGTAGATGCATTTCCAATTTGCTTA
Source organism: Bacillus alkalicellulosilyticus (assembly GCF_002019795.1). Classification (GTDB taxonomy): domain Bacteria; phylum Bacillota; class Bacilli; order Bacillales; family Bacillaceae_F; genus Bacillus_AO; species Bacillus_AO alkalicellulosilyticum. Next base: position 3,752,581 of record NZ_KV917381.1, on the reverse strand, counting down.
AATACAAATGATGTTGAAAAAATAATTGAAACCGTGAAGTTATTAGAACCAAACTTCGGTGGAGTGAATTTAGAGGATATTGCGGCTCCAAACTGTTTTGTGATTGAGGAAAGACTGAAAAAAGAAACGAACATTCCAGTGTTTCATGATGACCAGCACGGAACAGCTATTGTAACTTTAGCAGGTCTTATTAATGCACTAAAGATAACAGGCAAGAAACTGTCTGAGATTAAAGTCATTGCAAATGGAGCAGGTGCTGCTGGAATAGCAATTATCAAGTTGCTTCAACGCATGGGGGTTCGAGATATCATCATGTGTGATTCAAAAGGCTCTATTTTTGACGGTCGTACATACGGAATGAATAGCATTAAAGACGAAGTTGCTAAATTCACCAACCGGGAACGCATCGAAGGAAGCCTAGCAGAGGTTATCAAGGGCGGAGATGTTTTTATTGGTGTCTCAGTAGCGGGTGCACTCACAAAAGAGATGATTCAATCTATGAATGAGGACCCGATTATTTTTGCGATGGCTAACCCTGACCCTGAAATCATGCCTGATCTTGCCAGAGAAGCTGGAGCCAAAGTTATTGGAACAGGACGTTCGGATTTTGCAAATCAAGTAAATAATGTGTTGGCGTTTCCAGGCATTTTTAGGGGTGCTCTCGATGTTCGTGCCACGCATATCAATGAAGAGATGAAGGTTGCTGCGGTATACGCGATAGCTAATTTAATAAATGAATCAGAGTTGACTCCTGAATACGTCATTCCTGCTCCGTTTGACCCGAGAGTCGCTCCTGCAGTCGCTTCCGCCGTAGCGACTGCAGCAATGGAAACTGGGGTGGCAAGGAAAAATGTCGACCCTGAGGAAATAGCTGAAAAAACAAAAAAACTTACGATGATAGAGTAGGTCGACGCAAATAAGAAAGAGGGAAAGAATGCAACAATCGAAAGTTTATATTGAAATCTTAAAAGAGTTAAACGAAATTATAATAAATGATCAACTGCAAAATGGAGACAAACTCCCATCAGAACGAGAGCTTAGCGAGCGACTTCAAGTAGGTCGTTCATCGGTTAGAGAAGCGCTCCGAGCTCTTGAACTGTTAGATTTGATTGAAACCAAAAGAGGAGAAGGGACATTTATAAAAAAAGCAGGTAGTTACCGATTGGTTGAAATTGTCCTTTCTTTTGTTTTGCGAGATGAAGTTGCTAGAGCTGACCTAGCAGAAACTCGTAGAATCATAGAAGTAGAAGCCATGAAATTAGCTTGTCAAAGGATAACAACTGACACGCTAACAGAACTTAAACAGTTGTTAGGAGAGGCAAAAGAAGAAGCTAGTTTGGGACAGGTACCGCTCGAAAAGGATTACCTATTTCATAAAAAGATTGTTGAGGCTAGTCAAAACAAATTGTTAATTAATATTTGGTTGCCTCTCGTTGAATATCACAAAGCAGCCACGGAACAAAAGGATATAAAAGATTTCACGAACGAACATGAAGATATATATCAAGCGCTTGTTGAAAAAAATGAGCAAAAAGCGGTTCAAGTTTTAACGCGACATCTAGAAAACAGTTGGTTTTAAGTGGTGTTTTCATTGATGGAAAAAGAGAGTATATGGTATGATTGGTTAAAATTTTCAAAAAGGACTTCTATACTAAAGAGGTGTGACTGTGTTAAAAGATTTTTTTTCTAAGAAGAAAAAGTATGCTACTATCCCTTCGGAACGAGCGAAACAAGAAGTGCCAGAAGGACTCATGACAAAGTGTCCGTCTTGTCGGACAATTATGTATACGAAGGAATTAAAGAAAAATAAAATGGTGTGTGTATCATGTGATTTTCATCACAGAATGACGGCTTATGAAAGATTAGAATGTATATTGGATGAAGGCACATTTATTGAATTTGATAAAACAATGATTGCAGAAGATCCGCTTGGGTTCCCGACCTATCTTGACAAGCTTGAGAAAGACCGTGAAAAGACAAAATTAAACGAAGCGGTAGTTACTGGGCAGGGGTTACTTGAAGGCATTCCTACTGTGATTGGTGTCATGGACCCTCGTTTTAGAATGGGAAGTATGGGTTCTGTAGTTGGAGAAAAGATTGCAAGAGCGATTGAAAAGGCAATCGAACATAGACAACCTTTCATCCTCTTTTCCGCTTCAGGTGGCGCTAGGATGCAAGAAGGTGTTCTTAGTTTAATGCAAATGGCAAAGACAAGTGCGGCTCTTAAAAAACTTGATACCCAGGGCGGATTATTTATTTCAGTAATGACGCACCCAACAACGGGCGGGGTTTCTGCTAGCTTTGCATCACTTGGTGATTATAATTTTGCTGAGCCGGGTGCATTAATTGGTTTTGCGGGAAGAAGAATTATTGAACAGACGATTCGTCAGGACCTTCCAGATGACTTTCAAACGGCCGAATTTTTACTAAAGCATGGTCAATTAGATAAAGTCATTCATCGCAAGGAAATGAAAGAAACATTGGCTAAAGTTCTAGAAATTCATTATAACTAGGGAGGTGAATAAATATGGCGAATGATTTAGCTTTTGAAAAGCCAATCGTAGAATTACAAGATAAAATCAATGAGTTAAAGGCCTTTACAAAAGAGAAAGACATTGACTTATCTGATGAAATTAAAAAGCTTGAGACGAGACTTCAGGCACTTGAAAAAGATATTTACGGTCAGTTAAAACCATGGGAGCGAGTACAGATCGCACGTCACAGTGAAAGACCAACAACATTAGATTATATCGAGCACTTATTTACTGATTTTATTGAAATGCATGGGGATAGATTATATGGTGATGATGCTGCTATTGTTGGTGGAATTGCAAAATATAAAGGAAAAGCAGTCACTGTTATAGGTCATCAACGAGGAAAAGATACAAAAGATAATATTTTTCGTAACTTTGGAATGCCTCATCCTGAAGGGTACCGTAAAGCTCTAAGACTAATGAAACAAGCAGAAAAGTTTTCCCGTCCAATTGTTTGTTTTATTGACACAAAAGGTGCATATCCTGGAATGGCAGCTGAAGAACGTGGGCAAAGTGAAGCTATCGCAAGGAACCTACTTGAGATGGCTGGGTTAACTGTGCCAATTGTTTGTGTTGTCATTGGTGAAGGTGGAAGTGGTGGAGCATTAGCATTAGGTGTTGGCGACCGAATCCATATGCTAGAGAATTCAACATATTCAGTTATCTCTCCTGAAGGTGCAGCAGCATTATTATGGAAGGATGCTTCTCAGGCACAACGTGCAGCTGAAACGATGAAAATTACAGCTCCAGATTTAAAGGAGCTTGGTGTCATTGATGAAATTATTCCGGAAGTAAAGGGTGGGGCTCATCGAGATATTAAAGAGCAATCAGATGCGATTGATCTTGTTCTAGAACAGTCACTACAAGAGTTATCTCTATACTCGAAAGACCAACTTGTTGAAAAACGTTACGAAAAATATAAAAATATCGGAAAATATTCGTTTGTAAACGATGCCATTAGCGTAGAATAAGGGGAAAGTGCTTTCTTCAATAAAGGAAGCACTTTCTATTTTGTCGAGTAGACTATTGTTTTCATCCAATGAAAGTGGTATTTTGAATTATAAAGACCATTGTGATAGGAGGTTTACATAATGAAAAAAATTGGAGTATTAACAAGTGGTGGCGATTCTCCGGGGATGAATGCTGCAATTCGAGCTGTTGTGAGAAAAGCAATTTTTCACGGCTTAGAAGTGTATGGTATTTACAACGGGTATGCGGGGTTAATCACAGGAAATATTAAAAAGCTTGAGATTGGTTCTGTAGGAGATATTATTCACCGTGGTGGTACGATGCTTTATACCGCTCGATGTGAAGAGTTTAAAACGCTTGAAGGGCAAGTGCAGGGAATTGAGCAACTAAAAAAATTCGGGATTGAAGGGTTAGTCGTCATTGGGGGTGACGGTTCATACCGTGGCGCTCAAAAGTTAACTGAACATGGCTATCCAACCATTGGCGTTCCTGGTACCATTGATAACGACATTCCAGGCACTGATTTTACAATTGGTTTTGATACCGCTTTGAATACAGTTATTGATGCGATAGATAAGATTCGTGATACGGCAACTTCACATGAAAGAACGTACATAATTGAAGTGATGGGTCGTGATGCGGGTGACTTAGCTTTATGGTCTGGTTTAGCTGATGGAGCCGAAACGATTATTATCCCTGAAGCACAATATGATATGGGGCAAATCGTTGAAAGATTAGAGCGAGGTCATAAACGTGGCAAGAAACACAGTATTATTATTGTTGCTGAAGGGGTAGGAAGTGGCGTTGAGTTTGCAAAACAAATCGAAGAAGCGACCAACCTTGAAACAAGAGTAACCGTGTTAGGTCATATTCAAAGAGGTGGCAGACCGACTGGTTCAGACCGTGTCTTAGCTAGCCGACTTGGAGCAAAGGCAGTAGAGCTTTTATTAGAAGGGAAAGCTGGAGTGACAGTTGGAATTCAAAATAATAAGCTTGTGTACCATGACATTACAGAAATTTTAAAAGTTCCACATTCAATTGATTTAGAGATGTACAAGCTGTCACAAGAATTATCGATATAAAAAAAACTTAATGTAGGTGTAAGGAGTTGGAAGGAATTATGAGAAAGACGAAAATTGTATGTACGATTGGACCAGCAAGTGAGAGTTTAGAAAAGTTAACAGAACTTATTGAAGCAGGTATGAATGTAGCCCGTTTAAACTTTTCGCATGGTGATTTTGAGGAGCACGGTGCTAGAATTAAGAATTTACGTGAAGCATCTGCTAGAACAGGTAAAACGGTTGCTATCCTTCTTGATACGAAAGGACCAGAAATTCGTACGCAAACATTAGAAGGTGGCGTAGCACAATTGGTCCAAGGAGAAGAGCTTATTCTCTCCATGACTGAAGTAGTTGGAACAGAAAAGAAAATCTCAATTACATACCCTGGATTAGTAAATGATGTTCATCCAGGTTCAAAAATCCTGTTAGATGACGGTCTAATTGGTCTTGAAGTAATCGAAGTAGGACAAGATGAAATCCGTACAAAAATTTTAAACAGCGGAACGCTTAAAAATAAAAAAGGTGTTAATGTACCTAATGTAAGTGTGAATTTACCAGGAATTACAGATAAAGATGCAGCAGATATTATTTTCGGTATCGAGCAAGGTGTTGACTTTATCGCTGCTTCTTTCGTGCGTCGTGCAACTGACGTATTAGAAATTCGTGAATTGTTAGAAAAGCACGGTGCAACTGACATCCATATCATTCCAAAAATTGAAAACCAAGAAGGTGTCGATAACATCGATGAAATTCTTGAAGTATCTGATGGTTTAATGGTTGCACGTGGAGACTTAGGGGTTGAAATTCCAGCAGAAGAAGTTCCACTTGTTCAAAAAGAACTAATTAAAAAATGTAACATAGCAGCTAAGCCTGTTATTACTGCAACACAAATGTTGGATTCCATGCAACGTAACCCAAGACCAACAAGAGCAGAAGCCAGTGATGTTGCAAATGCAATTTTTGATGGTACAGATGCAATTATGTTATCTGGTGAAACAGCAGCTGGTGATTATCCAGTTGAATCCGTTCAAACGATGCATAACATTGCAAGAAGAACAGAACAGGCACTTAACTATCAAGAACTATTATCAAAACGTGTTAAATTAACTAGCCCTTCAATCACAAGTGCAATCAGTCAATCAGTTGCACATACGGCTTTTAATTTAGATGCATCAGCAATTATTACGGCAACTGAAAGTGGATATACGGCTAGCGCGACTTCAAAGTATCGTCCAAAGTCTCCAATTATTGCTGTAACAAGTAATGAAAACGTACTTCGCCGTCTTTCACTTGTATGGGGAGTATACCCTCAACTTGGACAAGTTGCAGAAACTACAGATGAAATGCTTGATATTGCTGTGAAATCATCATTAGCATCAGGATACGTGAATCATGGAGATCTTGTTGTTATTACTGCAGGTGTCCCTGTTGCTGAATCAGGAACAACTAACATCATGAAAGTACATGTCATTGGCGAAGTTGTCGCTAAAGGACAAGGTGTTGGTGTAAAGACAGCAACTGGTAAAGTAGTTGTTGCTAAAACAGCACAAGAAGCACTTGATAACATGGTTGATGGAGCTGTTTTAATTACTACAGGTACAGATAAAGATATGGTACCGGCTTTTGAAAAGGCATCAGCTGTTATTACAGAAGAAGGTGGATTAACTTCACATGCGGCAGTGGTTGGTCTAAACTTAGGTATCCCAGTCATTGTAGGAGTAGAGAATGCGACAAACTACTTTGAAAATGGTGAAGAGGTTACAGTAGATAGTACTCGTGGCTATATTTATAGAGGACAAGCTAGAATCTATTAAGGTATAATATAGGGGTGTTCTAAGGATAATTCATCCTATAGAACACCCTTAATTACACTTATTCGCTTATACTAAAGGAGAAGATAACGATGTATCGTATATTAGTTCTCTTATTAATTGTTATACCTGCGCTTGAAATTGGGGTTCTCGTGTTATCAAGTAATTATATTGGAATTCCGATTACGATTTTACTGGTTATCTTAACAGGGATTATTGGGGCATGGTTAGCTAAAAAAGAAGGCATTCATACATTGCGTGTTGCCCAACTTCAGCTTCAAAACGGAGAAATACCAAGTGGCGTCATTGTTGATGGACTTTGTATTTTAGTTGGCGGTGTGTTGCTATTAACTCCCGGATTTATTACAGATGGTATTGGTTTTTATTTATTAATCCCATATACCCGCTCAACAATTAAAGCATTACTGATACGAGTGTTCCAGCGCTTATTTAAGAACGGGAATTTTGTTTTTATCTCTCGAAGATAATTTAAATTGAAGAGGAATTTAACAAAGAAAGACACTGAAGAAAGTTGGTTTATAACTTTTTCAGTGTCTTTTTTTAAAGAAATTTCGTAGAAGCCCTGGAGAATACTCAGGAAGAGCACTGGCTTCGCTCGCTACGCGTCAAACAAGAGAACCCCACTTTTGTTTGTCTTTAAAAGAAGGTAGCGGCTTCGCACAGTGCCTCTAAGAAAAGACCGCTAGCGGTTTTTCTTTTTTATTTCGGAGTTTTATTTTGTCCAGCTAGGATGTAATCACGTAAGTCATGAAAGACATGTGCGTTATATAAAGTCTTTAAGAATACGAGTGAAGCAGGACCGATAAAGAGTCCGAGTAAACCAAAGAGCTGGAAACCAACAAACAGAGCAATTAGTGTGGCCAACGGGTCAACTCCGATACCGTCTGATAATATTTTAGGTTCCATTATTTGTCGTTGAACTAAAACAATTCCATATAGTATTGATAAACTAATAGCAAATGAAAAATCACTCGATACAAACGCATAAATAATCCACGGAATGAAGATAAGGCCAGTACCTAAATAAGGAATCAAATCAACGATAGCGATGACGATGGCAATCGTAATTGGGTAGTCAACTTTAAAAAGTAATAACCCGCTTAGTACGATGACACAAGTAATTGATATTAACGTTAGCTGCGCCATAATATAGCCAACAATCGCTTGTTTTAATCCTTTGATAACTTTTCGAGTACTAGTAACGACTTTCATAGGAACAATATTGCGAAAGAATCGAGTAAGTTTATGCCAATCTTTGCTGATAAAAAAGCTAGACATTAATGAAAAAATAATAACAGTTGCTAAATTAGGCAATGAAATGAGTAAGTCGGACAATCCAGTAAATAATTTTTGTACTGCATTACTTATCGTATTGGCGACTTGTGAAGAAAATGCTTGAACATAGTTCATTATCGTTGCCTGGTGCTCATGGTCGAGCGTATTAAATAGTTTTATAATTGATTCATATAATGGGATAATAATCGTTAAAAAAAAGGTTTCTAAGTGCATCGTAAGCTTTTTAATGTGAACGGGAACCGCAGCAGCTAAATAGTTTGAGCCCGAGATCATTTCAGCAATAAATAACGTTAATAATCCGGCCATTGTTCCAATGAACAATGACAGGGTAATAAAGACAGCAATCCCTCTTTTGAACTTAAGCCTCGATTCTAAAAAGGTAACAAACGGGTTAATCATAAATGCTAGTATAAATCCAAATAAAAAAGGGTATGTTATCGTTGTAATAAAATAAAAAAGTAAAATTGTAACCAAAATACATAAAAAAACAAATGAAAAGCGAAAAGCGATACTAAGGTAAGCTTTATTCAAGGGTTGCGCCCTCCCCTAACTAAGTCATACTAAACTATATGAGACAACCTCTTAAAACATGAGACAAACCTTTGAAACATAGCAAAGTGGAGCAGTGAAGGGATATTTGTGATATAGTATATAAGGTAGAACCTATGTGGAAGGATGTCCAGTTAACTTGATCACACAAGCAACAATTTTTATGTTAATTTTGTTGGTAATCGGGTGGGTTGGTAAAAACAACTCATTAATCATTGCCGTCATTGTATTATTAGCCATTAAATATAGTGGTGTTGGAGATAAGTTACTACCGATTATTCAACAAAAGGGGATAAATTGGGGAGTCACCATTATCACAATAGCGGTATTGGTGCCTATTGTTACAGGTGAAATTGGATTTAAACAGCTTGGGGAAGCTTTTAAATCTCCATATGCATGGGTTGCCATGGTATCTGGAATTGCTGTTGCAGTTATTGCAGCAGGCGGACTAGACTTACTAAAGTCAGATCCGCATATTACTACGGCACTCGTAATGGGAACCATTTTAGCAGTAGCTTTCTTTAAAGGAGTTGCAGTTGGACCATTAATAGGAGCAGGAATTGCTTATTTAGTGATGAGAGTTTTTCAATTATTAACATAACTAAAATAGAAATAGAGATATTCTGAAAAGTCTGATTAGTTGAACTTTTGGGTGTAGACGTAATCTTAAGCATAAAACGTTCACAAAAGATTAAAAAATGTTTATAATTAAGTTGATTGTAAACTTCCTTTCTACATAAGTATCTGTTCTAAATAGGAAAATATATACGATTACGCTTTCCATGGGGGGAATGTATGAGTCATTTTCCGAGGGTGATGTGTACGAAGAAAACAGGGTAAAGGAGAGGTTGAAATGAGTGCAACTAAAGGTTTAGAAGGTGTTGTCGCGACAACGTCGAGCGTTAGCTCAATTATCGATAGTGTATTAACATATCAAGGATATGATATCGATGAACTTGCTGATAATGCGAGCTTTGAAGAAGTGGTTTACCTTTTATGGAACGGACGTCTACCAAAGGCAGACGAGCTAAGTGAATTAACAAAGGAATTAGCTGAAAATGCTCATATTCCTCAAGAAATCACAGATTACATGAAGAGCTATCCTAATGATAAAGTACATCCGATGGCAGCTCTACGTACTGCTGTGTCAAGTCTAGCATTATATGATGAAGAAGCAGATGTAATGGATGAGGAAGCAAACCGTCAAAAAGCTATCCGTCTTCAAGCTAAAATCCCTACAATTGTAACTGCCTTTTCTCGTATTCGTGAAGGAAAAGAGCCTGTAGCACCTAGAAACGATTTAGGGTTTGCTGCTAACTTTCTTTACATGCTTACTGGTGAAGAACCTTCTGATGTTGCGGTTAGTGCCATTGATAAAGCATTAGTCTTACATGCAGACCATGAATTAAACGCATCAACTTTTACAGCACGTGTCTGTGTTGCGACATTATCAGATGTTTATTCTGGTTTAACAGCTGCGATTGGAGCGTTAAAAGGACCCCTTCATGGTGGAGCAAATGAAGCTGTTATGAAAATGCTTATGGAAATCGGCGAACTAGAAAATGTTGAGCCATACATTCGTAAAGCGCTTGATAATAAAGAGAAAATTATGGGATTTGGTCATCGCGTGTATAAAGATGGTGATCCACGTGCAAAACATTTACGTGAAATGTCAAAGCAACTGACTGCATTGACTGGAGAACCAAAGTGGTACGAAATGTCAATTAAGATAGAAGAAATCGTAACTGGTGAAAAAGGCCTTCTACCAAACGTAGATTTTTATTCTGCAAGCATGTACCATAGCTTAGGAATTAAGCATGACTTATTTACGCCAATTTTTGCAATAAGTCGTACATCTGGATGGTTAGCTCATATTTTAGAGCAATACAGCAACAATCGTTTAATCCGTCCAAGAGCAGAATACGTAGGACCTGATAAGCAGTCTTACGTTTCAGTTGAACAACGATAATCGTTTTTTAGGAGGGGGAACCCTCCTCATATAAATTTTTTTTGCCTATGTGGCATTATTAATTTTGTTTCATAACTTTAGGGAGGTAATTGTAAATGGCAAACGGAGAAGCAATTAAAGTAAATAATGGGGTACTTGAAGTACCAAATAATCCAGTAATTCCTTTTATCGAAGGAGATGGAATTGGTCCTGACATTTGGGCTGCTGCGTCTCGAGTATTAGATGCTGCAGTTGAAAAAGCATATAATGGCGAAAAGAAAATTGAGTGGAAAGAAATTCTTGCAGGAGAAAAGGCATTCAATCAAACTGGAAGCTGGTTACCTGCTGAAACATTAGATGCAGTTCGTGAATACATAATTGCGATTAAAGGACCTTTAACTACACCAATTGGTGGTGGAATTCGTTCTCTTAACGTAGCACTTCGTCAAGAATTAGACTTATTCACTTGCTTACGTCCTGTTCGTTACTTCCAAGGTGTACCTTCACCTGTAAAACGCCCAGAAGATACAGACATGGTAATCTTCCGTGAAAATACAGAAGATATCTATGCTGGTATTGAGTATCAAATGGGAAGCGATGAAGTGAAAAAATTAATCGAATTCCTTAAAAATGAAATGGGAGTTAACAAAATCCGTTTCCCTGAAACGTCAGGTATCGGAATCAAGCCTGTTTCTCAAGAAGGAACTTCTCGTCTAGTTCGTGCTGCAATTAACTATGCAATTACAGAAGGACGTAAGAGTGTTACTTTAGTTCATAAAGGAAACATCATGAAATTCACTGAAGGAGCATTTAAAAACTGGGGTTATGAGTTAGCTGAAAAAGAATTTGGTGATAAAGTATTTACTTGGGCTCAATACGATGCAATTGCAGAGCGTGATGGCAAAGATGCAGCGAACAAAGCTCAAGCTGATGCAGAAGCTGCTGGCAAAATCATCGTGAAAGATGCGATTGCTGATATCTTCTTACAACAAATCTTAACTCGTCCTGCTGAGTTCGATGTTGTAGCAACAATGAACTTAAACGGAGATTATATTTCTGATGCTTTAGCTGCTCAAGTGGGTGGTATCGGTATTGCTCCTGGAGCAAACATTAACTATGACACAGGTCATGCTATCTTTGAAGCTACTCATGGAACAGCTCCTAAATATGCTGGTCAAGATGTTGTTAACCCTTCATCTGTATTACTTTCTGGTGAGTTAATGCTTCGTCACCTTGGTTGGACGGAAGCTGCTGATTTAATCATGGCTTCAATGGAAAAAACAATTTCTAGCAAAGTTGTAACATATGATTTTGCTCGTCTAATGGAAGGCGCTCAAGAAGTGAAAACATCTGAGTTTGCTAATGAATTAATTAAAAACCTTTAATCAAACGTAAGGAAAAGAATAGCTAACGATAAGTTAGCTATCCTTTTCCTATTTTTGTTTTTAGAAGCTTTTTTTTGGGGAATTATAACATGGGGTATTCTTTGAGGAATTAATTCTGATTTTGTTGCATTTTTTAGAAAAGGCGGCTTTGTCGCTTATCTTATAAAAACGGATGAGGGGTGTCTGTATATGGCAATAAAAAGAAGAAAGATTTCTGTCATTGGTGGCGGTTTCACTGGAGCAACAACAGCGTTAATGGTAGCTCAAAAAGAATTGGGAGACGTCGTACTTCTTGATATTCCACAAATGGAAGGTCCAACAAAAGGAAAAGCACTTGATATGCTTGAATCTACTCCTGTTCAAGGAATTGATGCAAATATCATTGGTACTAGTAGTTACGAAGACACTTCTAATTCAGATGTTGTTGTCATTACAGCCGGTATTGCAAGAAAACCTGGTATGAGTCGTGATGACTTAGTTAGTACAAATGCTGGCATAATGAAGGCTGTTACGAAGGAAGTTGTGAAATATTCTCCAGACTGCTATATTATTGTTTTAACAAATCCTGCGGATGCCATGACATATACGGTATTTAAAGAGTCAGGGTTTCCTAAGAACCGTGTAATCGGCCAATCAGGTGTGTTAGATACGGCTCGTTTTAGAACGTTTGTTGCTCAAGAATTAAATCTGTCAGTAGAAGATATTACTGGTTTTGTATTAGGTGGTCATGGTGACGACATGGTTCCTCTAATTCGTTACTCTTATGCTGGTGGAATACCTTTAGAAACACTTATTCCAAAAGAGCGGTTAGATGCAATTGTAGAACGTACTCGAAAAGGTGGCGGTGAAATCGTTGGTTTATTAGGAAATGGTAGTGCGTATTATGCACCGTCAGCTTCTCTCGCGCAAATGGTGGAAGCTATCCTTAAAGATAAAAAACGAGTGATTCCTACAATCGCTTATCTAGAAGGCGAATACGGGTATACTGATCTTTATGTTGGTGTTCCAACGATTCTTGGTGGAGATGGCATTGAAAAAGTCATTGAGCTTGAACTTACTGAAGGTGAGAAAGCGGCATTAAGTCGTTCGATCGAATCTGTACGAAGTGTAATGGCTGCACTTCCTAAAGAATAACATACACAAATGCAGGGTGAGGGTTTTTCCTCATCCTGTTTTTTACAGTTTTCTGTGAATGTAAATCAGGAAGGCAAAGGCTTCGCGCACTGCGCGTATTTTACAAGAAAGGCACTTGTAAAACACTTTTAAAAAAGGCAGTGGCTTCGCACCTTGCATATAAGAAAAGCTCCTTACGTCTCTTTTCTTATAATATTTACATGAAATTTACAATTGTTTGATATAATCAAATTGTATTAGCAATATTTACGTTTAATTTATTTAATATTGGAGGACTACGATGTCTCAGAGACTATTAGTTGTTGATGATGAAGAATCAATCGTTATGTTATTGCAGTTTAATTTAGAGCAGGCTGGCTATGAAGTTGTAACAGCAATGGATGGTGCAACTGCGTTTTCACTTGCTCAAGAACAAAAATTTGATTTAGTGATTTTAGACTTAATGATACCTGAAATGGATGGTCTTGATGTTTGTAAACAAATGCGTATACATAAAATAATGACTCCTATTTTGATGCTGACTGCGAAAGACGATGAATTTGATAAGGTACTCGGGTTAGAACTTGGCGCAGATGACTATATGACAAAGCCATTTAGTCCACGAGAGGTTGTAGCAAGAGTAAGGGCTATTTTACGAAGAGTTGGCCAAGTGCAACAAGCAATTGAAACCGTAAATGTTGATAATGAATCTATACAAATAGCGGAAGTACAAATATTTCCGAATAATTATGAGGTTATGTATAAAGGGAAGGAGTTAGAGCTTACACCGAAAGAATTTGAACTCCTTTTATACTTAGCGAATCATAAGGGAAGAGTGTTAACGCGAGATCAATTGTTAAATGCAGTATGGAATTATGAGTTTGTTGGCGATACGCGAATTGTTGATGTTCATATAAGTCATCTACGAGAGAAAATTGAACCAAATACAAAAAAGCCAATCTACATAAAAACAATAAGAGGACTAGGGTACAAAATGGAGGAGCCACAACTAGATGTCTAAGTTTCGCTATAAACTAATTGTTTCCATACTATTGGTAACTTTAATCTCGTTAGCCGGTCTTGGGATTGTTATCGGACAACTCTTTAAAGATTTTTATTTTGACCACCTAACAGATAGAATGGAAAAAGAGACTCAGCTTACTGCATTTTCAGTGAAAGATTTTGACCTTGTATATAGCGAAGAGTTACAAGACCTTGCCCTTGAGTTGAGTACTAGATTAGGTGCACGAATTACGATAATTGCTCCTGATGGAACGGTGGTAGGGGAATCTGCCAAATCACCTTTAATCATGGATAACCATCTCGAACGACCAGAAATCCAAACTGCGCTTAACGGCGAAGGCGGGTATGAAATAAGGTATAGCGATACCGTCAATGCAGACCTTCTCTATTATGCAGTACCTTTGTTGGACGAAAGTGAGCAACTATTAGGATTTGTTCGATTAGGTATACCGATTCAAGCATTAAGTGATGTGAATAAAAACATCTGGACGATATTGATTATAAGTATTTCATTCACCTTTATTGTTATTGTGTCGGTTATTTATCGTATTGCAAATCAAATGATCCAACCAATCGAAGAGGCAACAACAGTAGCGAATCAATTAACTGAAGGGAATTTTCAGGCACGGACTGCAGAAGGGAGAAACGATGAAATTGGTCGTTTAAGTCGTTCTATTAACGTCTTAGCCTATAACCTTGATCAAGTTACAAAACGACATCAAGTGCAACAAGAACGGATGGAAACATTAATTGAAAACATGGGTAGTGGACTTCTTTTTATCAATACTCGGGGAGATATCACTCTCATTAATCGCTCGTGTAAGGATATTTTCCAAGAGGATACGGATAAATGGCTTAATAAGCTTTATTATGAGGTCATTAAGCATAAGGAAGTTATTAGAATCGTTCAAGATATCTTCATGATGGAAAAAAAACAAAGAAAACAAATCAAGCTACCAATTCATATTGAAGTTAGGCATTTTGATGTTTATGGGGCTCCAGTTTTAAGTGAAGAAGGAGTACTCAAAGGGATTGCTCTAGTGTTTCATGACATCACGGAACTTAAAAAGCTAGAGCAAGTCAGAAAAGACTTCGTTGCGAACGTGTCTCATGAACTGAAAACACCAGTAACATCGATTAGAGGTTTTTCTGAAACATTATTAGATGGAGCAATGGAAGATGAGCAGTTACGAAAGAAATTCCTGACAATCATTTTAAAAGAAAGCGAAAGGCTTCAAAGTTTGATCCATGACCTTCTCGAACTCTCAAGAATTGAACAACAATATTTCAAACTAAACTGGCATGAAACGAACATTGCCCATGTTGTTGAAGAAGTCGTAGAACTGTTAAAAGTGAAAGCGGAAGAAAAGAACATTGCATTACTGTATGATGTTGAAGGTGTCCCAATTATGCAGGCAGATGCTGCCCGTATTCAACAAATTATGATTAATTTAGTGAACAATGCTATCACCTATACCCCTTCAGAAGGAAACATTCATGTTAAAGTGAGTGTCAATGAACAACAGAAAATTAATATTATAGTACAGGATAGTGGAATTGGTATAAGCGAACAGGAACTTCCGCGAATTTTTGAGCGGTTTTATCGTGTTGATAAAGCGCGCAGTCGAAATTCAGGAGGGACTGGACTTGGTCTTGCGATAGTCAAACACTTGGTCGAAGCGCATCACGGTTTCATAGAGGTTTCTAGTAAAGTTGGTCATGGAACAACTTTTACGATGACCTTTGATAGAAACGCAAGTGAACCAAAAGAATGATTTACAAAAGATTAACACTTCCTTCACTCGAAATTTACGGTCCTCAACTATAATGAAGAAGAAGTTTCACCATTGCCGTGTAAGCTTGCTCTCTACGATACTCATCCCAGTAGAACTAGTTTACATTACTTTGGAATTACATCCCCTTGAAGACGGAAGCCCCCCTTTAGCTTTCGTCTTTTTTTATTGTTTTTGTTTTTTTGATTGTAGAAATTGTAAATGGTTACTTCTATATTCTTATAATCTTTTATACTATAATATAATTGAAACCTTTTTGGTCGGAAAAACGTAAGTTCAAGTGGGGAAAAAACAGAAAGAGGGGATGACATGGTAACAGTAAAACAATTAGTTATAGGTTTTGTTTCACTATTTGCGATAGGGATACTTGCTTTATTTTTAGCCACGGGCTGGTATACCGTAGATGAAACAGAACAAGCAGCATTAATTACGTTCGGTAAAGTGGATGAAACGATTACAGAACCAGGTCTTCATTTTAAATTACCTTGGCCTATTCAAAATGTTCGAGTTTTACCAAGAGAGACGTTTGCACTACGAGTGGGCTATCAAGAAACAGATTCTGGCCTATCCTACTCAGATGAAGCGAAAATGATTACCGGGGATGAAAACATCCTATTAGCTGATTTAATTGTGCAATGGCGTATAACGAATCCAGAACAATACTTATTTAATAGTAATGACCCAGAAGGAATTCTATTTAATGCTTCTTCAGCTTCACTCCGTGGAGTCATTGGTAGTTCTTTGATTGATGAAGTATTAACAGATCAGAGACCTGAAATTGAAGCTAGAGTAAGAGAATATTTAATAGAACTTATAGAAGCTTATGAAATTGGAATTACCGTCATGGATGTTAAACTTCAAGATGTCGAACTCCCAAATGAAGAAGTTCGTCAAGCCTTTATGGAAGTAACCGACGCAAGGGAAGAGCGTTTAACAAAAATTAACGAAGCTGAAAAATATCGAAATCAGCTGATTAATGAAGCTGAAGGGGAACAGGATGCAGTTATTTCTCGTGCAGAAGGAACTAGTATTGAACGAGTAGAAAGAGCACGTGGTGATATAGCACGATTTAACGCACTTTATAACGAGTATCGACAAAATCCAGACATTACACGTCAGCGACTTATCCTTGAAACACTTGAAACGGTGTTGCCTGGGACAGACATCTATATTTTAGACAGTAATAATGATACGGTTAACTACCTACCAATTCGACCAATTGAACGTCGACCAGAGGCTGAGGGAGGAGTAACTAATGAGCGATAATATTGTAGATATCAATGAAAGACGCCCTAGTGATGAGTGGAAGAAGTACACTGGGCTTGGTATAACGATTGTCATAATTATTTCCTTATTTTTGATTGTGATTAGTAATTTATTTATCGTTGAGCAAGGAGAATACAAGGTTGTAAGACAATTCGGTGAGGTTGTCCGTGTGGAAAACGAACCTGGATTAAGTTACAAGATACCTTTTATTCAAACGGTAACTTCCATACCAAAATATCAAATGAGTTATGATGTTACACCTGCTGAAATCAATACAAGAGATAAAAAGAGAATGTTAGTTGACAACTATGCGGTTTGGAAAGTTGAAGACCCGCGATTAATGATTTCTAATGCACGTTCAGTAGAAGGTGCCGAGTCAATCATGGCTAACTTTATTTTCTCGGTTATCCGTGCAGAATTAGGTCAACTTAATTATGATGAAATCATCAATGATGAAGCATCAACTCGTGGAAGTTTTAACGAACGGGTTCGTGATCGTGTGAACGAGCTATTAACTCGAGATGGTTATGGGATATCAGTTACAGATATTCGTATGAAACGAACCGATTTGCCTGAAGAGAATGAGCAAGCGGTGTTTAGAAGAATGATCTCAGAGCGTCAATCAACTGCACAAGCTTACTTATCTGAAGGGGATGCCGAAGCAAACCGAATTCGTGCGCGGACAGACCGAGATGTTCAGCGCATTGTTTCAACAGCAACAGCGGATGCCAATGAAATTATTGCCCAAGGGGAATCAGAGGCAGCACAAATTTATAATGATGCCTTTGGAGTTGATCCGGATTTTTATAATCTTTATCGAACGCTCCTTTCCTATGAAACAACAATTCAAGATGAGACGGTTATTGTCTTGCCAGCAAATTCGCCTTATGCCCGTTTGTTAATGGGATATACTGAATAATAATAACGAGAGGAGGGTGGGACAAAAGGTTGTTTTTTAACCTTTTGTCCCACCCTTGCCTCGTCTTTTTTTTAGAGATAAAGGTAAAAATATGTGGGTAATGTGTTGGAACAAGCGGTATTTGATGGCTCAGAAGTGGAAGCGTTATTTCTGTAATGATAAAATAAATGTAGAAGGATGAAGAAAGCAGGGATTGTATGAATAAATTAGTATTAGTTGATGGAAATAGTATTGCGTATCGGGCGTTTTTTGCTTTGCCTTTGTTAAATAATGACAAAGGTGTGTATACAAATGCGGTATATGGATTTACGATGATGCTATTAAAAGTGATTGAAGAAGAGAAACCAACACACATGCTTGTTGCCTTTGACGCTGGAAAAACAACATTTCGTCATAATACATACGGTGAATATAAAAGTGGTAGACAAAAAACACCACATGAATTATCTGAACAGTTCCCTTACATTCGTAAGGTGTTAGATGCTTTTAATATCTCTCGCTTTGAAGTCGAGAATTATGAAGCGGATGACATCATCGGTACGTTAGCCAAGCAAGCAGAAGCCCAAGAGTGGGATGTGAAGATTTATTCTGGTGATAAAGACTTACTTCAGTTAGTAACCAATAAAGTAACAGTATCGTTAACTCGAAAAGGAGTTACTAACGTTGAAACTTACAATGTCGATGGAATTAAAGAAAAATACGGAATTACTCCAGAGCAAATCATTGATATGAAAGGTCTTATGGGAGATAGTTCGGATAATATCCCTGGTGTTCCTGGAATTGGTGAAAAAACAGCACTTAAACTGTTAAAGGAATTTGCTTCCGTTGAGAAGGTATTAGATTCAATAGACCAAATCTCTGGTAAGAAAATGAAAGAAAGACTCGAAGAAAATAAGGAACAGGCATTAATGAGTAAGGAGTTAGCTACTATTTATCGTGAAGTTCCGGTAGATATTAATTTTGACTCGATGAATTTTGGAGAATACCGTCAAGAAGATGTCGTTGATTTGTTTAAGGAATTAGAATTTAACTCACTTTTAGATAAAGTAGGCGGGGAAGAAAGTCAACCTGAATTAATTGAAGAAAAACTTGATTTTGAGTTTATAACAGAGATTAAAGCAGAACATTTTGCATCTCCCGCAGCACTAGTTATTGAAGTCCTTGAGGAAAACTATCATCAAGCCGACATTATTTCGGTCGCCATCGTAAGTGAAGCGGGAAATTATGTTTTTTCAGCTGAAACGGCCCTTGGATCCGAACAATTTATCGCATGGGCAAACAGCTCAGAACATAAAAAATGGGTATTTGATGCAAAACGAGCAATTGTTGCGCTCGGTTGGAAAGGAATAGAATTAAACGGAATTGAGTTCGATTATTTAATTGCGTCTTATCTTTTAGATCCTTCCGTTTCATCACATGAACTTGCCGATATTACAAAACGTCAAGGGAAAAAGAGTGTTGAGTACGATGAAACAGTATATGGGAAAGGGGCCAAAAAAGGAGTACCTTCTCAAGACATCTTGCATCAGCATGTTGTTCGAAAGGCTTCTGCAATGTATGAGTTGAAAACAGAGCTTGAGCAAGCGTTAGAAAAGAATGAACAAAAATCGTTATTTGAAGACTTAGAAATGCCGTTATCGATTATTTTAGGAAAAATGGAGACAACAGGAATAAAGGTCGATACATCTTTCCTCGAACAAATGGGACAAGAGTTATCCGAAAAGCTACAAGAGTTAGAAGCAAAGATTCATGAACTCGCAGGTGTAAAGTTTAATATTAACTCACCAAAGCAGCTAGGAGAGATTCTCTTTGAAAAGTTAAACCTACCAGTAATTAAAAAAACAAAAACAGGCTTTTCCACATCAGCAGATATCCTTGAAAAGTTAAAAGACAAGCATGAAATTGTTGAACTCATTCTTCATTATCGACAATTAGGAAAACTTCAGTCGACATATATTGAAGGATTATTAAAAGTGGTTTATCAAGATACAAGTAAAATCCATACTATCTTTAACCAAGCGTTGACACAAACAGGACGACTAAGCTCAACAGAACCGAATTTACAAAACATCCCGATACGCCTTGAAGAAGGGAGAAAAATAAGAAAAGCATTTGTCCCATCTGAAAAAGGCATGTCGATTTTAGCAGCAGATTATTCTCAAATTGAATTACGAGTATTAGCTCATATCGCAAAAGATGAAAAGCTAGTGACTGCATTTAAAGAAGACATGGATATACATACACGAACCGCGATGGATGTATTCCATGTCAAAGAAGATGAGGTTACATCAAATATGCGTCGAAGTGCTAAAGCTGTTAACTTTGGAATTGTTTATGGAATAAGTGATTATGGTTTATCTCAGAGCTTAGATATTACGAGAAAAGAAGCTGCTGAATTTATTGAACGCTATTTTGAAACATATCCAAAAGTTAAAGATTACATGGAGAACGTTATAGAACAAGCACGTGAAAACGGGTTTGTCACCACGCTCCTTCATCGTCGACGCTACTTAGCAGATATTACGAGTCGTAATTTTAATCTGAGAAGTTTTGCGGAACGTACAGCGATGAATACCCCAATTCAAGGAACAGCTGCAGATATTATTAAAAAAGCTATGGTTGATATGGCCACCAAACTTAAGGAAGAGAAGTTAGAAAGTCGTCTATTACTACAAGTTCACGATGAATTGATTTTTGAAGTGCCTGACCATGAGCTAGAAAAAATGAAGAAGCTCGTTCCAGAAGTTATGGAGAATGCACTATCTTTAGATGTTCCATTAAAAGTTGAGGTAGAGTATGGCGCAACTTGGTATGATGCAAAATAAGGAGAGAGTAAAATGCCTGAACTTCCAGAAGTTGAAACGGTTAAAAGAACGTTACAAAAACTAATAACAGGAAAGACAATTGAGGATGTAACGATTACTTGGCCACGGATAATTAAAGAGCCTGATGACATTGAACAATTCCGTCATTTAATTAAAGGTCAAACGATTGAAGACGTGTCCCGGAGAGGTAAGTTTCTCAAGATTATTTTAACCGACTTTGTATTGGTCTCTCACTTGCGTATGGAAGGGCGTTATGGGATATATACCCCAGATGAAGAAGTGAATAAGCACGTACACGTCATTTTTACATTTACCGATGGGGTACAACTACGATACCAAGACGTCCGGAAGTTTGGTACGATGCATTTATTTCCTAGGGGAGAAGAAGAAAAGGTCATGCCATTGGCACAGTTAGGAGTGGAACCATTTTCTCCCCAATTCACTCCGCGTACGTTGAGTGAGGCCTTTAAGAACTGTGAACGAAAGATTAAGGTTGTTTTGTTAGACCAAAAAACAGTAGTTGGCCTTGGTAATATATATGTAGATGAAGCTTTGTTTCGGGCAAAAATTCATCCAGAAACTATTGCAAAAAAGGTCAGTACCAAGCAAATTAAAAAGCTTCATCAAGAAATTGTAGCTACACTTCAAGAAGCAGTAGACCAAGGTGGAAGTTCAATTAAGTCATACGTAAACGGACAAGGGGAAATGGGTTATTTCCAACAATTTCTAGTCGTATACGGAAGAAAAAATGAACCATGTGTAAATTGCGGGACCCCAATCGTAAAAACGGTTGTAGGCGGTCGCGGAACTCATTACTGTCCGGATTGCCAAAAATAAAGTTACATTGGATGACCTCCTACCATATACTATCTTATCAGTAAGGTAGGAAGGGGCTTTTACAATGGTTGAATTACTGTCTTTACTTGTATTAGCTTTAGCGGTTAGCTTAGACAGCTTTGGTGTCGGCTTAACATACGGGTTACGAAAAATGAAACTTCCATTTTTCTCATTATTATTTATTGCAAGTTGTTCGGCAATCTCCATTTTAGTTGCGATGGGATTTGGTACGTTGATTCAAAGCTATATGTCACCTCAATTTGCTGAGGCATTAGGTGGCATCATCCTTGTTCTCATCGGGACTTGGGCAGTCTATTCAGTGCTTTGGCGAAAGCCAAATGACACAGAACAACTTCCAGTAGAAACAGAAACAAAAATGGATACGAAAGTTTTATTTGCCCTTGAGATAAAAAAGCTAGGTCTTGTCATTAGAATCCTTCGCAAACCGATGGAAGCAGATTTTGATAAGTCAGGAACCATTACAGGTAGAGAGGCCTTTCTTTTGGGGATTGCCTTGTCTCTTGATGCATTTGGTGCGGGTATTGGAGCGGCGCTAATAGGATTTTCACCTGTATTCATGGCGATTACGGTTGCGATTATGAGTGCCCTTTTTGTAACCTTTGGAATGAAAAGTGGATTTCGTTTTGCGGACTCATACTGGGTTCAGAAATTTTCCTTCATTCCAGGCTTGCTATTGATTTCAATCGGGCTATGGAATTTATTTATGTAAAAGGAGAAAAACATGATTATAGGACTAACAGGTGGAATAGCGAGCGGCAAGTCGACTATTTCCGCCTACTTCCTCGAAAAAGGGATACCAGTAATTGATGCAGATAAAATCGCAAGAGAAGTCGTTGAGCCTGGAGAAAAGACGCTTGAGAAATTAGTTACTGCTTTTGGTCAGGAAATCTTAGAAGTAGATGGAACCATTGCCAGAAAAAAGCTAGGCGAAATCATTTTTAATGACGAGACAGAGCGGTTAAAGTTAAATAGCATCATTCATCCAGCAATTCGTACTCGTATGGTTGAAAAAAAAGAGGAGCTCTTACAAAAAGGGCATAGTCATATTGTATATGACATTCCGCTTTTATTTGAAAGCAACCTAACACATATGGTGGAAAAAGTCATATTAGCTTATGTTGATGAACAAGTTCAATTAGAAAGACTCCAACTGCGAGACAACAGTTCCAAGGAAGAAGCATTACGGCGAATTCACTCGCAGATGCCCTTAAAAGATAAAGTAGTGTTAGCTGATGAAGTTATCAATAACAACGGTTCAATTGAAGAAACGAAAGAACAAGTTCTGCGGATTTTGAAAAAATGGAATGTCCTCTAGGTCATTGGTGTCCGTTACATCAAAAAATATATATAAAAACGAGGAATAAGCTCTCCTGTGTCCGTTAGAGCCATTTAGAGCGCGCTGGCATCGCTCGATCCAACCTGAAAAAACACTGCATAGCGGTGTTTTTCTTGTTTAGTTTAAAGAAAGTAGGGAATAGACAGGTATCTGATATCATATGATAAACATATTGGAAAAAGGAGGTAAATTGGGTAGAACGGAATAGGGAATGTTGCCATTGGGATAATAAAAGAGATATCGTTGAGTTTCCCTTTTCACTAGCTTGAAAAAGGTAACACATACACGGGTGGAATACTTGTTTTTTTTAATAAAAAATTAATATTGCAAAACAAAAACAAAACAAGTATACTAGTTTTCGTGAACTTCATTTAAAGCAAAAAAAGGAAACGTTGTCTACTTAAAGGGTTAGGACCTCTTCGGACTAACTTTCCCCCGTGGTAAAGTAACGTTCCTACATGCTTGAGAAGGCATGAATTTAGTAAAAAGGGGGATTCAACTATGGATACAATGGGTCGTCACGTGATTGCAGAATTATGGGGTTGCGACGTAAACAAGTTGAATGACATGAGTTTCATTGAACGAACATTTGTTGATGCAGCGTTAGAAGCAGGTGCAGAGGTAAGAGAGGTAGCGTTTCACAAATTTGCTCCACATGGAGTTAGCGGGGTAGTTATCATTTCAGAATCGCATTTAACGATTCATAGCTTCCCAGAACATGGTTACGCAAGTATTGATGTGTATACATGCGGTGACCGAATCGATCCAAATGTGGCGTCTAGCTTTATCTCAAAAGCATTAGAGGCAAAAACAAGTGAAGTAATTGAAGTACCACGTGGGATGGGTCCAGTCAAAGTAGAAGAGCGAAAAGTGCAAGCATTGAATTACTAAAACAAAATAACCAAAGAGGTGTTTCTGAGTAAACACCTCTTTTTTGATCTGTTAACAAGTCTTATTTGCTCCTGTCCAGATTTTGCTTTAAGATAAAGATAAGATAAATGAGGATAGGGTGAGGTTAAATATGGGAATTAAAGAAACGTTTAAACAAATTTTCACAACTCATACTGAAACAACAGAAACGCATTATGATGAGACATTAAAAACAAGATATTATAAAACAACGAAGGACCGAGGAATTAATGAAGTTGTAAATTTAATAAATCAATCAAAAGGCTATACGTTAAAACGAGCTGACCATGAACGTGGTGAGATCTTTGTTCAAATGACAACTCCGAGAAAAGCGTTCGTTACGATAACGGTCATTCAAGTAAAGCCATTTAAAACAGCAGTGGACATCTCAGTGGGAACAGAAACGGTTCTATTTACCGATTTTGGCTATAGCAGAAAAGCGATTCAAGTATTTTATGCAGAGCTTGACAAGAAGCTTCAATATATTGGATCTGGTCTAGGAGAGCAACTCTTGTAAACCTGCTTGTTTTTTTGTCGGTTTTTGTTTATCATTAAGGATGAAAAGTCATCGATTTGGAAATAAAGTGGAGATGATAGTTATGCGGTGTCCTGCTTGTCATTATAATGGCTCAAGGGTACTTGACTCAAGACCGAGTCATGAAAGTCGATCGATTCGAAGAAGACGAGAATGTGAATCTTGTAATTTTCGCTTTACTACGTTTGAAACAGTAGAAGAAGTTCCACTAATCGTTGTAAAAAAAGATGGAACTAGACAAGAGTTTAGCAGAGAAAAAATCCTTAGAGGATTGATACGAGCGTGTGAAAAAAGATCAGTTTCTCTAGATACGCTAGAAGAAGTTGTGAATGATGTAGAAAGTCAGCTGCGTAGCAAAGGGACAAATGAAGTCGATAGTAAGGATGTAGGAGAACTAGTCATGGACCGTTTAGCTAAAGTCGATGATGTTGCCTATGTTCGTTTTGCTTCCGTGTATCGACAGTTTAAAGACATCACTGTGTTTATTAATGAATTAAAAGATTTTATAGGACGAGATAAATAAAAAGACAGAGCTTAAGACTAGTGCTTAATGCTCTTTTTTTAACTGTTAACAACAATCGTGTCGCTTTTCGTAAGCTATGATACTGATACTATAAGTAAAAAGGTGAGAATTATGAGTTGGCATTGGACAGAACTTTTACCGATTGACCGTTATGTCGTACAAACCGTTGATCATTTACATGCATTAGACCAGAAAATCCTAACATTACTATATCAACCGTTAATTGGTGCCTTTGCTCATAGTTTATATATGACATTTTGGAGTGAACTTCAACGAGACCAGTATTGTAGTGAGGAAAATAGTCATCGGCATTTAATGACCGTAATGGATGCTCCACTACATCATATTTATGAACATCGAAAAAAGCTTGAGGCGATAGGTCTGTTAAAAACCTTTAAGCGAAAAGATGAAGAAGGCTCAACTTATTTATATGAATTACAACCGCCGATGTCACCATACCAATTCTTTCAAAATGATGTTTTAAGTGTTTACTTATTTAATAGAATTGGTAAAACAAAATATCGTCAGTTGCGAGAGCGCTTTTTACTGACTGTGACTCAAAAAGACGATTTTTTTGAAGTAACGCATGCTTTTGATGAAGTGTTTACAACGTTACACCATTCTGAGATGTCAATGAGCTTTCAATCAGAAATGATGGAAGCCCTTCAATTAAATGAAACGGAAAAACTAATAGAACGTCCTAAACAGGATCCTCTTTTATTTAATGAGTCTAGCTTTGATTTTGAATTACTTGAAGCAGATTTATCTGCTGTTGTGGCCCCTAAAGAATTAATGACAACTGAAGTACGAGAAACAATTGTACGATTAGCGTTTGTTTATAAAATTAGTCCTTTAGAAATGAGTCGTGTCCTTCAGCGTTCTGTGATTCACGATGATGAAGTGGATTTACAACAGCTTAGAAAAAAAGTTCAGGATTGGTATAAGTTAGAGAATGGGAATGACCCTCCGTCTTTAGGCTTACGAACGCAACCAGTTGCTTTGCAATCGATGAATGGAAAAGAGCCTAAAACGGAAGAGGAAAAAATGGTGAAATTATACGAAACGACATCACCACTTGCTTTAATTGAAAGCAGGGGAGATGGAGCAAAGGTTCCCCCGGCTGATGCCAAAATCGTTGAAAGTCTTTTGCTAGATTATAAGCTTACGCCAGGTGTGGCGAACGTATTGCTAGATTATGTTCTCATTAGAAATGACATGAAGCTTACAAAAGCATTAATAGATAAAATTGCTGGTCACTGGGCTAGAAAAAACATAAAGACCGTGAAAGAAGCGATGGAATTCGCAAAAGAAGAATATAAAAAAGCAACAGAGGTAAAAACAAGTCCGAAAAAACAACAAACTTATTCGAAAACAAATGCGAAAAAAGATAAGCTTCCAAAATGGTTAGTCGATGAAAAAAAAGGAAGTACGACTGTTGAAAAGAAGCAGACGACCACACAAACGGAAGAGTTTGAACATAAAAAGAGACAATTTGAAATGATGCTACAAAAAAGGAAAGAAGAAAAAGAAAGGGGGAACAGATAAATGGAGTCAATTAAAACGGCATTACAGGATTTTCTAGGAAATGAAAAAATGAAAAACCAATACGAGCTGATGAAACAGGAGCTTTTACATGATTATCACGTTCAAACCTTTTTAGCGAAGCAGAATCTATCAAACGAGATAATAGACCGTAGCATAAGTGCACTCCAAGAATATCGAAGAGACCTCCAGCATTGCAATCACTGTCCAGGATTACAAGCATGTCCAAATTTGTTAAAAGGTTATCGGCCAGATATGGATGTGAAACCTAAGCACCTTGAAGTGTTTTATGTACCTTGTGATAAAAAACGACAGGATGAAGAAGCGAAAAAACAACAATCTTTAATAAAAAGTTTATACATCCCCAAGGAAATTACAGAAGCTCGTTTCGAGTCTTTTGAATCAGACAATCCTTCTAGACTAGAAGCAAGTCATGCCGCATATGAATTTGCTCGAACCGTAATTCCAGGAGAAACGGCACAAGGATTATATTTATATGGAAAATTCGGCGTAGGTAAAACTTTTATTATGGGGGCGGTTGCTAATGAATTAAAGGACCGGAATATTGAAACGATGTTAGTGTACACTCCTGACTTTTTTAGAGAAATCCGTTCATCGCTTTCTGATGGAACGTTTAATGATAAATTAGACCGTGTAAAAAAAGCAAGAGTGCTTATTTTAGACGATGTTGGTGCTGAAACGATGTCTGCCTGGATTCGTGATGAAGTGTTAGGTGTTATTTTACAGCATCGTATGCTTGAGAAGCTTCCTACTTTATATACTTCCAATTATGCATTAAATGAATTAGAAGAGCATCTGATGTATTCAGATAAAGGTGGATACGAAGAACTGAAAGCAAAACGAATTATGGAACGGATTCGGCATTTTACCATCCCTTATTTTATTGAAGGTAGAAATAGACGATCTTAATATAAGCACCTAGATTGATAGTCAAATTGGTTGTTTTTTCCGAGAGTGAAAATAGGAATTACTTTCAATTCTATGGTAGTATTAAACTAGTTTACAACGTGATGGAGGTTTTTACATGAGCATAGACCTTATTCTTGAACGTGCTGTTCAAGGGCAACGCATTTCTGTAGAAGACGCGGTCAAGCTTTATGAGAGTGATGAAGTCGAAAAAATCGGAGCAGCTGCAAACGAAATAATGAAAAAATGGCATCCAGAGCCGATTACGACATTTGTCATAGGGCGTAATGTTAACTATACAAATTTTTGCGACACCTATTGTCGTTTTTGTGCATTTTATCGACCACCAGGACACGAAGAAGGGTATGTGTTAAGTGATGATGTCATCTTCCAAAAGATTGAGGAGACACTTGCGGTTGGTGGAACAGAAATACTAATGCAAGGTGGGACGAATCCAGACCTTCCATTAAGCTATTATACGGACTTATTACGTAATATTAAAAAACGGTATGACATTACAATGCATTCTTTTTCTCCTGCGGAAATATGGAAAATGGTTGAAGTGTCAGGACTTTCTTTAGAAGAAGTGCTAACGGAGCTCAAGGAAGCAGGACTTGATTCTGTACCTGGAGGCGGAGCTGAGATTTTAACGGACAAAACACGAAAAAGAGTTAGTCGTATCAAATCATCTTGGCGTGAGTGGATTGATTGCATGAAGATGGTCAAGCAAGTGGGAATGCATGGAACGGCTACAATGGTAATAGGACTAGGAGAAACGTTTGAAGAGCGTGCTCTTCATTTGGAACGCGTTCGCGATGCTCAAGATGAGACAGATTGCTTCTTAGCCTTTATCTCATGGACGTTCCAGCCAGATAACACAAATCTTCCGGGTGAGAAAACACCACCACGTGAGTATTTAAAAAATGTAGCCATTTCTCGTATTTTCTTAGATAATATTGCGAATTTCCAGTCTTCATGGGTAACGATGGGTCCAGAAGTCGGAAAGCAGTCATTGTCATACGGATGTAATGACTTTGGTAGTACGATGATGGAGGAAAATGTTGTTTCTGCAGCAGGGACGACGCATAAGGTAAATACAAATCAAATCCTTCAATTAATAAGAGAAGCGGGAAAAATTCCTGCTCAGAGAAATACAAAATACAAAACGTTAAAGGTATTTGCGGATACAGAAGAAACAGGCAAAGACTTTATCATGCAAAACTAGAATACAAACAAAAAGGGCGTACCATAAATTGGTACGCTCTTTTTAAGTCCTATTAATTATCCTTAAGAAGTGCTTTTTTCATCAGATAAATGAGTAACGTGTTCTCTTAAGTTGGTTGTAATGTGTTTTAGCGTGTTAGTAGTTTGCTTGAATTCTTCAAATGTCGTCAATTGTTGTTCAGATGAGGCAGAAATGGTTTCAGTATTCTCTTTAAATTGTTCGGAAATCAAACTCATCTGTTCTATTTCATGGAAGATGATGTTCACTCTATCATCAATCTGTTCGGCCATTTGATAAGAAGTTTGAATATCATGGTGAACATGGTCAATTTTTGAAACAATTTGTTCAAAGATGGAGCCGGTGTTTTTCACCTGTTGTAATCCAAGTTCAACTTGGGTTTTACTATAGTTCATCACTTCACTGATGTCAGTTGAATCTTTGATGACATCATATAACGTTTGGCCAATGATATTTGCATAATTGTTGGATTGGTCAGCTAGCTTTCGAACTTCATCGGCAACAACAGCAAATCCTTTCCCTGCCTCTCCAGCTCTAGCAGCTTCGATCGCCGCATTAAGGGCCAATAAATTGGTTTGCTCAGCGATTTCTCTCATGAGCAATAAAGTTTGTTGGATACTTGACGAACGATTTCTTAGTCGGTCAACGACGTCACTCATTTCAATGACAGACGTAAAAATTTCACTCATTTGCTTTTCTGTTACGTTTATTTCTTGTTTTCCTTGTTTGGCTTGTTCGCTTGTTTCGGTTGATGTTTGTGTAGACCGTCTGGTTTGTTCAATTACTTCTTTTACATCTTCTCTCATATGGTCAAGCAACTGTTTACTTCCCATACATTTTTCGGCTTGTTGTTCGGCACCTTCTACCATTTCTACAATCGAATTAACGATTTCATTTGAAGCTGCAGTTGATTCAAACGCACCAATTTCAAGTGTATCTACCCCCGTCATCACCTCATCAGATGATTCTTTTATCCGTGCCATTAAGGTATTGATCACTTCATTTTGAGCTTTTTCTTTTTCCTGAACAGAGGTTACAAAACTTTGTCTTACTTTGATTTGAACAATAACAATAGCACTTGTAAACAGTAAAAAGATAGCATGAACTATAAGAAGGGTAAATGGATAAGCGTCTGTTCCGCAAATAAGTTCGGGTACTAGAAAATATCCAGCTACATGGTGTATCGCAAAAATAATAGTACTACCAATAATCAGTTTAATTTTTTCAAAATAAGCTAGTGCAGCAATAACCATAAAAATTGAAAAGTGATACTCGACCATTCCGTCTCCGCCAGCAATGATAGAAATACTTGCAAACGTTAATGTTAGCATAATAATTAATGGAATAGCAGGATGTTCTTTTTTCTTACGATAAAGAAAATATGAAACTAGAAAAAGAATAATCGGTACCGTTAATAAAAGATTTAATAAGAAAAGGTTTGTGGATGAATGAATAGCTTGAGTTACTGCTAGGTATGAATCAAACCAACCAATTTGCCTGTGTAAAAAATGAATGAGTACTGATATAACTACTGTGAAGCTTGAAAAAAATAGCATAAGTCGATTCTTGCGTTCTTGCATGACTAACCCTCTCTTCTTTGTTGTATTTGGTTTACTTTTTTCACACTATAACATTCGTATTTAGTATTTTGTGATTAAAAGAATGAGCCGTTTGTGGTAACCTATTTTCTATTCTCTAGCAAGGAAAGAAAGCGATTGGTCGTTATAGTAGTTATATCGGTGTCAACGTACTTTTTTTAAATTATTCTAAAAAATGACTAAAGAAAAATGCCCTCATCGTTTTTCTTTGTCATTTTTTTTTTAGCTTGTCATACGTATGAAATAGAGTAGTTTTGGGCGATGTAAGTAAAGACCTCTTTTACATAGTCATTATGCTTTGGGCGATCTATTACTAATGAATCAACTAGGAGATACGTAAATATATATTGCCGAAAATCAAATAGGATAAGGAGGAGTACTAATTGATATCTATTCATTTTGAGTCTCACCAAGATTGTCAGGAGATTTATTCTAAATTAAAGTCATATATGGAGATGTTTTTACAGATAGGCTTACGAGAAATCACAATGGATGAAAAGTGTGAACTCATTCAAATTGATTATGATGTAGAAGAAAAGAGCTTTTGTGATTCCTTTCAACCCTGGCTTGTATCTGTATTGTCCGAGCATGTGGTTACCACTCGAGAGGAGCAATGGTTGAAAGAAATCATTGCCACCATTTTTTACTTTTCAGATGAAGAAGAGCAGAAACAAATTTTATCGATTGCCCGTTCAATCCTAGAGGGAGACCGGAATGATCTCCCAGCAGTGTCAGAGCATTTTTCAAGAGAACATTTTTTGTATGAAGCCTTTTCGAATGGAATAGATATAGATACTGTTTTTTATTATGAGCCATTCCTGACGTTTCGGTTAAAGGAGTATGGAGAAATGTTAATTGACTGCGTAGAAGTCGCTATTGATGAGTATTTACTAGAACAAGAGTATCAGAATATTGTTGAGGGGTTACGTTATTACTTGCAAAAGTCACCTACAAAACAAAAAATCATTCACTTGGTACAAGAAGGAAACTTTCATTTTTACAACGAACAGTTACAAGAAATAAGTCGAGAGCAAAAGCTGTACATGTTGGACAAAGACCTAGTTTATGAGGGAGACCTGGATATTGATGAGATGGTCATTTCTCCTCTTGTTAGTATGGTTCCTGAGCAAGTTCACATTTACACAGACGAAATTGATAATGACGTTATCGTAACAATTCAAACGATATTTCAAGAAAGAGCTTTTGTTCATACAAGGCAACTTTTTCAAATACCGAATTCACTTCAGTAAAAATTTTTTTTACTTGGGCTTGCTTTTCTTGATTCCTGTTCTTATAATTATTTACATATATAATAATGAAATGTCATGATGAGGACAATAATCATTTCCGATGGTTTACAGAGAGGGAAGACATGGGCTGGAAGCTTCCTAACGTAAGATTTGATTTACCACCTCTGAACTTCAGTAAGGAACAAATCATTAGGTTTTATTATTTACTGACGGCTCCAGACCGTTATTCTGATGCGAAGTGCTATAGCTATCGTTAGCTGTAGAACAAGGGTGGAACCACGAGACATCACTCGTCCCTTTTTGGGATGGGTGTTTTTTTATGTCTTAAAAAGAGTTTGATCATTGCATGAGTTTCATAATGGAGTGACTGTCGTAAGAAGAGAACAGAAGGAGTGAAAGAAGCATGTCACAAGTACAATTAACATTTCCTGACGGCGCTGTAAAAGAGTTTCCGCAAGGAGTATCAACAGAAGATGTTGCCGCATCAATAAGCCCCGGATTAAAGAAAAAAGCAATCGCAGGAAAACTGAACGGAGAATTAATTGATCTTCGCACACCGATTGAAGAAAATGGTGAAATTGAAATTGTAACACCAGATTCAAAAGAAAGTCTTGAAATCTTAAGACATAGTACGGCACACTTACTAGCGCAAGCGGTTAAGAGAATCTACGGAGATGTTAAGTTAGGTGTTGGCCCTGTGATTGAAAATGGCTTTTACTATGACATTGATTCACAAGAACCAATCACAGCAGAAGATTTAACAAAAATTGAAAAAGAAATGAAAAAAATCATCTCTGAAAACATAGACGTTGTTCGTAAAGAAGTATCTCGGGATGAGGCTATTTCTTTATACAAAGAAATAAACGACCCGTTAAAACTAGAGTTGATCGATGCCATTCCTGCAGGGGAAACAGTGACAATTTATGAGCAAGGTGACTTCTTTGACCTTTGTCGTGGTATTCATGTTCCGTCCACAGGAAAGCTAAAAGAATTTAAGCTGTTAAGTATTGCTGGTGCCTACTGGCGTGGGGATAGCAAAAATAAAATGCTACAACGGATTTATGGAACAGCTTTCTTTAAAAAGGCAGACTTAGATGAACATCTTCGTTTACTTGAAGAAGCAAAAGAACGAGACCATCGTAAGCTAGGCAAAGAGTTAAGCTTATTCACGAACTCGCAAAAGGTAGGACAAGGCTTGCCTCTTTGGTTACCAAAAGGAGCTTCGATTCGTCGTATTATTGAACGTTATATTGTTGATAAAGAAGAAAAACTTGGCTATCAGCATGTGTATACACCGGTCCTTGGAAGTTCAGAATTATATAAAACATCAGGACACTGGGACCATTACCAAGACAGTATGTTCCCTGTAATGGAAATGGACAATGAGCAACTTGTGTTACGACCAATGAACTGTCCTCATCACATGATGGTATATAAGCATGACATTCATTCTTATCGCAAACTTCCAATTCGAATTGCAGAACTTGGAACAATGCACCGCTATGAAATGAGTGGAGCCTTAACAGGTCTTCAACGAGTGAGAGGAATGACGTTAAATGATGCTCATATCTTCTGTCGCCCAGACCAAATTAAAGAAGAATTTATTCGCGTCGTTCGACTTGTTCAAGAAGTATATAATGATTTTGGTCTTTCTGATTACTCGTTTAGGTTATCGTATCGTGATCCAGAGGATAAGGAAAAATACTTTGATGATGATGCGATGTGGACTAAAGCGCAGGCGATGCTTAAAGATGCGATGGATGAGTTAGGTCTTGACTATTATGAAGCTGAAGGAGAGGCTGCATTCTACGGTCCTAAGTTAGATGTTCAAGTTCGTACAGCGCTTGGTAAAGATGAGACTCTTTCTACGGTCCAACTTGATTTCTTACTTCCAGAGCGTTTTGATCTCTCTTATATCGGTGAAGATGGGAAGCATCATCGACCAGTTGTTATTCATCGTGGGGTTGTATCGACAATGGAACGCTTCGTTGCCTTTTTAATAGAAGAATACAAAGGTGCATTCCCAGCCTGGCTCGCACCAGTTCAAGTACAAGTGATTCCTGTGTCACCAGATGTTCATCTTGACTATGCGAAAAAGGTAATGGAAACTCTTCAACTTGCTGGAATCCGTTGTGAATTAGATGAGCGGGATGAAAAAATCGGCTATAAAATCAGAGAAGCGCAAATTCAAAAAATCCCTTACATGCTTGTATTAGGGGATAAAGAAATTGAAGGTGAATCTGTCAACGTCCGTAAATATGGCGAGCAAAAGTCAGTATCTGTGCCGTTGCAAGAGTTTACAAATGAGTTAGTAGCCACAGTTGAGCAACGAGGAAAGAAACAGAAATAAAAAAAGTCTTGCATCTACTCCCATTTTCCGTTAAGATAAAAAAGTTGTTAATTGATGACGTTTGACACCTCTAATAAGGTGTGGTAAAGTAGATAAGTAAATAATAATATATGGACACAAAGCAAGAAGAGGCGCCCGCTTCTCACCTGACTGACGCAAAAGCAGTTGGCAGGTCACGAATTTTTCTTATTTTAATTAGAATAAGTGTGGGCGTTTTGACGCTCACACTTTTTTATTTGACTTTCGTCAGGTAAAAAACTCGTGGTGGAGTATCGGACGGTTTAATGTTCAATAACAGCGCTTATTGTATGCTTTGCCCCGTCTTAAAAAAATTTGGAGGTGGCTCATTATTAGTAAGGACATGTTCATTAACGAGAGCATTCGCGCTCGTGAAGTTCGTCTCATCGGTGCCAATGGTGATCAGATTGGAGTTAAGACAAAACAAGAAGCATTAGAAATGGCTCAAAATGCAAACCTTGATTTGGTTATGGTTGCACCTAATGCTAAACCGCCTGTCTGTCGGATTATGGACTTTGGTAAGTTTAGATATGAGCAACAAAAGAAAGAAAAAGAAGCACGTAAAAATCAAAAAATAACGACTTTAAAAGAAGTTCGTTTTAGTCCTACGATTGAGGACCATGATTTCAACACGAAGCTTCGAAATGCAAGAAAATTCCTGACAAAAGGCGATAAAGTAAAAGCAGCGATTCGTTTCCGAGGTCGTGCAATTACTCATTCACAAATCGGGAGAGTCGTGTTAGAGCGATTAGCCAAAGAATGTGAAGATATCGCAATCATTGAATCTTCGCCTAAAATGGAAGGTCGAAGCATGTTTTTAGTCTTAGCTCCTAAAGCTGAAAATAAGTAGTGAGCTTGACGTTAGTTTGATGAAGGAGGATATGACAAATGCCTAAAATGAAAACACATAAAGGCGCTGCAAAGCGTTTTAAGAAAACGGGTTCTGGAAAATTAAAGCGTGCACGTGCGTTTACAAGTCACTTATTTGCTAACAAATCTACAAAGCAAAAACGTAAATTACGTAAAGCAAGCATGGTTCATTCTGGTGATTTCAAACGAATTAGAGCAATGTTAACGTACAAAAAATAAACTGAAACTGTAAAGCATAAAGGAGGGAAATACGATGCCAAGAGTCAAGGGCGGATATGTAGCTCGTCGTCGTCGTAAGAAAGTATTAAAGTTAGCAAAAGGTTACCACGGTTCGAAACACCGTTTATTTAAAACAGCACAAGGTCAGGTAATGAAGTCATTACTTTATGCATACCGTGACCGTCGTCAAAAGAAACGTGATTTCCGTAAACTATGGATCACACGTATCAACGCAGCAGCTCGTATGAACGGATTATCTTATAGCCGTTTAATGCATGGATTAAAAATTGCTGAAATTAACGTTAACCGTAAAATTTTAGCAGACCTTGCAATTAACGATGAAAAAGCATTTGCTGAATTAGCTTCTAAAGCAAAAGCAAGCTTAAATTCATAATACTACTATGGCGTGGCTTATTTACTAAGACCACGCCTATTTTTTTGAAGAAATAGCGAGTGAGAAAAGCGCAGCGTCGCTTATGGACACTGAGTCCGCTATTTTAACAAAAAACGCCGTTTATTACTTGGAACGGACACAGAAGACCTTATTATTATAAAAAGGCGTGGAATCAGCATGCTTTTCCCAAATAAGGTTCCTCCTGTCCGCTACATTAATTTTGGATTATATATAGGAGCATGCACGAGATGATTGAATACTATATAATAGGAATGAATGTAGTAGCTCTAGCAAT
The DNA here is from genome assembly GCF_002019795.1 of Bacillus alkalicellulosilyticus. Classification (GTDB taxonomy): domain Bacteria; phylum Bacillota; class Bacilli; order Bacillales; family Bacillaceae_F; genus Bacillus_AO; species Bacillus_AO alkalicellulosilyticum. The sequence goes on along the minus strand of NZ_KV917381.1, from coordinate 3,717,201 downwards.
CATGGGCTACGATAAGCAATGTGCTAAATTAAGAAAAAGTAGAGTTTCAGAACGTACGTTATTTTCCTTAGCTATGATTGGAGGGTCTATCGGGATACTGCTAGGAATGAGGGTGTTTCGCCATAAAACGAAAAAGCCATCTTTCCAATTTGGCATCCCAGCCATTTTATTGCTTCAAATCGCAGGAATTGTGCTCGTAAAGTGGCTGATTACCTAACATACATAGACGACTCCTTACATACGATGATAGAAAGGAGGAGGTGTAAATGGAACAAGCTACTGAAACCATTTTTCGTTTTATTGAAGAAAGCGGATGGTTAGCCCCGGTCTTTTTTATTCTATTTCATATGTTTAGGCAATTGCTTTTTATTCCTGTGTTACTTGTTTGTTTAATAGGTGGTTATTTATTTGGTATTGTTCATGGAACGGTGTATTCTCTCATTGGGATGACAATCGTTAGTATGTCGTTTTATTATATTGTTCAGTTGTTTCCAAGTATTCTACCAAAAATTCGTAAGATTAAAGCGAAGTGGTTCGGAGATGAGGAACATTCTTTTCATATTAGTCAATTGATGATTATTCGATTAATGCCATTTATTCATTTTCATTTAACTTCTTTATATCTAGTTGAATCTACCAAGTCACTTAAAGAATATACGAAGCTATCGTTTTATTCATTGATTCCAGCAGCATTTACATTTACTGCATTTGGTCATATTATTAGTGAGTTACCTGTCTTCGTTGCAGGCGGACTTGTTGTTATACTTGGAGTGATGTTCTACCTTATTGGAAGAAAAGACATTATGCTCAAATGCAATGAATGGATATCGGCAAGGTTTAGTCAACATTAAAAAAACAGAGGTGCGTTCACACGTATCTCTGTTTTTTATATGGATAAGAGTGATTAGCTGAGAAAAGAAGTAATAATGAACATTTGGCTAATCGTGCCCCATGAGGCAAGAAACGGGTAAGAGGTAACATAAATCAAAAAGACTAGAGTAAGAAAGAACGCCTTTGCTCACAAAGGCGTCCTTTCTAGAATATAAACAAATTGTTATTTTAATAAAAACTCTTTCACTGGACTCTTCCATTCGATTTTTGCATTTGGATAATGGATGATGATCTCTTTTTCGATAACAGCAAAATCTTCTCGGTCTAACCCCTGGAGGCGTTCCGTATGTTTTGGCCAAATTACGATCGAAACGATTTCAAATGCCATATCCGTCGTACCAAGATATTTTTCGCCTTCAAATAATACGCCTTTATATGTTAAAAGAAAATTTTTTCGAACATTTGATTTTTCATCATGAAAATAAAACTGACCGTTTTGGTGAGCAAGCTCTAGTTTACGTTTTGGATTTAAAAAGTATTTAATCACACTATAAATGAGTACAATGGTCGCAATGACTATAAGTAAACGAAAGAGCAATACCATGTGAACATCCTCCTTGAAAGCTTTCCTTTAAAAATTTGTTTTGTCTATGTATACGAATTAGTATATGGATCGGTTTCATTTGTAGTAAAATTATATAATGAATGAAAGAGAATTGCGAATCATAGAGGTTATTTGCAAATGATTTATAAAAGAGAAGGTGTGCATACATGAATTTACAAGCTTTATTTACCATGCAAAAAGAATTAGATGATCGGATAATGAGAGAACACCAGTTACTAGGAAAGGATGTCTTGTTAGAAAAAATCCTAGCATTAGAAGTGGAGCTTGGAGAATTAGCAAATGAGACAAGGTGTTTTAAATATTGGAGTCAAAAACCACCAGCTGACCGAGATGTTATTCTTGAAGAATATGTGGATGGAATCCACTTTATTTTATCGATTGGATTGACTATCGGCTATACGGATGTAACGTATAACCAAGTAGCTTCTACTGACCGATTAGTGACAAGTTTTCAGCTTGTGTTTGATGACATCACTAAGTTTAATCAGGAGCGTTCAAGGGAAAGGTTTGAAGTATTATTTCAATCTTATATGAACTTAGGAATCGCACTTGGCTTTACGGAAGATGAGATTGAAAAGGCGTATAATCAAAAAAATGAAGTCAACCATCTCCGCCAAGATGAGGGATATTAGGCTTTGAATCAGTCTACAATGGGAGTAGAGCACTAGCTTTCGCATATACTAAAAGAAATACATATTGTGGGAGGTTTAACATGACAAAGGCACAAGATCCAACTTTACAAATGTTTAAAGAGTTAACAGATGCGAATGGGATTCCAGGCAATGAAAAAGAACCAAGGGATGTCATGAGACGTTATATTGAACCTTTGGCTGATGAAGTGTACACGGACCGTCTTGGAAGTTTAGTGGCGAAAAAGACGGGTACAGCCGATGGACCTAAAATCATGCTGGCAGGTCACCTTGATGAAATAGGTTTTATGATCACACATATTGATGATAAGGGGTTTTTAAAGTTTCAAACGGTAGGTGGATGGTGGGAGCAAGTGATGCTCGCGCAACGAGTTACCGTTATGACTAAAAACGGAAATATACCTGGTGTTATTGGTTCAAAACCACCACATATTTTAACACCAGATGCTAGAAAAAAATCAATGGATAAAAAAGATATGTTTATTGATATTGGTGCTTCAAGTAAAGAAGAGGCAAAAGAGTTTGGTGTTCGACCAGGAGATTCAGTTGTACCTGTTTGTGATTTTACCGTAATGAAAAATGAAAAACTATTGATGGCCAAAGCGTGGGACAATCGAATTGGGTGTGCGATTGCGATTGAAGTGTTACGTCAATTACAAGGCGTTGACCATCCGAACACGGTATACGGTGTAGGAACAGTACAAGAAGAAGTAGGATTACGTGGAGCAAAGACGTCAACTCATTTAATTCAACCTGATATCGGATTTGCTGTTGATGTTGGTATTGCCGGTGATACCCCAGGAGTGACTGACAAGGAAGCATTAGCAAAAATCGGAGAAGGACCACAAATCATTATTTATGATGCTTCAATGGTTTCTCATAAGGGTCTAAGAGACTTTGTCACAGATACCGCCGATGATGTAAACATTCCGTATCAGCTTGATTATGTGGCTGGCGGAGGAACGGATTCAGGAGCGATTCATTTGACCGCTAATGGTGTCCCAGCCTTGTCTATTACAATAGCAACTCGATATATCCACACGCATGCTGCGATTCTTCACCGTGATGACTTTGAGAATGCTGTAAAGTTAATAGTTGAAGTCATTAAACGTTTAGATAGTGAGACGGTCAAAAAGATTACGTTTGATTGATTATGAATAAAAGAAGGCAACTTAAACAGGGAGCAATCCCATCTATAGTTGTCTTCTTTTCTGTAGTGGAGGAGCTCGTATGGATTTTTTTAGTGGAAGTCACGTTCCCATTTGGTTTTATCTATTGGTGATATTTGTAGTCGTCTTATTCATAGGCTTTTGTAGCTGGTGGATGAAACGCTAAAAAACGGTATACCGAATCTGGTACACCGTTTCATTGAATATTGTTCAATTGCTCAAGAAGGGCGATCGCTTCGCTCACTGCGCGTACTTTACTAAGAAAGGCGCTTAGTAAAGCACTTTTTCAAAAGGGGGCAGTGGCTTCGCACATCGCATTTACTAAAAGACGACCTTGTCACTTTTTTTATTGTAGTCCGTTTGAAATTTGTGAGATCATTTCGTTCTTTTGTTCTTGTGTGGCATTGCTCCAATACACTTCGAATAAAACCCCAAGGCCAGGAAGCATTTTTTCCTCACCACTCTGGATAGCATCAGTAATCGTGGCTTCGACGTCACTTTCATTACTTCCAGAGATATTTGCTAAAATTGCATTACGTAGATTAAAGCTCATGTTCAGCACTCCTTATGTGTATAAAATAATGTTCTGTTTCTAGTATGCGTAATTGAATTTGGATTATGAGGCAATTTGTGGTTATAATTTTAATTATTATAAAAGGAACAAGGAGTCGTGTATGAAACGAATTGAGTCAACATCTAATCAAAAGGTAAAACAGTGGAAAAAATTACATACAAAAAAGGAGAGAGAAAAGACAGGACTATTCATTATTGAAGGAGTTCATCTCATCGAAGAAGCATTAAAATCTGATCTTGAAATAGATACGATTCTTGCAGATGAAAACTTTGTATTTCCTCCAGAATGGCAAGCTCATAATTTGGATATCACGTATGTCACCAACGCGGTGTTAAAAGAAGTCAGTGAGACATTGACGCCACAAGGAATCATTGCCGTTTGTAGACAACTAGAGACAGCAGATGTAGACATTCAAGGAGGAAAGTATCTTCTAATTGATGGTGTTCAGGACCCCGGCAATGTGGGTACGATGATTCGTACGGCAGATGCCGCTGGTTTGACTGCTGTCATTCTAGGTGAAGGAACAGTTGATGTCTATAATAGTAAGGTCATCCGTGCAACGCAAGGGTCTTTATTTCATATTCCCGTTTATAAAGGAGTACTTCCCGAGTGGATCGCCGCTTGTAAACAAAACAATGTTCCGGTTTTTGGGACAGCCCTTGAACATGCCAGCACATATACCGCGATTGAACCCCAAACCGACTTTGCATTGATAGTAGGGAACGAAGGGGAAGGAGTAAGCCGCGGCATTTTAGAACAAACCGACCAAAACCTGTATGTACCTTTATTTGGAAAAGCAGAATCTTTAAATGTAGGAGTAGCAACAGGTATTCTATTGTATTACTTACGTGGAGCCTAATATAGAGAACTTGCATTTAGTGCAGAGTTTCTTTATAATGAAGCTAAAATTTGTATATGATGAAAAGCGTTGAAAGAGAGTAGTAAGCTATACTCACCATATAGGGAGGAAATGCCTTAGACTGCAAGCATTTCTATGGAAAGAGATAACCGAATTCACTCTGGAGCTGACACTGGAACATAAGAGATCCTCTTATTAAGGTTGTCCCGGCCTAGCCGTTATTGAATGAAGTGAGCGTATTGTGCGCTAATTAAGGGTGGTACCACGAGCCATCGTCCCTTTTTTAAGGGGGCGGTGGCTTTTTTTATGGAAAAAAGCTCAGAATCTTTTTATCGTATATCGGATTGAATTAAAGGAGGAAAGTCTATATGAAAGAGCGTTTAGAGAGCCTACAACAAGAAGCGCTACTAAAGGTTGAGGAAGCGCAAGATAGTAAAGCACTTCAAGAAGTGAGAGTGGCTTACTTAGGAAAAAAAGGACCAATTACCGAAGTGCTAAGAGGTATGGGCAAATTATCGGCAGAAGAGCGTCCCCTTATTGGTCAAATGGCGAATGATGTTAGAGCAGCCATTACTGAAAAACTGGAGCAGAAAGAACAAGAACTACAAGAGAAAGAAATTGAAGCACAGTTAGCAAGCGAAAGCATTGATGTGACGTTACCAGGTCGACCTGTTCAACTAGGCGCTTCTCATCCCCTTACAAATATTGTAGAGCAAGTCGAAGATATTTTTATTGGAATGGGATTTGAAGTTGAAGAAGGACCAGAGGTTGAGACGGATTACTATAACTTTGAAGCGTTGAATTTACCAAAAGATCACCCTGCACGGGACATGCAAGATTCTTTTTATTTTACTAACGAGTTATTACTTCGTACACAAACCTCTCCTGTTCAAGCCAGAACTATGGAGAAGTATCAAGGAAAAGGCCCGTTAAAAATAATCTGTCCGGGAAAAGTATTCCGTCGTGATGATGATGATGCTACACATTCTCATCAGTTCATGCAAATTGAAGGGCTTTATGTAGATGAGAACGTAAGAATGAGTGATTTAAAAGGTGTGTTAGAGCTATTTGCGAAAAAAATGTTCGGAGAAGACCGTAATATTCGTCTACGTCCTAGTTTCTTCCCGTTTACTGAACCATCTGTAGAAGTTGATGTCTCTTGTGGTATTTGTAAAGGCCAAGGCTGTCGAATTTGTAAGCATACCGGTTGGATCGAAATTCTAGGAGCGGGTATGGTTCATCCTCGTGTACTTGAGATGAGTGGTTTTGATTCTAAGAAATACAGTGGATTTGCTTTTGGTATGGGAGTCGAACGCTTAGCTATGCTAAAGCATGATATTGATGACATTCGCCATTTTTATACAAATGATTTACGATTTTTACAACAATTTAGAAGAGCGTAAGAGGAGGAACAACGATGCTAGTATCTTATCGCTGGTTACAGCAATATTTAGATCTTTCCGACATCACTCCTGCCGAAATAGCTGAGAAGTTAACACGAGGCGGAATTGAAGTCGATTTTGTTCATAAGTTAAATAAAGGAATTAGTGGGGTAGTAATCGGGCATGTTCTTGAGTGTTCACAACATCCAAATGCTGACAAATTAAATGTATGTAAAGTGGATATTGGAGAAGAAGAAACGGTTCAAATCGTATGTGGTGCCAAAAACGTAGGAGCAGGCCAGAAAGTTGCTGTTGCTAAAGTTGGGGCTGTCTTACCAGATAATTTTAAAATTAAAAAGGCAAAGCTCCGCGGTGAAGTTTCACAAGGGATGATTTGTTCATTACAAGAGCTTGGTATCGAAGGAAAACTCGTTCAAAAAGAATATTCTGAAGGAATTTTTGTATTTGCGAATGATGTTGAAGTTGGTACGGATGCGCTAGAGGAACTTAATTTACATGATGAAATCCTTGAGCTTGATTTAACTCCAAACCGAGCAGATTGCTTAAACATGATTGGTGTAGCATATGAGGTAGGCGCTTTATTTGACCGTCCGATTACGCTACCGAATCCGAGCTATCCTGAAAGCAGTGAGCAAGCAAGTGATCTTGTATCAGTAAAAGTAGAAGCGACAGAAGATAATCCATATTATGGCGCTAAAATCATTAAAGGGGTAAAAATTGGTCCATCACCACAGTGGTTACAAAATAAACTTGTGGCAGCTGGAATTCGCCCGATTAGCAATGTAGTCGATGTAACTAATTTTGTATTGCTTGAGTATGGGCAACCACTACATGCTTTTGATTTTGACCGTTTTGGCTCAAAAGAAGTTGTTGTTCGAAGAGCCCATCAGGATGAAGAAATCATTACCCTTGATGACGAACAAAGAAAGCTAACAACAGACCTTCTCGTGATCACAAATGGGAAAGAGCCAGTTGCAGTTGCTGGTGTCATGGGTGGTGCAACTTCAGAAGTGCAAGAAGACACGACGACAATTTTACTTGAAGCTGCATACTTTAAAGGAACAACAGTAAGAAAAGCATCAAAAGACTTGGGCATTCGAAGTGAAGCGAGTGTGCGCTATGAAAAAGGGGTTGACCCTGCACGTGTAGTCGGTGCAGCAGACCGAGCAGCTTCCCTTATTGTTCAATTAGCTGGTGGCGAAGTGTTAGGTGGAATTGTTGAAGCCAAAGCCGAAGCTCAACTTCCATTAGAAAAAGAAATTACAATTGCCGTTGACCTTATAAATAAACGCTTAGGTACAGCAGTTACAAGCGATGATGTTGCTAGTATTTTTACAAGGCTACAATTCCAATTTACACAAGACGAGAGTAAGTTTGTCGTGACGATTCCGACAAGAAGACCTGATATTACGATTGAAGAAGATTTATTTGAAGAGGTTGCTCGTTTATATGGCTATGATAATATTCCGACAACATTGCCTGTAGGCGCAACGACTCCAGGAACATTATCAGCTTATCAGCAAAAACGTCGAGCGATCCGTCGCTATTTAGAAACATCAGGGTTAAATCAAGCGATTACGTATTCATTAACAAGCCCGCAAAAAGCAAAGGGTCTTGCAGGGGAAAATGCTAGCTATCAGCCAATCCAACTAGCGATGCCAATGAGTGAAGATCGAAGCACAATGAGAACGAGCTTAGTTCCTCATTTATTAGATGTAATTTCATATAATTTAAACAGAAAAGTGCAGGATGTCTCTGTTTATGAAATAGGGTCAATTTTTCTTTCCAAAGAACAACCGATTACAAAACAGCCTGAGGAAAAAGAAATGCTTGCAGGAGCATTTACAGGGCTTTGGGTTAATCATTCTTGGCAAGGAGATAAGAAGCCAGTTGATTTCTTTGTTGCAAAAGGAATCATTGAAGGATTGTTTGAACAAATAGGAGTGGCAGACAAAGTGTCGTTTGAACAAGGAGAACAACCTGGTCTACATCCAGGACGTACAGCAACCGTTTCCTTGGGCGGTGAATTGATTGGGTTTGTTGGACAAATTCATCCTAGCGTTCAAAAGGATCTAGACCTAACCGAAACATATGTGTTTCAGCTAGATTTATCTGCTTTATTAAAGGATGCGGATAAAGTTGTCATTTATGAAAACATTCCTAGATACCCATCCATGGCAAGGGATATTGCACTTGTAGTAGATGTAGATACACCGGCTCAAAAACTAAAAGATGTTATTGTATCTGCGGGAACAAATTTATTAAAAAGTGTAAAACTATTTGACTTATACCAAGGACAACATATGGAAGAAGGAAAAAAATCACTAGCCTTTTCATTAACGTATGTTGACCCAGAACGTACATTAACAGAGGAAGAAGTGACTTCTGTTCATCATAACGTTCTTGCAAAATTAGAAGAAATCGGTGCAACATTGCGAGGATAAGCATTGATTAAGGGGTGTGACAAAAGGTAAAATCTAACCTTTTGTTACACCCCTATTTTGTTAGAGACAGGAGATGTTTGAAAGATTATACTAGTACTAAGGAATAGAAGCGGTTTCTTTTTCTATTTTCTGGTACAATTAAATTTGTAATATTTTCATAGTACTAGCTTCATGGTATGATATACTTTAGGATTTCTTTTTGTAGTTAGGGGGCTTATTGGTGGGAGACGAAAAGAGTAAGATGCGGACAACCGTCTCGATATACGGGCAACAATATAGAGTGTTAAGCGAAGAAGACCCATCCCATGTAACTGAAGTGGCGAATGTCGTTGATGCTAAAATGAGAGCAATTAAAAAGAACAACCCATATCTTGATACGACACGTTTAGCTGTACTAACTGCAGTTAATATTGTTGATGAGTATCTTAAATTACAAGAAAAAGTAAACCAGCTCGAAAACCAAAAGAAAGAGGAAAACGATGGTTAGTATTATATTATTATTCATATTAGTTAGCAGTTTTTTTATAGGATTACGAAGAGGACTTATCCTACAAATTATTCATTTAACCGGTTTTGTTGTTTCGTTACTAGTTGCCTATATGTATTACAAAGAATTGGCTGTATATATTCGACTTTGGATTCCGTATCCTCAGCTACCAGCAGACAGTCCAATTTCAATGCTTGTAGATATCTTTAATTTTGAAAGCGTGTATTACTCTGGTATTGCTTTTGCGATATTGTTCTTTGGAACAAAAATATTAATGCAAATCATTGGTTCAATGCTCGACTTTGTTTCTCATCTCCCTATTTTAAGGACAGTTAATGGTTGGTTGGGAGGACTCTTATGTTTTATAGAGGCGTACCTTATACTATTTGTTATCCTTCACGTGGCTGCATTGCTCCCAGTTGAAACCGTACAAAGCCTACTCCATCAATCCACGCTCGCTCAACTTATCCTTGACCATACACCATTTTTATCGCAATGGTTAAAAGAGCTTTGGGTAACGAATCCGCTATAATAAATAGATTACACATTACATTTTGGGGGGTGTTCTAAAAGAGTTGTTTATACTTTTTAGGACACTCTCTTTCAGTGAATGACCCCAATTTTTTATATTTTTCGTAGGCTGAATAGGAAAGAGTAGCAATTAAGAAAAGACGGTTTTGCTGTCTTTTCTTAGTATTTGCTTTTTTATAGTGAAACTCGGTATGATCGAAGAGAAGATGGAAGCCACTGAAAAAGTACAAAACAACTTTTCAGTGCCTTTATGTATATGGCAATGGCTTCACTCGTTGCATGCCTTCTACGAAAAAAACACTCGTAGCAGGCAATAAAAAACGCAACGGTTACGCACATTGCTAAGAGGACACTGTAAAAAGTTAGAAACCGAACTTTTTCAGTGCCCTCGAGAAGATGACCTGAAAGGGTGGGAAATGTGAATAAAAAAGATGTCATTAAAGTCCTTGAGAAAATTGCAATATATATGGAAATTAAAGGAGAAAATCCTTTCAAAATATCTGCGTACCGAAAAGCGGCACAGGCACTGGAAACTGATGACCGTACGATTCAAGAAATTGAAGACCCTGCTTCTTTATCTGGAATAGGTAAAGGGACAGCAGAGGTCATCAATGAGCTAAAGGAAACAGGTCAATCTACGTTGTTGCAGGAACTTTCTTCTGAACTTCCTGAAGGCTTACTTACGCTCTTAAAGCTACCGGGCTTAGGTGGGAAAAAAATCGGGAAGCTCTACCAAGAGTTAGGAGTTACGGACCTACCTACTTTAAAGGAAGCTTGTATAGCAAAAAAAGTACAAGAACTACCGGGGTTTGGTAAGAAAACAGAAGAGAAGATATTGGCAGTTATTGATGAGGTAAATGACCGTCCAGAACGACTACCGATTGCTTTTGTGTTACCGATTGCCGCTGAAATTGAAAAGCAATTGCGAATGATGACAGGGATTATATCGTATTCTAGAGCGGGAAGCTTGCGAAGAATGAGTGAAACCGTTAAGGATCTTGATTTTATTATTTCAACAGATAACCCAGATGAAGTACGAGAGCAATTAGTCAACATTAAAGGGGTCTTTAATATTATTGCAAATGGACAAACGAAAGTGTCTGTGGAACTTCAGTATGAATATCCAATATCCGTTGATTTTCGCTTAGTGAAGAAAAATCAATTTGCGACAACGTTACATCATTTTACGGGCTCTAAAGATCATAATGTAGCGATGAGACAGCTAGCTAAAGAACGTGGAGAGAAAATTAGTGAATATGGAGTCGAGCATCTTGAAAGCGGTGAAGTTCGTACTTTTGAGGACGAAGAAAGTTTCTTTAATCATTTCGGGTTGCAATTTATTCCCCCTGAAGCACGGGAAGCTCAAGGAGAAATCGACCTTTTTAAAGAAAACCATTCATTAGTTTCTCTTGCTCATATAAGAGGAGATTTACACATGCACTCAACATGGAGTGATGGTGCTCATTCCATTGAAGAAATGGCAGAGGCTGCTCGTCAAAAAGGATATTCTTATATCGCAATTACGGATCACTCTAAATTTCTTAGAGTCGCTAACGGGCTAACTGAAGACCGATTGAGACAACAAATGATAGAAATTAAAAGAATAAATGAGAAATATGATGACTTTAAAATTTTTTCTGGGATAGAAATGGACATCCTACCAGATGGAACGTTAGATTTTGATGATGAACTGTTAGCGGAGGTAGACTTTGTCATTGCATCGATTCACTCTTCTTTTTCTCAACCAAGAGAAGTCATTATGAAACGATTAGAGACGGCATTACAAAGTCATCATGTAGACATGATTGCCCATCCAACGGGACGTGTCATTGGAAGAAGACCAGGCTATGATATTGACATTGAAATGTTAATTGAGTTAGCCAAAGAAACAGATACAATCCTTGAATTAAATGCAAACCCACATCGACTTGATTTATCGGCAAGTTGGTTAGCGAAAGCGCAACAACAAGGGGTAAAACTGGCGATTAATACGGATGCCCATCAAATGGATTGGCTTGACCATATGGAAATCGGAATAGGTGTGGCTAAAAAAGGTCTACTAAAGAAAGAAACAATCGTTAATACATGGCCATTAGAAAAACTAGAGGCATTTATAAGACGAAATAACAGCTAACTAGGGAGGGGGCAACCTTTTGCAAGCGAAAGTGTTACGAGTGTTAGAATATGAAAAGATGAAAGAACAGCTATATGAACACGTTGCATCCTCACTGGGGAGAGCAAAAATAAAAAGCTTGGTGCCGTCTGTTGATATTAACGAAATCAAACAATGGCAACAAGAAACATATGAAGGTGCCAAAGTAATACGGCTAAAAGGGCAAGCTCCGCTTGGTGGAATTTTTGATATTTCTGCAAGTGTGAAACGAGCTCAAATCGGTGCTAGTCTAAATGCAAGTGAATTACTAGAAGTACAAAGTACAACATTTGGGGCAAGGCGCCTAAAAAAATTTATTGAAGATTTACTTGAAAATGAGGTTGACATCCCGCATCTAGAAAGCATTGTTGAACAAATCGTTCCTCTTACTGACTTAGAACGAGAAATTACACAATGCATTGGTGACCATGGAGAGGTGTTAGATTCAGCAAGTTCTGAATTGCGAGGCATTCGTCAACAAATTCGAAGCTTAGAAGCGGGAGTACGCTCTAAACTAGAAAGTATAACCCGCTCGTCTAATTCGCAAAAAATGCTATCAGATGCGATTGTAACGATTCGAAACGACCGATTTGTTGTACCCGTAAAACAAGAATATCGCGGGGCATTTGGTGGGATTATTCATGACCAATCCTCATCAGGTGCCACTTTATTTATTGAACCAGAAGCAGTTGTAACAATGAACAATCAGTTACGAGAAGCAAAGGTACGTGAAATAAAGGAAATTGAACGAATTTTATATGTCCTAACAAGCCGAGTGGCGGAATATGTGGAAGAGCTGTTAGGAAATATAGAAGCGCTAAGTCAGCTTGATTTTATATTTACAAAAGCACGCTACAGTGAGCGCGTAAAAGCAGTTCAACCGAAATTAAACGATGAAGGCTACCTGTCATTAACAAAAGCAAGACATCCACTTATCCCAATAGATGAAGTTGTGCCGATCGATGTGGATTTAGGAAAGACGTTTTCTTCGTTAATCATTACCGGGCCAAACACTGGGGGAAAAACGGTCACATTAAAGACAATTGGGTTGTTGACCCTTATGGCACAATCTGGCCTGCATGTCCCAGCTGAGGAAGGTTCTGAAATGGCAGTATTCAAAACGGTCTTTGCTGACATTGGTGATGAACAATCGATTGAACAAAGTTTAAGTACATTTTCATCTCATATGGTCAACATCGTGGAAATCTTAAAAAAACTAGACCATGAAAGCTTAGTTCTTTTTGATGAATTAGGAGCAGGGACTGACCCAACTGAAGGTGCGGCTCTTGCCATTGCGATATTGGATGATGTCTATCGAAGAGGAGCAAGAGTTGTGGCGACAACTCATTATAGCGAGCTAAAAGGATACGCATATAACCGAGAAGGTGCGATGAATGCAAGTGTAGAATTTAATGTAGAGACCCTTCGTCCAACCTATCGATTATTAATTGGTGTCCCTGGACGAAGTAATGCCTTCGCAATTTCGCGCCGACTTGGCTTAGACGAACATGTCATTGAGTTAGCAAAGAGTCAAATTAATAGTGAAACGAACCAAGTTGAGCAAATGATAGCTTCATTAGAAGAAAGTAAAAAGTCATCTGATGCCGAGTGGGAAGAAGCGGTTACCTTACGAAAGGAAGCCGAACAATTACGAAATGATTTAGTCAAAAGACTAGAAGGCCTTGAAAAAGAGAAAGAAGCCATCCTTGAAGAAGCTGAACAAAAAGCCGAAGAGGCTGTACGAAAGGCTAAGCGTGAAGCGGAACAAGTGATTGAAGAACTGAGAAAGCTTCAAAAGGAAAGTCATGAGATAAAAGACCATAAGTTAATAGAAGCGAAAAAACGGTTAGAGGAAGCTACACCGACACTAAAGGCAAAGAAGAAACAAGAAAAAGTGAAAAAAGCGTACCGTAAAGAATTAAAACCAGGTGATGAAGTAAAAGTGTTAAGTTTTGGTCAAAAAGGTCATATCGTCGAAAAGATAAGTGAACAAGAGTATCAAGTTCAAGTCGGAATTATGAAGATGAAGGTTTCAGCTGACGACATCCAAGCCATTGACCAACCAAAAAAAGTAGAAACGAAGTCATTTGCGACGGTAAGGGGAAATGACTTTCATGTTAAACCAGAACTTGACTTGCGCGGGGAACGTTTTGAAGAAGCAATGCTAAAAGTCGAGAAATATTTAGATGATGCCCTCCTTGCTGGTTATCATAGTGTCTCAATCATTCATGGAAAAGGAACCGGAGCCCTTAGGAAAGGTGTCAAAGAGTTACTGAAGCGACATCCACATGTCAAAAATGCACGTGATGCCAATATGAACGAGGGTGGCCTTGGCAATACAGTGGTTGATTTCAAATAGAGGAGTGCGTTACATGGAGCAGTTAATAGAAAATGTGTATGTTCAAACTGTTGCCTATTTTAGTGTGGCGGTGTTAGCCATTATCGTGTTTTTAACGATTTTTGAGTTAGTTACGAAGTATAGCAATTGGGTTGAAATCAAAAAAGGGAATGTAGCTGTGGCTATGGCGACCGGTGGAAAAATAGCTGGGATTTCGATTATTTTTCACTTTTCCATTACGATGAATGATTCAATATTAGTCATGCTAGGATGGGGAGTATTCGGGTTCATCCTTTTACTGATTAGTTATTTCATGTATGAGTTTTTAACGCCTAGTTTTAATGTGGACGAAGAAATTCAAAAAGGGAATGTAGCTGTTGGACTCATTTCATTAATCCTATCCATTGCTCTTTCTTTTGTCATCGGAGCGAGTATTATTGCACAATAGAGTGGAGGCGAGTGAATGGAGACGCTATGGCGAGTCTTGTATGTATGTTGTGGTTTATTTGTCATCGGGGGACTAATTTTTTGGTTTCTAAATGCTTAAAAAACACTGAAAAGTTGTTTTGTACTTTTTCAGTGGCTTCAAGCGTCGGAGTTTGTGAGATAAACTCCGACGTTTTTGTTATATTCTTAAGGAATTTTCATAAAATTTAATAAAATCTATTCCAAAAAGAAAGCGTTTCCAATACAATAAATAATGAGAGGAGAAAGCAGAGAAAGGAGAGTAATTATAAAAGGAGGTACTAACATGACGATTTCAGTAGAAAAACGTTGGCTTAGTCATTATCCGTCGGAAATTCCAGCCTCAATATCATATGAGGAAAGAACACTTCATTCTTTATTAAAGGAAGCGGCGGAAGAAAGCCCAGACAACAAGCTCATTCACTTTATCGGAAAAGAACTCACTTTCCAAGAGGTTTATACGCAAGCGAAACAGTTTGCTAACCAACTTCAAACGTTAGGAGTTCAAAAGGGAGATCGAGTAGCTATAATGTTAGCGAATACTCCGCAATCAGTGATTAGCTATTATGGGGCCTTAATGGCTGGAGCGATTGTTGTCCAAACCAATCCGTTATACGTAGAACGTGAAATTGAGCACCAACTCGTAGATTCTAATGCAAAAGTGATTATTTGTTTAGATTTAGTGTATCCGAGAGTGGCAAAAGTTCGAAAAAATACCTCACTAGAATACGTCATTGTTACTGGAATTAAAGATTACTTACCTTTCCCGAAGAATGTCATCTATCCCGTTATCCAAAAGAAGAAAACTGGTATTAAAGTTGATCTTACCTTTGACAACAAGACATTAAATTTTAAAGACTTCCTCAAAAAAGGAAGTACAGCAGAGCCAAATGTCGAGGTCTCTCCAACAGAAGATTTAGCCCTTCTCCAATACACAGGCGGTACGACAGGACCTGCAAAAGGAGTTATGCTAACTCATCAAAATCTTGTTGTGAATACCACACAGTGTCTTCATTGGATGTATAAATGTAAAAAGGGAGAAGAGACTCTTCTTGCAGCTCTGCCATTTTTCCATGTGTACGGAATGACGGTCATCATGAACGTCGCGATTATGTTTCAGTCCAAAATGGTTCTACTGCCAAAGTTCGAACCTAAAGATGTGTTGAAAGCAATTCACAAGCATAAGGTCACCGTGTTTCCAGGGGCGCCAACAATGTATGTTGCCCTTATTAATGAGCCATCAATAAAGGAGCATGACTTATCCTCGATCGAAACGTGCTTAAGTGGGGCAGCTCCTCTTCCTCTAGAAGTACAACAAACGTTTGAAAGAATAACGGGAGGAAAACTCGTAGAAGGATATGGGTTAACTGAGACCTCACCTGTGGCAGTGGCTACACCACTTTGGGGAAAACGAAAAGAAGGAAGTATCGGTATTCCTTGGCCAGATACTGAGGTAGCTGTACTTTCAGCGGAAACAGGTGAAGTGGCTGAACCGAACGAAGTAGGAGAAATCATCATCAGAGGCCCTCAAGTGATGAAAGGATATTGGAATCGTCCCGAGGCAACCGCAGCCACCTTTAAAGACGACTGGTTTCTTTCTGGAGATATGGGCTATATGGATGAGGATGGTTATTTTTACATCGTTGACCGGAAAAAAGATATGATTATTGCAGGTGGATTTAATATCTATCCTCGTGAAATTGAAGAGATATTGTATGAGCACGAAAGCATTCAAGAAGCAGTGATTATCGGTGTTCCTGATCCATATCGAGGAGAAACCGTTAAAGCCTTTGTCGTTAGAAAAGAAGGGCATTCTTTATCAGAGGAAGAGCTTGATAAATACTGTCGCAAGCATTTGGCCGCATTTAAAGTTCCTAAGCTTTATGAGTTTAGAGAGGAACTCCCTAAATCCTTAGTCGGAAAAATCTTACGACGTGTGTTAGTTGAAGAAGAGAAAAGAAAGCTAGAAAATCAGGATCGTGATGCTCAATCCTCGTAAACTATAAACCAACAAAAGTATTGTTATGAGGTCAGGACAAAAGGTTAACCACCTTTAGTCCTGACCTCTTTTTTATGGACACGACAAGTAAAAAATGTGCTTTTCTAATTTTATTTAAAAAAACTATTTAAAAATGAATGACTATTCAGTACAATAGGAAGTGAGAGAGAATGTGACAATTTTTAATGTGGAAATGGAAGGGATACATCAAGGAGGAATCGGGATTGGCAAATATAAGTGATAAACAATGGTTTTTGCAATATCCAGAAGACATTCCAACAACTATCGAGTATGAAGACATAACCTTACATGAGTTGCTAGACCGTACTGCGAAAAAGTTCCCTAGTAAAGAAGCACTTCACTTTTTTGGAAAAGAGATGACATATGAGCAATTGAATCATGCCGTTCTTAAGTTTGCAAACGCTTTACGTAGTTTGGGGCTTGAAAAAGGGCAGCGTGTATCTATTATGCTACCAAACTGTCCTCAAGCTGTGATTGCCTATTATGGCATTGTTAAAGCTGGTGGAATTGTTGTTCAAACGAATCCGCTTTACGTTGAACGTGAACTTGAGCACCAGCTTGTAGATTCTGGTGCCCAGATGATTATTTGTTTGGACTTATTGTATCAACGTGTTTTACGAGTCAAAGAGAGTACAGCACTTAAACACATTATTGTAACCGCTATCAAAGATTATTTGCCATTTCCAAAGAACCTGATTTACCCATTTATTCAAAAGAAAAATACAGGCGTTACCCCTAATGTAACGTATTCTGCAACAACACACTCATTTGTAAAAGTCCTTCAACAAGGCAGTGAGGAAGAGATTGAAACAGAAGAATCTAGTGATAGTTTGGCATTGCTTCAATACACAGGAGGAACGACAGGACTTGCCAAGGGTGTCATGCTGACGCATAGGAACCTCATAGCTAACACTACGCAATGTAAACACTGGATGTATGAGCTCAAAGGGGAAGAAGAACGAATGCTAGCGGCGTTACCGTTTTTCCATGTGTATGGAATGACAGTATGCATGAACTTGGCAATTATGAATGGCTCAAGCTTATATATTGTGCCAAAGTATGATCCGAACGAAATATTAAAAATGATTGATAAACATAAAATCACTATTTTCCCGGGCGCACCAACTATGTATATTGGTTTAATCAATCATCCCGACTTAAAAAAGTATGATTTATCTTCCGTGAAAGTTTGTATAAGTGGTTCAGCGGCTCTCCCGTCTGAAGTTCAAGCGAAATTTGAAGAGTTAACAGGTGGTAAACTCGTTGAAGGATATGGACTTACAGAGGCCGCTCCTGTTACCCACTGTAATCTAATCTGGGGTGAACGGCAAAAAGGCAGCATTGGATTGCCATGGCCTGATACAGAAGCAGCGATTATTAAAGAGACTGGTGAATTCGCTCAAGAGGGTGAAGTAGGCGAATTAGCGATACGTGGACCACAGGTGATGAAAGGATATTGGAATCGTCCTGAGGAAACCGCTGCGACGTTTCGGGATGACTGGTTATTAACAGGGGATATGGCATACCGAGACGAAAAAGGATATTTTTATATCGTTGACCGCAAAAAAGATATGATTATTGCAGGGGGCTTTAATATTTATCCTCGTGAAATAGAAGAAGTGCTTTATGAACATGAAGCGATTCAAGAAGCCGTTGCCATTGGTTTACCTGACCCATACCGTGGAGAAACTGTTAAAGCGTTTGTTGTGGTTAAGGAAGGCTCTAGTCTGACAGAGGAAGAACTTAATCAATACTGTAGAAAACATCTAGCAGCGTATAAAGTACCAAAGCATTATGAGTTCCGTAATGAGTTACCAAAAACAATGGTTGGTAAAGTATTAAAAAGGGTCCTGATCGAGGAAGAGGAAAAAAAGCTAAACAATAAGAAAACGAGTTAAATAGGGAGAGCAATGTGTTTGAACCCGTAATCCAACATTAGGATCGCGTCGTTCAAAACATTGCTTTTTCACTATCGTACCAAAGTGTAACAAGTAATTGTCGAAATTCCCATTATGAATTGCTGTTCATTGTCATTTTTAGTACACTAAGAAGATGAAAAATTAATACAGAACCATTGACAAACAAAGACACATAAAATAAAATTAGAAATATGAATGAATGGTCATTCATTTTCTTGTGTGAAAGGAAGAGACAAGTGGGAAAGAAAAGAGGCCCTAAATATGACCTTATCATCGAAGCAGCAGTGAGGGTTATAGCAGAACATGGTTATCACCAAGCTCAAGTTTCAAAGATAGCGAAAGAAGCCGGTGTCGCAGATGGAACCATCTATTTATATTTCAAAAATAAAGAGGATATTTTAATTTCTTTATTCGAGGAAAAAATGGGGCGATTTGTTGAAAAAACTAAAGAACAAATCGAGAAAGAAAACGACCCTGGGGAAAAGTTATTTAGACTTATTCAAATGCATTTTAAACAACTCGCAGCCAATTATGCATTAGCTGTAGTGACACAGCTGGAACTGAGACAATCAAATGCAGAGTTACGTCTCAAGATTAACGAAGTGTTAAAAGGCTACCTACAACTCATTGATGTCGTACTAGTTGATGGGAAAGAGTCAGGTTATTTTAACGCAAACTTAGACAATCGCCTCGTTCGTCAAATGATATTTGGCACATTAGATGAAGTGGTCACAAACTGGGTGATGAAAGACGGCAAATATGATTTAGTTTCTTTAGCAAAGCCTGTGCAACAAATGCTTGTTAATGGGCTAACTAGCATCAATCGGTAATACAATGATAAAGGAATAGGAAAGAACACTTTCCTATTCCCAATCTTAATTGTTTATTTGGAGGGAGTGAGATACGGTGGGATATCTTTCAATGTCGTTGAAAGACTCTATTGCAACAGTTACATTACACCGACCACCAGCAAATGCTTTATCAAGTAAAGTATTAACCGAGCTTGCTAACATATTAGATGAAATAGAGCAACAAGATGAAGTGAAGGTAGTTGTTTTACAAGGGGAAGGACGTTTTTTTGCTGCCGGTGCAGATATTAAAGAATTTACACAAGTAGAGACGGGAAAAGAGTTTGCTAAACTTGCAAGAAAGGGTCAGCTCTTATTTAACCGAATCGAGTCCTTTAAAAAGCCTATTATATGTGCTATCCATGGAGCAGCCCTTGGTGGAGGGTTAGAACTCGTTATGGCATGTCATATTAGGTTAGCTACCGATGATGCAAAGCTAGGTTTACCAGAAATGCAATTAGGCTTAATTCCAGGTTTCGCAGGAACCCAACGTTTACCACGCTTAGTTGGTAAAGCTAAAGCACTTGAAATGATATTAACGAGTGAACCGATTACAGGGAAAGAAGCTGTTTCTTGGGGATTGGTTAATGCTTCATATCCAGATGAAACACAATTGTTTGAACAAGCACAGCTACTAGCTTCTAAGATTGCTGCTAAAAGTAGTGTAACTGTTGAATTACTTTTGGAAGCGTTTACTTACGTGGGAGATAGTAATTTTGACCTTGGCGTTGAAAAAGAAGCGAAGTTATTTGGTAAAGCATATGACTCCTACGACGGAAAAGAAGGCATTCAAGCTTTTATTGAAAAACGAAAACCTGAATTTAAAAATAAGTAACGTAATATGTTGTAACTATAAGGAGGGAGTACGTAATGAATATTTTTGTAATTATGAAACGAACATTTGACACGGAAGAGAAGATCACAATAGATCATGGGAAAATTGATGAAGGTGGAGCTACTTTTATTATTAACCCATACGACGAATATGCGATTGAAGAAGCGATTAAGCTACGAGATGAGCATGATGGCGAAGTAACGGTTGTCACTGTCGGCGAAGAGGAGGCAGAAAAACAGCTCCGAACTGCATTAGCCATGGGAGCAGATAAAGCGGTGCTAATTGATAGTGAAGATCTTGATGAACTCGATCAATTTACAACGGCTACATTACTAGCAACCTATTTAAAAGACCAAGAGGTTGATATTGTGTTAGGCGGGAATGTAGCAGTGGATGGAGGTTCGGGGCAAGTAGGTCCAAGGGTCGCAGAATTATTAGGGATCGCTCAAGTAACTACAATTACTAAGATTGATATTTCAGGGTCTACTGCGACGATTGTACGTGATGTAGAAGGGGATGAAGAAACACTTGAAGTTTCGTTACCAGTTCTTGTTACAGCCCAACAAGGTTTAAATGAGCCGAGATATCCATCTTTACCAGGGATAATGAAGGCGAAAAAGAAACCATTGGAGACATTGGATTTAGATGACCTGGACTTAGATGAAGACGATGTTGAACCTAAAACGAAAACAATAGAGATTTTCCTTCCTCCACAAAAACAGGCTGGGAAAGTCCTTGAAGGCGATGTAAACAACCAAGTAAAAGAGCTAGTGTCATTACTAAAAACAGAAGCAAAAGTCATTTAAGGAGGGTCCACCATGTCAAAAAAAGTACTTGTAGTAGCTGAAGTTCGCGATGGCGAGCTACGTAATGTATCATTTGAGGCGATTGCAGCTGGAACGCAAATCGCAAATGGCGGAGAGGTTGTTGCCGCTGTTCTTGGAGAAGAGGTAAGTTCATTAGCGGAAACATTGATCCATTATGGAGCCGATAGAGTCATTAAAGTAGAAAGTTCAGACTTAAAGGAATACACAACAGATGCTTACCAACAGGCCATTCTTCAAATTATGGACGTAGAACAACCAGAGGGTGTTGTCCTTGGACATACCGCAGCAGGGAAAGATGTAGCTCCGCGAATTGCTATGAAAGTAAATGCAGGGTTACTTTCTGATGTGGTTGCCATTGAAAGCGATGGAGAAGATGTTGTATTCACAAGACCTATCTACTCAGGTAAAGCGTTTGAAAAGAAAACGATAGAAGAAGGCATTGTGTTTGCAACGATTCGACCGAATAACATCGAAGTACTAGAAAAGGATTCTTCCCGTACGGGTGACATAGGGAGCTTGACGGTAGATATTAAAGATTTGCGAACAACAATTAAAGAAATTGTACGCAAGTCAACTAGCGGAGTTGACCTTTCTGAAGCAAAAGTAGTTGTTGCTGGTGGAAGAGGAGTAAAAAGTAAAGAAGGATTCGGTCCACTAGAAGAATTAGCTACCGTATTAGGCGCTGCCGTCGGTGCCTCGCGTGGAGCATGTGACGCGGATTACTGCGACTACTCTTTACAAATTGGTCAAACCGGAAAAGTGGTAACACCAGATTTATATATTGCCGTTGGCATTTCAGGTGCGATTCAGCATTTAGCAGGAATGTCGAATTCAAAAATCATCGTTGCCATTAACAAAGACCCAGAAGCACCAATCTTTGAAGTAGCGGATTATGGCATCGTAGGCGATTTATTTGAAGTCATTCCAATCTTAACGGAAGAACTAAAAAAAGTTGTAGCATCATAAACAGGTTGATTTTTGAAAGCGCTGAAAAAGTTAGTTTAACTTTTTCAGCGCTCTCTGATTTTTACCTGTTTTCTCAACTTCAATTCTATTTATAAGTTCTTCGGTCAGCTTACATATGAACACGAATCGAAGGCAAAAGCCCTAAAACGAGTACGCAAATAAAAAATGCGAACACGAAATAAGAGAAGAAGCAGCAAACCATATACACAACAGTATTATTTTTTTTTTGAGTCATGGTGCTTTCTTGCATCGTTTTAGTTTTTAGATTGTTGGTTTCATTTGTAAGTTTTTTTATAATAATGGGTATGATAGTGTGTGAGCAAGATGATGGCTTATAGTGGAAGACAATGGTATAATTTTTTTGAATGAAGAAGTTGTTTATTAAGGAGGAAATAGAAATGGCTATTGTAAATGTAACTGACCAAACATTCGGAACAGAAACTGGAGAAGGTGTCGTACTAGCTGACTTTTGGGCTCCATGGTGCGGACCTTGTAAAATGATTGCTCCAGTTCTAGAAGAATTAGATGGTGAATTAGGAGATAAAGTAAAAATCGTTAAGCTGGATGTAGATGAAAACCAAGAAACTGCAGGTAAATACGGAGTTATGAGTATTCCTACATTAATGGTCTTCAAAAATGGTGAAAAGGTTGACCAAGTAGTTGGTTTCCAACCAAAAGAAGCATTAGAAGAACTATTAAACAAACACTTATAATCAAAGAAAGCTGATTCCATTTCGGAGTCAGCTTTTTTTATGAACATAGAAAGATGGTCCCTTTCTATCGGACACAGGATCCGCTGATATTTCCCCTATAAGTGAGAAAGGGGATTGTTAATGGAACAAGAAAGATAGTTCATAGATGCCTTTGGATGATAACTCAGGATGAGCACTGGCTTTGAAAAGAAGGTAGCGGCTTCGCACAGTGCTTCTAAGAAAAGACCGCTTTTGCGGTTTTTCTTAAGCCAAGATTTTCTACTGGGATTCTATTTGCAAAATTGCTACACTTGAACAACAATAGAAGGAGGAGGGGAAGGTCTATGGCTTCTATAAAAGAGAAACTTGCGGTTCTACCGGACCAACCAGGCTGTTACTTAATGAAAGACAAGCAAGGAACGGTTATTTATGTAGGAAAAGCAAAAGTATTAAAAAATCGAGTTCGCTCTTATTTTACTGGAAGTCATGATGGCAAAACCCAACGACTCGTCAGTGAAATTGTTGATTTTGAATATATCATAACGTCTTCTAATATTGAAGCGTTATTATTAGAAATAAATTTAATTAAAAAACACGACCCAAAATATAATGTGATGCTTAAGGATGATAAATCATATCCTTATTTAAAATTGACCAATGAAGAACACCCGCGTCTTTTAATTACAAGAAAAGTAAAAAAAGACGGTGGAAAGTATTTTGGTCCTTATCCAAATGCAGGGGCGGCGACAGAAACGAAGAAATTACTCGACAGACTCTACCCGCTGCGCAAGTGTAAAACGCTCCCAGACAGAGTTTGCCTATATTATCATATCGGGCAGTGTCTTGCCCCATGTGTGTATGATGTAACGCGAGAACAAAACAAGGAAATGGTATCAGAAATATCTCGGTTCCTTAAATCAGGTCATGACGAAATTAAAGTATCACTTACACAGAAAATGCACCAAGCTGCAGAGGATTTAAATTTTGAGCGGGCTAAAGAATTACGCGATATCCTTGTTCAAATGGATACCGTTAGAGAAAAACAAAAGATGGCGATCCATGAGAGGATTGACCGGGATGTATTTGCTTTTGCTTTTGATAAAGGATGGATGTGTGTTCAAGTCTTTTTCATTAGACAAGGAAAGTTAATTGAACGTGATGTTTCTATTTTTCCATTTTACCAAGAGCCAGAAGAAGATTTGCTCACGTTTATCGGCCAGTTTTATTTAGAAAAGAATCACATTAAACCAGTTGAAATCTTGTTACCGAATGACGTAGATGCAGAAGCAGTTGAGAAGCTTCTTGGAATCAAAGTTAGCATTCCGCAACGTGGTACCAAAAAAGAACTTGTGGCATTGGCAAAGAAAAATGCTGAGGTGGCATTAACTGAAAAATTTGCGTTAATTGAACGAGACGAAAGACGAACAGTGAAAGCTGTAGAAAACCTTGGAATGGCATTAAATATAAATCCACCATATCGAATCGAAGCGTTTGATAACTCGAATATTCAAGGAACAGATCCAGTTTCGGCGATGATTACTTTTCTTGACGGAAAGCCAAGTAAAAAGGATTACAGAAAATATAAAATAAAAGATGTCATTGGGCCTGATGATTATGGTTCAATGCGTGAGGTTATCCGAAGACGATATCTCCGGTTATTAAGAGATAATGGCCCATTCCCTGATCTAATTGTCATTGACGGAGGAAAAGGTCAAATCTCAGCGGCCCAAAGTATTCTTGAAGATGAATTAGGGTTGTCCATCCCTGTTTGTGGACTTGCCAAAGATGAAAAGCATAAAACATCACAATTGCTCATGGGAGACCCGCCTGAAATCATTCCACTAAAAAGAGACAGTCATGAATTTTACTTGCTCCAACGAATTCAGGACGAGGTTCATCGCTTCGCAATATCCTTCCACCGTCAAACAAGAGGGAAATCAATGATTTCATCGGTGTTAGATGATATAGAAGGAATTGGTGAAAAACGAAAGCGACAACTTTTGAAGCATTTCGGTTCTGTAAAAAAGATGAAGGAAGCAAGTATAGAGGAGTTGCAACAGTTATCGATACCAAAACGTGTTGCTGAAAATCTTTTACAAGCATTGCATGAAGATAAATAAAACAGCCAAAGGTCGTAAAATGACCTTTGGCTGTTTTTGTGATTTAAAGTAACTTAGGTGCCTTTTAGGCTAATTCAGGAAGGGCGATGGCTTCGCACACTGCGCGTATTTTACAAGAAAGGCACTTGTAAAACACTTTAAAAAAGGCAGTGGCTTCGCTCATCGCTTCAAAAGCGCCGTTTTCGCTTTTTAATAATTTAAAATTCCGCCTTCTTGTACGGTATCCTTTATATCTGTTTTTACGGAGAATTGAATGTATTCGCGTTTTTCGGTAGTTGCAGTTTCGGTGATACAGCCTGTTTGTTTTTCAATTTGTTCTGCCAGAAAACCTGCCTCTAGCTGGTAAGATACATTAAATTGCTTCTTAGAAACTGAAGGATATAACAGAAAGCTTATTTCGTCTTTCCCTTGTTTTTTAACTTCTAACTCTCCCCATCCCGCTTTCTGAAAGAAATCGATGATACCAGTAATTGTTGACATTGGATATGACCTAGCGATCGTTTTTCCAGTCCAGTATAAAATATGGTCATGCTCTTTGCCTAACAATTCATGTAATAAAACGTTACGTATTAAATGATAGCCGAATAAAGGTACTTGTTCTTCGCTTTGATAAATCGTTTGTTCTTTTTTGTCCAAGCTACGTCCCTCCCAATTCCAATACATTTATTATACTCTGAGTCCGTTATTTTCTCTATGTTCTTCATTTCTTATTTTATTAATGGTATACTAAAGCGCGAATAAAGGTGGAGGTAACTTTTGTATGAAATTAGCACTAAATCAGTTTTTAACTCCGTTTCGAATGATATTAGTATCCTATGTTGTAGCTATGTTTTTATTTAGCATTTTGCTCTATCTTCCTATTTCTCATCAAGAAGGAGTTCATCTGACATATTCCGAAGCTTTGTTTACGTCAGTGAGTGCCGTTAGTGTAACGGGATTGACTGTTGTAAATGTTTCTGAAACATATAGTTTTACGGGAATCATTTTCCTATCTTTAGCCATTCAATTAGGTGGCATAGGTATTATGACCTTGGGGACATTCGTGTGGATGTTGTTTGGGAGAAAAATTGTTTTGTCTCAACGAATGCTCATTATGGTCGACCAAAACCAAAATCAATTTTCTGGATTGGTTAGCTTAATGCGCGGGATTTTATTAGTAGCGCTACTCATTGAATTAATAGGAGCTCTTATTTTAGGTACATATTTTATCCGTTATTTTGATACTGTTGGTGAAGCTTTTTACCAAGGAGCTTTTGCTTCATTAAGTGCGTTTACCAATGCAGGGTTTGACATTACTGGACAGTCATTAATTCCATTTGCTAATGATTACTATGTTCAACTTGTCGTGATTTTATTAATCTTTGCAGGGGCTATTGGATTCCCTGTTTTGTTGGAATTAAAGGAGTATTTTTCTAGAAAAAATACTAATTTCAAGTTTAGTTTATTCACGAAAATTACAACTACCACTTATTTTATTGTTTTTCTTATTGGGGTCATAGGGATTTGGTTATTAGAACTAGGCTACTACTATGATGGGTTGGCCTGGCATCAGCAATTCTTTAATGCAGTCTTTAACTCGGCAACGTCCCGCAGTGGTGGATTAGCAACAATGGATATCTCTGAATTAAATATTTCAACGTTAATGTTTATTTCTGGGCTAATGATTATCGGTGCTAGTCCCTCGAGTGTAGGTGGAGGAATTCGGACAACAACACTAGCTGTCATGTTCTTAACAATCCGAAGCTTTGCGTTTGGAAAAACAGATGTAAAGGTATTTGGTCGGGAGATCCATCCAGAAGATCAACAAAAAGCTTTTATTGTCTTATCGGTATTTATCATTATGTTGTTTTCTGCAGTCATCTTGATAGCGGCTTTTGAAAGTGGGAATGGGATTCCGTTAACCGCTATTATTTTTGAAACGAGTTCAGCGTTCGGAACCTGTGGTTTATCAATGGGAATCACGCCAGATCTTACAATAAATAGTCAGCTTGTTTTAATGGTTTTAATGTTTATTGGGCGTGTTGGATTAGTTGCTTTCTTGTTTTCAATTCGACGAAAAGAACGTAAAAGTCATTATAAATATCCAACAGAGCGTATTATTATTGGATAGACTGAACGCTATCTTTTTATGAAAATAATAATCACAGTAAGTACATAGTTCGAATGGCAGATGAGCAACGAACATTCGCACTTAGTAATTATTGACATTACTTGTATAAAGATACTTTGCGTAACAAAGATGACAAACTTAAAATGTAAAAAGGAGGGGCAATTTAGTCCCTTCTTTTTTGTGAAGAAATAATAAAAAACATGAATAGATGCTGTATACGTTTTCTTGACGATGCCCAAGGATGAGAGTAAAATAAATTTGTCGGAAATTTTTCGTTAGTTTAATTTTGTGAACATTTTATGGATAGGAATCACCATGACCTAATTTTTAGGGAGGTATTTGCTATTAGGAAACTAGAGAAAAAAAGCCAACATGCAAACAAAAATAATAAAAAGAAATGTGGGGGGACATAGTATGGCTGGTAATCGTGAATTTATGAACCGCAGACTGCACTCTTTATTGGGTGTCATACCAATTGGAATCTTTTTAGTACAGCATCTTGTGATTAACCACTTTGCTACCAAAGGTGCTAGTTCATTTAACGCAGCATCACACTTCATGGAAAATCTACCGTTTCGTTATTTTCTAGAAATCTTCATTATCTTTCTACCAATTTTGTATCATGCAATTTACGGTGTGTATATCGCTTTTCAAGCAAGAAACAATGTAAGTCATTATGGCTTTTTCCGTAACTGGTTATTTATGCTACAACGTGTGACAGGTATTATCGTGCTTATCTTCGTTGTATGGCATGTCTATGAAACACGCTGGCAAGCGGCTTTAGGTGCAGAAGTAAACTATGATATGATGGCTGACATCTTAAGCAGTCCGTTTATGCTTTGGTTCTATATTATTGGAGTTGTTGCAACAACGTTCCACTTTGCAAATGGACTTTGGTCTTTTGCGGTATCTTGGGGAATTACAGTAACACCTCGTTCACAAGTGATTATGACGTATGTAACTTTAGCAATTTTCGTAGCACTTACTTGGATTGGCCTTCGAGCAATTCTAGCATTTATTAATCCAGAGTTAGCAAATATATAAGGGGTGAGTCAGAATGAGTAAAGGAAAAATCATCGTAGTCGGTGGTGGCCTTGCAGGATTGATGGCTACAATTAAAGCAGCAGAAGCTGGCGTACCAGTCGAACTTTTTTCATTAGTTCCGGTCAAACGCTCACACTCAGTTTGTGCACAAGGTGGTATTAATGGTGCGGTAAATACAAAAGGTGAAGGCGACTCACCTTGGGAGCATTTTGACGATACAGTGTATGGTGGAGACTTTTTAGCGAATCAACCACCAGTTAAAGCAATGTGTGACGCAGCACCTGGTATTATTCATTTAATGGACCGTATGGGAGTTATGTTTAACCGTACACCTGAAGGTTTACTAGATTTCCGTCGTTTTGGTGGAACGCAACATCACCGTACAGCGTTTTCTGGTGCAACAACAGGACAACAATTATTGTATGCATTAGACGAGCAAGTACGTCGTCATGAAGTATCTGGTTTAGTGACAAAGTATGAAGGATGGGAATTCTTATCAGCGATCGTTGATGACGAAGGAACCTGTCGTGGGATTGTAGCGCAAGATTTACGTTCTTCTGAAATCCGTCATTTTGCTGCAGATGCTGTGATTATGGCAACAGGTGGACCTGGAATCATTTTTGGTAAATCTACTAACTCTGTTATCAATACAGGTTATGCAGCTGCAAGTCTTTATGAGCAAGGTGTTTATTATGCAAATGGAGAATTTATTCAAATTCACCCAACCGCGATCCCTGGTGATGACAAGCTTCGTTTAATGAGTGAGTCAGCTCGTGGGGAAGGTGGACGAGTGTGGACATATAAAGATGGTAAGCCTTGGTACTTCTTAGAAGAGAAATACCCTGCTTACGGAAACCTAGTTCCTCGTGATATCGCAACACGTGAAATTTTCCATGTGTGTGTTGATGAAAAGCTTGGGATTAACGGTGAAAACATGGTGTATTTAGACCTTTCTCATAAAGATCCAAAAGAGCTAGATATCAAGCTTGGTGGAATCATTGAAATTTATGAGAAATTCATGGGCGATGACCCCCGTAAAGTTCCTATGAAAATCTTCCCTGCTGTTCATTATTCAATGGGTGGTATGTGGATTGATTATAACCAAATGACAAACATTCCTGGTCTTTTTGCAGCTGGTGAGTGTGATTACTCTCAGCATGGAGCGAACCGTTTAGGTGCAAACTCCTTGTTATCTGCAATTTACGGTGGAATGGTAGCTGGACCAAATGCGGTTCAATATATTAACGGACTTGAAAAATCAACAGATGCAGTAGCTTCTTCTGTATTCGAAGGTCAAGTGAAAGTAGAACAAGAAAAGTATGATTCTATCTTAGCGATGAATGGTACGGAAAATGCTTATGTTCTTCATAAAGAGCTTGGAGAATGGATGACTGATAACGTTACTGTTGTTCGTGAAAATAAAAAGCTTCTTCAAACCGATGAGAAAATTCAAGAGTTACTTGAACGATTTGAAAATATTAATATCATCGATACGGCAAAATGGAGTAACCAAGGAGCTTCATTTACTCGTCAGCTTAAAGGAATGCTGAACTTAGCACGTGTGATTACGATTGGTGCATATAACCGTAATGAAAGTCGTGGAGCTCACTATAAGCCAGAATTTCCTGAGCGTAATGACGAAGAGTGGATGAAAACGACAAAAGCGAAATACAATCCAACAACGAAAGCTCCTGAGTTTGAATACGAAGATATTGATGTATCATTGATCACGCCTCGTAAGCGCGACTATTCACAAAAAAAGCAAGGAGCTGTTAAATCATGAGTGAAGCAAAAGTAGTTAAATTTCAAATTGCGCGTCAAGATGACAACAACAGTACTCCTTATGTAGAAGAGTTTGAAGTTCCTTATCGCGAGAATATGAACGTAATTTCTGCTTTAATGGAAATTCGTCGTAATCCCGTTAATGCGAAAGGAGAAAAATCAACTCCAATTACATGGGACATGAACTGTCTTGAAGAAGTATGTGGTGCTTGTTCAATGGTGATTAACGGGAAGCCTCGTCAATCATGTACAGCTCTTGTTGACCAGCTTGAACAACCAATTCGATTAGAGCCAATGAAGACATTCCCTGTCGTACGGGACTTAATGGTAGACCGTAGTCGTATGTTTGATTCTTTGAAAAAAGTTAAAGCATGGATTCCAATCGATGGAACGTATGATTTAGGTCCTGGACCACGTATGGCAGAGACTAAGCGTCAATGGGCCTATGAATTATCAAAATGTATGACATGTGGAGTTTGTCTTGAAGCATGTCCAAACGTAAATAGTAAGTCTGAATTTATCGGACCTGCGCCGTTATCACAAGTACGTTTATTTAACGCTCACCCAACTGGTGAGATGAATAAAGAAGAACGTTTAGAAGCGATTATGGGAGACGGGGGACTTGCTAATTGTGGTAACTCTCAAAACTGTGTACAGTCTTGCCCGAAAGGAATTCCATTAACGACTTCTATTGCTGCATTAAATCGTGCAACGACAATTCAATCATTTAAGAATTTCTTTGGAGCTTAAAATTATTATTCAGAAAATAGCTAAAAATAAACACAGGATACACGTTGTAAAGTGTATCCTGTGTTTTTGTTTGCTACTTTAAATATGACAACATTAAGAATGACAAAATACTATTTTCTTTAAATTGAAAACGCTTTAATTCAAACATATGATTACAATAAGAAATGAAAAAATACTTTTTGTTGAGAGAGGGGTTACATTATGTCGAGTTCAGGAGAAAACACAAAACCAGATTTTCGGGTTAGAATTCAGCGTTTTGGTAGTTACTTAAGTGGCATGATTATGCCGAATATTGGGGCATTCATAGCATGGGGACTTATTACAGCATTATTTATTCCTACAGGATGGCTGCCAAATGAAAACTTAGCAGAGCTTGTTGGTCCAATGATTATCTATTTGCTTCCGTTATTAATAGGATACACGGGAGGAAAAATGATTTATGGTGGTCGTGGAGGAGTTGTTGGGGCAACTGCTACGATGGGTGTTATCGTTGGATCGGATATCCCGATGTTCTTAGGAGCTATGATAATGGGTCCTTTGGCTGGATATTTAATTAAAAAAGTAGATGAGTATGTTCAGCCAAAAGTAAAAGAAGGCTTTGAAATGTTGGTTAGTAATTTCACTGCAGGTATTTTAGGTGCTATTCTTACACTATTTGCCTATGTTGGGATTGGACCTGTTGTAACTGGGTTAAACCAAGTATTAGCAGGTGGAGTACAAGTTATAGTGAATGCAGGATTATTGCCTTTAGCTAATATATTTATTGAACCTGCAAAAGTTCTCTTTTTAAATAATGCAATCAATCATGGAATATTGAGTCCATTAGGAGCTAGTGAAGCAGCAGAACTAGGTAAATCCATTCTTTTCTTACTAGAAACGAATCCAGGTCCAGGTTTAGGAATATTATTGGCATTTATGGTTTTCGGTAAAGGAATTGCTAGACAAACAGCTCCTGGAGCAGTAGTCATTCATTTCTTTGGCGGTATTCATGAAATTTACTTTCCTTATATTTTAATGAAGCCACTTTTAATTCTAGCAGCTATAGCAGGTGGAGTGAGTGGAGTCTTCACTTTCACACTATTTAATGTAGGTTTAGTAGCCCCACCATCACCAGGAAGTATATTTGCACTTATGGCAATGACTGCAAGAGGGGACCATATAGGCGTAATTCTTGGTGTAATCGTAGCAGCGGCAGTATCATTTGTAGTTGCAGCAATTATTTTAAAAACAGGAAAACAATCTGATGAAGATGATATAACATCGGCTGCAGCTAAAATGGAGGAAATGAAAGGCAAGAAAAGTACAGTTGCAGGGTCATTTGAAAACAAAAATGAAGAAATTGATGTTACAAAAGTGAATAAAATCATCTTTGCTTGTGATGCTGGAATGGGATCAAGTGCAATGGGAGCATCAGTTTTAAGGAATAAAGCGAAAAAAGCCGGTTTGAATATTGATATTACCAATACGGCGATTAATATTCTTCCGAATGATGCAGATATTGTCATCACACACAAAGATTTAACGCCTCGCGCGAAAGAAAAATTACCAACAGCAACACATATTTCAGTTGATAACTTTTTAAGTAGTCCTAAGTATGACCAACTGATTGAAAGCTTAAAATAATTGATAAGTAAAGAGGGTGTGATTAAAGGTTGGTTTTTAACCTTTTGTCACACCCTCTAAGCAATGAGCGAAACCGCCACTATCTTTTATAGCAAGTTGTGAGTGGTTTTCTCATAACTTGCTGAAGTGAGTGGTTTTTTCACAACGGGCTTTGTGGCGAGTGAAGCCAGTGCAGATGTTTTAGCAAGTTTTGTCCCAGCCCCTTGTTTTATAAGGGCAATAATTTAATTTTGGCAACAACTACCATGACGAAATTATCTTTTCATCTAGTTGAGATATGGGGTTTGAACCATTAACATTAAAGTAGAAACGGAAGAACAAAAATCCTGTCATCATGTTCGTATGAAGTTAGCCATAATAGTGGAGTGGGTAAGAATGTATATTTCGGCAAGGGAACGAAAAATACTTGAACATTTGCTTATGCGCCAAGAGGATACAACAGTAAAGGATTTGGCAAATGAACTAGATGTGAGTCCTCGCACCGTACACCGTGACCTAAAAGGGGTAGAAGAAATTTTAGAAGAGTATGGGCTTGGGTTACATAAAAAGTCTGGGATTGGAATTCACGTGACTGGGAATAGACAAGACATAGAAAAACTTCAGTTGTTTTTATTTAATTTATCTCATAATGAGTATACCCCTGAAGAACGGCAAACCATTATTCTTTCGGAATTATTAGATGCAAAGGAACCAATCAAACTTGTTTCGCTAGCTAACGATTTAAATGTGACGATTGCTACAGTTAGTAACGACTTAAACAAAGTGGAACAGAAACTCATTCCTTTTTCATTAACACTAATTAGAAAACGTGGGTATGGAGTAGAAATAACAGGAGCAGAAAAAGCGAAGAGAAAAGCAATGAGTAAGTTAATCATTGAACATCTTGATGAATTTGAATTCATATCGATGATTAAGGAGTCTATTCAGAGAAAATCGACTCAAACGGTTGATACGGTAACGGATCGGTTATTAGGATTAGTTGATAAGAAAAAGTTGATGATTATTGAAAAACAAATTAACGATGTAAAGACAGACCTTCCTTATCGAATAGCTGATAGTGCTTATATAGGATTAGTTGTTCATTTAGCTTTGGCAATTGAAAGAATAGAACAAGGAGAAGAAATAAATTTTGATGATGAGTACTTAGAAAGCCTCAAGGGTTCCAAAGAATTTAAAGTTGCAGAAAAAATCGTGATACGCTTAAAAAGTATTTTTCAAATTGAGATCACTGAGGGGGAAATTGGTTATATTACCATGCACTTGATGGGTGCGAAATTGCGAAATGAACGTGAGGACGTACTAGAGGAATCTAGTTTTCAAATAGGTCTGATTACTCAACAGTTAATTCGAAATGTCAGTCTTGAACTAGGACGTGATTTAACCAGCGACATTTCATTATTTCAAGGGTTAGTTGCACACCTAAGACCTGCGTTGTACAGGATAAAACAACATATGGGAATATCGAACCCACTTTTATCAAGAATTATGGAAGACTATCCAGATATATTTGCAGTGGTTATCAAAGTAGTTAAAGAAACGTTCACAGAATTGAATGTTCCAAAAGAAGAAGTTGGCTATCTAGTTATGCATTTTGCTTCGGCATTGTTAAATAAAAACGACGTTAAGGTATTAAAAGCTTTAATTGTTTGTTCAAGTGGGATTGGTACATCAAAAATGTTATCTTCTAAGCTTGAGCAGGTTATTCCTGGGATAAAAGCGGTAAATGCTTCTTTGTTCGACCTTGATTCTATTGACATTGCAGGGTTTGATGGTATTTTATCAACAGTACCATTAAAGAGTATGAAGGATGAGTATCTATTAGTAAGTCCAATATTATCTGAGGTTGAAATTGGTAAGATTAAAAAATACCTACTTAAACAAAAGACGGCACCTTTACTTAAGAGAACGGATTCTGTTTCAAAAGGTGAAATGGTACATCGTATTGATTTTCTTGAAAAAATAAGTAATGCTAATAAATATACATCGGCAATGTATCAGCTGTTACACGGTTTCTCTGTATTTAGGTTTGAAGAAAGAGTCACTCTTGAAGCTGCATTGTCAAAAATGTGTGAGAACTTGCTGGAGTTAGATGTGATAGGGAATAGTAGTCATGTTTACAAAGACCTTATAGCCCGAGAACACTTAGGTGGACTCGGCATTCCTGGTACTTCAGTCGCGTTATATCACACAAAAAGCGAAGAAATAAAAAAACCAAGTTTTTCAATAGCTCGAGTAAACCATTCTATAACGGTGAAAGCTATGGATAATAGCACGATTGAAATGGATTCGCTATTACTTATGCTGTCCCCACATACTAGCAATGAACAAACCATGGAATTGTTAAGTACAATTAGTGCATTAGTTATAAAAGATGAAGAAACTACAAGACTATTCGAATCTGGGCAAGAACATGATATAGCGGCGCTTATCACGTCAGAGTTTAATTCTATCTATGAGAAAAAAGTACTGTACTAAGGAGTGGATACAGATGACAAAAGAAATTTTAACTAAACAAAATATCATCTTAAATGCATCATTTAAAGACAAAGAGGAAGCAATTCGAAGTACTGGAGAAATTTTAGTAGATAAAGGTTATGTAGAACCAACTTATATAGATAAAATGTTGGAACGAGAAGAATTAACATCTACGTACATGGGTAACTATGTTGCCATTCCACATGGAACAGAGGATTCAAAAAAATCCGTAATTACATCAGGATTATCTATTATACAAGTTCCTAACGGAGTTGAGTTTGGACAAGACAATATTGTAAAAGTACTGATTGGAATAGCTGGAAAGGATGGCGAACATTTAGATATTCTTTCACAAATTGCAATTGTCTGTTCTGAAGAAGAGAATATTCAAAAGATTGTTGATGCCAAGTCAGAAGATGAGATTTTAGAGCTCTTTGCTGAGGTGAATTAAGATGTTAGCTGTTCATTTTGGTGCTGGTAATATTGGTAGGGGTTTTATAGGTAGTATTCTTTCAAATGCTGGGTATGATGTTTGTTTTATAGATGTGAATGCTGAAATTGTTAATTTACTTAATCATAAACAAGAATATCGTGTAGTTTTAGCTGACCAAAAAAGTGAAGAATCTCTTGTAACGAGAGTCAGCGCCATTAATAGTAAGGAGAATCCTCAAAAGGTCATCGAGGCTATTGCAGAAGCTGATTTAGTAACCACAGCAGTTGGTCCAAACATTTTAGTTTTCCTTGCAGATTTACTAGCGGATGGAGTAAGAAAAAGGTTAGCTGAAAAAGCGAAACCATTAAATATCATTGCTTGTGAAAATATGATTGGTGGCAGTGAATTTTTAAAAGAAGAAATTTACAAAAAATTCAGCACAGAGGAACAACAATTAGCTAACGAAAGCGTTGCGTTTCCGAATGCAGCAGTTGACAGGATTGTTCCTATACAAACAAACAAAGATAAATTAATGGTTACCGTTGAACCTTATTATGAATGGGTAGTGGACCAATCTCAGATGACCGGAGATGTTCCAACTATTGAGGGAGTAACATTCGTTGAAAGTCTAGGTCCCTATATAGAAAGAAAATTATTTACTGTTAACACGGGGCATGCTGCAGTAGCGTATGTCGGATATCAAGAAGGATGTAGAACAATAAAAGATGCAATGGAAAATGCTTCTGTTTTAAAAATTGTAAAAGGGACATTAAAGGAGACAGGTTCTTTATTAGTTCAGAAATATGGCTTTAATGAGGCAGAACATGAACAATACATTACCAAAATTCTAAACCGTTTTATGAATCCTTTTATTAATGATGATATTCCACGTGTAGCAAGGGGCCCCGTTAGGAAGTTAGGAAGAAATGACAGACTAATTAGTCCAGCTGACCAATATTATCAACATAATAACACCGAACCTATCTACCTAGTTAAAGTAATTGCCGCAGCTTTACAATATGATTTTAGCGAAGATCAAGAGGCGGTTTCCTTGCAAGAAAAACTAAAAGCTAGCGGAATAGAAGCAGTTCTAACTGATATATGTGGATTAAATAGTGATAACCCACTATTTGATTTGATTCGTAAGCAATTCTAAAAGGGATTAGCAGGGTGGAACAAGAGGTTATAACAAAGCCCTTGTCTCACCCTCTTGTATATTTCCTTATATTTAGTGGTAATCTTTGCCTTGTTATAGTACAATATAATGAATGATTAATCATTCATTATATTGAGGAGGCAAACAAATGCATATAACATATATTGATAATCTTGTAGAATGGGAAAAACTTTTTCAGTTTTACTGTCCTGTCAAAGTACGTTTTTCAGAAACAGATGCATTTGGTCATGTCAACAATACTAAAGTTTTTGCTTATTTTGAAGAAGCGCGCATTGATTTTTTTAAAGAAATTGGTTTGTTTTCGACGACCCTTAAAGACCAAGGATCAATTATTGTTACCGCTGATTTACAGTGTAATTATGTAAAACAACTTTTCTTTGATGAGAGGCTAAAGGTATATGTGGGTATCAAGCATGTAGGAACAACATCAATTGACCTTCATTATATGGTGAAAAACGAAAGGGATGAAATTTGTTTAACCGGTAGAGGGCTAATTGTTCAAATTTCAAAAGAAACAGGCAAGTCTATTCCATGGACGGATGCAATGAAAAGCAAGCTACAAACATCCATTTTACAGAGATAGTAAGTATTTATGTGTTCAATGAATTCACAAGGTCGGTTGAGTGTACATATACTATCCTGACTAAACACTTCTGATTGTAAACGGAACGTTTCGTTACTCTCATAGAAGACCTGACGCTGTCAGCCCAGGCAAGAAGGGGTGATTTCATTGAAAGGAGCAGAATACGGACCAAAACCTTTACTTACAAAAAGGGAACGTGAAGTATTTGAGCTACTCGTTCAAGACAAGACGACAAAGGAAATTGCGCAACAACTATTCATCAGCGAAAAAACCGTTCGTAATCACATTTCTAACACAATGCAAAAGCTTGGGGTTAAGGGGCGATCCCAAGCCGTAATTGAATTAATTCGCTTAGGTGAACTAGAAATTTAAAGTAAAACCGGCTTGTATACGAGCCGGTTTTCTTTCTGAAAATGGAATTTAAGTCTTTATATTTTTATGTTGTGGTAAAATCAGTATTTTTATATTGAAAGAAATTGATAAGATATGCTATAATATCACATATTTATACTATTAAAAAATACATCTCCATGCATTCAAATATGCACGGTGACCTAAACACAACTTAAGATAAATTTCAAACATACATGAGGCATTTACATGTTACCGATACGATCAGGCATAAGTAAAGTCGTTTAATTGGAAAGACTGTAGGGTAATCTATGCTATATAGGTTCAGGGTCATCAATTTTCTTCTTTACTTATGTCTTTTCTATATTTAAGTCCTATAATAAAAGCACTGGTACATAAAGATTTTTGGTGCTTTATTTTTAGGCAGAAGAATTTATCCAATAATTTTTAGAAACGAGGGAAGCTTTATGGTAGAAAAATCTTTTAAAATCACAAGTGAAACAGGAATTCATGCACGTCCAGCAACACAACTCGTGAACAAAGCTGGTCAGTATTCTTCTGAGATTACGCTTGTTTATAAGGGTAAAGAAGTTAATTTAAAATCAATTATGGGTGTAATGTCTCTTGGGGTAGGCCAAGGTGCGGAAGTAACAATTAAGGTAGAAGGTTCTGATGAGGCAGAAGCTATGGCTGCTCTTGAAGGAGTAATTAACGAAGGACTTGGCGAGTAAATAGTTGACCTTATAGAAGGTGCTGTGACAGAACTAGCTAAAACATCTGCAATGGCTTCACTCGCCACGCTCAATACTGAGAGGTTAGGATAAAAGGTTAAAAAACAACCTTTTGTCTAACCTCTTTTTTTCTTGCATTTATAATAAAACATGAGAAAATAGAAAAATGAGTAATGACGAACAACACAGATTATCAAAGAAATTGAGGGAGAACTATTGAACAGACCAATTGGAGTTATTGATTCTGGCCTTGGAGGTCTTACGGTTGCTAGTGAAATCATGCGCCAACTCCCAAAGGAACAAATTATTTATATTGGTGATACAGCAAGGTGTCCTTATGGTCCAAGACCAAGTGATGAAGTAAGAGAATTCACATGGCAAATGATTAATAAACTACTAGAATATGATATAAAGATGCTTGTAATTGCGTGCAACACGGCAACAGCTGTCGTGTTAGATGAAGTGAAATTGAAACTTTCCATTCCTGTCGTTGGCGTTGTCCATCCAGGAGCGATTTCAGCACTTAAAATGACCAGAAAAGACAATGTGGCTGTCATAGGTACAACAGGGACAATAAATAGTAACGCTTATGAAAAAGCCTTAAAAAGCATCAATAGTAACGTTATCGTTGAGAGCTTAGCTTGCCCAAGGTTTGTTCCATTAGTTGAACGTGGCGTCTTTGATGGAGAAGAGGCACTTGATGTTGTGACGCAATCTTTGCAACCGCTAATGAATAAAGAATATGATGTCCTTATATTAGGGTGTACTCATTATCCTTTACTCCGTTCATGTATTCAGGAAGTCGTCGGTGATGAAATCATGCTAATAAGTTCAGGGGATGAAACAGCAAGAGAAGTTAGTACTCTATTGTATTTTAATAATCTATTGTTTACGGATGAAAGAGAACCAAAACATTTATACTTTACAACTGGAAACCAAGAAGTTTTTCGGGATATCGCGAATTCGTGGCTTGAAATTAAAGCTACCACGGTTGAATCAATTACATTAACCTAGTACATCCAGTAAGGGCTAATCGATGCAGATTAGCTCTTTTTTAATT
Organism: Bacillus alkalicellulosilyticus; assembly: GCF_002019795.1. Classification (GTDB taxonomy): domain Bacteria; phylum Bacillota; class Bacilli; order Bacillales; family Bacillaceae_F; genus Bacillus_AO; species Bacillus_AO alkalicellulosilyticum. The sequence continues at coordinate 3,678,327 of NZ_KV917381.1, read as the reverse complement.
CAGAATGGTGTGCAAGAAAAACTAAAGGTTGTCGCCGAGGGGTGCTCTCAGTTTTTATAAGAGAAATTACAAAAAAACCTTCCTGTATCAAGTAAATCTGTCGTCAATTTATGTTTTTCTGCACACTCCGAAAAAGAAAGGGAGAAATGCTAAGGCATTTCGTGATGGACCCATTTTCTCCGGGGCTAAGTGGTGACACGAAGAGAGGTAAGAAAAACTAAAGGTTGTCGCCGAGGGGTGCTCTCAGTTGTTATAAGAGAAATTACAAAAAAACCTTCCTGTATTATGTAAATTTGGCGCCAACCTAAGTTTTTCAAAGCCCTCCGAAAAAGAAAAGAAGAAATGCTAAGGCATTTCTAGATGGACCCATTTTCTCCGGGGATAGATGGTGACGCGAAAAGAGATAAGAAAAACTAAAGGTTGTCGCCGAGGGGTGCTCTCACTTTTTTTCAAAGCCCTCCGAAAAAGAAAAGAAGAAATGCTAAGGCATTTCTAGATGGACCCATTTTCTCCGGGGATAGATGGTGACGCGAAAAGAGATAAGAAAAACTAAAGGTTGTCTCCGAGGGGTGCTCTCAGTTGTTATAAGAGAAATTACAAAAAAACCTTCCTGTATCAAGTAAATCTGGAGCCAACCTAAGTTTTTCTAAAACCTTGGTCTATTTTTGGTGGGAGCTCGTATATATATTAGTACAAACCATCTAGGAGGGAAAAGAATGCGCAAATATTTAAAAACTGGGGTGCCAATTCTAATGCTTTTCACTCTTGTTATTACTGGATGCTCCACGACTGAAGACGTTATGAAAGAAATGGATGCTCCGCCCGTCACATACGTAGATGAAGGAGATTCCTTAGGTTTTGAAGAGGAGTCTACTGAAACCGAAGTGGAAACAGAGGTAGAGGGTACAACAGATACGATAACAAGAGAGTTATATTTAATTGATGAAAATGGGTTAGTCGTACCACAAACTTTTGAACTTCCAAGAACAGAAGGTGCTATTCGTCAGTCTCTAGAATATCTAGTAGCTGACGGTCCAATTACGAACTTACTACCAAATGGTTTTAGAGCTGTTCTGCCTGCTGGAACTGAAATTGATGTACACCTAAATGAAGATGGAATTGCGATTGCTGATTTTTCAGAGGAATTTACGAACTATCAACCAGAAGAAGAGTTGAAAATTCTTCAAGCCATTACATGGACGATTACACAATTTGAAAATGTTAATAGCGTAAAAATCAGAATTAATGGATATGACCAAGAAACAATGCCTGTAAACAACACGCCTATTGGTGTCGAAGGGTTTAGTCGGGCCAACGGGATTAACTTAGAGACAAATGATGTCGTTGACGTCGTTAATAGTAAGGGAGTAACGCTTTACTTCCTTGCTCAAAATGGGGACAACGAGTACTATGTCCCAGTTACAAGAAGAGTCGAGAATAACGGAAACGATAATGTAAAAGAAGTGGTACAACAACTATTAAATGGACCATCCGTTCACACAAAGCTACTGACTGATTTTAGACAAGGTGTTGAATTGGTTGATGAGCCTCTATATGAAAATGGGGTTGTCACACTTAATTTTAATGAAGCAATATTAAGTCAACTTGAAGGAACTGCCATTTCAAACGATGTCTTAAATATGATTGTGCTCTCTTTAACGGAGCAAAATGGAGTGGAGCAAGTTTCTATTAAAGTAGACGGAATGAGTGAAATCTTAAAAGCTTCTGGAGAAACGTTAGCTGAGCCGGTATCCCGACCGAACTTGGTCAATGCAGAAAAATTTTAAAAAAATCAACTCAACTTTAGGATATCCTAGAATGATTTGATATAATTTGAAAAGGCAGCATAAAGCTGCCTTTTTTCTGCCATCATGAAACTAGAAACAACAATTGAACTATGTCATAGGAGGAAACAATGAGAGTAGACAATAGAGCAGCGAATGAATTAAGACCAATTGAAATCATCCCTAATTATTTAGTGCATCCCGAAGGATCCGTTTTAATATCAGTAGGGAACACGAAAGTCATTTGTACAGCTAGCATTGAAGAAAGAGTCCCACCATTTATGCGTAACCAAGGAAAAGGGTGGATTGCAGCTGAATATTCGATGCTACCACGAGCAACAGAGCAACGAAACATAAGAGAATCCTCAAAAGGAAAAGTAAGTGGCCGTACAATGGAAATTCAACGATTAATTGGTCGGGCGCTTCGTACCGTCATTGATTTAGAGAAACTAGGTGAGCGTACAGTTTGGATAGATTGTGATGTCATCCAAGCGGATGGTGGAACTCGAACAGCCTCAATTACAGGAGCTTATGTTGCCATGGTTATGGCTTTAGAGAAATACATAGAAAGAAAAATTTTAAAAGTACTACCAGTCCGCGATTACTTAGCTGCTGTATCGGTAGGAGTGGATCCAAAACTGGGTGAAGTTCTGGATTTGTGTTACATAGAGGATGCAAGAGCTGACGTCGATATGAATGTTGTGATGACAGGCAGTGGAGAGTTCGTTGAGCTTCAAGGGACAGGTGAAGAAGCGACTTTTTCAAGAGCACAATTAGATACGTTACTTACTTTGGCTGAAGGTGGTATTCAAGAGTTGATATCGATCCAAAAGCAAGTATTGGGACAATCTACAGTAGAAAAATTAGAAAAAAAGAGAGCTGACCAGTAATGCAAGATTTGCTTGTTGCTACTAAAAACAAAGGGAAAGTCAAAGAATTTGAAGCCATTTTACAACCAAAAGGCTTTCGAGTGCTTTCATTATTTGATTATCCAAAAATACCAGAAATTGAAGAGACAGGAGTAACTTTTGCTGAAAATGCGTTAATTAAAGCAAAAGCAATGGCTGAGCTCTTTCAAAAACCTGCCATTGCCGATGATTCGGGTTTATCAGTAGATGCCTTGGGTGGAGAACCGGGGGTGTATTCCGCGAGATATGCTGGTGAGGCAAAGGACGATAATGAAAACGTAAAAAAAGTGCTAGATAAATTAGGACAGGTTAAGAATGAAGATAGAACGGCTCATTTTCACTGTGCGATTGCCATCGCATCTCCTAATGGGCAATCGAAAGTTTTTGAAGGAACATGTAGTGGAGTCATAACGAAGGAACCGATCGGGGAAAATGGATTTGGGTATGACCCTATCATGTACATCCCAAGTCATCAAAAGACAATGGCGCAAATGAGTGCTGAAGAAAAAAACAAGATTAGTCACCGAGCAAAAGCTCTAGAAAAAATGAATGAACAATGGGAAATGATATTCGGGTAGGGGTGTGAGGAATGAAAGCATTGGTTTTAAGTGATAGCCATGGGTGGAAAAAGGAGATTGCTGACATTATCTCACGTCATAAAGATTCCGTTGATATCATTTTTCACTGTGGAGATTCAGAATTAGAAAAAAAATCACCAGAATTACAAGGTATAAAGGTTGTAAAAGGGAATTGTGATTACGCCGACTTTGCTGAGGATATCATTGAGACTGTCAGTGGAGTTACCTTTTATATTACACACGGTCATTTATATAATGTGAAAATGACTCATGTTCCATTAAGTTACCGTGCAGAAGAGGTAGGGGCTACCGTTGCTTGTTTCGGTCATTCTCACGTCGCAACATCGTTTGAAGAAAATGGGGTTATCTATATTAATCCAGGAAGTATACGGCTTCCAAGAGGACGAAAAGAACAGACATACTGCATATGTGAAGTGGATGAACAAATTACTGTACGCTTCTTTGAACGTGGTGGTAATGAAGTAAAAGACATGAGGAAAATTTATGCAAGAAAAAAGTTTTGATGAAATGTTGACATTGTTCCTTAAATGATTTATGATAATAAATGTTCGTTATTTAAGGAACGTGCGGGTGTAGTTTACTGGTAAAACCTCAGCCTTCCAAGCTGATGTAGTGGGTTCGATTCCCATCACCCGCTCCATTTTTCTAAAATGACGACGGACAACATTAAAGTTTTTGTCCCAGTAGCTCAGCAGGATAGAGCAACGGCCTTCTAAGCCGTCGGTCGGGAGTTCGAATCTCTCCTGGGACGCCATATAGCTATACATAACCAAAGCAGTAGTCGAATTATTCGGCTGTTGCTTTTTTTATTCTGTTTTTGTTTTGCGATTTCTACCCAATGCTGTTATCAAACTGGATACGGACAGCCCGAGGTGAAAGCAAGTGAAGTGAGTCCGAAAAACTTTCTCCACCTCAACCAATTGGTATAAAATACATTAGAACCACAACTATTTGTGAGCGGGCTTCGGACGGTGCGCGAGAAGAAGAAAAGCGCGTCTTCTTTTTAAAAAGATGCACCTCCTCCGCACGGCAAACAGCCACCACAAAAGGAAATACGCCTTTTGTGGTGATGGCTCCGCACGATGCGCGAGAAGAAGAAAACCACTTCTTCCCTCTAAAAGAAGCATCGGCTCCGCACATAATAAACAGGGTTCACAAAAGGAAATACGCCTTTTGTGAACCCTGTTATATAGACACGGATCTGTTTTTGTTGATGGTGTTGTTGATTTGGGAGAGTACGTCGTATAGGTTGTTTGTGATTTGTTCATTTTGATAATAGATGACTTCCCAACCTTGTTTTAGTAACGTTTTTTCAAGCTTAGTTTTTTGAGCTTGGCTTTCTTCAATTAAAGCGACTTGAAAAGGAATTAATGCAAGGTTAATTGTAAACTTTCCACATTTGTGCTTTGGGGTTACATAGAAATTTCTTTCTAGTAACGCCTCGTATAACGCTTTTTCACTTTCGGTTGTGCACTTGTGTGGTTCAATGGATACCGGCACAAGTTTTGCTCTTTTTTGATTGTTGAAAGATAACACAGGTATTTTCAATTTTACGTTTCGAAGTTTAATTTTCTTCCATTGAAGTATCTTCATTTTCATCACCCTGCTTATATTTCTCAACTTCCACTAAAACTATTACATTTTTAGAAAAATTAACAAAAATATAACAGCATACACTCAGAATATCGGGTTTCCTTATACCATGTGGATGTAAGCGGATTCATGAAAAAATGTAATCAAAATAGTCGAAAAATTTTAGTGAAAGTGGTTGACCATCAACGATATTGCGAGTATTATAAAGTCCAAACAATAAAACTTTTCGTGTATATTTTCTAAAGAATTCGTACTTTTTTGAAAACAAAAGTCGCAAAATTCGAAAAAGAAAACAAGCTATACATAAATACAATAGAAATATATAAGAAGTAAAGCTAGGAGAGAGATAAAAAATGAGAAGTGATATGATTAAAAAGGGGATTGATCGTGCGCCACATAGAAGTCTATTGCGCGCAGCTGGAGTAAAAGACGAAGATATGGATAAACCGTTTATCGGTGTTTGTAATTCGTATATTGATATTATTCCAGGTCACATGCATTTAAACAAATTTGCGGAAGTGGCAAAGCAAGCAATTCGTGAAGCGGGCGGAATTCCATTTGAATTTAATACGATTGGTGTAGACGATGGAATTGCCATGGGACATATCGGGATGAGATATTCTCTACCAAGTCGTGAAATTATCTGTGATGCTGCTGAAACGGTAATTAACGCTCACTGGTTTGACGGAGTTTTCTTTATTCCAAACTGTGACAAAATTACACCGGGAATGCTAATGGCTTCTGTTAGAACCAATGTACCATCTGTTTTCGTTTCAGGAGGTCCAATGGAAGCAGGTCGTACAAAAGACGGAAAACCATTATCATTAGTATCTGTATTTGAAGGTGTCGGTGCATTTTCTTCAGGGAAAATGAGCCGTGAAGAACTACTGGAAATCGAACAAAGTGCATGTCCTACATGTGGTTCATGTTCTGGAATGTTTACAGCAAACTCCATGAACTCATTAATGGAAATGCTTGGATTAGCACTTCCAGGAAACGGAACCTTAGTTGCAACATCAACAGACCGTCATAAGTTGATTTATGATGCAGCTAAGCACCTAATGAATTTAGTTGAAAAAGACATTCGTCCACGTGACATTGTAACAAAAGATACGATTGATGATGCATTTGCTCTAGATATGGCTATGGGAGGATCAACTAACACAGTCCTTCACACTCTAGCAATTGCAAATGAAGCTGAAATTGAATATGATTTAAATCGTATAAATGAAGTGGCAGAACGAGTTCCTTATTTAAGTAAAATTAGTCCTGCTTCTGATTATTCAATGGATGATGTACACAAAGCTGGTGGTGTCAGTGCCATTATTAAAGAATTATGTGAAATTGGCGCTGTTCATAAAGATAGAATTACGATTACAGGTAAAAGCTTATATGAAAATGTAAAAGACGCACAAATCTTGAATGATGATGTCATCAGACGAAAAGATAATGCGTATAGCCCAGTTGGCGGACTTTCTATTCTTTTTGGTAACCTTGCTCCAGATGGTGGAGTTATCAAAGTCGGTGCAGTTGACCCTTCAATTAAAGTATTTGAAGGTGAAGCTATCGTCTTTGAATCTCAAGATGAAGCAATTGAAGGAATTAACAATGGTTCAGTTCGTGAAGGACATGTCGTTGTTATCCGAACAGAAGGACCAAAGGGTGGTCCAGGAATGCCTGAAATGCTTGCTCCTACTTCAGCTATTATGGGAAGAGGACTTGGAACGAAGGTGGCACTTATAACTGATGGACGTTTCTCAGGAGCTTCACGAGGGATTTCAATCGGTCACATTTCTCCGGAAGCTGCAGAAGGTGGACCAATCGCATTTGTAAATAATGGAGATAAAATCATTATTGATTTACCTAAGCGAACAATTCATCTTGATGTTTCAGATGAAGAGTTAGCAAAACGTAGTGAAGGTTGGGTTGAGCCAGAGCCTAAAGTGAAAAAGGGCTATTTGGCAAGATATTCAAAATTAGTCACATCTGCCAATACTGGTGGTATAATGAAAATATAATTATATGGTATACTAAATAAATATAAAAAACGGTGAAGAGGAAAAGTAGTCTTTGGTCTAGCATGTACAGAGAACCGTGAGTGCTGAGACACGGTCTTGCTGCCATTGATGAACTCGCCTCTGAGTGCCAATCTGAACGCAATGCAAGTAGGGTTGGTCGGGTGTTTATTACACTCGTTATTAAAATTGAACGATTTATCGTTCGTGAGTTGGTATCTGAAAGGATATCAAGAATAAGGGTGGTACCGTGGAAAGTAATCTTTTCGCCCCTTGCTATGAGACAAAATTAGTCTCTTATCTGGGGGGTGGAAAGATTTTTTTATTTCAATGAGTTCCATTTTGAAGTAAAGTATATAGGGGAAATACTTTTCTTCCTATTACGCTGATTGTTATTAGAGAGAAGAATATAAAAAGAAGTGGAAAAATCATTTACCATGAAGCTCCAACTGGTAAAAAGGAGGAAAAAACGTGAGTACCAAGTTGAGACAACAAACACAAATGCAAGAAACTAAAATAGAAAAAGTATCAGGTTCTAGCATGTTGATTAAAGCCCTTGCAAAAGAAGGCGTTGAAGTAATCTTCGGATATCCGGGTGGAGCTATTTTACCAACCTATGACGAGATTTACAAAACAGGTATCCGTCATATCCTAGCTCGACATGAACAAGGTGCTGTCCATGCTGCAGAAGGCTATGCGAGAGTATCAGGTAAGCCTGGTGTGTGTGTAGTCACATCAGGGCCAGGGGCAACGAATGTTGTCACAGGTATTGCAGATGCTATGATGGATTCTTTACCTTTAGTCGTTATTAGCGGTCAGGTTGCTTCGAATCTCATTGGTACAGATGCATTCCAAGAAGCCGATATGATTGGAATGACCATGCCAATTACAAAACATAGTTTCCAAGCTCGTACAGTAGAAGAGCTGCCACGTATCGTGAAGGAAGCTTTTCATATTGCTACAACAGGTCGACCAGGCCCAGTATTAATTGATTTACCAAAAGACGTTTCTGTTGAAACAGGAATCTTTAATTATGATATTGAAATTAATTTACCAGGCTATCAACCAACAATCATGCCGAATAAACACCAAATCCGTAAATTATCAGAAGCGATTACGGAATCGAAAAAACCAGTTATTTTAGCTGGTGCTGGAGTGTTACACGGTAAAGCATATGATGAGTTATTAGCTTTTGTAGAACAACAAAACATTCCAGTAGTGAATACATTACTTGGACTTGGGTGCTTCCCTGGTGAGCACGAGATGAACCTAGGTATGGCCGGAATGCACGGAACATACGTGGCAAACATGGCTTTACATGAGACAGACTTGTTAATTAATATCGGTGCTAGATTTGATGACCGATTAACTGGGAATTTAGCTTTCTTTGCTCCAAATGCGAAAGTGGCTCATATTGATATTGACCCTGCTGAAATCGGAAAAAATGTTGAAACACACATTCCAATCGTTGGAGATTCTCGTCAAGCACTAGCGATGTTAATTGATGAGCAAGGAACACCAAGTGAATCAAGTGTATGGAGAGCCGATTTGAAAAAGCTAAAAGAGGAATATCCTCTTTGGTATAAAAATGAAGGCGAACGAATTAAGCCACAGCTTCTAATTGAAGCGATTTATGAAGTAACGAACGGAGAAGCCATTGTTACGACTGACGTTGGTCAGCATCAAATGTGGACTGCTCAATACTATAAATTTAATAAACCAAACCGTTGGGTAACATCTGGTGGACTTGGAACAATGGGCTTTGGATTCCCTGCAGCTATCGGTGCCCAAGTGGCTGAACCGAATAGTCCAGTTGTCGCTGTATTAGGAGATGCTGGTTTCCAAATGACATTACAAGAGCTATCGATTTTACAAGATTTGAATCTACCTGTAAAAGTTATTATTGTAAATAACGAAGCGTTAGGTATGGTTCGTCAGTGGCAGCAATTGTTTTATGAAGAAAGATATTCAAATTCTGTCTTTAACACACAGCCTAATTTTGTTAAACTAGCAGAAGCTTATGACATTAAGGCCATGAAAGTGGAAAAAACAGAAGATGTAAAAGCTGCTTTAGCAGAAGCCATGGCTCACGATGGTCCAGTTGTTATGGATTTCCGTGTTACTCAGATAGAAAATGTCTATCCGATGATTTCTCCAGGTAAAGGTCATCATGAGATGGAGGGTATTAAGCCATGAAACGAACAATCACAGCGCTAGTTAATAATCAATCTGGTGTATTAAACCGAATTACAGGTTTATTTGCTAGAAGGAATTTTAATATAGAAAGCATTACTGTAGGTGTTACAGAAAATCCTGCTGTATCAAGAATGACATTTGTCGTTATCGTTGATAGTGAACGTAACATCGAGCAAGTCATTAAGCAATTAAACAAGCAGGTAGATGTGTTAAAAGTTAAAGACATTACCGATGAAGCGATTGTAGCTAGAGAGCTGGCCTTGGTGAAAATCAATGTAACAGCTCAGCAACGCGGAGAAATTGCAGCACTAGTGAATCCATTCCGTGCATCAATTATTGATGTTGGTCGTGAAAATATGACTATTCAAATAACTGGAGAACACGATAAAGTGGAAGCCCTAATTGACTTGGTTCGTCCTTATGGCATTCAAGAAATTGCACGAACAGGAATTACAGCATTTAAACGTGGCACGAAAAAATCGATTATTGACCCTAATCGTATTACACTAATTAATTAACTTATTCAGTTAATATATAATTCATTTAAACTAAGGAGAGATTTTATTATGGCTAAAGTATATTATAACGGAGATATTAACGAAGGTTTATTACAAGGTAAAACAGTTGCAATCATTGGATATGGTTCACAAGGACATGCACACGCATTAAACCTTCGCGAAAGTGGAGTAGACGTAGTAGTAGGTCTTCGCCCAGGTAAATCATGGGACCAAGCTGCAAATGACGGTTTTGAAGTATTAAACGTTCGTGAAGCTGCTGCAAAAGCTCAAGTTATCATGATCTTACTTCCAGATGAGCACCAACCAAAAGTGTACAACGAGTCAATCAAACCTGAACTTTCTGCTGGTAAAGCATTAGTATTTGCTCATGGTTTCAACGTACATTTCAACCAAATCGTTCCTCCAACTGACGTAGACGTGTTTTTAGCAGCTCCAAAAGGACCAGGACACTTAGTTCGCCGTACTTTTGAAGAAGGTGCTGGAGTACCAGGACTTATCGCTGTATATCAAGATGCTACAGGCCAAGCAAAAGACCTTGCTTTAGCATATGCAAAACAAATCGGATCTGCTCGTGCGGGTGTACTTGAAACGACATTCCAAGAAGAAACAGAAACAGATCTTTTCGGTGAGCAAGCTGTATTATGTGGAGGAACTGCTGCATTAGTAAAAGCTGGTTTCGAAACGTTAGTAGAAGCTGGTTACCAACCAGAAGTTGCTTACTTCGAGTGCTTACATGAATTAAAATTAATCGTTGACCTTATGTATGAAGGTGGATTAGAAACAATGCGTTATTCAATCTCTGATACAGCTCAATGGGGAGATTTCGTAGCTGGACCTCAAGTTGTAACGGAAGATACGAAAAATGCAATGAGAAAAATCCTTGATGACATCCAAACAGGTAAATTTGCTAAAGGTTGGATTCTTGAAAACCAAGCAAACCGTCCTGAGTTCACTGCAATTAACGAAAGAGAAAAACAACATCCAATCGAAGTTGTAGGTCGTGAGCTTCGTGAAATGATGCCTTTCGTAAAATCAAAAAGAGGCGTTGTAGGTAAATAATTGAACGGCTAATCGTAAACAATTCTTGAGTGTCTTAAGGGGGCATGAATTCATGTACCCCTTAGATAGTCAAGCTATCGATAGTGATAGTGTTGTTTACCTTTTTTAGTCTGAATAATTCAAATAATAACTAAAAGAAAAAACTGGATCGATACAGAAGGCTCAGTGTGTACTAAAATAGAGAAGAAACAATTGAGTCATCTGAACTATATGTGGGTAGGAAGGAAGGGAACCATGAACAAAAAAATCACAGTATTACCTGGTGACGGAATTGGACCAGAAGTTGTCCAATCAGCAATCGAGGTATTAAACAGCGTTGCAAAGCATTATAACCACGAATTTGAATATACGTATGCCAAACTTGGTGGAGTAGCGATTGATGAAGAAAACACACCACTTCCAGAAGAAACAGTTAGACTTTGTAAACAAAGCGACGGAGTTCTTTTAGGAGCTGTGGGTGGACCGAAATGGGATACACTTCCTGGACATATGCGCCCTGAAAAAGGACTTTTAGGAATCCGTAAAGAGTTAAACCTTTTTGCTAACCTACGTCCTGTAACAGCACATGAAAGCTTAACTGGTTCTTCTACACTTAAAAGTGAAGTCATTAACGGAGTAGATTTAATGATCGTTCGTGAACTTACTGGAGGCCTTTATTTTGGAGAGCCAAGTGAGCGTCGCCAAGTAAACGGAGAAGAAGCAGCACTAGATACAATGATTTATTCTCGCAGCGAAATTGAGCGAATCATGAGACAAGGATTTGAACTTGCAAAAGTTCGTCGTCAAAAAGTAACGTCTGTCGATAAAGCAAACGTTCTTGAATCTAGTAGACTATGGAGAGAAGTTGCCATAGAAGTAGGCAAAGATTATCCAGACATCGAACTAGAGCACATGTTAGTTGATAATGCAGCGATGCAATTAATTCGTAACCCGAAGCAATTTGATGTAGTCGTAACTGAAAATATGTTTGGTGATATTTTAAGTGATGAAGCATCTATGTTAACTGGTTCATTAGGAATGTTACCTTCTGCTAGTATCGGAAGTGGTGGTCCTGGATTATATGAACCAATTCACGGTTCAGCACCTGATATTGCAGGTCAAAACAAAGCGAATCCATTAGCAACCATTGCATCAACGGCAATGATGCTTAAATATTCGTTTGGAATGGTAGAAGAAGCAGATCTCATTGATGCTGCCATTAGTAAAGTATTAAACGATGGTCATCGTACAGGAGACATCAGTAACCCGGGAGAGGCTACGTTGTCTACAACTGAAATGACGGCCAAAGTTCTTGAGGCTATCGAAGAATTACAAGCGGTGAAAAACTAAACTACAAGCTTAAGAATGAAAGTGGGGAAGAGGAGAAAATGAGCGCAAAAACGATTATTGAGAAAATTTGGGATAAACATACGGTCTTAGATGAGGCAGGTAAACCAACCCTTTTGTACATCGATTTACAAATGGTTCATGAAGTAACATCACCTCAAGCATTTGAGGGATTACGTCTTTCAAACCGTAAAGTTCGTCGCCCGGACTTAACATTTGCAACAATGGACCACAACGTCCCAACACTAAACCGTTATAACATTACAGATGAAATTGCTAAGAAACAAATGGAAACATTAAAAAATAACTGTGATGAGTTTGGCATTACAGTAGCTGACTTAAACAGCCCTGACAATGGTATCGTTCACGTTATTGGACCTGAGTTAGGATTAACTCAACCTGGAAAAACAATCGTTTGTGGAGATAGCCATACATCAACTCACGGTGCGTTTGGTGCCCTTGCATTTGGTATCGGAACAAGTGAAGTAGAACACGTATTAGCTACACAAACATTATGGCAATCAAAACCAAAAACGTTAGAAGTACGAGTAACAGGTCGTCTTGCTACTGGAATCACAGCAAAAGACGTTATCCTAGCGATTATTTCTAAGTTTGGTGTGGATTTTGGAACAGGTTCAGTTATTGAATTTACAGGTGAAGCGATCCGTGGAATGACAATGGAAGAGCGTATGACAATCTGTAACATGTCAATTGAAGCTGGTGCCAAAGCTGGATTAATCTCTCCTGACCAAGTAACGTTTGATTACTTAGAAGGAAGAGAATATGTTGCAAGTGGTGCAGAATTCGAAAAGAAAGTGGAAGAGTGGAAAGCTCTTGCTTCTGACGAAGGTGCAGAATATGACCGCGTAGTGACGATCGATACATCTGAAATTCAACCGATGGTAACTTGGGGAACAAACCCAGCTCAAGGAATTCGTATTAATGATACAATTCCATTCCCTGAAGATGGAAAAACACAAACAGAGCGAAAAGCAATTACTCAATCTCTTGAATATATGGGTCTTGAGTCAGGAATGAAAATGACTGACGTTGCGGTTCAGCACGTATTCATTGGTTCTTGTACAAACTCTCGTATTAGTGACCTTCGTGCAGCAGCAGCTGTAGCAAAAGGTCGTAAAGTAGCAGAAGGAGTTCGTGCGATTGTTGTACCAGGTTCTCAAAAAGTAAAACTCCGTGCCGAAGAAGAAGGATTAGACAAAATCTTTATCGAAGCAGGATTTGAATGGCGTGAATCAGGATGTTCAATGTGCTTAAGTATGAACCCTGACTTTATCCCTGAAGGTGAAAGATGTGCATCGACTTCAAACCGTAACTTTGAAGGTCGTCAAGGTAAAGGGTCAAGAACTCACCTTGTCAGCCCTGCAATGGCAGTTGGTGCTGCTGTAACTGGTAAGTTTGTTGATGTAAGAACTTTCGATAAAGCTAACGTTTAATAGACAATCTAAGGAAGGTGAATATAATGGAACCAATCGTAGTACACACTGGTAAAGTAGCGGGCATGAACCGCGTAAACGTAGATACAGATCAAATTATTCCAAAGCAATTTTTAAAACGCGTCGAGCGTACGGGTTTTGGACAGTTTTTATTCTTTGACTGGAGATTCAATGCAGATGGCACGGACAATCCAGAATTTGAATTAAACCAAAAGCATAACCAAGGCGCTACAATTTTAGTAGCTGACCACAATTTTGGTTGTGGATCATCACGTGAACATGCTCCGTGGGCATTAAAGGATTACGGCTTCCAAGTCATCATTTCTCCAAGCTTTGCGGATATCTTTTATAACAACTGTGTGAAAAACGGTATCCTACCTATTCGTTTAGACGAAAACAAAGTATACGAGTTAATTGAAAACGCTGATAAAGATGTTTATGAAATCACTGTAGATTTGAAAGAACAAAAAATCACAGATACAAATGGTTTTGAAGCAACTTTCGAAATCGATGCATACTGGAAAGAAATGCTTTTAAATGGCTGGGATGAAATCGGATTAACATTACGTTACGAAGAGAAAATCACTGAATACGAAAAAGCACAAGCATAAGCTAAAGCAAAGGCTGAGTCGAATTGACTCGGCCTTTTTCTTTTGAGGAAGAGACTGAGCAATGAAGTTGCAAGGCCAAACAAAAAGGTCGTTCTCCCGTCGATGAACGCCCCAACGAGAGGAAAAGCGCAACAAAAAGTCGTTCTCCCGTCGATGAACGCCCCAACGAGAGGAAAAGCGCAGCAAAAAGTCGTTCATCCCGTCGATGAACGCCCCAACGAGAGGAAAAGCGCAACAAAAAGTCGTTCATCCCGTCGATGAACGCCCCAACGAGAGGAAAAGCGCAACAAAAAGTCGTTCATCCCGTCGATGAACGCCCCAACGAGAGGAAAAGCGCAACAAAAAGTCGTTCATCGCACGAATGAACGCCCCAACGAGAGGAAAAGCGCAACAAAAGGTCGTTCATCGCGCGAATGAACGCCCCAACGAGAAGAAAAGCGCAGTAAAAGGTCGTTCATAAGAACCGCCACCAACGCAACCGAACTCGTAATAGCTCAAACTAACAACATTCACTACCGCATCAACCTAAATCATCTCTGTTTCTCCGTTGTTTTTTTAGTGATGACCTGATAAACTAGTCAAAAGGTGAAATTAAGGTAGCATTGTTGAGGTTACAAGAAGAACGGAGCGGGTTCAATGTGTAACGACCAAAACCAGAAAAAAGACAATGTCGTTCTTTTTCCAGGGCTTGTGTTAAAACTGGTTGATAAAGGAATGGCATCGTTAAAAGCAAAAAAGTTTGAAGAAGCGTTACGTTTTTTTCAAGAAGCATTAGAACTTGAACCGAATCATTCGAAAGGAAGGTTTGGAGAAGTTCTCTCTTATATTGAGTTAGGCATGCTAGAGGAAGCCGCTGAAAAGAGCAAAGAAATGCTTCATGAAGATATCGGAAATTACTATGAAATATTACAAGTACATATCTCAATCTTATTTCAGCTTAGTAATTACGAGGAAGTTGTTATCATGTTAGAGGCTGTGCTGTCGGAGGAACAGCTTCCGTCCAATGTGGCTGAATCGTTTTATCAGTGGCTTCACTTCAGCAGGCAAATGATAGGGGATGGTATAAACCTCGAATTCGAGCAACCGCCACATTTAGAGGAGCAAGAACCACCGCAAGAGTTACTGCATTTGCTTGAGAATGAAGACCGTACGAAACAATGGAAAGCGATACAACTGCTAAGCAAGAGTAAGCATCCTATCGTCATTACCGCTTTAAAAAAGTTTTTAGTGGATGACCATGACTTAATTTTAAAAAGTGTTGTTCTTCAGCTTCTTTCTGATTTACAGATTAATGAACCGATTGAAATAAGTAAACAAGGGCAAACGGTGACTGTTGTTCCGACAAACGTAAAAAATGTGTATACCCAAGAGTTCGGTCAACAGGTAGAAAAAAGAATTATTGCCGAATTAGAACATGACAATCCGAGTTTACTCGAGACTGTTTTGCATTTGTGGTGGCATTACTTATTTGCGGTTTACCCATTAATCCCGATACCAGAAGATGAGAGGCTCTGGGCGGCTGCGGTTCACATTGTTGGATTGGAAGGACAAGGCTTTGATTTTGACGAATTAGAGATAGCCAATCGCTATCAAGTCTCTGTATTTGAGATGTTAGAAAAATCAAATGAAATTAGTGATATTGAACAAAATGTATTTCAAGACGTGCAAATGAATAATTTAGGCCGGTAACATACATAATGAATAAAAATTAAGAAACTTTTACATACCGCTTTATTTGACTAGCATTTTTCAAACTGAAACTATTAATAATTGAAATGATAAACCATTATGGTTATAATTAAATGGTTGTCAATCGTGGAAATACAGCGGAAATACGTAATTGAAAGTTGGAGGGAAAGTAAAAATGAGTGCCAAATGGGAAAAATTAGAAGGAAATCAAGGTGTCCTTACAGTTGAAGTAGAGGCTGATAAAGTAAACGACGCACTAGAACAAGCATTTAAAAAAGTAAGTCAAAAAGTAAACATTCCGGGGTTCCGTAAAGGAAAAATTCCTCGTTCTCTTTTTGAACAACGTTTTGGAGTAGAGTCTTTATATCAAGATGCATTAGATATTTTATTGCCACCATCTTATGCTAGCGCTATTGATGAAACAGGTATTGAACCAGTGGATCGTCCTGACATCGACATCGAAAAAATGGAAAAAGGCTCAAACCTAATTTACAAAGCGACAGTTACTGTTAAGCCAGAAGTACAATTAGGCGAGTACAAAGGACTTGAAATTGAAGCAGTTGATACAACTGTGACTGATGAAGATGTTGAAAACGAGCTTAAGCAATTACAAGAAAAAAATGCTGAGCTAGTTGTATTAGAAGAGGGAACAGTAGAAACAGGAGATACGGCTGTTATTGATTTCGAAGGATTTGTTGATGGTGAAGCATTTGAAGGCGGAGCTGCACAAAACCATGCGTTAGAAATCGGTTCTGGTCAATTCATTCCTGGATTTGAAGAGCAATTAATTGGTCTTAAATCTGGAGATGAAAAAGATGTTGAAGTTTCTTTCCCAGAAGAATACCATGCAGAAAACCTAGCGGGTAAACCTGCTACATTTAAAGTAAAAATTCATGATATCAAGCGTAAAGAGTTACCTGAGCTTAATGACGATTTCGCTAAAGATGTGAATGAAAACGTTGATTCATTAGAAGCTTTGAAGGCTGAATTAAAAGACAAGCTTCAAAAAGATAAAGAGCACCAAGCAGATCACCAACGTCGTGACGCAGTTGTTGAAAAAGCTGCAGAAAACGCAACGGTTGATATCCCAGAAGCTATGGTTGCAACTGAAGTTGATAGAATGCTTCAGGAGTTTGGCCAACGTCTACAGTATCAAGGTATGAGCCTTGATATGTACTATCAGTTCTCAGGTACTGATGAAGAAGGTATGCGTGAGCAATTTAAAGCAGATGCTGAGAAGCGTGTACGTGTGAACTTAACACTTGAAGCGATTGCAGAAGCTGAAAATGTTGAAGTATCTGACGAAGATGTTGAGCAAGAACTAGCTAAATTATCTGAAATGTATAACCGTCCAGTAGACGAGCTTAAGCAGTTATTCCAAGCTCAAGGCGGCATTGAAGGAATTAAACAAGACTTAAAAGTTCAAAAAGCTGTTGACTTACTTTTAGAAAGTAGCAAAACAACTGCATAAGCAAACATAAGAGACAAGGCTCGATTATTCGGGCCTTGTTTTATACAAATGAGGTTTTTCAGTTCGACATTTTTAAAGGAAAGCTCTTAGTGCAACCTCTTTTTTCAGGATTTGAAGTATGAATTACTCTATAGTTGAACAATATGAGTAGAAGACCGATGCTAGGCAAAAGAAAAATAATTAATGCTCATGGAAAAGAAGAGGAGTTTTTTACTAAGATCTTGAATAGAGTAAGTTATATACAACTCTGCAGGGCAGTCCATAATAGAAAGACATTCATAGTGTTTAGAAAAAAATTACATACACAAGGCGAAGTGTTACCGTAATTGAAAGAGATTATGATAAAATGCAATACATAGCTTTAAAATTCAAACAACTTTTCTTTTTTCCATACCCTTCCCAGAAGGTTATATTTTTTAATTGCTTAGCCATCGTGGTACAATCTAGTTAGGGGTGATTCAATGTTTAAATTTAACGATGAAAAAGGACAATTGAAATGTTCTTTTTGTGGGAAAACACAAGACCAAGTTAGAAAACTGGTTGCAGGACCTGGTGTATATATATGTGATGAATGCATTGAGTTGTGTACTGAAATTGTCGAGGAAGAATTAGGGACTGAGGAAGAAGTAGAGTTTCAAGAGATTCCGAAGCCAAACGAAATTCGAGAAATACTTGATGATTACGTAATCGGTCAAGATACGGCGAAGAAATCATTAGCAGTTGCTGTATATAACCATTACAAGCGTATCAATTCGTTAAGCAAAGCAGAAGATGTGGAGTTAGCGAAAAGTAACATCGCATTAATTGGTCCTACAGGTAGTGGTAAAACATTGCTGGCCCAGACGCTTGCACGTATTTTAAATGTTCCTTTTGCCATTGCAGATGCGACCTCATTAACTGAGGCTGGCTATGTAGGGGAAGACGTTGAAAATATCCTCTTAAAATTAATTCAAGCAGCTGACTATGATGTGGAGAAAGCTGAAAAAGGAATCATTTATATTGATGAAATTGACAAAGTCGCTCGTAAATCTGAAAATCCTTCGATTACTCGAGATGTTTCAGGTGAAGGGGTACAGCAAGCTTTACTTAAAATTCTTGAAGGAACAACAGCGAGTGTACCACCTCAAGGCGGAAGAAAACACCCGCATCAAGAATTCATTCAAATTGATACAACTAACATACTCTTTATTTGTGGGGGAGCGTTTGATGGAATTGAACAAATTATCAAACGTCGCCTTGGTAAGAAAGTAATTGGGTTTGGTTCAGATAATAAGCAAGAGGATTTAAAACCAGGTGAATACTTATCAAAAGTACTTCCAGAAGATTTACTTCGTTTTGGACTTATTCCAGAATTCATTGGAAGACTACCGGTTATCTCAAGCTTAGAGCCATTAGATGAAGAAGCGTTAGTTGAAATTTTAACAGCACCAAAAAATGCACTTGTGAAGCAATATAAAAAGCTTTTAGAGATGGATGAAGTAGAGTTAGACTTTACAGAAGAAGCACTTCTAGAAATCGCGAAAAAAGCAATTGAGCGAAAAACAGGGGCTCGTGGTCTTCGCTCTATCATTGAAAGCATTATGCTTGATGTAATGTTCGATCTACCATCACGAGAAGATGTTGTTAAATGTACGATTACAAAAGAAAGTGTATTGAATAACGAGGCACCTCTTTTGACAACTGAGGATGGTACTGAGATTAAGCTTAATAAAAAAGAACCAAAAGAAAGTGCATAATTAATTTCCATAATATCCCTAACTGACATGATGTTGGTTAGGGATTTTTTGTTTACTCATGATGTTCTCGGAGATACTAAAAGAAAATGACAACCAAACGTCTAGGGGGATATCTATGAATTGGACTGGAGTAGCGTTACTGATTCAATTAGTATTTGGGACTATTATCGGAATTTACTTCTGGAACTTACTTAAAAGTCAGCGTACACAAAAAGTGTCTGTCGACAAAGAGTCTAGAAAAGAAATGGAACAGCTACGTAAGATGAAGGCCATTCAACTAAGTGAGCCTCTATCAGAAAAAGTAAGACCATCAAGTTTTGATGAAATTGTTGGTCAGCAAGAGGGGATTCGAACATTGCGTGCTGCACTTTGTGGTCCGAATCCACAACATGTGATTATTTATGGTCCACCTGGTGTTGGGAAAACAGCAGCAGCAAGACTTGTTTTACAAGAAGCAAAAAAGAATGCTAGGACCCCATTCCGTCATGATGCTACTTTCGTTGAATTAGACGGAACAACGGCACGCTTTGATGAAAGAGGAATAGCTGACCCATTGATTGGTTCAGTCCATGACCCAATCTATCAAGGAGCGGGTGCAATGGGACAAGCAGGGATTCCACAACCGAAGCAAGGGGCTGTGACGAAAGCTCATGGTGGAGTTTTGTTTATTGATGAAATTGGTGAATTGCATTCAATCCAATTAAATAAGTTACTTAAAGTACTTGAGGACCGCAAAGTATTTTTAGAAAGTGCCTATTACAATGAAGAAAATCCGCAAATTCCAAGACATATTCATGAAATATTTCAAAATGGATTACCAGCCGATTTCAGGTTAATTGGAGCAACGACAAGAACACCTCAAGAAATTCCGCCTGCGATTAGGTCTCGTTGCCTAGAAGTATACTTTCGCTCTTTAACACAAGATGAAATCATTTCAATCGCCGAGAAGTCGGTAAAAAAGATGGATTTCACAGTAGAAGAAGGAGCATTAGAACGAATTTCGAAGTATGCTACAAATGGTCGTGAAGCTGTCAATACCGTTCAAATTGCGGCTGGGGTTGCTACTGCAGAAGGACGAACAGAGATTAGCAATGCTGATGTAGAGTGGGTTATTCATTCTAGTCAACTAAGTCCAAGACCTGAACGAAAAATACACAAAGAACCAAAAGTAGGTTTAATAAACGGTCTAGCTGTGTATGGTCCTAATATGGGGGCTGTTATGGAAATTGAAGTGAATGTCTTAGCCGTTAGTAAGGGCAAAGGTCAAATCAACATCACTGGGATAGCAGAGGAAGAAAGTACAGGAAATCAATCTCGTTCGATTCGACGAAAGAGTATGGCAAAAGGCTCCGTCGAAAATGTCGTTACAGTATTACGTAAAAATGGACTAGCCACTGCTGACTATGATATCCATGTGAACTTTCCAGGTGGAACACCTGTTGACGGTCCATCTGCAGGGATAGCGATTGCAACAGGAATCTATTCAGCAATTAACAATATTAAAATAGATAATAAAGTAGCGATGACCGGAGAACTAAGCATTCATGGTACAGTAAAACCAATTGGTGGAGTTGTTGCTAAAATTGAAGCAGCAAGGGATGCAGGAGCTACTAAGGTGGTCATCCCTAAGGAAAATGAACAAGCGATTCTTCAATCAATCGATGGAATTGAAATCATTTCGGTTGAAACGTTTGAAGAAGTATTAGAGCATACGCTAGTATCAGAAATAGAAAATGAAGAAGTGATACCTGCAAGTCAATCGCTTCACTCACCAGCTACTTCGATTTAGCTCTGATATTAGACAAAGGAAAGTCAATAAGATAAAATTGTACAAGATACGAGTGGGGTTACTATACAAGAGGTACTGCGATGAATGGATGACTATTTCGTGTCTTGAATCGACAATACTTCGAGGGTGTCCATATGTGGGCACCCCACTCAAATTTTGAAACAGGGAACTGGAAAGGTTTTTGGAGGTGCTCTCATGGTCGAAGGTAGAACGCGGGTTATTCCATTATTACCGTTACGTGGACTTTTAGTTTTTCCAACAATGGTTTTACATTTAGATGTAGGTCGGGCAAAATCAGTACAAGCGTTAGAAAAAGTAATGGTGCATGACCATGAAATTTTACTAGCGACGCAAAAAGAAATTTCAATTGATGAACCAAGTGAAGAAGAAATTCATACCGTAGGGACATTAGCAAAAGTAAAACAAATGTTAAAACTTCCAAATGGCACAATCCGGGTATTAGTAGAAGGATTACAACGGGCGCAAATTGAAAGATATCTCGAAAATGACGACATGTTTGAAGTTGAGATTCAAGTCCTTGAGGATGAGCAAATTGAGAGTGAAGTAGAACAGACAGCACTCATGCGAAATACATTGCAACAATTTGAACAATATATTAAGCTCTCGAAGAAGATTTCAGCCGAAACGCTAGCTACGGTGACAGATATCACGGAAGCTGGTAGGTTGGCAGATGTCATTTCTTCTCATTTGCCAATAAAGATTGCTGAAAAGCAAGAGTTACTTGAAACGATTTCTGTGAAGGAAAGACTGCTCTCCATTATTGATGTCCTTAACAATGAAAAAGAAGTGCTTGGTCTCGAAAAGAAAATCGGGCAACGAGTTAAGAAGTCGATGGAAAAGACGCAAAAGGAATATTACTTACGAGAGCAAATGAAAGCTATTCAAAAAGAGCTAGGCGATAAAGAAGGGAAAACTGGAGAAATTGCGTCTCTTAAAGAAAAGATTGAAGAGGCACAAATGCCAGAGTCCGTTCAGGAGAAAGCATTTAAAGAGTTGGACCGCTATGAAAAAATGCCTTCTAATGCAGCCGAGAGCTCTGTGATTCGTAATTATATTGAGTGGTTGCTGAACTTGCCGTGGAAAAAAGAAACAGAAGATGTTCTTGATATTCATCATGCTGAAGATATTTTAAATGAAGATCACTATGGTCTTGATAAAGTAAAAGAAAGAGTACTTGAATACTTAGCCGTTCAGCAGTTAACGAAGGAATTAAAGGGACCTATTTTATGTCTAGCTGGCCCTCCGGGTGTCGGTAAAACATCACTCGCTCGATCCATTGCACGTTCACTTAACCGCAAGTTTGTTCGAATTTCCTTAGGCGGTGTAAGAGATGAAGCCGAAATTAGAGGGCATCGAAGAACGTATGTTGGGGCAATGCCTGGTCGCATTATGCAAGGCATGAAAAAGGCTGAGACGATTAACCCTGTATTTTTACTTGATGAAATTGATAAAATGGCCAATGATTTCCGTGGCGACCCAGCTGCAGCTCTGTTAGAGGTATTGGACCCAGAACAAAACAATACATTTAGTGATCATTACATTGAGGAACCTTATGATTTATCAAAGGTGATGTTTGTAACAACGGCTAATAATATTGGGACAATTCCTGGACCTTTACTCGATAGAATGGAAATTATCTCGATTGCAGGTTATACAGAAGTTGAAAAACTCCATATTATTAAAGATTATCTTTTACCTAAACAAGCAAAAGACCATGGTTTAGGAAAAGGGACGCTACAAGTAAAAGATGAAGCGTTAATGAAGGTCATTCGTCGCTATACGCGAGAAGCGGGTGTCCGTAACCTTGAAAGACAAATGGCAACCATTTGTCGTAAAGCCGCAAAATTAATTGTCTCAGGTGAAAAAAAGAAAGTCGTCGTGACAGAAAAGTCGCTTGAAGATATGTTAGGGAAACCAAAGTTCCGCTATGGTCAAGCTGAGGTAGAAGACCAAATAGGAACAGCAACAGGGCTCGCCTATACGACAGCAGGTGGGGACACGTTATCGATTGAAGTCTCCGTTGTTCAAGGAAAAGGGAAGCTTATCTTGACAGGTAAGCTTGGCGATGTCATGAAGGAATCGGCTCAAGCGGCATTCAGCTATATTCGTTCACGTGCAGATGAACTTGACATTGATCCTAGTTTTCATGAGAAAAATGATATTCATATCCATGTACCTGAAGGGGCAACACCAAAGGATGGTCCTTCTGCTGGGATTACGATGGCAACAGCGCTGATTTCTGCATTAACCGGGAGACCCGTTAAAAAAGAAGTGGGGATGACAGGGGAAATCACACTTCGTGGTCGCGTGTTACCAATCGGCGGACTGAAAGAAAAAGCGATGAGTGCACACAGAGCGGGTTTAACGAAAATCATTATTCCAAGTGAAAATGAAAAAGACTTAGAAGAAATTCCGGACACAGTCAGAGAAGGTTTAACATTTGTCATTGTTTCACATTTAGATGAAGTATTAAAGCACGCATTGGGAGAGAAAAAATGAAGGTAACGAAAGCAGAGTTAGATACAGTTGCAGTAAAGCCAGAAGGATATCCAAAAGGGCCAATTCCTGAGATTGCCTTAGCTGGTCGTTCAAATGTAGGAAAGTCATCTTTTATTAATAAAATGATTAATCGAAAAAGCTTAGCCCGTACATCACAAAAGCCTGGGAAAACACAAACATTAAATTTTTATCTGATTAATGAAATGATCTATTTTGTTGATGTCCCAGGTTACGGCTTTGCTAAAGTTCCAAAAACAGAAAGAGAAGCATGGGGACGAATGATCGAAACATACATACAACAAAGCTCTAAACTAAAAGCTGTTGTCCAAATTATCGACATTCGCCACGAACCATCTAAAGATGACAAGATGATGTATAGTTGGTTAAAACATTATGGTATCCCGGTTATTTTAGTCGCAACGAAATGCGATAAAATACCAAAAGGGAAATGGCAAAAACATACAAGTGCCATCTCAAAATCTTTAGGAAAAGACCCAAATGATTCAATTTACGTGTTCTCATCTGAAACAGCTTATGGGAAAGATCAAATTTGGGGAGCGATCCTCGACTATTCCAAGCGTAAAAGAGAAATTGAAGAAATAGAGCAAGTAGATGAGTTAGACATTGAATAAATTTCAAGCTTGAACACAAATGGTCATATACGACCAAAAATGTTCAAGCTTTTTTCCATCTTATAGAGGAATTATATGTGAAAGTATGGAATATTTTATAGAGTTGACTAAATGACTGAAAGGGATTAAATTAATGCCACATAAAATATTAGATCATTTACGAGATGCTGTATTTTCTTTAGATCACAATTGGCGCTTTTATTACATAAACCAAGCAACTGAACAGCTATTAGGTAAATCAAGAGAAGAACTAACAGGTACGTGTATTTGGCATTTGTATCAGGAATTAGTTGGATCTCCTTTTTATTATCAGTTTCATCAAGCCTTAGAACAAAATAAAGAAGTCCGGTTTGAAGAAAGATTTACATCGATCAATAAGTGGTATGAAATAAGGGCGTATCCTTATGAAACAGGGATCATTGTGCATTTTACCGACATAAATGCAAAAAAGAAAGTAACTGAGAAGGAAAGAGAGCATTATAAATCGTTATTTGAACAAAATCCAGATGCTGTTTATTCAATGGACTTAAATGGAAAGTACACATCTGTGAATCGAAGTTTTGAAATATTGTTTGGGTATCACCAGGAAGATTGTTTACAAATGGATTTCACTTCTCTTGTGAACCGGGATGATTCCGAAAAAGCATTCCGTCATTTTTTGTTAGCATCAAAAGGAATACCGCAAGAATATGAAAACGTTTGCATCCATAGATTAGGCAAAAGCATTCATGTTAAGGTGACGAACTTACCGATTATTGTAAACGACGAAGTCGTCGGGATATACGGAATTATTAAAGACATTACGCAAGAGAAAGTCATTCAACAAGAGATTAAAGAAAGTGAAGCGAACTTAAAACTTGCATTAAAAGTGGCAAAGCTTGGGACATGGGAATGGGACATCAAAGAGAATAAGCGAGTTTGGTCTGATGATTCCTATGAAATGTTTGGTTCCTATTTTAGAAGCCCTCAAATAAAGTATGAAGATTTTTTAGCTCTCATCCATCCAAACGATAAAAAATTAGTAGCGGATGCTATTGATGACCTTAAATTAGGACATCCACTGAATATACATTATCGGATTGTAAAACCGAATGGACAATTGCGTCATTTAGAAGAAGTGGCTGAAGCCATTTTTGATATAGAAGGTAACGTCATGAAGCTAGTTGGAGCGACTAGAGATATTACAGAAAGAAGAATTGAACAAGACCGATTAAAGAAAAGTGAAGAATTGTACCGCTTGATATCAGAGAACTCACAAGACTTTATCTCATTCCTTTCTCCAGTAGGTGTCATTCAATACATCTCACCGGCGGTAGAGAACTTGCTTGGATTTACACCAGCGGATTTGGTAGGGAAATCGGGGGCAGATCTAATAGACGAAGATGATAAAACGTCTATTTCACAAATGAGTATTGAGGATAGTGATATTTTTCCGGTAAGAGTTCGGCATCAAAAGGGTCATGAATTATGGATAGAAGTCTCCCTCAAAATCATTCGTGATGAAAAAGGCGATATTGAAAAGATTCTAGTCATAGGTCGAGACATATCAGACCGTATTGAAGCAAAAGAATTACTTGTGAAATCTGAGAAGCTCTCTCTCACTGGCCAATTAGCAGCTGGGATAGCTCATGAAATCCGTAACCCATTAACGGCGATAAAAGGATTTGTTCAAATGATGCAACTTGGATATGAGATTCAGGAAGAATATATTTCATTGATGTCGTCGGAGTTGAATCGTATTGAATTTATCTTAAATGAATTATTGCTGCTAGCAAAACCAACAGAATCTAAGTTTGAACAACGCGAGATACATACGATATTAAATCATGTCATTACGCTGCTTGAGACCGAATCAAATTTGAAAAATGTAAGGATTAACAAACAATTATATGAAGAGGACCTCTTTATTGATTGTAATGAAAATCAGTTGAAACAAATTTTTATTAACTTTGTCAAAAATGCATTAGAAGCGATGCCAGAAGGTGGTACAATCGACATATGTACAAGAGAAGAAGATGGTGAAGTTGAGGTAGTCATAAGAGACTATGGGTACGGAATTGAAGCAGAAAAGCTAGAGAAAATTGGTCAGCCGTTTTACACAACGAAAGAAAATGGAACGGGGTTAGGGCTTGCAGTGAGCTTTAGTATTATTGAGCACCATAAGGGGAAAATTGCGATAGAAAGTGAAGTCAACCAAGGAACAACGATTATCGTCAAGCTCCCACTAGCAAAGAACAATAACAAGGAAGTTACTGAATTAATAGAAGATTACACGGAGTAATCAAACAATAAACTGCGATAACGTAAAAAGCCTGAAAAGAAAATCTTTCCTTTGTCAGGCTTTTTACTAATTGTAGCGTGCTCATACATGCCTTGTAAGGTGACTAAGGAAGGTTGTTTGTAAAGGTAACTCAAGGAGAGCACGGCTTCGCTCGCTACGCGTCAAACAAAAGAACCCCACTTTTGTTTGACTTTAAAAGATGGTAGCGGCTTTGCTCAGTGCTTCAAAAAATAACGGTTTTACGTTATTTTCTTCTAACAACTAGGTAGATGCCGAGGATGATAAGTAGTATAGGCCAAAAGCTTTCGATGACTGAAAAAATGGAGTTGAACCACGTAACGAAACCACCTGATATAAAGCCTAATACAGAGACGATAAGTAATATAATTCCTGGCCATAATCCTTCCTTTTTTGTCTTCATGTATAAAAAGATGAAGGAAAGACCGACAATGAGCGTATACATTGCCCAATGTGTAGGCCATGTTGTAATATGATGTAATAAATGAAAATGAATGCCGAGCCCAGTTAACAAAGCACCAGGAAAAAGATAAGTATTATCACCAACAAATGCTTGAAATAAAAAGGCAACACCAATGACAACTAATATAGAAGGCCATGTTAAGAACTGGTCGAGAAAAGGAACATTGAACTGTTGAATAAAAAAGAAAAGACCAACACCTATAAATAAAACACCAGGGAAAATACCTTGACGCTTCAAACAAGACAACTCCTTTTCATTTTTTTCCTGAGAATGGATATTTTATCATATCTAAGACACAATACCAACATAATACCATAGAGGTTCAAGAAGTGTTCATACTTTTTTTTTGAGTTCAAATAAAACCATGTTATAATGTGTAAAGATTGTTCGTACGTTATAGAAAAAGACGCCGATGAATGCTGTATTGATTACGTAGTGGGGGTGAAACATTCAAATGCACATCATAGTCGTAGGATTAAACTATAAGAAAGCTCCTGTAGAGATTCGTGAGAAATTTACATTTCCAGAAAGTGAACTTCCACAGGCGTTACAAAAGCTTCGCAGTATGAAAAGCATACTTGAGTGTACGATTGTCTCCACCTGTAACCGCACTGAAGTGTACGTGGTAGCTGATCAGCTTCATACTGGACGTTATTTTACAAAGTTATTTTTATCTGAATGGTTCGGAATGGACCGCCAGGATTTCATACCATATATAGATATTCGTGAAGACCATCATGCGATCGAGCATTTATTCCGTGTAGCCTGTGGGTTAGATTCAATGATCCTAGGGGAAACACAAATTCTTGGTCAAATCCGAGATAGCTTCCTATTCGCCCAACAAAATCAGGCAACGGGAACGATTTTCAATCAGCTGTTTAAACAAGCTGTCACACTTGCTAAGCGCGCTCATTCAGAAACGGAAATCGGCAATAATGCGGTTTCTGTTAGTTATGCGGCAGTTGAACTTGGCAAAAATATATTTGGTGACTTTTCTGACAAGCACGTTGTTGTATTGGGTGCAGGAAAAATGAGTGAGCTTACAGCAAAACATTTGCATTCAAATGGAGCTAGTCAAATTACGGTCATTAATCGCACTGAGGAAAAAGCAGCGCAACTAGCTAAACGATTCCTTGGTCAAGCTAAACCAATGGAAAAGCTAGAGCAAAGCCTAGTTGAAGCTGATATTTTAATAAGCTCAACGGGTTCAAGAGATTATGTCATTTCTAAAGAACTTGCGAAACAAGCGATGAAAAAGCGCAAAGGTCGTCCGTTGTTTATGGTTGATATTGCCGTACCGCGTGATTTAGACCCGGCATTAGCAGAGTTTGATGACATTTATTTATATGATATTGATGATTTACAAAATATCGTTCAAGCGAATTTAGCGGAACGCCAAAAAGAAGCAGAGAAAATTGAGCTTATGGTTGAAGAAGAAATTGTTGAATTTAACCAATGGTTAAGTACGTTAGGTGTGGTTCCTTTAATTTCTGCGCTTCGCACAAAAGCATTAGCGATTCAAGCAGAAACAATGGAAAGCATTGAGCGAAAGCTTCCTGACTTGTCGGAAAGAGACTTAAAAGTACTTCGCAAACATACAAAGAGTATTGTGAACCAATTGTTACGCGATCCGATTACTCGCGTGAAAGAATTAGCCGGAGAAGAAGATTCAGAGCAAGCTCTAGCTCTTTTTACAAAATTGTTTGCTCTAGAGGACGAAGTTGCATTGCAACAAGAAAAAGAAAAACAACAAGAGCGGCAGCGAAAAGCTGAGCTTGAGTGGGAACAAACTAAGAAAGAATTTGTTTCCTATGCAGCACCAACCGAAGATGCAGTCGTTCGCTCCTAAGAGAGGAGTTTACTATACGTGTTTAATGTTATATATCTAATTACTATCATTCTTTACTGCTTAAGTGTATTAGGTTATTTCATTGATTTTATTCAAAACAACCGGAAGGCTAACCGTATCGCCTTCTGGTTGCTTTCTATTGTCTGGGTACTACAAACCACTATTTTCCTACTTCGAATGGCGGAATTAAATCGCCTCCCGATTTTAACTCAATTTGAAGGGTTATTTTTTTATGCCTGGGTAGTTGTGACGATTTCCCTCTTCATTAATTGGTATTTCCGAGTCGACTTTCTCGTATTTATCGCCAACGTTTTTGGGTTTGTAATGATGGCGATTTCACTTTTTGTACCTACAGGAGATGTCTCTCAACAATTATCGCAACTTCTCATCTCAGAGCTGTTAGTCATTCATGTTGTACTGATTTTATTATCTTATGCGGCCTTTAATTTAGCTTTTGCGATTTCCTTAATGTATGTGATGCAACACCAAATGCTAAAGAGGAAAATCTGGGGGAAGCGGTTGCTTCGTTTTGGAAATTTATCGAAGCTCGATAAGTTAGCTTTTATCATGACAATGTTTGCGTTTCCGACCTTTTTATTAGGAATTATCCTTGGTTTTGTATGGTCTTCTATTGAATTAGGAGAACTTCCTTTTACTGATGCAAAAGTAATCAGCTCACTCGTTGTGCTAGGTGTATATGCTGTGTATTTATACCAACGGGTAGTAAAATTAGTTAGAGGGTATACAATGGCCTTGTTAAATATTGCAGCATTTTTATTGTTGCTCATTAATTACTTTATGTTAAGTCGGTTTTCTGAGTTTCATTTGTGGTACTAAAGGTCAACTTTTTCAGTGGCTTCCTTTTTGAACTACAAATGGTAAACCTATATAATAGATAACAGTCAAAGAGAAATTGGAGGTTCACATGAGAAAAATCGTGATTGGTTCCAGAAAAAGTAGTTTAGCGTTAACACAAACAGAATGGGTCATTGACCAGCTAAAGAAGCTCGGTCTTCCCTATGAGTATGAAATAAAAAAAATCGTAACAAAAGGTGATAAAATCCTAGATGTTACGTTATCAAAAGTAGGCGGAAAAGGATTGTTTGTGAAAGAGATTGAACAAGCGATGCAAGATAAAGAGATAGACATAGCCGTTCATAGTATGAAAGATGTCCCATCTGTTTTACAAGAAGGGTTCACATTAGGAGCAGTAACAAAGCGTGTAGACCCAAGAGATGCGTTTATTTCAAAAGACCATGTTTCACTAGCTGATTTACCAGCTGGTTCGATCGTTGGAACAAGTAGTCTACGACGATCGGCTCAATTGCTAGCAAAACGTCCTGACCTACAAGTGCAGTGGATTCGGGGTAACATAGAAACTCGCCTACGTAAGTTAAAAGAAGAGAATTTCGATGCGATTATTTTAGCTGCTGCTGGCTTGGAGAGAATGGGATGGACAGAGGAGACTGTAACTGAATTTTTAGAGCCAGATGTGTGTATACCAGCTGTTGGGCAAGGAGCACTTGGTCTTGAGTGTCGTTCTGATGATGAGGATGTTATTGCCCTGCTGCAACATTTAAACGACCCAGATACAGAAAAAGCAGTGACAGCAGAACGAACTTTTCTTCACCGAATGGAAGGTGGTTGCCAAGTTCCGATTGCGGCTTACGGCACCATCGATGAGTCCAACCAAATTAAGATGTCTGCATTAGTAGGATCTCCAGATGGAAAAACAATTATTCAAGAAACGATGGTTGGGAAAGATCCAGTGGAACTTGGTGTGGCGATTTCTGATAAATTGTTGCAAGCAGGAGCCAAAGAAATTTTAGATAAAGTAAAAAGAGAGCTTGACCAATAGTGGACCGTTTGCCCCTTCTCAATCAACGTATTGTCGTAACGAGGGCGAAGGAACAAGCAAAATCACTCTCAAAGAAAATCGAGGAATATGGCGGAACGGCAATTGAAGTTCCGCTCCTTGCTTTTCAAGCAACCAAACAACCCCTCTTTAAGGAAAATAGATTACATACGTATGACTGGGTCCTATTTACAAGTGTAAATGCCATTACATATTTTTTAGATTTACTAGATGATAAAAGTATATTACATACAAAAAAGATAGCAGTTGTAGGAAACAAGACGCTAGACTGCTTGCAGCAACACGGTTTGTCAGCTTCTCTTGTACCCCCTCGTTTTGTCGCGGAGAGCTTGTTAGAAGAGCTTCGATTACAGCTTTCACCAGGAGAAAAAATTCTTTTTCCAAAAGGGAATCTTGCAAGAGATGTCATTTCTGTCGGTTTACAGGAGGATGGTTATCTCGTAGACGACCTCGTTGTATATGAAACAGTTATTGATTGGAGCTCTAAGGAAAAGCTGCAATCCCTTATGGAAAAAGCTGAGTATGATTTTATAACGTTTACAAGCTCTTCGACGGTTACTCATTTTTTTACGCTTCTTGAGGGTAAGCTAAGCTTAAGTGCCATACAACAAAAAAAGTTTGCATGCATTGGTCCGATAACGGCTAATACATTACATAACTATGGAATTACAACCCCTATAATAGCCGAACCGTATACAACAGACGGGTTACTGTCTACAATCATTTTGAGTTTAAAGGAGGAAATGGAATGAGAGATTTACAATTTAATCGTCATAGACGTCTTAGACAAAGTGCTTCTATTCGAGCAATGGTTAGAGAAACGACGTTACATACTGATGATTTAATTTATCCACTATTTGCAGTTGAAGGAGAACAGGTCAAAAACGAAATCAAGTCGATGCCTGGAGTCTATCAACTATCTTTAGATTACTTACTAGAGGAAGTAGCTGAAGTGGTGGAGCTTGGAATTCAAGCGATTATTTTATTTGGAGTACCGAATGAAAAGGATGATGTAGGTACATCAGCGTACCATGACCACGGAATCGTCCAAAAGGCAATAAAAGTCGTAAAGGATAAGTTCCCAGACTTAACGGTGATTGCAGATACATGCTTATGTCAGTTTACTGACCACGGCCATTGTGGCGTAATTGAAGATGGAAAAGTGTTAAATGACCCTACTCTCGATTTATTAGCAAGAACGGCTGTTTCTCAAGCGAAGGCAGGAGCTGATATTATTGCGCCATCTAACATGATGGATGGCTTTGTTGCTGCGATTCGTCATGGACTGGATGAAGCAGGATTTGAGGATGTTCCAATTATGTCGTATGCTGTCAAGTATGCATCAAGCTTTTATGGACCATTTCGTGATGCTGCTCATAGTTCTCCTAAATTCGGCGACCGCAAGACCTATCAAATGGATGCAGCCAATCGCTTAGAAGCACTTCGGGAAGCACAATCGGATATCGAGGAAGGCGCTGATTTTCTCATTGTAAAGCCAGCCTTATCTTATTTAGATATCGTTCGTGAAGTAAAAGATATGACAGGCTATCCAGTAGTTGCTTATAACGTAAGTGGCGAATACTCGATGATTAAAGCAGCGAGTCAAAACGGTTGGGTCGATGAAAAAGGGATCGTACTAGAAATGCTAACAAGTATGAAGCGTGCGGGCTCTGATTTAATTTTAACGTACTTTGCTAAAGATGTAGCTAGATGGTTAAAGTAAAAAAAAGAGGTGAAAGAAATGAGATATGAGCGTTCGAAACAAGCATTTGAAAAAGCCAAACCGCTAATGCCAGGCGGAGTGAATAGCCCAGTTCGCGCGTTTAAATCGGTGAAAATGGATCCGGTGTTTATGGAGCGAGGAAAAGGTTCTCGTATTTATGATATTGACGGAAACGAGTATATTGACTATGTCCTATCGTGGGGGCCACTCATTCTCGGTCACGCCGATGAAAAAGTGGTTGAAGCGTTAAAAGAAGTAACAGAGCGCGGGACAAGCTTTGGTGCCCCAAATGAATTAGAAACAAAGATGGCTGAGCTTGTCATTGAACGTGTTCCATCCATTGAAGTCGTACGCATGGTCAACTCTGGAACAGAAGCAACGATGAGTGCTCTTCGCTTAGCGCGAGGCTATACTGGTCGAAATAAAATCGTAAAATTTGAAGGGTGTTACCATGGACATGGGGACTCACTTCTTATAAAAGCAGGCTCTGGTGTTGCTACGCTTGGTTTACCAGATAGTCCAGGTGTTCCTGAATCTGTCGCACAAAATACATTAACGGTTCCTTATAATGACCTAGATAGCTTACGACTTGCGTTTGACAAATTCGGGGATGACATTGCTGGTGTAATTGTCGAACCTGTTGCTGGAAACATGGGTGTCGTTTTACCGGAACCAGGATTTTTAGAATCATTGCGTGAGCTGACATCAGAAAATGGAAGCTTACTTATTTTTGATGAAGTAATGACAGGCTTCCGTGTTGGATATCACTGTGCCCAAGGATACTTTGGCGTTACTCCTGATCTAACTTGTCTTGGAAAAGTAATTGGTGGAGGCTTGCCAGTTGGTGCTTACGGCGGAAGACGAGAAATTATGGAACAAATTGCGCCAAGTGGTCCAATCTATCAAGCGGGTACACTGTCAGGTAACCCATTAGCGATGACAGCAGGATATGAAACACTGTCTCAACTAACAGAAGTGGATTATGAGCATTTTGAAAGATTAGGATCACGCTTAGAAAAGGGTTTATCCGAAGCGGCCACAAAACATAGCATTCCGCACTCCACAAGTAGAGCTGGGTCAATGGTTGGATTCTTCTTTACGGATGAAAAGGTAATAAACTTTGAAAAAGCATCTACTTCCAACCTAGACTTCTTCGCAGCCTATTTTAAAGAAATGTTAAACCAAGGCATTTCCTTACCACCTTCACAATTCGAGGGAATGTTCTTATCGACAAAACATACCGAAGCGGATATTGATAAAACAATTGAAGCCGCAGAACGAGCATTTGCTACATTAAAATAAAAAGCAGAGCGATGAATTGAATTACATTCATCGCTCTTTTTTATTAGGAGGAAAAAGCGAGGGAAGGGGTGACGAATAAGAATAATCGTGCCCGGTGGAAAGGAAAAAGCAAGGGAAGGGGTGACGAATAAGAATAATCGTGCCCGGTGGAAAGGAAAAAGCAAGGGAAGGGGTAACGAATAGAAATAATCGTGCCCGGTGGAAAGGGAAAAGCGAGGGAAGGGGTGACGAATAAGAATAATCGTGCCCGGTGGAAAGGAAAAAGCAAGGGAAGGGGTAACGAATAGAAATAATCGTGCCCGGTGGAAAGGGAAAAGCGAGGGAAGGGGTAACGAATAGAAATAATCGTGCCCATTGGAGCGAAGTAAAGGAACACTGGTAATGTAAGAACAATCACCACTTGTTTCTATTTCTTCTTCAAAATCGGTTATAAATCAAATGAATTCCGAAGAAGTGTTCATATTCTACTTTGTCTTGTCATAGGTTTAACTGTACAGACATGACCGAAACAGAAGGAACTAGAAATAGATTGAAGGAGGAAGTCGCTGTGACCCAAGATCATCCATCAAAATTATCTTTTTCAATTGAGGAGTCAGTTTGGCTCAATAAAGGCCAGGAAATTTCAGAAATTTTATCAATGTCATTGGATCCAGAAATTACGATTGAAGAAAGTGAACAGCATGTTTTTATTCGTGGGGGTTTACAATTGGTGGGGGAATACCGACCAAACAAAAATGTTCCAGAAGAAGAAAATATACCGAGTAACATTGATGAGCTGGCAAGCTTTCGTTCGATTGAACAAGTAACGGTATCGGAAGACGGAATTGGTGAGATTAAACATTATTTTCCAATTGATGTAACGATTCCATTAAATCGAATTAACAACTTAGAAGATGTTTATGTACAAGTTGAAACATTTGATTATGATTTACCGGAAAGAGGATGCATCCAACTTACTGCTGATGTAACGATAAGTGGGATGGCCACACATGAAGTAGAACGAACGAATGAAGTGCAAGAGGAGCCAGAAGAACAACTGGAAGAACAACTCCCAGTTTATGAGCAACAACAGGCACCACCAGAACCGGCGTTTAGAAGCTTCCAATTTGAAGCGAGACAGCGTCCAGCTGCACCACCAGAGCCGATTGCAGCAAGTCAACCTCGTGCTGAAGGAGAAGGAATTGGTCTTGGTGTCGCACCAGTCGAATCTACTCCTCAAGAGGAAGAAGTCAAAGAGCCAGTTTTAGCAACAGGAGCAGAACAAGCATCAGAAGAAGAAGAGCCTGTTCCAACTGTAGTCACGGCCCCACGAGCGGGAGAGCGAAAAGAAGACAACCAAGTGCAGGCGACAGCGGCACTTCAAGTAGAGTCAGAAGAAGCACATGAAGACATTGAAGAAGTTGAAGAACAAGATGAAGTACAAGATGAAGTACGTAATGAAGAGGAACATCAAACAAAAATTAATCTAGCACCGCTTAAAGATTTAGCGGTAGTTAATACGGATCAATCCAATGAAGTGGAAGAGGGACGTGAAGAAGAAGTCGAGCCAGAGAGACCTACTTCACAAAAGGATGAAAATGCACTTTACTTAACGAAAATGCTAACTAACGGGGAAGAGCAGTTTTCAAAATTAAGAATGTGCATCATTCAAGAAAATGAATCGTTGGATACCATTGCGGAACGCTATCAACTTCAAACCAGCCATCTCGTTCGCGTTAATCGATTGGAAAATGAGCAAGTAGAAGAAGGACAAATTATCTATATACCAAAAAGGTAATAGAATAGGGGAGAATTCCAATGGAGGTTCTCGAATTAATCAATCAAAAATATGATGTAAAAATCACAAAGTGGAAAGAAAACGATGTGATTGAAACGGATAAAGGGTTAAAACGGGTCCGTTTCTGGAACGAGTATTCATTGCTACAATGGCATGTTTCCTGGCGAGATGAATGTAGCATTAATCCTTATTTGATCACTGATAAAATGATACGTACGAAGAGCAATCAGACAGAGGTCGAATACAACAAAGGGTGGTTTACACTTCATGATGAGGTGACCACCCTCTCTCCTATGATTGAAGAAGAGCAAAAATGGGGACAACTCCTCGCAAAAGTTTTAAACTACGGTTTACATTCTTCTTATGGAGAGGAAATAACGTCATGTTCTTTTCCATCATTGGACAAATATGAGCCACTTGCAAATACCTTTAAGAACTTTACTAAGGATACGCAAAAGATTATTTATACTTGCTTTGATGAAGCGAAAAGTAGAGTGGCAAAAGCACAATATATTAGAAAAAGAAATAAAGATGTTACAGCACCTTTACTAGATTCCATTTCTAGCCTTTATCAAGCGAGAACTCATAACCGAGTGCTGTTTTGGCAAGGAACGATGGCAAAGCCTGAACGAGGATATACACAGTTTTGTGGATTTATCAAAGAATGGAAACGAATTCATGGAGAGGCTTCACTGACACAAGTCTTAAATGAAATTAATCGTTCGTTTGAGATGAAAAAAAATGGGCAACTTGAGCTATTATTAGCAGATTTCCTATTACCATGGGAACTTGTCGAACTGCTAGATTCAGCTCAACATTGTCAGTCAATAGAGGAATGTCAAGCAAACTACGAA
Organism: Bacillus alkalicellulosilyticus; assembly: GCF_002019795.1. Classification (GTDB taxonomy): domain Bacteria; phylum Bacillota; class Bacilli; order Bacillales; family Bacillaceae_F; genus Bacillus_AO; species Bacillus_AO alkalicellulosilyticum. The sequence continues at coordinate 3,642,284 of NZ_KV917381.1, read as the reverse complement.
GTATTTCGGGCTCGCTGGAATGAAAATCAAGAAATGATTCGATTTTTACTTGAGTGGCATAACGAAGGGAAGGCAAATAGAACATGAATACGAATGAGCTATATCATTATCAGGCGATCTTATATCACTATGATTTGAATCCTACAAAAATCGAAGCTTTTGGCCGGATAAAAAAAGTGTATACAGACCGTGGCATTTTTGCATTAAAAGAGTCAAGAATGAACAAGGAGCAAGCTGACAACTTTGCCTATCATATACGCAAGCTTGCACGGCTTAATTATCGTTATACGGTACCGGTCATTCCTAGTAAATATGGTGAACTAGTATTAGTGACAGATGCATCTTCCTATTATTTAATGCCCTGGATGGAAAAAGAACCGTATTCACACAGAGAGTCACCGGAACAACTAATGGTTGAACAAATGGGAATTATTCATCAGTTGACAGTTAAAACTCAATCTTATACAAAAGAAACAATAGAAGAATCCTATCAAGCTCTTATTCAAAGATGGGATTCAAAACGTCTAGAACTTGAACGTTTTGCTGATGTGGCAGAACAAAAAATTTACATGTCGCCATATGAACTAACGTATATGACTCATATTCACCAAATGCTTTTACTCATTGAAGAAGCCAAAAATCATGCGAAACAATGGTTTGACATTGTGAGTGAGAAAGAAAAATACCGCACTGTCTTTTGTCATGGGAACCTCTCAAGGTCACATGTTCATTTTTCTAAACAAGGTGACCCATTATTATTTAATTTTGAGAAGGCTGGACTTGATACACCTGCAAGAGATTTGGCTTTGTTTTGTCGACAGTCGTTTAGGTACAGTTTATGGAATGAAGAAGAAATGGTAAGCTGGTTTCAAATTTATGACAATCATCTACCTCTTCATGAAGAAGAAAAGCATCTTTTACAAGGGTATTTAAAGTTTCCAGAGCCTGTCCGATTTTCATTAGAAAAATATGTGAATAAAACTCCAGACCAAAGTGAACTTGACCACGTTCGCCGTTTAGAGAAAAGAATTATGACGATGCGACGTGTGAAACGGTTAGATGCCTTTTTATTTCCACCAAAATCAACTGAACAAGGAGTATCAACACAATAGCTCACCTATACTTTAGGGTGAGCTATTTGTCATATTACACCAATGAGGAAGCTTACATACACAATAATTAAGACGATTAGGATAAGAACATCGAACATTGTTGGTAAGAAAAGAGTGCGTATAAATTGAAAGCAAACAAGGTAAAAGATACATTGATAGATAGCGTAGCGAAAGCGGACAAGCCATGATGGTGGACGAAATCTTCGGTTGGGCATGTAAATCCCCTCCTTCTCGTTGTTCTTACTTTTAACGTATGCAAGATATAGACGAATGTGAGTAGGACTGCATGAATTAATGAAATAATGGCTATGCTGATATTGACGAATACCAGGGTAAAAAGGTAAAATATATCAAGATAAATGCAACTGCAATGATAGGGAAGAGTAAATCCTGAACCCTACAGAGAGGAAAATCAGTAGCTGTGAGATTTTCCAGGATGTACGGATTGAACGTCACCCTTAAGCAGCTTTCTTGAACCGTACAGTAGAGAAAGCCGGCACAGCCGTTAAACTGATGAGTGTGTAACACATTTTTTTGTGTTGCAAACAAAGGTGGTACCGCGAAATCTTCTCTCTTCGTCCTTTGAGACGGGGGGAGTTTTTTATATTTTACAATACATATAAAGGAGGTTCGCATCGATGGAAAATAATGAAGTTTCGATGCCAACAAAATACAATCCTCAGGAAACTGAAGCAAAATGGTACCCTTACTGGTTAGAGGGAAAGTTTTTTGAAGCAACAGGAGATGAATCGAAAAAGCCGTATACAATCGTTATTCCTCCACCAAATGTTACTGGAAAGCTTCATTTAGGTCATGCCTGGGATACAACATTACAAGATATTTTAATTCGAACAAAGAGAATGCAGGGCTATGATGCTCTTTGGCTTCCTGGGATGGACCATGCCGGAATTGCAACTCAAGCAAAAGTAGAAGGGAAACTAAGGGAAGAAGGAGTAAGTCGCTATGATTTAGGACGAGAAAAGTTCCTTGAAAAATCGTGGGAGTGGAAGGAAGAATACGCAGACTTCATTCGTAAGCAATGGTCAAAACTTGGCTTAGCACTCGATTATTCGAGAGAACGTTTTACATTAGATGAGGGATTATCAAAAGCGGTTCGTGAAGTGTTTGTTCGTTTATATGAAAAAGGGTTAATTTATCGTGGCGAATACATCATTAACTGGGATCCGCAAACGAAAACAGCTTTATCCGATATCGAGGTCATTTATAAAGATGTTCAAGGGCATTTTTATCATATGAAATATCCTCTATCTGATGGAAGCGGAGAGATAGAAGTTGCTACGACTCGTCCTGAGACGATGCTTGGTGATACTGCAGTTGCTGTTCATCCTGAAGATGAGCGCTATAAGCACTTAATTGGTAAAACAGTTAAGCTTCCAATCGTAGGTCGCGAGATTCCAATTGTGGCTGATGATTATGTTGATATGGAATTCGGTTCTGGTGCAGTTAAGATTACCCCTGCTCATGATCCAAATGACTTTGAAATTGGAAATCGCCATAATTTAGAACGCATCCTGGTGATGAGTGAAGATGGGAAAATGAATGGAAATGCTGCGAAGTACCAAGGACTGGACCGATTTGAATGTCGTAAACAAATCATAGCAGACCTTCAAGAGCAAGGCATCTTATTTAAAATTGAAGAGCATATGCATTCAGTTGGTCACTCTGAACGAAGTGGAGCAGTAGTAGAACCTTATTTATCAACACAATGGTTTGTAAAGATGGATCCTTTAGCCAAGCAAGCAATTGACCTTCAAAAAGGAGAAGGAAAAGTTAATTTTGTTCCTGACCGCTTTGAAAAGACGTATTTGCATTGGATTGAAAACATCCGCGATTGGTGTATTTCTCGTCAATTATGGTGGGGGCACCGTATACCAGCTTGGTATCATAAAGAAACGGGTGAAGTGTTTGTTGGTCAAGAAGCCCCTTCAGACATTGAAAATTGGGAACAGGATAATGATGTGTTAGATACGTGGTTTAGCTCAGCGCTTTGGCCGTTTTCAACGATGGGCTGGCCTAATAAAGAAGCTTCAGATTTCAAACGTTATTATGCCACTGATGTTCTTGTAACAGGATATGACATCATTTTCTTCTGGGTATCAAGAATGATATTCCAAGGACTTGAATTTACAGGAGAACGTCCGTTTAAAGATGTACTCATTCATGGACTTGTTCGAGATGCAGAAGGGCGCAAAATGAGTAAATCATTAGGAAATGGTATTGACCCGATGGATGTTATCGACAAATATGGTGCAGATGCATTGAGATTCTTCCTTTCTACAGGAAGTTCCCAAGGAAATGATTTGCGTTTTATGATGGAAAAGGTAGAATCGACATGGAACTTTGGTAACAAGATTTGGAACGCATCTCGGTTTGCTTTGATGAATATGGAGGGACTTACGTACGAGGAAATAGATTTAAGTGGAGAAAAGTCTGTAGCAGACCAATGGATTTTGACAAGACTACAAGAAACGATTACAGATGTTACTCGCTTAATTGATACGTATGAATTTGGCGAAGTAGGACGAATTCTTTACAACTTCATATGGGATGATATTTGTGACTGGTATATTGAAATGGCAAAGCTCCCGTTATATGGAGAAGATGAAACAGCTAAAAAGACAACAAGATCCATCCTGGCGTATGTTTTTGACCAGACTCTTCGACTGTTACATCCATTTATGCCGTTTATTACCGAGGAAATATGGCAGCATTTGCCGCATGATGGCGAATCGATAACAGTTGCGAGTTGGCCAGTTTCTAAGGAAGAATTAACATTCCCAACCGCAGTTCAAGATTTCAACTTGCTAAAAGGAATCATTCGCTCTGTACGTAACACTCGCTCTGAATTAAATGTACCAATGAGTAAGCAAATTGAACTCCACATCAAGGCGAAGGATGCCAAAGTGTTAGAACAATTAGAGCGTGGAAAAAGCTATCTTGAGAAATTCTGTAATCCGAGCGAGTTGAAAATTGGTGTAGATCTTGCAACACCTGAAAAATCAATGTCTTACGTGATAACGGGTGTAGAATTATTCTTACCATTAGCAGGATTGTTAGACTTAGATGCTGAAATTGCTCGATTAGAAAATGAAGTGGCGAAACTAGATAAAGAAGTTGAGCGAGTTCAGAAAAAACTTAGCAATCAAGGCTTTATCGCAAAAGCCCCTGAACAAGTAATTGAAGAGGAACGCGCGAAGGAAAAAGATTATATAGAAAAAAGAGAAACCGTTCAAGCCCGAATTGCCGAGTTAAAAGGATAGACATACTAAGGAAAGCAAGCTTCGCAGTAATCTGCGACTTGCTTTTTCTTCAAATATATTATGGCTTTGCCGTTTTTCTTAAGAGGTGAAATAAGATGAATGAAACAGTTAAATGGATACATAGTCTTGTTCCGTTGGGGATTAAACCAGGACTGAAAAGAATGGAATGGATGCTTGAGAGATTAGGGAATCCAGAACGGCGGTTAAAATACATACACGTTGGTGGAACAAATGGTAAAGGGTCAACAGTTAGTTACTTACGGCACATGCTTCAAGAAGGTGGTCTAAGAGTAGGTACGTTTACCTCACCATACATTGAGTTTTTTAATGAACGTATTGCTGTTAACGGGGAACCGATTTCTGATGAGCAGTTAGATGAATTGGCGAAAAGCGTCAAGCCATTAGTTGAAGAATTAGCCGAAAGTGAGTTAGGTTCACCGACTGAATTTGAAGTAATTACAACGATCGCGTTTCTATACTTTGCTAAAGTGTCATACCCAGACATTGTAATTATGGAAGTGGGACTTGGAGGTCGTCTAGATTCCACAAATGTGATAACTCCAATGGTGTCGTTGATTACAAATGTCGGATATGACCATATGCATATATTAGGTGAATCAATAGAAGAAATCGCGATTGAAAAAGCAGGAATTATTAAAAGTGGGGTACCTGTCATTACAACAGCAGAACTTCCTGAAGTACTGAAGATATTTATAGAAACAGCTGAAAATAAACATGCGAAGGCCCTTGTTCTAGGTCATGATTTTCACATAGCTAATGAAGAAGGAAAGAGATTCTCGCTTCAGACCCCTTTTGCTAGCTTTGACAAACTTCATATTTCAATGGAAGGTGCACATCAAGTGAAAAATGCTGCACTAGCTCTCATGGGTCTGCAATATTTAAGAACCTTCTATGCATTATTAATAGAAGAAGATGAAATCAGGACAGGACTAGAGAAGACATTTTGGCTAGGACGGTTTGAAAAAGTTTCCGAAAAACCGTTAATCATTATAGATGGTGCTCACAATCGTCAAGGAGTAGAGGCTCTTACAGAAACGATATTCCGCTATAAACCAAGAAAGATTCTTGCCATGTTATCATTGACTAAGGAAAAAGATGTGAATGATACATTTAGCCCTTTGTATGAAGTATGTGACGATATCACGTTTACAACCTTTGACTTTGAACGGGCCCAGCAAAGTCATGAACTTTATGAAAATTGTAGATTCCAGCATAAACATCACGTCGAGAACTGGAAACAAGGCCTTTCGGAGATGATAGAACAAACGCCAGAAGATGACATCATTTTAGTGGCAGGGTCGCTATATTTTATATCTGAAGTAAGGGCATATTTTAAGCATAAAGAAGGCTAGCTTATTAGTGCATGAATAAAGAGGTCGAGGGTGAGAAAAGGGAAAAAACATCCTTTATCTCACCCTCTTATAATAAGACAAACTGTAGCTTTCATATCATGGTAGTATCCTACAAAAGAGGTAGCTGCCATGAAAATAAAAACGTTTCTTTTATTCTTTTGCTTGTTAATTCTCATGTTAATCTTTTTCCTATTTATGAAAAAGGAAGGAAATGCTTCTCCTTTTCAAAGCGTCAATCTTTCAAATAAAGAGATAATCACACATGAAAAAGAATATGTCGATTATGGGTCACCAATTACTATAGTTTTTGCAGGCGACTTAATGATGAGTGGGTCTGTAGCAGACACTGTTGAACGATTTGGTGTTAACTATCCATTTGAACATGTGGAAGAAGAAATTAAGAAAGCGGATTACGCTGTTGTTAATTTAGAAACAGCTGTTACACATCGAGAAGAAACATACGGAAAGCAATTTAATTTTAAAATGCCGCCTTCTTATCTTGATGGGGTAAGAAATGCAGGATTTGACATGGTGTCTTTAGCAAACAATCATACGATGGACTACAGAGAAGCAGGCCTAGTAGATACCATGAACTACTTAGATGAATATGGTTTAGCTTATATTGGGGCTGGTTTGAATAAAGAAGAAGCGTATTCTGCAAAATATGTCACGATAAAAGGGCGGAGCATTGCGTTTCTTGGATTTTCAAGAGTACTTCCTACAGAAACGTGGTACGCTCGTGAAGATAAACCTGGAATCGCAAGCGGCTATCAGCTTGAAAGAATGCTAGATATCATAGCTAAAGAAAAAGAGATTGCGGACTATGTTCTTGTCTATATCCATTGGGGGATAGAACGATCGACTTATCCGGAACCTTATCAAATCTATTATGGTGAAGCGATGATAGATGCTGGTGCCGATGCAGTTATAGGTGCACACCCCCATGTACTTCAACCAATTGAAACGTATAATGGCAAACCAATTGCCTATTCCTTAGGTAACTTTTTATTTCCTAACTACGTAACAGGACCTACAGCTGAAACAGGTCTATTCACACTTGAACTAGACGAAGATAAAATAAATTATCAATGGAGTTCTTATCAAATTAGAAATGATCAAATATGGCCAGAAAGTTAGAGGGAAATCTCTAGCTTTTTTTTGTTTTGAAGGAGATATAGGAGTTATTTTTAATAAAAAAATGTAGAAAAATGGTGTGTTTTGTTTGTTTGTAATAAAAACCATCCTATGACAAATGCTGATAAAATCAATAAAAAAAAGGAAATAACAAAAAAATTATATCTTTTATACTATATTATAAGTATTCTAAAAGTAATGTTTATATAATTCTCTCGTTTTAATTGTACAATATTCGACTTTTTTCTGATACAATAGATTTAGGAATTTTCTAACAGTTAAGGGATGGGGTGATATTTTGCTAGAATTTGTAATGGCACTAATTGGTGCAGGAATTGTACTTGTTTTATTTGGCTTCATTAAGTTATCTCTGCAAAATAAAACATTGATACAAATTGTATTTATATCTTTTTTACTTGTTTTTCTATCGTACTTATTATATTCCCTTTATTCTCCTGTTATTGCAGCAGCAGGATTTGTCTTTTTAATGCTACTTTTCACGTACATTATTGGCAAACAAGTAACACCTAAGAATGAGCAAAATGAGGAAAGCTTCAGACCTTCATCATCAACCAACGTTGTTGAAAGAGTAGCGAAACGACCGACAAAGGCTGATATGAAAGTTAAAGAAGCTGTTCAACCTGAAATAAATACAAACACTGAAAATGACATGCCAAGTGAAGTGGTTGCAAGCGAAATGGTAACTAACGTAGTAGACACTAGTGAAATAGAAAGTTCTACTAGTTCAGGTGCATTACTTCAGCAGGATGCAATTGATGAATTAATCAGACAAGCTACTGGTGAACAAACTCAAAATGAAGAAACAGAAGAAGTTGTTGAAGAAAAATCAATTTTAGAATTGGAAATTGAGCAGGAAAATGAACTGGATTCTAGCTCTGATGTGAGTGGTGCGGTAGTTATCGCTCAGGAACCAGTAGTAGTAGAAGAAGAACAAGAAGAGGAAGAAGATCTATTTTCATCAAGTGATGCGCCTTTATCGCAAGAAATGATTGACCGCTTATTTGCTGAATTTGAGCAAAATAATGTCATTGAAGAAGATGAAACTGAAATTGCTGCTAGTCTTGAAGTTATAGATGAAGTTGCCGATGAAAAAGTAGAGGTGGCTGAAGTAACAGCTGTTGAAGAAGTAGAGGTAACAGAAGAAGTAAATCAAGAAGAGATATTCTACCAACGTCCCAAACGGATGCTTGCTGAAGATAGTGATAAAAAAGAGGAAGGCGAAGAGGAACCTACTTTATTATCACGCAGACCAAGTGCAATTCAAGAAGAACCTATGGTAGCCTCATCAGAGGAACCAGATTCGTATGATGAAGAAATGACATATGGTAGACAAGCTCAAGAAGACTTTTGGAATGAGTTGAAAGGCACAAAAAAAGAACAAACTTCAAACCGTTCAAAACTGTTTGATGAATTAGAAGAAAATATATTCGAAGATCAAAAATAAATAATGGAGGTGACAGTCTGTGAAGCAATTAAGTTCGTACGTAACGGTATTTATGCTATTAATCGTAAGTAGTGCTAGTATCTTTATTTTTGCTTTTGGTGGTGCCTTTGCTTATGAAACCGTAGTACAGCCTGAGAAAAAACTTCAAAGACACGCACAAATTGCTGGGGTTGATGTTGGTGGAATGTCCGTAAGCGAAGTAGAAGAAATTCTAGCAGGAACAGTAACTGATTGGCGACAAAGAGCGATTATTGAACTCGTATTATTTGATAATTTAATTCTTGTCGACCCTAATGCAGTTGAGTTTAATATTTCAGAAAGTATTTCAACGGCACTTGATAGCGGGTATGCGATGCTAACACCAACAGTCAGTGCAGCGATTGTTGAACAAGACCTTGAGAGATTAACGTATCCGAATGTCGCAAGCTGGATTGACATGGATGCTTTAATCAAAGCACTAGAAGAAGAAATTTCATCAACGAATGTTATGGAAGTACGACTTGATATTCATGACTATTTCACCACAGAGCACCAACGTACTCCTGAAAAAATCGTTGAAACGACGATTTCTATTTCTGATCCAAATGGTTATTTTGAGAGATGGGTAAAAGCATTAGACGGAGAAGTGATCGAAAAACGTGGGGACTTTTCACTAGTGGAAAGACTAAATGAGCTTGGACAACCTGCAGTTCGAAGTGAATCATTAAATACGCTAAGTTCAGCGATCTTTCAAACGATAATGGGTACAAATTTCACACTGATTGAACGACATATTGGTAGAGAAGTACCGGGTTATGTTGATATCGGACTGGAAGCGATAGTAGATCCAGGTCTAATGGACCTTAAATTTTATAATAAAAATTACTACGATTATACGCTAAATGCAAAGTATGAAAACAATGAATTGACTGTTTCTATCTCTGGATTGCCGTTTTTATATTCATATGAGCTAGCTCTTGGAGAAGAGAAAGAAGTAGAACCACGAAAAATTGTTCAATTTTCAAGCAAACTAGGACCAAAGGATACGAAGATATTAGTCACGGGGAAAAAGGGTTATTTCATTGAAGTCCTACAAATCGTACGTGGCTTGAAAAATGAAGAGCTTGAAATTGTTGTTGTATCCGAGGATTATTATCCAGCGACTCATCGTGTTGAACAAAAGGGCTTACAAAAGTCAGGGACGGAAACAGGTGAAAATCCTGACCCTTCAGTGGATCCAAATGACCCAGAATTAGATTCAGGACAGATTGAACCTGGAACAGAAGAACCAATTGACGAAATAAAAGGTGAAGAAACGGAAGATGATGATTTAGAGATTGAATTTAAATAGGAGGCAGTCCAATGGCAATAAAACGTATGCGAATAGGTGATTTGCTCGTCCAAGCCGGATTCGTCACCGAACAACAATTATTAGATGCCCTTCAATCTAAAAAAGAGGGACAACGAATCGGGGATGCCCTCATTGAAAGAGGTTGGCTTACAGAGCAACAGCTCATTGAGGCCCTCGAATTCCAGCTTGGAATTCCACATATCAATTTAATGCGCTATCCGGTTGACACGTCGATATTGCATGTCATCACTAAGGACTTTGCAAAGCGAAACATGCTTATTCCGATTAAAAAGGATGGAAACTTGTTATATGTAGCAATGGTCAATCCAATGGACTATGCAGCCATTGATGACATTCGGATGGCAACAGGCTTTCAGGTTCAACCTGCGATTGCTTCTAAAGAAGATGTTGAACGCAGCATAATGCAACACTATGGTATGGAACAATCACTCGATGAGTTCTCAGTAATAGAACAAGAGGAAGACGAAGAATTAGAATATATTCGCGAAGACACAGACGCTCCTGTCATCCGTCTCGTCAATCAAATTCTTCAAATTGGTTTAACGCTTAAGGCGAGTGATATTCATATCGACCCACAAATGAAAAAGGTAGTCGTGCGATACCGTGTAGACGGTGTATTGCGTACAGAACGTTCATTGCAAAAATCCATCCAAAATGCATTAGTGGCTCGTGTGAAAATTATGGCTAGTTTAAATGTAACCCAAAGTCGTCTTCCACAAGATGGACGAGTGAAAACAGTTATTGATTTGAAACAAGTTGACCTTCGTGTCTCAACGCTACCAACGATGTACGGAGAAAAAATCGTTATTCGTATCCTTGACTTAGGTGCAGGACTTACGAATTTAAATAATCTTGGCTTTAATAAAATTAACTTGCAAAAGTTTAAGAAAGTCATTGAACAACCAGCAGGATTAGTGTTAATTACCGGCCCAACAGGTTCAGGTAAGTCATCAACCTTATACGCGGCTTTAAATCACTTGCATTCAGAAGAAATTAACATCATTACGGTAGAAGACCCAGTCGAGTATGAGATTGAAGGGATAAACCAAGTACAGGTAAATCCAGGAGCAGGCTTAACATTTGCTGCAGGACTCAGATCAATTCTTCGACAAGACCCGAACGTTGTCATGGTTGGGGAGATTCGTGATACAGAGACAGCAGAGATAGCTATCCGTGCGTCACTTACTGGACACGTTGTATTGAGTACACTTCATACGAATAGTGCGATTGCTACGATACCTCGTTTAATCGATATGGAAATTGAACCATACATGGTTGTGTCATCGATTACAGGAATTGTTGCACAGCGATTAGTACGTCGAATTTGCAATCAATGTAAAGAAGAGTACGAGCCTACACAAATGGAGCGCGAACTCTTCGATAAGCGCGGGATTAAAGTCAGTACGATTTACAGAGGCAAAGGTTGTGTCCAGTGTAATAAGTCTGGGTACAAAGGTAGGGTTGCGATTCATGAAATTTTAGTCATAGATGAGGAAATCCGTCAAATTATGATGAACAATCAATCTATGGCAGACTTGAAAAAATATGCCCATGAAAGTGGCATGATTTTCTTAGTTGACGATGGACTATTAAAAGCAAAACAAGGCTTAACAACAATTGATGAAGTCTTTAGAGTAGCAATGGAAGAGTAGGGGGGAACCGAATGCTAGCAACATCGAAGTTAGAAGTATTAGACAATTTATTACGAGAAGCCTTTGCAATGGGCGCATCAGATATTCATTTAACAGTAGGAGCCCCTCCTGTGTTTCGAGTAAACGGTGAACTACAAACGTATGGAACGGAAAAGTTAAAACCGGCAGATACAGAAGGAATGGCGCGTGCCATCATTAATGAAAACTTGTGGGACACATTTGAAAAACGCGGAGAGCTCGATTTCTCGCACGGAATTCCAGCCGTCTCCCGTTTTCGTGTCAATGCCTACTATCAACGAGCGTGTATTAGTTTAGCACTTCGTGTTATCCCAACTAAGATTCCCAACCTAGAAGACTTACAAATGCCAGGTGTATTACTAGATATTGCAAAGAGACCACAAGGGTTAGTTCTCGTTACTGGACCTACAGGTAGTGGTAAATCTACAACTCTAGCAGCAATGATCTCTCATATTAACAAAACAATGAGTAAGCACATTATTACACTAGAAGACCCGATAGAGTATTTGCACAATCATGGCAGTTCTCTTATTGACCAACGTGAAATTGGTTTTGATACACAAAACTTTTCCAATGGTTTACGTGGTTGTTTACGTCAGGATCCGGACATCATTCTCGTTGGGGAGATGCGTGACCTTGAAACGATTGCGATTGCGATTACAGCAGCGGAAACAGGTCACCTTGTATTAGGAACGCTTCATACCCACGATGCACCGTCGACGATTGACCGTATTATTGACGTTTTTCCACCTGCCCAACAACCGCAGGTGCGTGTTCAGCTTGCATCCGTGCTTGTTGCAGTAGTATCACAACGTCTATTTAAAACGGCTGATAACAAAGGACGCCGTGCAGCAACAGAAATCATGATAACAAACCCAGCGATTAAAAACTTAATTCGTAATGAAAAAATCCATCAAATTCCAAGTATCATTCAAACGAGTAAAGCGTATGGCATGCACACACTGGAGCAATCAATCACAGAGCTGCTAAACAAACGCATCATCACACAAGAAGCAGCTTCAGTCTTTTTAAGTGAGTTGGGAAGCTAATGGCACAGTATCGATACAAAGGTAGAAATCGTAGAGGAAAGACCGTTCAAGGAAAGCTTCAAGCTGAATCAGAAAGGGAAATTCGTCTACAACTACGTGACCAAGGAATTATGGCGTTAGAGGTTAAAGAACTTTCTGGCGCCTTACACAAAGAAATTAGCATCGGAAGTGGGGTTAAGCCTCAGGATTTTGTTATTTACATGCGTCAATTTGCTACTTTACTAAAAGCGGGTATTACTGTTGTAGAAGCAACGGAAATACTTGCAGAACAAACAAGTAGCAAAGCGCTTAAAAAAGTTTTAATGCAAGTAGAAACGGAATTACGCTCAGGTAATCCGTTGTCTGAATCATGTGAACAACACCCGAAAGTATTTCCTCCGCTATATATTAATATGATAAAAGCAGGGGAAATTGGTGGTAATCTCGACGAAGTGTTAGACAGATTAGCATTCTATTATGAAAAGCAATACAAGCTTGTTCAAAAAGTGAAATCTGCAATTACGTATCCAGCTGCAGTAGGAGTTGTAACAGTAGCGGTTGTTATCTTTTTACTATCGTCAGTAGTCCCGACGTTTGCTACCATGTTTGAGTCATTTGATGCAGAGCTACCAGCATTAACACAGTTTGTACTTGCAGCAGGTGATGTAGTCCAAAGTTATTGGTGGACAATAATAGTTTTTGTATTAGTAGTAATTATAGGATTTAAAGTGATTAACGATAATAAACAATCAAGGTTGTATCTGCATTTTATAATTTTGAAGACGCCTTTATTTGGGAAATTGCTACAAAAGGCTGAGTTAGCTCGTGTTACAAGGACCTTAAGTTCCCTTTTTTCTTCAGCTGTGCCAGTGCTGCAAGCTATGGTAATTGTCGAGAAAGTTGTAAAAAACAATGTTATTAAGAATGTTATAAGAGATTCACGCTCATCATTAGAAAAAGGAGAATCTTTATCTAAACCAATGGAAGAAAGTTGGGTATTTCCTCCGCTTGTTACCCAAATGATTTCTGTTGGTGAATCTACGGGTGCATTAGATGCAATGTTGGACAAGGTAGCAGAATTTTATGAGGATGAAGTTGATACTGCAACAGAACAATTAAAATCATTGATTGAACCTATTCTGATTGTAGTATTAGCTGGAGTGGTCGGTGTAATCGTTATGTCGATTATGATTCCAATGTTCAAAGTATTTGATGCAATACAATAAGACAAATATTTGCAAAAAAATATAAATATTGACAACAATAGTACTAAAGAACTATACTATTAATTGTAGTAAGATGATAGTATAAAAGTAAGAAAACCACAGGCTATAGAACTAGCTTGTAAACTGTTTAAGACTCAAAGCACAATATTGGAACTTATAGCATACTTCGTATTACACTTGACTTTGCTCTGAGATTAAACAAAAAATACTTGAAATTGAAGGGTGGAAAAAAGAAGTGAAAAGATTACTTAAAAACGAAAAAGGTTTAACGCTTATCGAGTTACTAGCTGTAGTTGTAATTCTTGGAATTATTGCTGCAATTGCTGTGCCAAGTATTGGTGGCATTATTGATAACAGTAAACAGGATGCGCACGTAGCTAATGCACAACAAATGGTTACATCTGCTAAGTTAGCTGCACTATCAGATAGAACGTTACAAAATCCTGGAACATACTTTGTACCGTTACAATATCTAGAAGATAAAGGATATATTGAATCTATTAAAGACCCTGATAACAGTACAGGTGGATATAAAAGGGCTGGAGACAAAATCCTTACACAAGGGCCAACAGCTGATGCAACGGCTGGAATTGTTACTGGACCACCAGCAAATGAGTCGTATGTTCAAGTTGTTGTAGCAGGTACAACACATACTTACTCTGTAAAATTAGTTAATGCCACAAGGGGAGTACAACAAGGAACTGGTAAAGTAGCTGTAGCAGAAGCGGACTTAAATAGAAACAAAGCTATTGCAGGAAACTAAATTAATTAATAGTTTAAAAGCCTTAGAGTTAAAATATACTAAGGCTTTTTTACTTAATTAAAAAGGAACTTATATGATGGATGTATATATCTTTATCTTAGGACTAATACTCGGCTCTTTTTACAACGTAGTCGGCTTACGCGTACCACAAAAACAATCAATCGTTACACCGCGGTCTCACTGCACGAAATGCAAGAGAACGCTTACGGCACTTGACCTTATCCCATTTTTCTCCTATGTGTTTTTACGTGGGAAATGTCGAGGTTGTCAGACTAAGTTTTCACCGATTTATCCGCTAATGGAATTAGCGACTGGACTTTTATTACTATTATCTTATCTTTATTTTGGTTTTACATGGGAGTTAGCGGTTGCGCTTTTGTTTATGTCGATGCTTGTCATAATTACAGTGACAGATATATCATATATGTTAATTCCTGATAAAATATTACTAGTGTTTGCTCCTCTATTTGTCCTATTACGAGTTTTTCTTGCGCCACTCGATCCGTGGTGGGATATGTTTGTAGGGGCTGGAGTAGGGTTTGGATTGCTGCTACTGATTGCTTTTGTAAGTAAAGGTGGTATGGGCGGTGGAGATATTAAGTTATACGCTGTACTTGGTCTTGTTTTAGGCCTACAAAATGTATTACTCTCTTTCTTTTTAGCAACCTTCTTTGGTGCACTGTTTGGTGCGGTCGGAATGTTACTTGGAAAAGTGAAACGTGGGAAACCGATGGCTTTTGGTCCATATATAGTACTTGGAACAATTATTGCTTATTTTTATGGAGACCTCTTAATTAATTGGTATTTGCAATTCTTGTAAATTAAATTCGAATTTTTGTGCTAAGTACGGTCGTAACCGCTACAAAGCCTTATCTTATATATTAAGAAATGGTGGTGACGTTAAGTGAAGCTGTTAACAAGCAATAAGCAAATGAGGACAAGTCTAGTTATCAAAGACCATGTCATCCGTTATGTCCATGCCAAAAAACCATTCTTGACGGCAATTCAAAGCTATGGAGAACGTTTTTTACCAAGTGGAATTGTTCAAGATGGTCAAGTGGTTGACCGTGATACGTTTAAAATAATTATTGATGAATGTATAGAAGCATGGGGCTTAAAAGGACAATCGGTTCAGTTTTGTGCACCAGATGCGTTTGTCGTTATTAAAAATATTCAGCTATCGTATGATATTCCTGAGAATGAAATTCGTGGTCATTTGTTTCTTGAACTAGGAGAAAGCATTCACCTTCCTTTTGAGGATCCTGTGTTCGATTATCAAATCATTGGTGATAAAAATGGTAAGCGAGACGTAATCCTAATTGCTAGTCGTGAAAAGTCAGTATTGCAAATGAGAAACATGTTAAGTGAGTATAAGCTTAAACCAAACGCAGCTGATTTATCTTCATTGTCAATCTACCGTTTGTTACACAAGATGGAGAAAGTTCATGCTGATGAACACGTATTGCTTGTTCAATTTGATGTTACGTCTGCCAATGCTACTATTTTTACAAATGATTTACCTGTGTTTACAAGACACTTTAAACCTACCGTTTCATTGAATAGCTGGGTTGTTGATTATGAAGGTGGTACAGAGCGTTTAGTCTGGAAGGGTAATGAAGCTGAAATTGATGGACAAACACGTGAAATTTATACGGAAATTGACCGTGTCTTAAAGTTCTATCACTTTTCAGTGAATGATGGAAAAGCCAGTGTAACAAGAATGATTTTAGTAGGAGACCATCCTTACTTGAATAAAATGGTAAAAATGTGTAGAGAAAATCTTGATGTTCAAGTTGATAGTGGAATGGATGAATCAATTGAAACGAAAAAAGGTTCCTTGCCACAGCACTTCTTTGAAGCTGCGGGCTTGGCACTGAAGAAAGAGGTGCAATGATGTTATTAGAAGTAAATCTCTTACCAGAAAAAGAAAAAAGGGATATGACAAACCTATTAATTATAGGTATTGTTGCTTTTGTTATCATTGCGATGCTTCTTACTTTTCGTTTTATGCATGATGATTTAACGACAGATGTGAGGACGATGGAACAGGAAATCATGGAAGTGAAGATTTTATCTGCTGAGATTCAATCGAGTCAAGTCGTCAGTGAAGTCGATAGATTAACGACTACGTTAGAAACTCTAGAAAATCATGTTATTCCAGCTTCAACTTTACTAGATTATTTAGTTGCTCTTTTGCCAGAGCGTGGGTTCTTTTTAAATTTTGATTATCAATTATCGGGTGAAGTTAACTTTGATGCAAGCTTTGACCAAATTGAACAAATTGCAGCTTATAATCAAGTGTTAACCATTTCACCGATTGTCCGTGATGTTGTCATTTCAAATATCTCGGCGGATGCTTTAATGGACGAGGAAACTATTGAGGAATCTGAGTTTTTACCACGTTATGTCGCTTCTTTTAAGTTAATGATTAATTCACCTGAAGTGAAGAAGCTAGGGCAAGGGGAGGATGAGGAGCAATGACGGTATCTTTTACAAGAATTCATATTATCGTATTAGTGCTTATCCTTGCTTTAGTCGGCGGTGGTGGTTACTTCCTTTATAATAGCTATTTTTCAACCCTTGTTGTTGACCGTGAGACATTAATTGATTCTCTACAGGTTGAACAAGCAGTGCTGGAAGAAAGCCGTAGGATTCTTCGCCAAGCTGAAGCGAAGGAAATTGAAACTTCATTCACGTTTCAAAAGAAACTACCAGTGACACCATTAATGGATCAATTTTTACTGCATCTTGCTCGTGCTGAGATTTTATCCGGTACGTATATTTCTTCATTAGATATAACCGATGACCGGATTGAAACATCTGATTCAAGACCTCTAGATATTCTAATAGAAATGAATAAAACAGATGAAGAAAGAGAAGCAGAAGCTGCGGCTGCAGCGGAGGCTGCTCAACAACAAGAAGCTGCGCCAGAAGAAGCTCCAGCAGAAGGGGAAGAATCTTCGAATCCGTATGGTCCTAACTTAGATGATGTAAAGCAAATTCATTTCCAACTTACGGTACGTGCAAAGGAATATAAAGAGATTGCGACTTTCCTAAGAACATTAGACAGTTTACCACGTCTTGTAAACATTAATATGGTAACGTTCATAGGTCATAACGAACAAATTATGATTGATGATGAAATCGAAAACTTAGAGTTTTTAGTAAATGTATCTACTTTCTATTATCCTGAACTAGAGGAATTAAAAGAAGAGACTCCGAAAGTGGACTATGAACGTCCATCAGAAAAAGAAGACCCATTATATGAAATTAAAAGGGTAGAATAGGGGAAACCCTGTTCTATCTTTTTTTATGTTGAATAAAAATGAAGATAAGGACAAGTTGTTTTACCCAATTTACTAGAACTAAAAAAAGATATAAAAAAAGTGAAAATACTAGTTCTAGCAAATTAAATAATCTAATAGACTAGTAGTAAGAAACATTGATGAAAGGGGCAGTTCCTGTGGACAAGGAGAAAAGACAAATATCAGTAAAGCTAAATGGGAAAGAACGTACCTATAAAGAGACAGCAGCAACCCGTGATACGAACAATCAAGCCTCTGATCCACTTCCGAAAAAGGAAGAAAAGAAAGAAACCGTACAACCAGAAATCATAGATTTTAGGGAAAAACATGAAGAGAGAAAAGAACGTACTCAACCATTTTGGGATGATGGGAATCATGAATTGGCACCTAAATTACCTTTTAACCGGAAGAAGCAAGCGAAGAACAAAAAAAGCTTAAAGTTCTCATTAAAGTCATTTCCTTTTTCGATTTTGTTAGCTGGCTTATCTGCTATCATTGTTGGTGTAAGTTTTGGACTAATGGTGTTAACGATTTTTACAGGAGAGTCACAAGCGACAGGAGAAAATACACAAGATGCGGTATCTGTTGAAAGTTTAATTGAGGCTAAACAAGACGGCTTACCTTCATTAACGGTTGATGTTGTCCAAGGGGGAGCATACTCAACGGTAGAAAAAGGACAAGAAGTCGTGTCCTCATTGAAAGAAAAAGGACTAGCTGGGGTATTGGTTGAATCTAGCGACCCTATTTACATGTTTATTGGAGTTGGACAAGACCGTGAATATGCGAATGCACTCAGTCAGCTATATCAACAACAAGGCCAAGATACGTATGTGAAGCCATTTACGGTTGCTCCTTCAAGTAATGATGAAGTTAAAGACGAAGTTAAGCAATTCTTTCAAGACGGGATGGCACTTTTTGAAGAACTAGCTCTTGTTTCGATTCGAGGAATCGCTGGCGATGAAGACATATTAAAACCAGAACAAATTGAAATTGCGCTCACAGCTCAAGCGGATTGGGAAGCATCAAAAGAAGAGGCATTATCAAGCTTATCTGAAGCATCTGTTACTCAAGCAACAAAGTATATGAATGCCATTAAAAGAGGAACAGAGCAACTCGCTAAAGTCGAAGATAGCAGTGATGAAGAACAGCTCTGGAAAATCCAACAAGCCCTCCTAGAAGCAATGCTAGCATATGAAGCGTTTATTGATAGTCTATAAAAAGGGATGAAGTCTCCACCATTTATGTGGGGGCTTTTTCAATTGAAGTGAAAGGTAGTGGATTCGCGTTTTTCAAGATGCTGTTAAGTGACTCCAGAAGAACACTGGCTTCGCTCGCTACACGTCAAACAAAAGAACCCCACATTTGTTTGACTTTAAAAGATGGTAGCGGGTTCGCTCAGTGTAATAATCAAAACGGTATTGCCGTTTTGATTATTGATTTAATTGTAATCATTTGGTATTGTTTATGTAACCTTGTACAATAATGGAAGTAGATTATTGTAAAGGTGGTTGTATGATGTCATTTATTTTAGCCTCAGCTTCTCCCCGTCGTAAAGAATTGCTACAGCAAGCGCAACTTCAGTTTACTGTTGTACCCAGTACCATTGATGAAACAATGGACCCAACCCTTTCTCCAGGTAGTCTAGTTCAAAGCTTAGCGTTACAAAAGGCCAATGATGTTTTTTCGCAATTTCCTCAATCGATTATTGTAGGCGCTGATACGATTGTTGTGTCAGGGACTACACTTCTCGGTAAGCCTCAAGACAAGCAAGAAGCCAAACAAATGCTTCAATCGCTTTCTGGAACAGTTCATGATGTGTATACAGGTGTTGCGATTGTTAGCCCTGATCGTCATAGTCAATTTCATGTGAAGACGACTGTTGAGTTTTGGGAATTAACAGAAGCTGACATCGAAGCTTATATCGCCTCAAACGAACCGTTTGATAAAGCAGGAGCTTATGGGATTCAAGGAATTGGCGCCACCTTAGTGAAAAAAATCGATGGCGATTATTTTTCAGTTGTTGGGTTGCCTTTATCTCGAATTGTCCGTGAATTAAAAGACTTCGGAGTTACACCAACGTCACTTTTTTAAAAGGAAAGGGGTAGTCCATTTGGGAGAAAAATCGCTTATGATTCGCGATGTCCCGACGAGTGAACGTCCACGTGAACGAATGATTCAAGAAGGAGCCCGTTATCTATCAAATCAGGAGTTACTTGCTCTTATTTTACGAAGTGGTACAAAGGAAGAATCGGTGCTTCAATTAGCGCAAAAAGTGTTACACCATTTTGATGGCCTCAGTTTACTTAGAGAAGCGACAATTAATGAGCTAGTTCAAATTAAAGGCATTGGTTCGGCTAAAGCGGTAGAAATCTGTGCAGCGATTGAGCTAGGAAGGAGAGCTACCGCCTATCAAACCGAAGAAAGAGTCGTAATCCGTTCGCCTGAGGACGTAGCGAACTATGTGATGGAGGATATGCGTTCCTTATCACAAGAACATTTTGTCATTCTCCTTTTAAACACGAAAAATCATGTCCTCCACCGTCAAACGATTTTTATTGGTAGTTTAAATGCCTCACTTGTCCACCCACGCGAAGTATTTAAGGAATCGTTCCGCAGATCTGCCGCTTCTATCATAGCCCTTCACAACCATCCTTCCGGGGACCCAGGACCAAGTAGGGAAGATATTGAAGTTACAAAACGCCTAGCTGAATGCGGCAAATTATTAGGCATTGAATTGCTTGATCACATCATTATTGGGGATCGCAAATTCGTCAGTTTAAAAGAAAAAGGATATATTCTTTAAAAAGTGAACATGAATTCCACATTTTAGTGTATCCTAAATAAGGAATAAATTTTACGAAAGTTGAGCAGGATGGTTTACATGGTCTAAAAAAGAAGTTTCGACAAAGGTTTGGATTAATGGGGCGAATCATGTAAAATTGTAGTTATGGAAGTTTGAGGCTATTTTTTTCATAAAAGTTTCAGTATAATTATCTTTATGAGTTTTCGTATACATGAAGGGAGTACATATAGATGTTTGGTGGGTTTTCAAAAGATTTAGGAATTGATTTAGGTACAGCAAATACCCTAGTTTATGTTAAAGGAAAAGGTGTCATTGTCCGTGAACCATCTGTAGTTGCACTACGAACAGATACAGGATCAATTGAGGCTGTAGGGAATGACGCAAAAAATATGATTGGACGTACACCAGGAAATATTGTTGCCGTTCGTCCGATGAAAGATGGAGTTATCGCAGATTTTGATACGACTGCGACGATGTTAAAGTATTTTATCAAACAGTCATTACGCAATCGGTCTGTGTTTACGCGTAAGCCAAATGTAATGGTTTGTGTTCCTTCAGGCATTACAGCTGTTGAAAAACGTGCAGTAGAAGATGCGACGAAACAAGCAGGGGCAAGAGAAGCTTATACGATCGAAGAACCTTTTGCGGCAGCGATTGGTGCGGACTTACCGGTTTGGGAACCAACAGGTAGTATGGTCGTTGATATCGGTGGCGGTACAACAGAAGTAGCGATTATTTCGTTAGGTGGAATTGTAACGAGCCAATCGATTCGAGTTGCTGGTGATGAGATGGATGAAGCTATTATTTCGTATATTAAAAAGACGTATAACTTAATGATTGGGGAAAGAACAGCTGAAGCATTAAAGCTTGAAATAGGTTCAGCGGGTTCACCTGAAGGCGTAGAAGACATGGAAATTCGCGGTCGTGACCTTGTGACAGGACTGCCGAAAACCATTTCAGTTACAGCTGATGAAATTGCTAAAGCATTAGCAGATACTGTGGATACGATTATTGAAGCAGTGAAAAATACATTAGAAAAATCACCACCTGAACTTGCGGCTGACATTATGGACCGTGGGATTGTGTTGACAGGTGGAGGAGCGTTACTAAGAAACTTAGACATGGTGTTAAGTGAAGAAACAAATATGCCGGTTCTTGTAGCAGAACATCCACTGGATTGTGTGGCACTGGGTACAGGTCGAGCATTAGAAAATCTACATCTATTCCGTTCTAAGGCAGGAATCACTGTTCGTTCAAATCGAAAGTCGTAAGTAGGTGTGAACTATGCCCGAATATTTTAATAAACGGCTTATCGTCTTATTGGTAAGTATTATAGTATTAGTAGCCTTAATTGGATATTCACTGAGTGACCGAGATAACATTACGATGCCTGAACAATTTCTCCGAGACTCAGTAGGTTGGGTACAGACCATCTTCTCAAAACCCGCTCATTACGTAGCGGGTTTCTTTGAGAATGTTAACGAAATGAAAGTAATCTATGAAGAAAACAGAGTGTTAAAAGCAAGATTAGAAGAGTTTGCACAAGTCGCAGTTGAACGAAATTTACTTAAAAGTGAAAATGACACGCTCCGGCGAATGTTGGAAATCGATGAAAGTTTGATGGATTATCAAATGCGAACAGCTCTTGTCATTCAACGATCTCCAGACCGTTGGAATAACTTAATTGGGATAAGCAAAGGGAAATCAGATGGAATTCGAACCAACATGGCTGTCATGACATCAGAGGGCTTTATTGGTAAGGTCAAAAGTGTAGGTCCATTTACATCGACCGTTCAGCTTATAACTGACCACGACCGTACAAATCGAGTGTCAGCGATGATTCATGGTGAAGACAGTAACGAAGTGCTTGGTTTCATTGAAGGATATGACCAAGACACAGGGTTACTTCTTATGAAAAAAATTACGATGGATCGTGAAGTTGAAATTGACCAGCTCGTCACTACTTCTGGCAAAGGCGGTATTTTCCCATCAGGATTACCAATTGGAAAAGTCGTGGCCGTTGAACCTGATGAATATGGACTAACACAAAATGCCTACATTGAACCAGCAGCAGATTTTTATCGATTAGAATATGTCTTCGTGATTGAACGTACGAGTATTACGTTAGACGAGGAGCTACAAGAGGAGGAAGAGATGTGAGTCGATTCCTTCTTCCTGCTATCGTTTTTATCTTTTTTATTCTAGAAGGTACGGTTTTTCAAATTTTTGCTCCTGAACGCTATGGTGCAACATTTGTCATTATTCCTCGCATGGTTCTTATTACAATTGTGATTATCGGTATTATTCGAGGAAGAACGTCAGGTGTATTATTTGGAATAGGATTCGGATTACTTTATGATGTTGTATATACAGAAATGCTCGGAGTGTACATGTTTTCAATGGGTGTGATAGGCTACGTTTGTTCGTTGCCTTATCGTCCGATTCAACGAAGTTATTTTTTAATTGTACTGACGTGTATTATTGCGGTTATCATCCAAGAGTACTATTTATTTGGAGTGTATTCTTTACTAGGAATTGCTCACATGACCTCTGAACAGTTTTTATATTCCCGATTTAGTTCGACATTGCTTTTTAACATATTCCTTTCCTTGATTTTAGTAGGACCTCTTCGTAAATATGTCCAATATTTAGACCGAATGGAAAAGCAACTCGACCAATAATACTAATTCAAACTCCTTTTTGAAAAAAGGAGTTAGCCATTTTTTGTTGAATGTATTACAAGGGCTACACGTCCAAGCCATCTTGAGGTGAACAAACCAATGTCGCAAAAAAAGAATCATATCACAATAAAAGGGACGAAAGAAGGACTCAATTTTTTTCTAGATGACAGTTGTGCCTATGCTGATCTTCTACTAGAATTAAAAGAGAAGCTTTCGTCTAAGCATTATCAGCATAACGATGACCGTCAAGTGTATGTCAATGTCAACATTGGCAATCGCTATCTCACGAAAGACCAAGAGTCAAAGTTGCGAAGCTTAATCGTATCCAATAATAATCTCCAAATTGATAAGATTGATTCAAATGTCATATCAAAAGAAGAAGCTGAAGCCATTCGTCGACAAAAACAAGTCGTGACTGTAGCAAAGATGGTTCGTTCAGGCCAGGTGCTTGAAGTTGAAGGTGACTTACTCCTGATTGGCGATGTCAATCCAGGAGGAAAAGTTATGGCAACCGGAAATGTTTTTGTCCTTGGTGCACTTCGTGGCGCTGCGCATGCTGGATTTACGGGAAATACAGAAGCAGTCATAGCTGCATCGCTCATGGCACCATCTCGTTTGCAAATTGCTGATTTAATGAGCGAACAACCGAACAGAACTGAGCAAGTAGCATCAGAAATGGAATGTGCGTACATAGACGAAACTAGTAATACGATTAGTATTGAAAGACTTCAAATCTTACAACAACTGAGACCAAATTTAACGATATACTAGTGAACAGTACATAAAGGGGGAAATAGGTGTGGGAGAGGCTATCGTCATAACTTCAGGTAAAGGGGGAGTTGGGAAAACAACAACCTCAGCAAACATAGGGACAGCTCTTGCCCTTTCTGGTAAAAAAGTATGCTTGGTTGATACGGATATTGGCTTACGTAACCTAGATGTTGTCATGGGTTTAGAAAACCGTATCATTTATGATTTAGTGGATGTCGTTGAAGGACGATGTAAATTAAAACAAGCCATCATTACCGATAAGCGCTTTGATTGCTTAACGTTATTACCAGCAGCTCAAACAAAGGATAAATCAGCTGTAAAACCTCATCAAATGAAAGCGATGATTAATGAGCTGAAGCAGGAGTATGACTATATTATTATTGATTGTCCAGCCGGTATTGAACAAGGTTTTCAAAATGCCATTGCAGGAGCAGACCGAGCCATTGTTGTCACCACTCCTGAAATTTCTGCTGTCCGTGATGCCGACCGAATCATTGGGCTTCTTGAAAAAGAAGATGGCATTGAGTCACCAAAGCTAATCGTAAACCGTATTCGTAACCATATGGTCAAAAATGGAGATATGCTAGATGTGGATGATATCGTTTCTGTCCTTTCCATTGAATTGCTAGGTATCGTCGTTGATGATGATGAAGTCATTAAGCATTCCAATAATGGTGACCCAATTGCCTTGTATCCTACGAGTAAAGCGTCAATTGCTTACCGCAACATTGCCCGCCGCATCTTAGGAGAAACCGTTCCATTAATGCAACTTGATAATAATAACGGTGTGCTTACAAAAGTGAAAAAATTCTTTGGAATTCGTTCCTAGTATTCTAGTAAAAACAAACCGAGCATTTTTCGATGCTCGGTTTTTCTATTTATTTTCAGTGGGATTTTTGTATTCGGATTCGGGTACATCATTTTTGCTCAATCGAGTCCGTATACACGTGCTATACGGACTATGGGTTAGTAGAATTCGAAATCCAGTCCGATATTGGGCTGAATAAGGACAAGGCAGTTGCGATAGACCGAGAGCAAGTCCGATAAGACCTGAAATACGGACAGAGTGGTTTGTAAACTGTCGATCCCAGTCCGATATCACAGTTCTATCAACTGAAAAACTCCCAAGTAAGCAACCACTAATTAGAAGGGCAAAATAAAACAAGTGTGGTCGGTATGTACAGAAGATAATCTCCCATTAAATAAAAGCTATCGTTCAAAATCTCCACTTTTTCCACCGGTTTTCTTTATAAGGTAAGTCGGCCCGATAATCATTCCTTTGTCCACTGCTTTGCACATATCGTAGACAGTTAGAGCAGTTGCGGATGCTGCGGTTAGGGCTTCCATTTCTACTCCGGTTTTCCCTTGAGTTTTTACTTCAACTGTAATAAGCAACTGGTGATTTTCAGTTGTATCCCATTCAAAAGAGATATTAACCCCAGTTAAGGAAAGCGGGTGACACATCGGAATCCAATCCGCTGTTTTTTTTGCAGCCATTACCCCGGCCACTTGTGCGACAGCTAATACATCGCCTTTTCCCATCGTTCGTTCTTGAATTTTATTGTATATTTCTTCGTTTACTTCAACACTTGTTTGGGCAATCGCCGTTCTAGTTGTTATCGTCTTATCGGATATATCAACCATTTTGGCACGACCTTCTTCGTTGAAATGGGTAAAATCTGACATAATAGAGCCTCCTTGTGTAATCATCTCTTTATTTTATCATTATCTTTGTTATGATAAAAATGTACAAGTTAGAAAAGGGAGTGTTGAGATGTCAGTTCAAGAACATCGTCAAGAAGCACCAAGCGTCGTAAAGTGTTTAGTAGTAACCGTCTCAGATACGAGAACAGAGGAAACAGATAAAAGTGGTCAGCTGATTTCCCGCCTTTTAGTGGAAAAGGGCTATATCGTAACGGATTATCAAATTGTAAAAGATGAGTATAGTGAAGTACAGCGTTGGATAATTAATGGAAGTGAACGAAGTGATGTCGATGCCGTCCTAATTAATGGCGGAACGGGGATAGCGCTAAGAGATACAACTCATGAAGCGGTAAAGGATAGTCTTGATAAAGAAATCCCAGGCTTTGGCGAGCTGTTCCGCTACTTAAGCTATGTGGAAGACATCGGGACCGCTTCTATCTTGAGTAGAGCGATTGCAGGGGTAAGAGGAAGCACTGCAGTGTTTTCAATGCCCGGTTCTTCAGGAGCAGTATCATTAGCGATGAACCGAATTATCCTTCCAGAGCTAGCTCATGTCATTAGAGAAATTCGAAAGGACAGGAAATAGAGTATACAAAAGCAGATAATAAGAGAATCTCAAGGTGATAAACAGATTACCTTTAATGATTCTCTTTTCTTTTGTTACCATATGGTGGCTTTTGCTCACTCACCCGGTAACGAATAGCGATAATCGTTACCGGAGAGCCAAGTTTCCCCACCCGTTCGGTAACGAATAGCGATAATCGTTACCGGAGAGCCAAGTTTCCCCACCCGTTCGGTAACGAATAGGAATAATCGTGCCCGCTGAGCCAGGACTCAGAGCCCACCTGGTAACGAATAGAAATAATCGTGCCCTCTGAACCACGATTCCGCGCCCGCTCGGTAACGAATAGAAATAATCGTGCCCGAAGAGCCAGGATTCAGAGCCCGCCCGGTAACGAATAGAAATAATCGTGCCTGCTGAGCTACGATTCCAAGCTCGAGCGGTAACGAATAGAAATAATCGTGCCTGCTGAGCTACGATTCCAAGCTCGAGCGTAACGAATAGGAATAATCGTGCCCGCCGCCCCCGTCTTCTCCACCCAACAGGTAACGAATAAAAATAATCGCTCACCCCAGACCAGAGTTTCGGTACTCCATCCGACCAGCAGAAGCGAATCGAACAAAAAGAATCCAGAAACAAGGATTGGTTCTCATTTATGCCCATTATATAAAAACGATGTTAGATCTTCTTTCAACCTTGCTTACAAAAAAATGGAGGTATGTAAAAATAACATCATAGGAAGCAAGGAAGTGGTCGACATTGGCGGTGAAAGTAGAAAGACACCTCAATGCACTACACTAGGGGGGAAACAAAGTGGAGAAGAAAAAACTCGTTTTAATTGGAAATGGAATGGCTGGGGTAAGAACAATAGAGGAAATTATTAAAGTAGGAGGCAAAGACCGTTTTGACATCACGATATTCGGTAGTGAGCCACACGTAAACTATAACCGTATCGCCCTTTCAACTGTGTTACAAGGGGATACAACGATTAAAGATATCGAATTAAATAGTATTGAATGGTATGAAGAAAACAACATTACATTGTATACTAGCGAAACGGTTCTAAAGCTAGATAAAGAACAAAAAACACTAGTAACAGACAAAGGTAGAGAGATGTCCTATGATTACGCTATTATTGCAACGGGCTCACACCCGTTCATGCTTCCATTACCAGGAGCTGACTTAGAAGGCGTTATTGCATTCCGTAATATTTCTGACTGTGAGGCCATGATTGACGCGGCTAAAAACTATGAAAAAGCAGTTGTTATCGGAGGGGGCCTTCTTGGATTAGAGGCTGCTCGTGGTCTACTAAATTTAGGAATGAAGGTAGATGTTGTTCATATTCAAGACTATTTAATGGAACGTCAGCTAGATTCTGATGCAGGTCGACTACTACGTACAGAGTTAGAAAAACAAGGGATGAACTTTTTAATGCCTAAGCTAACTTCTGAACTTGTCGGGAAAGACCGAGTAAAATTAGTTCGTTTTAAAGACGGTACAGAAACAAGAGCAGACCTTGTTGTTATGGCTGTTGGGATTAAACCAAATGTTGATGTAGCCAAAGAAAGTGGAATTGAAGTCAACCGAGGCATTATCGTCAACGATTATATGGAAACAAGTGCAGAAGGTGTTTACTCTGTTGGGGAGTGTGCAGAGCATAGAGAAGTTGTTTACGGATTAGTTGCACCATTATGGGAGCAAGGAAAGACTCTAGCAAAACGAATTTGTGAACAAGATGCAGGAGAAGGGTACCAAGGCTCTGTTCTTTCTACTAAGCTAAAAGTATCTGGAGTCAACGTGTTCTCTGCTGGTGAGTTCATGGATGATGGGTCAACAAGAAGTGTGAGAGTTTATGATGAATTTGAAGGCATTTATAAAAAAGTAATGATACGCGATGGAAAAGTAGTTGGGGCTGTTCTATTCGGAGATACGAAAGAGGGACCAAAACTATTTAACATGATTCAAGATGGTGCCGATGTTTCTGATATGAAACCAATCTCTATTTTACAAGATGGTTCTTCAGAAGGTGAAAGTATTGTTGCCTCTATGGCAGATAGCGATACCGTTTGTGGATGTAACGGGGTTTCAAAAGGTGATATTGTGAACGCCATAAAGGTAGATGGTATGTGTTCTGTCGCAGAAGTAAGCGGCTGTACAAATGCCGGTCGTTCTTGTGGTACGTGTAAGCCAATGATTTCTGAATTACTTGAATTAACATTGGGTGATGAGTTCGAAGTAGGTGACCAAAAAGAAACAGTTTGTGGCTGTACTTCATTATCACATGAGGAAGTTGTCGCTGAGATTCGTGAGAAAGGCTTAACTCATTCGAAAGAAGTGATGAATGTACTTGGATGGAAAACAGAAGAAGGTTGTTCGAAATGTCGACCTGCCATTAACTATTATTTAGGAATGGTTCATCCAACCGTCCATGAAGATGAAAGAGAATCACGCTTTGTTAATGAGCGCATGCATGCCAATATCCAAAAAGACGGCACATACTCAGTTGTTCCACGGATGTACGGTGGGGTAACGAATGCATCTGAGCTGCGCAGAATTGCGGATGTCGCTGATAAATATGATGTACCTTTAATGAAAATTACAGGTGGGCAACGTATTGACTTATTTGGAGTAAAGAAAGAAGACTTGCCAGATGTATGGAAGGACTTAGATATGCCTTCAGGCTATGCCTATGGTAAATCATTACGAACGGTTAAAACGTGTGTCGGAGAAAACTTCTGCCGCTTTGGTACGCAAGACTCCATCGGAATGGGTGTCGCATTAGAGAAGAAGTTTGAACGATTACAAACGCCTCATAAATTTAAAATGGCCGTATCCGCTTGTCCACGAAACTGTGCAGAATCTGGAATCAAAGATTTGGGTGTTGTCGGGGTCGAAGGAGCCTGGGAAATCTATGTTGGTGGAAACGGTGGTACGGAATTACGAAAAGCAGACCTCCTTTGCAAAGTAAAAACATCGGAGGAAGTGCTTCAAGTGACCGCAGCGTATATGCAGTTATATCGTGA
Source organism: Bacillus alkalicellulosilyticus (assembly GCF_002019795.1). Lineage (GTDB taxonomy): Bacteria > Bacillota > Bacilli > Bacillales > Bacillaceae_F > Bacillus_AO > Bacillus_AO alkalicellulosilyticum. The sequence goes on along the minus strand of NZ_KV917381.1, from coordinate 3,613,032 downwards.
GACAGGGCGCTATTTAGAAAGAACGGCACCTTGGGTAGAGCGTTACGGGTTAGATAACATCAAAAAAGAAATCATTGAAGACGTAGAGAACCGTAATGAACTTAGCAAACGTATGGATGTTGCGTTATCCGTTTTAACTGACCCATGGGAAGAAATAATTGGAAGTGACGAACTGAAAACGAATTTATTTACAAATAACAAAGTGACTGTAGTGCAATCATAAAAGGAGGGAAACTGAAAATGAGTACAACAAAAGAAGTGAGTACAGTTAAAGTCGGGAAGGTTTCGGATTTCCCAATCAAGGTGGGAAAAGAAGTGATTATTGGGGACCACCAAATTGCTATCTTTCGCTTATCCAATGGAAAAATGAAGGCTGTTGAAAACAGATGTCCTCATAAAAATGGTCCATTATCTCAGGGGATTGTAAGTGGGGAGCATGTATTTTGCCCGCTACATGATTGGAAGATTGATTTAGAAAGTGGAGAAGTTCAAAAACCAGATGATGGTTGCGTTAGAACGTATAAAGTGTCTGTCGAAAATGAAGATGTATTTGTAACCATTAAGTAATGTAATAGAAATTCTCGGATAGACAGGGCTTGGATAAAAAGCCTTGTCTATTCTTATCAGACCATAGGAAGGGGTTTTCTAGGTGAGTGACCTCATAAAATACTTTCGTGAAAAACAGCTAAAAGAAAGCTCTGAAACGATAATGAGTGCCAGGTGCCCCTATTGTAGTATGCAATGCTCCATGGACTTAATCGAAGAACGGATTATAAAGCGAAATCGTTTCAAAGCGAAGCCAAATAAACAAGACCCAACCTCTGAAGGAAGACTTTGTATGAAAGGGTTATTTGCACATCAGCACGCAATTAACAGCGAACGATTAAAAACACCTGTGATTAATATTGATGGTGAGTTTGTGTCCATTCCATGGGAATTGGCGTTTGAAGTGATTGCTGACCGATTCACTGAACTTCAACAGGAGCATGGCCAAGATGCTGTTGGTGTTTATGGAGGAGGATCTTTAACGAATGAAGAAGCTTACTTGCTCGGAAAGTTTGCGAGAGTAGGATTAAAAACAAAGTACATTGATTACAATGGTCGCTTTTGTATGAGTGCAGCGGCTTCTGCAGCGGTTGCAGTTTTCGGAATGGACCGTGGTCTAACAAATGAGCTAACTGAAATTGCTGATGCAAAAGTGATTATATTAGCGGGAACGAATATTGCGGACTGTCAGCCTACCATCATGCCATATTTTCGCAAAGCGAAGAAAAACGGAGCGTTTATTATTGCGATTGACCCGAGAGAAACGGGGACAACGAAGCTTGCTGACCTTCATTTGAAAATAAAACCTGGGATGGATGCCAATTTGGCAATTGCGATGTTAAAAGTCATTGTTGATGAGGGCTATGTAGATACGGAGTTTATTGCTACCCGCACAAAAGGGTTTGCTGATGTCATGCAAGACTTAGAACTAGTAGATTTGGAGTTGCTAGAAGCGGAAACAGGAATTCCATTAGAAGATATAAAAACAGCTGCTAGAGCCTATGGACAATCAGAGACAGGGATGATTTTTACCGCCAGAGGTGTAGAACAGCATGCAACTGGCCATCAAACTGTACGTCAATTTTTAAATCTTGTCCTAGCTACAGGAAAGATTGGTAAATATGCCTGTGGGTACGGAGCGATTACCGGTCAGGGAAACGGCCAAGGTGGTCGAGAACATGGCCAAAAAGCAGACCAATTACCAGGCTATCGCTCGCTAGATAATCCGGAACATCGTCGCTACATTGCAGATGTATGGGGAATAGAAGAAAGCGAACTTCCTCAAAAAGGAGTATCCGCTTATGAAATGTTAGAGAAAATTGATAAAGAGGAAATAAAATCGCTCTTTGTTATGGGATCCAACCCTGTTGTATCAAGTCCGAATGCACTAATGGTAGAAAGAGCGATGAAAAAACTAGATTTTCTTGTCGTTGTTGATATGTATATCTCTGAAACAGCCAAAATGGCTGATATAATTCTTCCTTGTACTTCTTATTTGGAGGATGAAGGGACGATGACGAATTTAGAAGGTCGCGTCGTCTATCGTGCCGCTGAAAGAAAGCGATCGGGAGATGTTAAGCATGACTGGGAAATCCTTGCCGCATTGGCAAAAGAGCTAGGAAAAGAGAAGTATTTTACGTATGGAAAAGCAGAAGATATTTTTAATGAATTACGCCTAGCTAGCCAAGGAGGAGTTGCGGATTATTATGGCATGACCTATAAACGCATAAAAGAAAAAGGGCTATTCTGGCCATGTCCAGAGGAAACACATGTAGGAACGAAACGATTGTTTGAAGAGTCGTTTTCTACAACAGATGAGAAGGCAATGTTTACAAATGTTCGCTATCAGTTCCCAAAAGAGAAAGTAAGTGAAAAGTTCCCACTGATGTTAACAACGGGTCGAGTGATGGAGCATTATTTGACGGGCGTTCAAACAAGAAGAAGTCAAGAACTTGTTACAAGGAGTTCTGAGCCTTATCTAGAAATTCATCCCGAGACAGCAGAAAAGTTCCATATTACAGAAGGAAAGCTTATTCGAATTGAATCTGCCAGAGGCACTGCCGTAATGAAATGTAAACTCTCAGCGGGGATTCGTCCGGATACATTGTTTGCTCCTTTTCATTGGGGAGATTTACAATCAATTAATAGGGTAACAAGTCCAGCGCTAGACCCAACGTGTCGGATGCCTGAGTTTAAAATTTGTGCGGTCAATATCAAACCCGTAAAACCAATAAAACCGCAAACGACAGAAAAAGAGGTTGTCTTTTCAGGAGGGCACTGAAAAAGTTAGGTTTACCTTTTTCAGTGACATTGGCTAACATAGAAATTACTAAAAAAATTTGGTACACTATGGAAAAATAGTGTGCTTTTTTTATTGGGGAAATATAAAAGGCACTGACTTCGCTCAGTGCTTCTATATGATAAAGGAGACTATGATTGTGAGTTATTCTATTCAAACGTTAGCGATTGGAAAAGTAGAACATATAACAAAGAAAGATAAAACCACACACACCGCGATTAGTAAGTCGGCTGTTGAAAAAGCCTATCTATCAGAAACTGGTTTTCAAGGAGATGAACAAGCGGATTTAGTCCATCATGGTGGTCCTGACAAAGCAGTTTGTGCCTACTCTTCAGAGCACTACCCTTATTGGGAGAAAAAGCTTCAGACAAAGCTATCGCCAGCAGCATTCGGTGAAAATGTTACGATAGCCGGTCTTTTTGAAAGCGAGATTCATCTTGGAGATACGTTTCAATTGGGTGAAGCTATTGTTCAAGTCAGTCAACCAAGGCAGCCTTGTTTTAAGCTTTCGCTAAAGCACAACGAACCCAAACTTCCTTTATGGGTAAGAGAGACAGGGTATACAGGCTTTTATTTCAGGGTGTTACAACCAGGTTGGGTGACAACAGAGGACAAGCTAACATTTATTCGTTCAGTCGAAGGACGGATTTCAATCGCTAAAGTAAATGAATTACTTTATGAAAAAGAGGTTAATGAGGAAGAAGTGTATGCTGTCCTCAGATTAGATGTTTCGGCAGAAAGTTTAAAAGAAGACCTAGAAAAGAAACTGATGTAGTAAATGGTGAAGAGGGTGGGACAAAAGGTAAAACGAAGGCACTGAAAAAGTACAAACCAACTTTTTCAATGTCTTTAATTATGGTGGCAATGGCTCCACTCGTGCCCGCCTGATACGAGAAGGCCACTCGTATCAGGCTTTTAAAATATTCAACGGTTACGCACATTGCTAAGAGGGCACTGAAAAAGTTAAAAATCTAACTTTTTCAGTGCCCTCGGTAAAACAACCTTTTGTCCCACCCTTGTCTCTAGTTCTTATGAAACTTCAATATCCTCAGAAAAATGATAGTTCCCACCTAACGTCTTTTTAGCTTTATACATCGCTTTATCCGCTAAATTTAATAATCTATCAGCATCAACCTTGTCTTGGTAAGCTACACTAATCCCAGCACTCCCTTTCAAAGATAATTTAGTTCCTTGAAATAGAAACGGTTGATTAATATTAGATAGGATAGACTTGACTGCTTGTTCAATGGCATCGATATTTTTTACGTGAAGGATGATGGCAAATTCATCTCCACCCATTCGGATTGGATGAGCATCCTTTGGAATACTTTTTTGGATTTGCGATGCGACATGTCTAAGAGCGGCATCTCCAGCTGCATGCCCGTACGTATCATTAATCCATTTAAACTTATCTAGATCTACTAAAATGATCGCTAATGATTGATTTAGGAGAGGCTTGTTCTCTAAAATTGTGTTTATTTGTTTATGAAAAAATGCACGGTTTCCAATGCCAGTTAACGGGTCTTCGTAAGCCATTTTTTTCAGTTTATCTTCATATAGCTTTTGACTTGTAATATCATGTAAGACAAGATATACGAAGTTTTCACCATCATAATCAATAAGGCCAGAACCCGTTTGAACGATTTTTTCATTATCCTCTTTATGGTTTATTGTAATCTGAATTTCTAAAGGCATTGTCTGCAAAAAAGTGTTGTCGAGAAATGTAGAAAACATAATCTTCTCATCGTCTTTCAAAAGGGTTTGAAAAGACATAGTAAGAATGTCCTTTTTCTCCGCCCCTACCATGGTCAAAAAAGCTGAATTTGCTTCTTCAATAGATCCGTTTTTATTTATGAGTACAATACCATTTGAACTCATTTGATATAGGAGTTCAAACCGTTGAGATGCAGTCGTTAGAAAATCAAATTTAACCATCGCATATCGAATCGATATGGCCCAGATAATAGAAATATAGTTAGAGAGTATAAAGAAAGAAATATCAAACTGGAACCCAATGTATATAATGATGCTCGTAACAATTAAATAGATTGTTGTTACGATTGTTCCTATATATATCACAGCAAATCGCTTTTGAAAGGTAGGACTGTAGTGATTTTTTTTTGCTTTTTTTTCTCCTATCACCAATAGGACAATGTTCCAAATAATTGTATTAATAGTTGCAATGGTGAGTATTACCAATAATGGTGAGCTTGCTGTTTCTGTTCGAAACCCTTCATGGTCTTCATGGATATAAACAAAAAATTCAGTAGGAAACAGCAGCATTAATAGGATACCGAGAAATGGAACAAAAAAGACAATATGAAATACCCAATGCAATTGAATTTTACTAATCCTCTTAAAAAAATAGACTACTAGAATCATAGATAGAAACGCTGCAAAAAACTTAAAATACGTGATAAACACTACTGCACTCTCTAATGGAAGTAGGACCATATGATAATCAGCAAGAAAGATTGAGCTAAAAAGCAACAAAAGCAATGCTGTTAATCGGTGAAGAGAATTATGTGGAGACCGAAAAAAAACTTCGGCTGCCATAGCAAATAAAAAAAGAAAGGGGATAAAATAGATAAAAAAGTGTAATTGCATCATTAATTCTCCCTAGATAAATATATATAAAAGATTTTACTATAAAACTATTAAGAAAAATAGTACTAAAGACATACTTTTTGGTGGGAATATCAGGGGGATGCCTATGTATATGATGCAAGGGGCCACTCATAATAGAATTTAGTAAACTAAACTCACTCTGTGGTTTTTCTTATATCTTCTAATGTATTCATATTCCGAAAAGCCTCGCTTTGACGTATTGTTATATATTTTACATTCACATTGTCAAATAGGGCCCCAACTTTATATACTCCTTTTTCAAGTTGCTTTTGGATAAATGGAAGACATCTTTTATGATAAATCGCAGTTAAAGGCTGTCTTTTACCTACTACATCTGGAATATAGACGTCATATTCGTTAGCGTCATCTATTACATCTAGTAAGCTAAGGTAGATGTCAGTAGTTATAAATGGGGTATCACAAGGTGCCACAACAAACCAATCTCCACTCCCATGGGTCATTGCTGTAAAAATGCCAGCTAGGGGTCCTTTTCCTCGAAATTTTTCATCATCTACTAAGACAGTGAATTCATTCTGTTCGTATAGACCTTGATGGGCGGGATGACTAATAATTATAATTTCATGACAAATTGGTGTAAGCGCATCATAAGAATAGGAGTAGAAAGGCTTTTCATTAAAAAGGTGAAACGCTTTAGGACTACCAAATCTTCTTGATTCTCCACCTGCTAAAAGAACACCGGATACCAATTGTTTACGGACTGACATAAAACCACGCCTTTCTGGAAAGATTGTTTCTATTATTATGGCATAAGAGAGACGGACAAGTCATAAGATCTAGTAAATCATAGCAGGACTTTTTGGTAAAGGATGGGGAAAGTCAATGGATAAAAATTTAGACAAGATTAGAAGAAAAATTGATATGAGAAGAAGAGAAGCGCATGGCACTGTAAAGAAAAAAGAAAGGTCTGCTCCAGTTTTCTATGAACGTCACGATGAAGCTAGAGATGAGCCTGATTTCTATCTATTTCAAGATAGAGAGGAAGAGAAGAAAGAGGATTTTATCAATAAAGATTGGCTTATGATGAGATCTCTCATTGCCGTTGTTGTTTTTTTGGTCACGGCTATATTGTTTAACAATACGGCTACCAGCTTAGAAGGAGCTAGGCAATTTATTAAAACATCATTCGAACAGGAATTAAAGTTTGATGCTATCGCCGGTTGGTATGAAAACCAGTTTGGAAAGCCGCTTGCGCTTTTACCATTTACGACTGAGGTGGCATTAGATGATTATGAAGACTATTCTCCTGAAATGGTCTATGCAGTCCCGGCTTCGGGGGTTATCACCGAAAATTTCCAACAAAATGGACGAGGTGTGTTAGTTGAAACCGGTATGAACGAAGGAGTTGAGGCGGTAAAATCGGGTGTTGTCATTTTCGTTGGTGAAGAAGATAACCTCGGGATGATGGTAGGAATACGTCACTATGATGATGGCAGTGAATCATGGTATGGAATGCTAAGCGATGTAGACGTGGCGTTATATGACCCAATTACTTCAGGACATAAAATTGGCACAGTTTCTAGTAATGAAGAAGTGGAAAAAGGAATATATTATTTCGCCTTAAAGCAAGGAGAAAAATATGTTGACCCTATTGACGTGATATCATTTGAGTAGTATGTGGTCAATTATTAAAAAAATCAAAATCAACCCATTCTTTTGGTTTATTTTAGGAATTGGGATTATTACAGGATATTTTAAAGAAGTTGTTATGGTATTTGCGATAGTTTTTATCCACGAAATGGGTCATGCTCTCGTAGCCAATCATTTTAATTGGAGGATACGCAAAATAGAATTACTCCCTTTTGGGGGGGTTGCTGAAATGGATGAAAGCGGCAACCGACCATTCCGGGAAGAATTTCTAGTCATTATTGCTGGTCCTCTTCAACACCTATGGCTAATGGGGGCTTCTTTTGCTTTTGTATCCTTTGATTTTTGGTCTACGGCAGACCATCAGCAATTTATCCTTCATAACCTCATGATTTTAGGCTTTAATCTCATACCAGTTTGGCCCTTAGATGGAGGAAAGTTAGTTCATTTAGGGTACTGTTATCTATTCGCATACCAACGGGCACAAGCCTTAACCTTGTATTCCTCAATAGGTGTATTAGCTTTGGTCAGTTTACTGAGTTATATCATGTTTCCATTTCATTTGAACTTATGGGTTGTTTTATTCTTTTTATGTATATCAAATTACTTAGAGTGGAAGCAGCGCCATTATGCCTATATGAGGTTTCTTATGGACAGGTTAAACGGAAAAATGACCTATTCGAGAAGGCAACACCTCACATTTCCAAACGATATGAAAATTCGCGACGTTCTTAAAAAATTTCGAAAAGGCCATAATCATATCATCGTCATTAAAGATACGAGTAAGAAAACATTCATTGAAGAAATAGAGATATTACAAACCTACTTTCACGATAAAAAAATAAACCATACACTCCAAGATATAACAAAAGGGAGATAAAGGTCCGGATTTGACCTTTATCTCCCTTCTTTATATGGAGCGAAGTCCATAATTTTAGTTTATTATTGAAATAATATCGTTTACGGACATAGGATCTCTTATTGTCATTAAAAACAAGAAAAATAGCGGAACGACGGTCCATTAATACGGACCACGCTCCACTTATTTACCAATAGATGTTAATGCTAGTGTTTCTTCTAAAGCTTTTTGCAAAGCAGATAACGAAAAGGGTTTTTCAATATACAACGTATCTTTACAATTCGTACAGCACTGTTTCCCTCTAGTGGTTGTAAACAATATTTTTATGTCTGAATAATTTTCCATTAACTTTGAACATAAAGAATCACTATCTATATCTGAAAGGTCTTCACTTGCGATCACATAACGGACATTTTCAGGAGAAGAGAAGAAGAAGTCGGTAGCGCGTTCAAATAGCTTTACAGCATATCCAAGTTTTTCAATATGATAGGATAGAAGCATCGCATGCGCTGGCTCTTCCTCAAGTAGATAAACACACTTATCTGTGCTCATAAAAACCTCCATAAAACTAAAATACATTTTACATTATTGTAATATAAACTTTATAATTAATCAAACGAGCTGTTATTATATTTAACATATCTTTTCTTTGAATTAACGCCTTTATCTAAGTGGTTAATAGCCTATAATAAATATAAAGAAAAGTAACGCTACAATTTGGATAAATGATGTAATAGTCGGTAATGAGAATAGAAAGTAGGGGATGTAGCACTTGAAGAATATTGTTCTAAATGTTTCGACAACAGAACGAAGAGCTGCGATCATCGAAGATAATCAGGTAGTTGAACTGTTAATAGAGCGTCAAATTGAGGACAGAATTGTCGGAAATGTTTATAAAGGAAGAGTGGTCAATGTACTCCCAGGAATGCAGGCTGCTTTTGTTGACATTGGTCGCGATAAGAATGGATTTTTGTATCGGGATGATTTACTTTCTTATCAATTATTAGAGGAAGACGAAGAAAAAAAGAAAGAACGCAACATTTCTGAATTTGTTACTAAAGGTGCGGAGGTACTTGTTCAAGTTACAAAAGAAGGTTTTGGAACAAAGGGACCAAGACTTACAGGAGTTATCTCATTTCCTGGCAGATATATTGTCTATATGCCACAAGGGGGATATGTTGGCGTATCACGAAGAATGAATAGTGAAGAAGAACGAGAACGATGGCGTAAAATGGGAGAACAGGTGTTAAAGCAAAATGAAGGAATCATTGTTCGAACAGTTTGTGAAGGCTTGGAACAAGAAAAGGTTGAAGAAGATTTAGCTTTCTTGAGAAAATTCTGGAAAGACATTTGGCAAGAAGGGAAAGATCTGGCACCGCCGTCACTAATTCATCAGGATACTGGATTACTTGAACGGATTGTTCGTGATTTATCATTTTCCGATGTATCTGAAATCATTATTGATAGCCAAAAAGATTACAATCGCTTACTTGGTTTGTTAGAACCATACCGGCAACTAAATTTGAAAGTTACATATTATCGAGGAAAAGAAAATGTGTTCTCCGAGTACGGGATAGAAAAAGAGTTAGAAAAAGCATTACGTCGACAGGTTTGGTTAAAAAATGGTGCCTATCTTATGATTGACAAAACAGAAGCTTTAACTGTGATAGATGTGAATACAGGGAAATTTACTGGCAAAAGTAATCTACGTGATACAATAAAGAAAACAAATACGGAAGCAGCCAAAGAAATTGCTAGGCAATTACGGTTACGAGACATTTCTGGAATTATCGTCATCGATTTTATAGATATGAAAGAAGAGGTCGATAAGCAAGAAGTCATTCATGCATTCACGAAGGCATTAGAAAAGGACAGAACGAAAACAAGTGTCCGTGGATTTACAGGTCTTGGTTTGGTGGAAATGACTCGTAAAAAAATCCGTCAAAACTTACAGGATAGTCTTTCGAAAACGTGTCCTACTTGTTCGGGTAAAGGAGTTATTTTATCTGATGAAGCACAAGCATACCGGATTGAGCGGGTGTTATGGGAGTATCGAAATATGGATGCAGAGGCTTTAGTATTAGAAGTTCCAGAAAAAATTGCAACGATTATTAAGGGAAATAAGAATGAACATTTACATAGACTGCAGGAGTCGTTATTTTATCAAATCTTTATCGTGGAAAATGAGAAGATGTCCGAACAAGAATATAATATAAGTTTTATTGGTTCTGAAAAAGAGGCAAAACAAAAAGCGATGAATCACGGATGGAATGAGCATTGACATTGGTTTTTGATATGTGATATGATATCATTTGTTAGTTGTTTGGATAGCACCCAAAGAACTGCAACCGCACAAGGCAGGTTTTTAAAAGACAAGCGTCTTACCTCGCATTTGGCGAGTCTGAGTATATCAAGGAGGTGCAGAGAATGTACGCAATTATTGAAACTGGTGGTAAACAAGTTAAAGTAGAAGAAGGACAAGAAATCTACATCGAAAAGCTTGACGCTGTTGAAGGCGACGAAGTAAGCTTCGATAAAGTTCTACTTGTAGGTGGAGACCAAACAAAGGTAGGAGCTCCTTACGTTGAAGGTGCAACAGTTACAGCTAAAGTTGAAAAACAAGGTCGTCAAAAGAAGATCATTGTTTGGAAAATGAAAGCGAAGAAAAACTACCGTCGTAAGCAAGGTCATCGTCAACCTTACACTAAAGTGACTATTTCTAAAATCAACGGATAATTACTATGATTACCGTTACTGTTCAACGAAATGAACAAAATAAATTCGACTCTTTTTCAATGGATGGTCATGCAGAAGCAGGACCTCATGGGCAAGATATTGTCTGTGCAGGTGCATCAGCGGTTAGCTTTGGTGCAATTAATGCCATCGCAAAGCTATGTAAGGTTGAACCTAAAGTTGAGCTCTCTGATGATGGCGGCTTTCTCCGCTGTTCGGTTCCTAACCAATTGGACGAACAAACGTATGAGAAAGTACAGCTATTATTGGAAGGGATGCTTGTTGCCCTTCGATCTATTGAAGCTGAGTACGGAGACTTTATCGTAATAAAAGAAAATTCATAGGAGGTGAATCTCATGTTAAAAATGAATCTACAGTTTTTCGCATCGAAAAAAGGGGTAGGTAGTACAAAGAACGGTCGTGACTCAATCTCGAAGCGTCTTGGTACAAAACGTGCTGACGGCCAAGCTGTTACAGGTGGTTCAATCCTAGTTCGCCAACGTGGTACTCGTATTTACCCTGGTGTAAACGTAGGTAAAGGTGGAGACGATACATTATTCGCTAAAGTTGACGGCGTTGTTAAGTTTGAACGCGTTGGTCGTGACCGCAAGCAAGTAAGTGTATACCCTACAGCTCAATAATTAATTAAAAATACTTCTGTCTACTAGACAGGAGTATTTTTTTTTTGCTCCGGTTTAAAATAACAGTAGAATAAAATATGCACAAGGTACAGAGGCCGGCGAGTAAAAGCGAGTAAGCAAAAGAAAATGCGCCCGCGAAATCGGATGCGGCGAGCAAAAACGCGTACGCAAATCAAAATGCGTACACGAAACTAGGGCTGGCGTGCAAAAACGAGTACGCAACTGTTACAAGAAACCATAGAAAAAAGCCACAAGCCAAATAGGGGGAAAAAGATGAAATTAACAGTTATCGGGTGCTGGCACGGCTTTCCGAAAGAAGGACAGGCAACTTCAGGATATTTACTAGAACAAGATGGGTTTCGCCTCCTCATTGATTGTGGAAGTGGTGTAGTAAGTCATTTACAAAAGTATTGCGCAGTGGAAGACTTGGATGCCGTCATTTTATCTCACTATCACCATGACCATGTTGCTGATATTGGTGTTCTTCAATATGCTAGATTATTTAGCACCAAACTAGGAAAGACAAATAAGGTGTTACCGATTTATGGTCACCAGCTTGATGAAGAAAAATATAAAACGTTATCTTATGAACCTTACGTAATTTCGATTCCATATGAGATGGATACACCAATAAACATTGGTCCTTTTCATTTCTCTTTTATTAAGACTAACCATCCCGCGCCATGTGCTGCGATGAGAATAAACAATGGTACACACACAGTAGTTTATACTGCCGATACAGCTTTTTTCCCAGAGCTAGTGAGATTTGCATCCGACTGTGATGTACTTTTAACAGAATGTAGCTTTTTTGCAGAACAGTCTTCGCCTCCAGGAGGACATATGAACACTACAGAAGTAGGAATTTTAGGAACACAGGCGCGAGTGAAATCACTCCTATTATGCCACTTGCCACATTTTGGTGATTTAAATCAACTTAAAAGGGAAGTCGAAACATACTATAAAAGGGATGTAAAACTTGCTACGTTAGGATACAACTTTGAATTAAATTAGGATTAAGTTATTGAAAATGAAAGCAGAAATTTCATCCGACTAACAAAAAATAGAGTAGAAAACATAAAAAACTACTAAATCAACAAAAGATTTAGTAGTTTTTTTGGGGATAATTTGGTTCAACTTCACAAGCTGTAAAAACGCTTACAGTGTTGTAATATAAGGGTTTTCTTCTTTTCAAAACGTTAATATAAGTCTTTAGAATTTACAATAGTGCCACTTCATTTACAATATCTTTACACTCCGTTTATATGACATTAATAGACAAAGCGTATTCTATGAAATGTAGAGAGCAACCAAGTCCAAACAGATGAGGTTAGCTCAAAATACTAAACTATCTATCTATCGTAGGGGGAAATATTAACATGAAAATTTTCAAACGCTCTGCACTAACAGTAGGAATGGCATCATTAATGATTTTTGCTACTGCATGTGGAACAGGAAACGAAAGCACAAATGGTTCTAATACTGACCCAGCTCCAGAACAACAGGAGCAGCAAGAAGAAACACAAGAAGAAACAGAAGTAGAAGCAGCACTTTCTGGTGAAATTCAAATTGATGGTTCGTCTACAGTTTTCCCAATTATGGAAGCAGTAGCTGAAGAATATGGTGCAGAACAACCTGGCGTTCGCGCAACTGTAGGGGTATCTGGAACTGGTGGTGGATTCAAACGCTTTGTAGTTGGTGAAACAGACATGAGTAACGCTTCTCGTACAATTAAAGAAGAAGAAGCAGAATTAGCAGCAGAAAATGGAATTGAATACATTGAACTTGAATTAGCATATGACGGGTTATCAGTTGTAGTAAGTAAGGAAAATGATTTCGTTGACTACTTAACTGTTGAAGAGTTAAACAAAATGTGGGTAGAAGGTGGAGCTGAAACTTGGGCAGATGTTCGAGAAGGCTGGCCTGCAGAGAAAATTGAATTCTATAGCCCAGGAATGGATTCTGGAACATATGATTACTGGCATGAAGTTATCTTAAACAAAGAAGATATTCGTAAAGACGCTCAACTTTCTGAAGATGACAATGTACTTGTAAATGGTGTTGTAGGAAGTCCTTATGCGATTTCATATTTCGGATATGCCTACTATGAAGAAAACCAAGATAAATTAAAAGTAGTACCAATTGACAATGGTAACGGAGCAGTTGAGCCAACAATTGATACAATCAACGATGGTTCTTATGCACCACTTTCTAGACCAATCTACACATATGTAAATGTAGAAGCACTTCAACGTCCTGAAATTTATGACTTCTTATTGTTCTTAAATGAAAATGTTGGCGACTTAGCTTTAGAAGTTGGATACATTAACCTTCCACAAGCAAATTATGATGCTAACTTAGCAAAAATCGAAGCTGCAAAATAATCTAAAAAAATAGGTAAGGTGTGTGGCTCATCCCCACATCTTACCTCTAATTATGGTGTATTACACGGGGGTGTAATTTATAATGGGAAACTTTAAAGGGAAAACAGTTGCGGAAATGATAAGCGAAAATAAACAGTCAAATAGAAATGTTGGTGCTGTTATTGAAAATGGAATGCCAAAACTATTTTTGGCGTGTGCTGTCATTTCAATTTTAACAACTATCGGTATTGTACTGACGTTATTAGCCGAAACGTTTACATTCTTTCAACAGGTTTCATTTTTTGAATTTATTACAAGTAAAGAGTGGTACCCAATGCATAGCAATCCAAGCTTTGGAATCTTACCGCTAATTGTAGGAACCCTAAAAGTTGCTGTAATTGCAATGATTTTTGCCATTCCAGTTGGATTAGGTTCAGCCATTTTTTTGAGTGAATATGCTTCTGACCGTGTCAGAAGAACAATTAAGCCCATATTAGAAGTGTTAGCCGGAGTACCAACAATTGTGTACGGATTCTTTGCTCTCACGTTTGTAACGCCATTGTTGCAAAACATTATTCCTGGAATGTCTGTTTATAATGCGTTAAGCCCAGGGATTGTTGTTGGGATTATGATAATTCCTATGATTGCTTCCCTTTCTGAGGATGCGTTAAGTTCTGTTCCTCGTTCCATTCGTGAAGGAGCTTATGCAATGGGTTCGACAAGGTTTGAGGTAGCGATAAAAGTTGTGTTGCCAGCCGCTTTGTCTGGCGTCATTGCATCCTTTGTCTTAGGAATTTCAAGAGCAATTGGGGAAACAATGATTGTTACCGTAGCAGGAGGAGCCAACCCAAGTGTTGGACTAGATGTTACATCAGCGATTCAAACGATGACAGCTTACATTGTTCAAGTAAGTTTAGGTGATGCAGGGTATGGTACAACCGCTTACTATAGTATTTATGCAGTTGGAATGACGCTGTTCGTCTTTACGTTACTTATGAACTTATTGGCACAATATATCTCAAAACGCTTTAGGGAGGAATATTAAAATGAGTTTAATCAACCAAGAAAAAGTTTTAACCAATATACCTAAGCGTTTAGTGAAAAATACCTTTTACAAAGGATTATATATTGGAGCTACCATTTTCGGATTATTTGTTTTAGTCACGTTACTTTACCGGATATTCACTCAAGGAATTGGATTTTTAGATTGGAATTTTCTAACGAGTTTTGCTTCTAGACGAGCGGAGGATGCAGGAATAAAAGCTGCATTTTTCGGTACCATTTGGTTGATGATAGTCACGGCTCCTTTATCATTTATTTTAGGAGTAGGAACGGCAATTTATTTAGAAGAATACTCAAAAAAAGGTAGATTTACTCGTTTCGTTCAAATGAACATTACAAATTTAGCAGGTGTACCTTCGATTGTATTTGGATTACTAGGACTTACATTATTTGTTCGAGGCTTAGATTTAGGGAGAAGTGTTCTTGCAGGGGGATTAACAATGGCTTTGTTAATCTTGCCTATTATTGTAGTAGCTTCTCAAGAGGCTCTTAAGTCTGTACCGAAAGAATTACGCGAAGCTTCTTATGGGATGGGTGCAACGAAATGGCAGACGATTCGTCGAGTCGTTTTTCCGTCAGCTTTACCAGGGATTTTAACAGGTAACATATTAGCCTTATCACGAGCAATTGGTGAAACGGCACCGTTAATTATGATTGGCGCTTTAACGTATGTTGCCTTTTTACCAGACGGATTAATGTCACAGTTTACGGTCATGCCAATTCAGATTTTCAACTGGACATCTAGACCTCAAGAAGCGTTTCATTTTGTAGCAGCTGCTGGAATCATGGTCCTTCTAGCGATGCTACTCATTATGAACTCAATTGCAGTGTGGATTCGAAATAAATATCAAAATCGTTATTAATTTATAAAGGGGATGAGTAGTATGACGGCAGTAATGCAAGATGTGAAACTTAAGGTGTCTACAGATATAAAAAAGAACATACAATCAGATGTAGCTGTGAAAAACGTATATGAAGTAAAAAATTTAAACTTATGGTATGGTACCGACCATGCATTGAAAAACATTGAGCTTGATATTGCGGAAAATCAGGTGACGGCAATTATTGGACCATCAGGTTGTGGAAAGTCTACTTTCATTAAAACGTTAAATCGTATGGTAGAGATGGTTCCTTCGGTTAAAACATCTGGAGAAATTGTGTACCGGGATCGAAATATATTTGATGCAAAATACCGTGTTGAGGAATTACGTACAAAGGTCGGTATGGTGTTTCAAAAACCAAATCCATTCCCAAAATCAATTTATGAAAATATTGTTTATGGACCAAAGATTCATGGGATTAAAGATAAAAAGATTTTAAATGAAATCGTTGAAAAGAGTTTACGTGGTGCTGCGATTTGGGATGAAGTGAAAGACCGACTGCACGAAAATGCATATGGTTTATCTGGTGGACAGCAACAACGAATTTGTATTGCTCGTTGTTTAGCGATTGAACCTGATGTCATTTTGATGGATGAACCAACATCCGCGCTAGATCCTATTTCTACACTTAAAATCGAAGAGCTTGTTCAAGAATTACGAGAGCATTTTACGATTGCCATCGTTACCCATAATATGCAACAAGCTGCTCGTATTTCTGATAAAACAGCATTCTTCTTAAACGGAGAAGTAGTAGAATATGATGAAACAGGAAAAATCTTCTCTAATCCAAGCGATAAGAGAACAGAAGACTATATTACAGGACGATTTGGATAAGAGAAATGGAGTGCTTACAATGGTAGTAAGAAATAATTTCGAACATGCACTAGAAGAAGTGAAGGTTCAAATCGTGACTATGGGTGAAGAAGTAAAAAAATCTCTGGACTCGGTCCTAGAAGGTTTTACGACAAATAACCTCGAAACTCTAGAAGGTGTAATCCACCATGACCCGACCATAAATGGTATGGAACTTCATATTAATGAGATGGTAACGCTGATGATTGCGAAACAACAACCAGTAGCAAGTGACTTACGAAAACTGATTGTTGCCTTAAAAATATCTAGTGATTTAGAGCGAGTGGGAGATTTAACAGTTGATATTGCGAAAAATTCAATTCGTGTAAAACACAGTTATATAGAAGAAAGTAAAGAGGAACTGTTAAGTATTGCCTCAAGAGCTCAAGATATGTTAAGTAACGCCTTAGACGCTTATCAAAATCTTGATGTACTAGGAGCGCAGAAGATTGCGCAAATGGATGATGTTGTTGATGCAATGTATAGCAACTTTATAAAGGATTTAATGAAAAAGGCTAATTCAGCATCTACCTCAGCAGAAGAGTTGCTTCAACTTGCCTTCATTGGCAGATATGTTGAACGGATAGCGGATTATGCAACAAACTTAGCAGAATGGGTTGTTTATGAAGTAAACGGACAATATTTCGACTTGAATTAAGAACAATAGGAAGAGACTGTACGAAAGGATATATTTGTCTTTCGTATAGTCTCTTCATTTGTATGTTTTCTTTTTTTCGTATACTATATTGGTATGACAAAGAAGTAGGAGGATATTATGATTACTGGTTTATATCATGCTCATGCTAGCTCTTGGGCCATTACACTTCTGTTATTTTTTATTGCATACTTTTTAATTGTAGCGAATAAGCAGAAGCCTGGAAAGATTGTACATATGGTATTGCGTTTATTTTATGTAATTATGGTTGTATCAGGAGTAGGTTTATTGATAAATTATCAATTTGCACTTACATTCCTGATAAAAGGATTACTTGCACTAGTGCTTATTTATTTTATGGAAATGATTTTAGTTCGCACGAAAAAAGGTGTACTCATTGGCAAAATGAAGACCTATTATTGGATACAATTTGCAATCACTGCGATTTTAGTGGTGTTAATTGGATTTAATGTGTTATCGTTCTAAAAGTTAAAAAAAGAGGTGCCTGTATGGATAAATCCAATGAGGGCACCTCTTTTTATAAAAGATGAAGTAGTTCTTATAGGTTAATCATTTTATTTTTTACATCTTCTATTGAAATAACCTCACTGTGTGATAAGGTGTTTTCACTAGCAATCGCTAAAAGATAAGGAGCGACTAATTTAGGGTCATCACCGCTAGCTTGTAATTTTGTTTTCATCACTCCAGGGTTGAAGACAGCAACGGTTATACCGTTCGTATGCTCTTCTTCTTCGACGGTAAATGTAAAGGCTTCAAGAGCTGCTTTGCTAGCACTGTACGCACTGAAACCAGAAGCTCCTACTCGTGCTAATCCTGAAGTAACTGAAATGATTCTACCCTTTTTATTAGTTTTCATGGAAGAGAGGCATTCTCTTGTCATTAAAAAAGCTGAGGTAACATTGTTTTCAAAGTGACGTTCCCACGATTCCAATGATGAATCAACAACGTTATAGTTTTCAAATATAGCAGCGTTATTCACTAAAATATCAATTTGTCCAAACGTGCTTAACGTCGCTTGAACGAAACGTTGCACATCGGCTTCAACCGATGCATCTGCCAAGGTCACAAGAAATTGTCCAGGAAAAGAGCTTAAATCCTCGTTTAACCGTTTTACGTGGCTCTCAGAGCGGACGCATATGGAAACCTTTGCTCCGTGCTTTACGGCTTCTAAAACGACTTCACGCCCAAGTCCAGTTCCACCACCAGTAATGACTATTACTTTTTCTTTTAAGTCGACCAATATCATCCCTCCTGAATATTAATTATATCTCTTAAATATATCTAAATCCAGTTAAGAAGTCAATATATTTAGAATATTATAAAGTAGCTCATTACCTTTGTGGTATAGAAACAATACATCACTAAAACATTTCGGTACTAAGTTCCTAGTTTATACAGCATAGGTAAAAGTAAATTGTAATTTACGAAACTTTGTTCAACGAATAAACAAAAAATATTTATAATAAAAGCGGCAGAAAAGCACTAATTTTTTTTTGAATGATAGGAAAAAAATGTTGACAGGGTATTGGATGGGCGTTAATATTAGTGTAACGAAACCGATTTAGTAGTTTCGCAGATTGGAAACGCTAGATAATACAATGAAAGCATTCCTTTTTGAGAAATTATACATAACTAAATTGGCTAGTTGCTATGAGGCGTATTGATGAAAGCGTTTCCGAAATTATTTTAGAACTATCTAATCCTAATGGCGAAACTACTTAAGAAATGTAAGTAGGTTACTGCTTAAATGAATATCAAAAGCACATAAAAATATGTGTTATAAAACATACTTTAACTTGATTTGAAATAAGGAGTTAAAGATGAAGATTATTCGTATAAGGAGGTGATATTAAAAGATAATAAGGATGATGCTTCACCGAATGCTTTACTATCTTTCAAAGAATTAAAAGGGGGAAAAACAAAAATGTCAAAGATTAAACTTTTACTTGCGGCTTTATTTGCTGTAATGGTTATCGCTGCTTGCGGCGGTGGCGACGCAGATCCAGCTCCAGCTGAACCAGCTGAGCCAAGTGGTGAGCCTGCTGAAGCTCCAGAAGCATCTGGTGACCCAGTAGAATTAACAATGTGGTTATTTGGTACAACTGGGTATGACGAGTTAGCTAAACAATATACTGCTGAAAACCCACATATCACTTTCAATATTCAAGAAGGTGACATGCAAGACATGAGTAACAACCTTTTCACAGCTTTATCTGCAGGAAGCGGTGCTCCTGATATTGCTATGGTTGAAGTTGGTCAAATTGACCGTTTTAAAGACGCTGCTGACCGTTTCCATAACCTATATGACTTAGGTGCTGCAGACGTTCAAGGTAACTTTGTTGACTGGGCATGGTCAGTTGGTGGAACTGCTGATGGAAGTATTCAAATCGGATTACCTACTGATATTGGTCCTACTGCAATGTTCTATCGTTCTGACTTATTTGAAGCTGCTGGTCTTCCAACAGACCCTGCTGAAGTAGCAGCTCAAATCAATACTTGGGAAGCTTATGCTGAAGCAGGAGCTAAACTTGCTGAAAATGGTGTACTTCTTGCTGATGGTCCTGAGTTAATTTTTAACGCACTTCGCGACCAAGCTCCAGTTTCTTATTTCAATGAGCAAGATGAGCTTATTATCAATGATGAGCCTTACATTAGAGAAGCATATGATTACACAGCTGAACTAATTGCTGATGGTACTATTGGTAACATCGAACTTTGGACTCCTGAGTGGGGTGCTGGTATGGGAGATGGAACATATGCTACATTACTTGCTCCAGCTTGGATGCAAGGTGTAATTAAAGGTAACGCTCCTGACGCTTCTGGTTCTTGGAATGTTGCTGTAATGCCAGAAGGTGCTGGTAACTGGGGTGGTTCATACTTAGCTATTCCTGCTGAATCTGACCATGCTCCTGAAGCTTACGCTTTCATTTCTTGGGTAACTTCAGTTGAAGGCCAAACGCTTTCATTCTTAGATAAAGGGTTATTCCCTTCAGCTCCAGCTGTATATGATGACGCTGAGTTCTTAGCTTATACTGATGAGTACTTTGGTGGCGCACCAACTGCACAAATCTTTGGTGAAGCTGCAGAGCAAGTACAATATGTATACAAAGGACGTCATTATCAAATCGCTCAAGAAGAAATTCAAGAAGCATTATCTCGTGTAACTCAAGGTGAAGACCCTGATGCAGAGTGGGATGCTGCTGTTGATCGTATTGAAAACCGTCTAGCTAGACAGTAATAACTAAGATTTAATTTCAATGAGGGGATATGGCAGTAATACTGTCATATCCTTTCTATTAGAGTCAAGGAGGGAATTCCGTTGCCAGCAAAAGAAATCAAGGAGCAAAAGTTAAACCAATATCAGAAGAATGCGATTTCCGGCTATTTATTTATTTCGCCCTTCTTCATATTATTTTCTATCTTTGGTTTATTTCCAATGCTATTTAGTTTTTATTTAGCATTTTTTAAATGGAATGGACTATCACCAATGGAGTTTGTCGGAATCAATAATTTTAAATTAATTTATGCCGATCCATTGTTTTGGACATCCATTAAAAACACACTTATTATTGGGGTTTTAGGTACGTTACCTCAGATGATTATCGGGGTTATTTTGGCATTTGCTCTTAACTCTGCATTAATCCGTTTTCGTAACGCATTTCGTGTAGCGATTTTCTTACCATATGTTACATCCGTAGTTGCTGTAGCAATCATCTTTGGTGTCATCTTTAGTAACCAGGAGTTTGGTCTTGCTAACTTAATTTTAAGTTGGTTCAATATTGACCCTGTAACTTGGAGAGCAGATTATTGGGGAACAAAAACAGGTATTGCCGTTATGATTTTTTGGCGTTGGGTAGGTTATAACACAATCATTTTCCTTGCCGGAATGCAAAGTATTCCAAACGATTTATATGAGGCTGCAAAAATTGATGGTGCCACAGTATGGCAACAAATTACGTATATAACCATTCCAATGATTAAACCATTTATTATTTTTGCTGTATTCATGGGTACAATCGGGGCTTTACAAGTGTTTACTGAGCCACTCATTTTCTTAGGTAGAAATCTACGTGAAGAAGGTATTACAGTTGTTGCGTATTTATGGAGAGAAGCATTTGTTAGTAATTTCTTTGGTTCGGCTTCTGCAGTAGCTATTACATTATTCTTCATCATAATGGTGTTCTCAGGAATTAACTTATGGTTAACATCTCGTCTTGGACGTTCTAAAAAGGTAGGAGGGAAAGCGTAATGGCAGTAAAAAAAGAAGTAGGAGCTAAAGCTTTTTCGATTTCGAAATCGTTTGTTTATCTATTGTTAATCACCGCTTCGCTATTGTCCCTTTTCCCATTTTATTGGATGTTCGTTATGGCGACTAGTGCAAACAGTGTTATTAATAAAATGCCTCCAGCATTTATTCCGGGAGATCGGCTAGTAGTAAACTTTCAAAATGTATTAAATAGCATTAACTTTTTTGGTACAATGTGGAATTCGGTGATTGTTGCAGTAACAGTAACGATTGGTACATTGTTCTTATGTTCATTAGCTGGATTTGCTTTCGCAAAAATCGACTTTAAAGGAAAAAATATTTTCTTTGTTTTTATCTTAGTTACAATGATGATTCCACCACAATTAGGACTTGTGCCATCGTATGTAATCATTTCTAAATTAGGATGGTTAAGTGATTTAAGAGCAGTAATCGTTCCAGGTGTTATCAACGCATTCGGTATTTTCTGGATGAGGCAGTATATCGCTGAAGCTGTTCCAAAAGAATTAGTTGAAGCAGCTAGAATTGATGGTAGTTCTAATTTTAGAACGTATTGGAATATTGTTGTTCCTACGATCTTGCCAGCTTTCGCAACATTAGGTATTATAGTATTTATGCACCATTGGAATGATTTCCTATGGCCATTAGTTGTATTACAAGATCAGGGGTCACAAACTTTACAAGTTGCCCTTCGTTCTCTGAATGACAATTATGTTCGTGACTTTGGTATGATAATGTCAGGAACATTCTGGGCTACAGTACCTTTAATTATTGTATTCCTTGCATTTAACAGAATGTTTATCGATAGTCTGACAGCAGGGTCAGTAAAAAGTTAATTTTCTTCTTGCTGTAAACGAAAGAAGGAGTTTACACGTATGAAAGTAACTATTAAAGAAATAGCAAAATTAGCAGGTGTTTCACAAGCAACTGTATCCAAAATCATTAATAATTATGATGATGTAGGTGAAGAAACGAAAAAACGCGTGCTAGATATCATGGAACAGCAAAAATATAGACCTTCTTATTCTGCCAAGACACTAGCAAGCAAAACGTCAGATGTTATTGGTGTGGTTTATGCTGGAAAAGTCAATGCAAACTTTAACCACCCATTTTTTGTTGATGTCATGAATGTCTTCAAAAAAAATATAGGGAATTTAGGCTATGATTTAATGTTTTTCTCTAATGAAAAATTTAACATGGCTCATGAAGACTTTTTAGCTCGTTGTACGCATTATAGAGTTGACGGCTGCATCATCATCGGAGGAGAAGAGATTCAAGAGTCCGTATACACCTTAGATAATAGTAGTATTCCGTGTATTGGTGTTGACATAGAACTTACAGGAGAAAAATCAGGTTATATCATGACCGATAACCTTAAGGTTTCAACAAAGGTAGTCGAACATCTTTACTTACTAGGTCACCGTGACATTGCCTATATTGGCGGTAAGAAAGATTCTAATATCGCAAAAATGCGTTTGGAATCCTTTAAGCGTTCTATGACTGAGTACGGATTATCATTAAATGATGATTGGGTTATGTACGGTGATTTCTTTACAAAGAGTGGCTATGAAGCCATGAAAAAAATCTTATTATCAGAAAAAATACCAAAAGCTGTATATGCAGCTTCCGATTTGATGGCTCTAGGTGCCATTCAAGCTGTCAAAGAAGCAGGTTTGTCAGTACCAGATGATATTGTGGTTATTGGTTTAGATGATATCGAAGCTTCGAAATATGTAGACCCACCATTAACGACAATTCGCCAAGATAAAGAAAAAATAGGGAAATTGGCAGCCTATATGTTATATGATTTAATCAGAGGAACGATTCATTCAACATCTGTAATGGTTGAGCCTGATTTGATTATCAGACAATCATGCGGTACAAAAAAAAAGAATTATGTTATTAACACGAAGTAACTTGCTTTGTAAACCACTATGAATTTGAGTTGTACTAATTTTTCACATAACTTTGAAAATAGTGGAGTGGAGAGAAACTATAGAGTAGCATTAAAGTCATCAATCATCCACACGTTCAACAAGATGGATTATATTTTTTGACATGCTATAATAAAGAGAGAAATAAAAAAACAAGGAAAGTCTGCAAAAGCAGGCTTTCCCTATGTTTTATTAAAGGTGTGTTGTCATGAATTTTTTATTTCGAGTTTCTGATTTTTTATATCGTATCATCACTCTTAATGTATTATGGGTGTTTTTTGTTATTTTAGGACTAGGTGTATTTGGTTTTATGCCTGCAACGGTTGCTGTCTATTCCGTAACTAGGAGATGGCTTTTGGGTGAAGACGATGTACCGATGTTTAAAACTTTCCTTTTCTATTATAAAAAAGAATTTGTTAAGTCCAATTTAGTTGGTATTATTTTTATGTTTTTTTCATATTTAGTCTATTTAAATTTTATATTTATTGATTATTCCCCTGAAACAGTTGGAAGAGTTTTGTTTTATATATTAGTAAGTGTGTCATTTATTATTGCGATAACTTTTATAAATATTTTTCCTGTAATGGCCCATTATGAGTTTTCCGTTATTAACTATATCCGAGCTGCAGGTGCACTTGCTTTTCTCCATCCTCTGCGAATGCTTATGCAATTAGTATGGATTGTTGGTTATTGGCTAGTCATTATTAATTTCATGGTGTTAATTCCGTTAATCGGTGTGAGTACATTATTTTATTTTTTAATGTGGCTTAACTTTGATACATTTAAGTTTAAAATTGAGAATGAAGTAAAGGAAGAATAACAAAACTCTACCGCATCTTGTCAACCCCGTTTTTCCTGTATGAATCGTTCTGTTTTTGTGAACGATAAAGGAAGAGAGGAGGTGTTATCAATGGCAGTAGATGTATTATGTGAAGTAAACAACTGTGTTTATTGGGCATCTGGTAATAAATGTTCAGCTGATGAGATATACGTTGTCAGCCATACAGGTAAACAAGCTGAAACACAACAGGAGACGGACTGTAAGACGTTCGAACCTGAGGCATAAACATCCCTAGAAAGAGCAGATTAAATTGGGAATCTGCTCTTTCTTTTTTTAGTATTGATAATAATTATCAATATTATTCATGAATATACATAAAAACTAAAAAACGTTGTTCTTCATTATTGCACTACCTCTTTACATTAGGTAAAATTGAAAGGAGGAGGCGAAAACTAGTGGGAAAAAGTGTTCAAAAAAGAATTGAAAGTTTATTGTTCTCAGCTTGGGCAATTTCAGTGATTGCAACTAGTGGAAGCCTTTATTTTTCTGAAATTGTTGGATTCATCCCCTGTGAGCTTTGTTGGTACCAAAGAATCATCATGTACCCTCTAGTAATAATTTTAGGGGTAGCTGTTGTAAAAAAAGATACAAAACAAGCTTTATATGGTCTTATTTTTTCAACTATCGGAATTATAGTCGCAACTTATCATTATATGCTTCAAAAGATTCCTGCTTTATCAACAATCGATTCTTGTGGAATCATACCATGCACTGGGCAATATATTAACTGGTTAGGATTTATTACAATTCCCTTTCTAGCATTAGTGGCATTCCTGCTGATATTTATGCTTTGTTATTACATTATTGTAATAGAGAAAAGAACTGGAGGTTCACATTGAAAAAGGTTATTATATTCTCATTAATTATTATCGTACTGTTCACTGCGTTAGCGTTATTAACCAATGCAACTAAAGAAAAAAGAATAGAAGGAAACCCGTATAATAAATCGGAGCTTCACCCTGAAACAGTAAAACAATTGGATAATCCAAATTACCAAAATATCATCCTACCCGATGAGTTGGATAGTTCCATATCAAGTGGGGAAAATGTAGCTGTTTATTTTTACAGCCCTACATGTCCTGCGTGTCAACAGATGACACCAGTAATTGTGCCATTAACAGAAGAAAATGGCATTGATTTAAAGATGTTCAATCTTCTTGAATTTGAAGATGCATGGAGACAATATCAAATCACTGCTACCCCTACTCTTGTTTATTATAACGAAGGTCAAGAGGTAGCCAGGGTAGAAGGCTTGCGAGATGCAAATGACTCTGAGTTAATCCAGTGGCTTGACCTTGCTTCGTCAAACTAAATTGTGGAAAAGAACTCAAACATTGGGTTCTTTTTTAATTTCCATAAAGATTTTACCTTAAAAGTTTTAAAAATGTATCATAAAGTCTTGAACTATAAAAAATATGGGTTATGATATAGTTAATTAGTCTTACAAAAACTAGATGAATTTTGTCGAAATAATACTTATTTTCTTATAATTGTGCTATTATTAAATAAATCAATACCAAACTAGTAAAAAAATAGTAGCTAATAAGGACATAAGAAATAGTCGAGGTGAAAAAGGTCTTGAGCCATGCAGAGTATTTAGATGTTTTTATTGATGAAAGTCAGGAACACTTACAGGCGATAAATGATAATTTGCTTAAGCTAGAAACAGAACCAAATGACATATCTATCGTTGGAGAAGTTTTTCGTTCTGCTCATACGTTGAAAGGGATGGCTGCAACGATGGGTTATGAGGATCTAGCACATTTGACACATAATATGGAAAATGTACTTGACCTTTTGCGTAATAAAAAGTTAGCACCTTCTTCTGAAGTATTGGATGTTGTTTTTGCGTCTGTGGATGACTTAGAACACATGGTAAATGATATTGCAAGTGGTGGTACTGGTAAGCGTGATGTTTCTGAAATTGTTACTATGCTAGAACAAATTGAAAAAGGTGGGTCTGTTAAAGTTGAAAAACGAACAGAGACACAAACTCCGTCACAACCATCTAGTGAACAATCCGGTTTAGTTATGCAAAGTTATGACCAGTTTGAACAAGCAGTAATCACTCAATCTAAGGAACAAGGATATTATGCTTATCAAGTAAAGGTTACCTTAGATGAAAGAACAATGCTTAAAGCTGCTAGAGTATTTATGGTGTTTGAAGTCCTTGAACAAATAGGTGAAATTATTAAAACTTCACCTAGTGCTGAAGAACTTGAGGATGAAAAATTTGAACAAGATTTCTTAGTTACTTTAATCACAAAGATTGAAGCTAATGAGGTTTCTCAAAGAATTAACAAAGTATCTGAAATTGTTGACGTACAAATTAGTGATATTGACGGCGACCAATTAAAGAAAGCTTCTCAAGAGCAAGAGGAAAAACAATTAGCTTCTTCTCGCGGGACACAAGGAGAAACCAAAAAGGAAAAAGTGGAAGAAACGACAACTAAGAAGACAGGTAACGAAGGAAACAAAACAATTCGAGTAAATATTGAGCGTCTAGACGTATTGATGAATTTATTTGAAGAGTTAGTTATAGATAGAGGAAGATTAGAACAAATTTCTACGGAGCTTAACAATAGTGAGTTGAATGAAACAGTAGAAAGAATGTCTAGGATATCAGGGGACCTTCAAGAAATTATCTTGAACATGAGAATGATGCCTGTAGAGCAAGTATTTAATCGTTTCCCAAGAATGGTAAGAAGTTTATCTAAAGACTTGAACAAAAAGGTGAATCTTGAAATTGTCGGTGCTGAAACAGAGTTAGACCGCACGATAATCGATGAGATTGGAGATCCACTTGTTCATTTAATAAGAAACTCAATTGACCACGGGATTGAGTTACCGTCAGTTCGAAGAGAAGCTGGGAAGCCGGAAGAAGGAACCGTTATTCTTCGAGCATATCACAGCGGCAACAATGTCTTTATCGAAATTGAAGATGACGGCGCAGGAATTAACCGAGAACGAGTATTAAATAAGGCGTTACAATCAGGAATTATTAATGAAGAAGAAGCTGGAAAGATGACTGACCAGCAAGTGTTTTCATTATTATTCTCATCAGGGTTTAGTACAGCTGACCAAATTACAGACGTTTCTGGCCGTGGAGTCGGTTTAGATGTAGTACGAGCTAAATTTGAATCATTAGGTGGGATTGTAACCGTAGATTCAACGGAAGGCAAAGGGTCAATTTTCTCGATTCAACTTCCATTGACGTTATCGATTATTGATGTAATGTTGGTTGAAGTAGGAGAAGAAAAGTATGCTATTCCGCTTTCATCAATTGTAGAAACTGCAATTGTGAATAAAAAGGAAATCTATACGACGCACAACCAAAAGGTAATTGATTTCCGTGGTAAAGTAGTACCTCTCGTTTCCTTACGTAATATATTTGAAGTTCCAGGAGAAGAAGAAGAGAGCGACTTTAATTCGTTAGTTATTATCCATAAAGGAGATAAAGTAGCGGGGTTAATTGTAAGTTCTCTAATTGGACAACATGATATCGTATTAAAATCGTTAGGGAATTATCTAACAGATGTGTTTGCTATCTCTGGTGCGACGATACTAGGAAATGGTGAAGTTGCATTAATCGTTGATACGAATGCACTTATTAAGTAAAGGTTAGGAGGGGAATATGAGTGTCCACTGAAACAGAATTGAATACAGCTTTAAAGCTAATCGTTTTTCAATTAAAAGACCAGGAATATGCGATAGAGGTTGAGTATGTACAATCGATCGAACGGATACAAAATGTAACACGTATCCCGAGAACCTATCCTTTTGTAACTGGTGTTATGAATTTACGCGGTGTGATTACACCTGTGATAAATTTAAGAAAACGCTTTGGCATTGAAGAAAAAGAATATGATGATGCTACAAGAATCCTTGTCGTCTCAAAAGATGACATTGAAATGGGATTTATTGTTGATGGCGCAAATGATGTAATTGACATTCAAAAAGATAAGATTGAGCCAACTCCTGAAGTGGTAGGGGGCGTAGAGGCTACGTATTTACGTGGTGTCGTAAAAATTGGAAGTCGATTGTTCACGTTATTAAATTTAGAAAAAGTAATTACCGAATAAAAAGTAAAAAAGAAAAGTCTTGTGGGGTGGTATAATATGGCATCAGTATTGATTGTAGATGACGCAGCATTTATGAGAATGATGATTAAGGATATATTAACTAAGAATGGTTTTGAAATTGCTGGTGAAGCAGCTAATGGAGCAGAAGCAATTGAAAAGTACAAAGAGTTAAAACCACAACTAGTAACAATGGATATCACAATGCCTGAAATGGATGGAATTCAAGCGTTAAAAGAAATTAAAAAAATCGATAGTAATGCAAAAGTGATTATGTGTTCGGCTATGGGGCAACAAGCGATGGTTATTGATGCTATCCAATCAGGGGCTAAGGATTTTGTAGTTAAGCCATTTCAAGCTGACCGTGTCATTGAATCAATAAAAAAAGTGTTAAGCTAAAGATTGGAATGGTGGGGGTCTAATGGAAGCAAAACATGTAAATGCAATCACACGTGCAACTAAAAATATACTAACAAGTCATCTAGGTTTAGATGTGAAGCTCTTAAATCCATTTGTA
Source organism: Bacillus alkalicellulosilyticus (assembly GCF_002019795.1). Lineage (GTDB taxonomy): Bacteria > Bacillota > Bacilli > Bacillales > Bacillaceae_F > Bacillus_AO > Bacillus_AO alkalicellulosilyticum. The sequence goes on along the minus strand of NZ_KV917381.1, from coordinate 3,584,255 downwards.
CAAAAAAACGTTATCCCTTCTAATAACGTCGCAGTTATTCTTGGAATTAACGGTCAATTAGAAGGGCAGTTAATCTGTACGATGGACGAAACAACTGCAATATCGATTATTTCGACAATGATGGGCGGCATGCCGGTTGAGGCGATTGATGATATGGGTTGGAGTGCAATTCAGGAATTTGGAAATTGGGTTGGAGGAACAATGGCAACGGAATTATCATTAGATAATACTATTATTGATGTAACACCACCCGTTGTGAACAACGGAAGCTCCACATTTCGTTCTGCATCATCATTTATAACGTTACCTTTAGAGAGTTCAATAGGTAAAATTGATGTTCATATAACAATAAAAAAAGTAAGTGCATAACCGAAAACCCTAGACACCGCTATTGTCTAGGGTTTTTGATTTTGTAGGTGATATCAAATGAAGACCAATGGTACCTATGGAGGGCACTGAAAACTTCGATTTTAACTTTTACAGTGCCCTCTAAGCAATGTGCGTAACCGTTGCATTTCTTTAAAGCCTGCTACGAACGGGCTTCTCGTAGCAGGCGGGCAGCTGTGGAACCATTGCAACCAAAATTAATGGCATTGAAAAAGGTGGTTTGTACTTTTTCAGTGGCTTCGTACCTATGTTATACTCTTTTAGAGAAAAAAAGGTGAGGGGAACAGATGAAATATATTTTATATTGGTGTGTGATTTTATTAATGTTTGGTTGTTCAGTTGAAGCTGAACAAAATGTGGTTGCAATAGCAACATATACAGAGCCGCAAGAAGAGCTCATTGTCCATTTTATAGATGTTGGCCAGGGAGATGCTACATTACTTCAAGGCCCTAATTTTACAATATTAATTGATGCTGGGCGACATGACCAAAATGACCTGCTGACTTATCTAGAACAAGCAGGAGTTACATCATTGGATTTGATCGTTGGTACACACCCGCATGCTGATCATATCGGGCAAATGGCCCAAGTTTTGCAACAGTATGACGTAAAAGAAGTGTGGCTCTCAGGCGATGAACATACATCAAGAACATTTGAAAGGGTCATAGATGCGATTGTTGATTCGGGAGCGACGTATTATGAGCCACGTGCATTCGAAACATTTGAAATTGGTTCGTTGAAACTTGAGATCGTAAATCCAGAAAAACTCACAGGAGATTTTCATGAAGGGTCGATAAGTCTTCGAGCGATTTATGGAGATATTTCCTTTTTATTTACGGGAGATGCTGAAGCTCAAACTGAAGCAGAAATGATATCACGAGGTCATGAATTAAAATCTCACGTTTTCCAGTTAGGGCATCATGGATCTACGACATCCAATACTGAACGGTTTTTACAAGAAGTTCAACCAGAAGTAGGTATTATTTCAGCTGGTGCTAATAATCAATATGGACATCCTCATAGAGAAGTTCTAGATAGCTTTCGCGAACGCAACATTCCATTGTATGGCACAATCGAGTATGGAACGATTCTGGTTGTTACAGACGGAAAGAGTTACGAGATAGAAACTCAACGAATAGAGGAAAGAAAGATTGAAAATGATGAAAATAGGGAACATGTTATGTGCATTGATATAAATTCAGCTTCTATTCAGGAACTTGAAAAAATTGTTCATATCGGAAAAGAGCGTGCCGAAGCACTCGTTCAACATCGACCATTTAAAAAGGTAGAGGAATTAACAAAAATAAATGGAATAGGTAAAGGTAGACTAGCCGAAATTGTTGATGAAGGACTAGCATGTATACAAAATTGAGGTGATATCAATGAAAAAGGCAATACTTGACCGAATTGTTGATAAAAAGATAGGAGTATTATTAGTAGGACCAACGGAAGAGGAATATCATCTCTCGCTCCAAGAACTTCCGACTAATGTAAAAGAAGGAATGGTTTTTCGAGTTGAGATTATTGAAAACAAAGTAGTTGTTAAAGAAAGAGTGGAAAACGAAGAAAAAGAAATAAAATCAAGGATTAATAACAAAATGGACAAGTTAAGAAATAATCCAAAAAGTAATTATAAGAAGTTATAAAAAATTGATCGGAGGACTACATATGCAAGTCAAAGTAGCTGATTTACCTGGTATTGGAAAGAAAATGTCATTAATAACAGCTGAAAAAAGCATGATAGTATTAATCATTCATCATACGGGTAAAAGAGAATTATACTTTTTTCAAGATGCAGATGATGATGAAGCTGACTTTTCAATTAATCTTACGGCGGATGAGACTAGAGAGTTGGGAGCGCAACTGTTAGGAGCTGTATTTCAACCAATTGATGCAGATAAGATGGTTCTATTTAAAAGCCAAATTGTAATGGAATGGATTGAGCTTAAAAGTGAGTCACCTTTAACAGAAAAAACAATTGGTGAATCTGAAATAAGAAAAAGGACAGGAGTTTCGATTGTAGGAATATTTAGAGATAGCGAAGTGATAGCTAGTCCTGAAGTCAGTGAAAAACTAAAAACTGGAGATACCATTATGGCGATAGGAAAAAGTGAACAAATCCAACAATTTGAAAAATTGTGCGCTGGGAAGGTGGTGTAACGGTTGGAACTCCACATACCAGAAATGCTTGGAGCAGGACTCATATTATTGCTTTTATTCACTGTTGGTTTTATCGGTACAAAAGTAAAAATACCTGGAGTCATTATTTTTATCCTGTTAGGGATTACTCTTGGTGGTCTCTTATCTGGGTCACATCTTCTACATTTCGTAGGAGAAATTGGGATTGTCCTTCTTTTTTTTATGCTTGGAATGGAATTTCCAATTAAACAACTAGGTGGGGTTGCTAAAAAAGTAACGGGAGCAGGAACTTTAGATGTGCTTCTAAGCTTTGGGGTAACAATGGGAATTTGTCTTTTCTTTTTTGATCCTCTTACAGCATTCTTAATAGGTGGTGTAGTATATGCAACTAGCTCCTCTATTACAGCGAAACTACTTGAAAGTTCAAAGCGAATGGCCAATCCAGAATCAGAATTTATACTTGGGTTGCTTATATTTGAGGATTTGGTAGCACCCGTTTTAGTTGCAATTTTGGTCGGATTGACAGCTGGAGGAATGGTTACTGCTACTGGGATGACCTTGCTGGTGTTAAAGGTAGTGGCCCTTACTTTGGGAGCAATCTTTATTGGACAACTTGTATTTAAAAAGCTATCTACATTTTTTGATAAATATATGAGTAGTGATATTTTCATTTTATTTATCGTGGGTCTTGCCCTTGCTTACGGTGGTCTTGCGCTATATCTAAACCTTTCAGAAGTCCTTGGAGCATTCTTAGCAGGAATAATGATAGCCGAGGTAAGAAGAACACATCAATTGGAACAATTAATCTTACCAATAAGGGACATTACATTACCACTCTTTTTTCTTTATTTTGGTACAACGATTCAATTTGGAGAAGGAATACCTTATGTAAGTTTGCTAATTAGTTTGTTGGTATGGTCAATAATTGCTAAGATTTTAGTTGGATTTTATGGGGGACAGTGGTACGGCTTATCTAAGAAAGTTTCGTTACGAGCTGGTTTTTCATTGACTCAAAGAGGAGAGTTTTCGATTATTATTGCGAGCCTTGCAACGGGGTCGGTAAAAGTGTTTGGTAGTTTATTTATATTAATATCAGCAATCATTGGGATTGTGCTATTCCAGTTTGCTCCTAAGATCTCTAAAAAGGTGTATGGCATAAAACCAAAACCTCAAAAAATAAAAGTACCAGGAGGATAATCCAAGAATTTACTTGACCTTTTGGATACTTATGCCTGTTTTGATTGCTTAAAGTACTTTGACATATATTGAAATACTTCTTTTTTTAGATGAATGTTTAGGTATTGGTGGGTTTCATGGTAGCCACGGCAATAGCTATCGAAATAACTAAACATTCCATCGTTTTTATTTTTACGAACTGAGAGTTGTAGTTTGTGCATGTTTCTTTTTAAAACTGCTAAATCACGTTGAATTGTTGTAAGGACATTGTAGGTAATGTCTAGGTATGGTTCTTGGAATTTCAAAGAAGCTTTCTGAAGTGTGTGTAAATCAACTTCAAGGGCTTGTTTGGCAATCGAAAGTAGAACATATTGATGAACAATAGCTTGCTCTTGTTGTGTTAGCAAAGTGAATTCCCCCTTCGGACGAGAACTTATGTTCGTGTTAATAGTATATGAAATCTATTTAGAAATTACAACCACTAACATTTTTTTCTAAAATGGTGTTTGAAATATGTACATAAGGGTATTACATAAATAGATAACTAAAACATAGACAAACTTAGTAGATGAAGGTGGGAAAACGATGTTTAATTACGCCATGGAAAACACGCTAAGAAAGCAACTGAAAAATCTTAAAACGGGACCAAATCCATCCCTTAAAACAGTCTATTCATTGTATGCAGAAGCAATTGTCGAGTATTCCGTTTATCATTTTGAGAAGCAGAGATATATAAAAGCGATTGATAAAGCGTTAGAGAGAAGAGAAGAACAAGCCTTTAGGAGATTATCTCAGGACTATAATGTGTTTTTAAAACAGTACCAAGAGGGAAAATTGATAAGAGTGCAAAAGCTAGAATGGCATCTTACTTTCGAGTAGTTTTATAACTATATGAAACCGCTTACAGTATTGTGTAGTGGTTGAAGGGCACTTGAAAACTATCTTCAAGTGCCCTTCAACGTTATTATTCCACTGCTGCTATAATTCTTTCGGCCCCTCTTCTAGCTCCAGCAATATTTCGTGCTACGGGACCTATTTCAAGCTCAGCTAAAGGTCCAAGAACAAATAATCCTCTATCCCATTGCAGATCTGGACCAATGATTGGATAGCCACACTTTGCACAACGTAGCCCCTCGGTTTCCACTATCGGATGGATCCACTCGATTCCTGGTATCGTTTGATGAAACCCTGTAGCTAACAGAATGGCGTTAGTTTTTTTCGTTGCTTTTGAAGTAAGTGATAACTCGATTTCATTATGAGTAGTCTTAGCATCAATCACCTCATCGATCTGAATAGAGATTTTTCGTTCGCGTTCCGCTTGAAGAAGTCTAGTTTTTAATTCAAGTGGAAGCGAGCCACGATGACGTGCTTTTTTTATGATGTCTCTACGCTGTTCATAGTTTGTAACTTTTGAGAAATCTCTCATATATTTGGGTCCAAGCCATCCAGGGTCAGAATCAAATTGATGAACCCTAAGTGGATGCCGAGTGAGCAATGTAACCTGGCCAGGAATAAGGTTCCCCCATTTCATAGCAAGATGAGCAGCGCTAATACCACCACCTATGATCGTAACTTCACGAGTTGATTGTAGCTTTTTTGGACTGTCTTCGAAAACATGGAAAACAGAAGCACCATCATTTTTTAATTGAGCAGCCCATTGAGGCCAGTAAGGGTGATCGCTAAGCCCTATTGCAATCACAACATTTTTGCTTTTAAATTCCTCGCCATTCTCTAAGGATATTTTCCAATGAAGATTTTGTTTTTGTAACCTTTTCACACGACCTTGAACCCAACTTTTATTGATTTGAATTTGTTGAAACACGTGTTCACAGTGCTCATTAAACAGGGAAATGTTTGGACGGTCATAGGGTGCTACTAGGAATTCCTTTTTCTTTTTCTCTTTGGCGTATTTCTCAAGTGCGAATGGTTCTGGTTCCAAGTGGTGAATGGAAGGAGAACGCAAATAAGGCATAGAGATAATACTTGTACACTGAGTCCATCTCGCTAAGGGGGCAGGATGAGGGTCAATAATTGCCACCTTGTCAGAAGCGACTTTTTTCTTTAACCTTAAGTAACTTGCCATAGTACAACCTTGAATTCCCCCACCAATAATAAGCCAGTCTAGCATAGTTGTCCTCCTTGAATTTGAATAATAAGCACAAATCGTAATAATTACTATTTAATATACCGTTGAAGAGAGTGAAAATCAAGGAGAACTCATAAAAAATCACCTGGGAAGGGTTCGAATACTGATTCAGAGCAGGTTAGATTATTAAAGCAATGAATACGTAAACAGAGATAGGCAAGAACCTTGAAACGGACAGGCCCAGGTAGAAAAGCAAAAGCGGGAGTCCGAAAAAGGAGAGAATACGGACAGGCAAAGACTAAAAAAACATAGTCAGAGTCCGTAAAAGAAATAGGACAGAAGTAAAATCAAGTCAATCACCAACGTAGGAGCGTTATTAAAATCAATAAGTAAGAATAAAATAAAAAAGTATCCCAATAGGTAGAAACCTTCTGAGATACTATTGTCTATTATGTTAAATGATCATAGGCATTTTTTAAAATGGGTTCACGTAAAATATACGTATGGAACACCACTTCCATTGCTTTTTGTTCACATCCAATGATTCCTTTCATATCCTCCACAGTGTCGTGTAGGAAATGGTCCACTTCTAATAAGCGTTTCATCTTGGTTGAATTATAACTCATGTGTTCACACCCTTTTCGTTGATTTACATGTCCAAAATAGAAAGCGTTCTCACTAATTATTATATTACCATAAATTCAAAATGCTAAACTCCTATAGCCATAATTAGGTGAAAATCCAATGGAAAATTTACATTGATAATATTGTTTACATAAACGGTCTACTTTTAAGTAATAGCTTTAAGAAGAACATGCCTCAAATTATTGATATACTAAAGTAAATAGAAACATGGTAAGGTGGCGATGCTATGGAAGGCGTTTACATAGTTGATGGTGCAAGAACTCCATTTGGTTCTTATGGAAAAGCTTTTGCAACGGTGAGCGCAACGGAACTGGGTGTCCTCACAGCCAAAGAGGCTATTCAACGTGCTGAAATGGAAGCTAATGAAATTGACAACATTGTTTACGGCAATGTCATTCAAAGTAGTACGAATGCAGCTTATTTAGCTAGACATATTGGTTTAAATGCAAATGTTCCGATAGAAACCCCAGCGTTAACGGTTAACCGTCTCTGTGGCTCAGGAATGCAATCACTTATTTCAGCGGCTCAGAGTATGTTGCTGAATGAATCAAACATAGCGTTAGTTGGAGGGGCTGAAAACATGTCGATGTCTCCTCATGCCTCTTTTACAAGTCGGTTTGCTGGTATGAAATATGGGAGCATGGAATTTGTTGATATGCTAACCCATACGTTAACAGATGAGTACATTGGAACGGGGATGGGCATTACAGCAGAAACATTGGCAGAGAGGTATAAGATAACAAGAGAAGAGCAGGATGAGTTTGCCTTACAGAGTCAGTGGAGAGCGAAGGAAGCAAAAGACAAGAAATACACAGAGGAAGAAATCATTCCAGTCAACGTTGGAGCGGATACGGTGAGCTTTGATGAGCATCCGAAGCCTGATGTATCTAAACAACAACTTTCTCACCTTCGTCCTGTCTTTAAAAAAGACGGAACGGTTACTTCAGGAAATGCAAGTGGGATTAATGATGGAGCGGTATCATTAATTCTAGTAAACGGTTTGAAACGAGCCACAATGACAAAGAAACCACTAGCCAAAATAGTATCGTGGGCAGTAGCGGGTGTTGACCCAGCACAAATGGGGATTGGACCTGTACCAGCAATTCAAAAAGCATTGCAGAAAGCAAACCTAAGCTTGGAGAAAATTGACCGATTTGAAATAAACGAAGCATTCGCAGCCCAGTATTTAGCCGTGGAAAAAGAACTAGGGTTACAACGAGAAATCACAAATGTTAATGGAGGAGCAATTGCTTACGGACATCCTGTTGGAGCAAGCGGAACACGTATTGTCCTTTCTTTAGCATATGAATTAAAGAGAAAAGGACTTCGTTATGGCGTCGCGAGTCTTTGTATCGGAGGGGGCCAAGGGATAGCATTAATCATTGAAAATATCAACAACGAGTAGAAGGCGGATAACCGCTTTTCTACTCTTTTTTTATATGTGCGAAACAGATTTCTCTGCCCACCATTATCTTTACGGACACAGAGACCCTTATTCTTTGAAAAAACTCATTTTTTCAGGTGTAACGGACTCAGATGCACTTATTTATAAAAAACGCAGGTGAAAAGCTATTTTCCGTAGGATAGAGGAACGAGGGTCTGTTAGCAAACAGAAAACGAAATTTTTTTAATAATAGAGGAATGAGAGTCCGTTAGAAAAACAAAGACATTGAAAAAGAGTTTTTTTCAAACAAAGCGGTCTATCCATAGTCTCTCCAAAAAGGAAACATGTATAGACGAGTAGGTTCATAAATTAAGGAAAGAGAACGTTTTCGAGGGCACTGTAAAAGTTAAAAACCGAACTTTTTCAGTGCCCTCGCGTTTTCCCTATTCATAGTTTCTGATTAGTTGTTTACGAGGAATGCGACAATATAGGAGTGATGGCGGTGGATATGTTTGACAAAGTGGAAGAAATGGAAGAAAGACGGGACCACGTGAAACGAGGTGGGGGAGAAAGGAGAATCGAAGCTCAGCATGAGAAAGGGAAATTGACAGCGAGGGAACGGATTGAACTTCTTTTGGATGAAGGTACGTTTGTTGAACTAAATCCATTTATTGTAAAAACAAGTCACGAATTTGGGATTGCAGAAGCTCCAGGAGAAGGGGTTGTTACTGGGTACGGAAAGATAGATGGAAGACTTGTATTTTTATTTGCTCAAGATTTCACTGTGTTTGGAGGAGCGTTAGGTGAAATGCATGCCTCTAAAATTATAAAAATCATGGATTTAGCGGTTGAAAATGGGGCTCCGATTATTGGTTTAAATGATTCGGGTGGAGCGAGAATTCAAGAAGGTGTTTTGTCGTTGGACGGGTATGGCCATATCTTTTACCGTAACGCAATTTATTCAGGAGTGATTCCACAAATTTCTGTCATTATGGGTCCTTGCGCAGGAGGAGCCGTCTACTCTCCAGCTATCACTGATTTTGTATTTATGGTTGAAAACACGAGTCAGATGTTCATTACAGGGCCTAAAGTAATTGAATCAGTGACGGGAGCCAAAATTAATAGTGAGGATTTAGGAGGAGCAGCTGTTCATTCAGCGATAAGTGGGAATGCTCATTTTACCGCACCGTCGGAAGCAGAAGTATTATCTCAAGTAAGGCAGCTTTTATACTATTTACCATCAAACCATAAGGAGAAACCACCTTCCAAAAAATCAAGTAACTCTAGTTCAGCTGAAGAAAGAATTCAAGAATTGATAGATTTGGTTCCGATAGATGGGCGCAAGGTATATGATGTGCGGAATGTCGTTAAACATATTGTTGATGATGGAGAATTTATGGAAGTTCATGCAGCTTTCGCAAAAAACATGGTTACTGGTTTTGCAAGAATCGGTGGAGAAACAATTGGAATTGTTGCCAATAACCCGAAAATGATGGCCGGTGGATTGGATATTAATTCGTCTGATAAATGTGCTCGATTTATTCGCTTTTGTGATTGTTTTAATATCCCTCTCATTACCTTTGAAGATGTATCCGGTTTTATCCCAGGAGTGCAACAAGAGCACGGTGGCATTATTCGTCATGGGGCAAAAATCCTCTTCGCTTATTCAGAAGCAACGGTTCCTAAAATAACAGTCATCCTTCGAAAGGCATTTGGAGGAGCGTATGTCGCTCTTAACAGTAAGGCTATTGGTGCTGACTTAGTATTTGCATGGCCGAATGCTGAAATCGCTGTAATGGGTCCTGAGGGAGCAGCTACGATTATTTATGCCAAAGAAATAAGAGAAAGTGATAACCCAGAGCAAACCCGTCTAGAAAAAATAGAAGAATACCGTAGGCGTTTTGCCAATCCATATGTCGCATCAGCCAATGGAATTGTTGATGATGTAATTGACCCAAGAGATACGAGAAAAGTCATTCGAAATGGATTAGAAATGCTTCGAAATAAACAGAAATCATTACCTAAAAAGAAACATGGAAATATCCCATTATAGGAGGGAGATTGGCGATGACAAATAGTAACGATGTCTCATTCTTTTCAGAATTTCCGATACCCACCTATCAACAATGGCAAACTAAAATAGGGTTAACACAACAAGAATTCACGAAACAGCTCACAACGAGTCTTTATGAAGGGATACGCTTACAACCGATGTATCAACGTCAACACCTTTCAGGAATACCTTACCTTCATTCTTTACCAGGAGAATATCCTTTTATCAGAGGAACGAAAACAAAAAAGGACATACCATGGGAAATTAGCCAAGAAATTGATGACTCCCTTCCTGAAGAATGGAATAAAAGAGCCATCCATGCTCTACAAAACGGACAGACTTCGCTACATATCGTTTTATCTGAGATGACCAAGCGAGCAAGCATTGAATATGGAGAAGAGAACGGAACTGGTTTACATCTATATACGATAGACGATGTGGAGGCAAGCCTACATAATCTCTCCATCGTAGATAGGCCAGTACATATTTATTGCGGGGCGACCTCCCTTCCTATTCTAGCAATGATCGCTGCTGTAGTAGAAAAAGAAACGAAACCAATTCAACAAATAAAGGGTTGTATTGGAGCAGACCCTATTGGAGAGTGGGTTGAGCGTGGTTCGCTTCCTTATACAATTAAAACCTACTTTGATGCAGCTAAGGATGTACTGATCTGGAAAGAAGCCCATGTGCCTGACTTACAAACGATTCTTGTCCGTGGAGACGTGTACCATAATGGCGGAGCAAGCGCTGTGGAAGAACTTGCGTTTTCGTTAACCACAGGAATTGCCTATTTGCAAGAATTGACTGAACGAGGAATTTCGGTTGATAAGGCGGCAAGAGCGATTCGATTTTCTTTTTCGATTGGTTCAAACTTTTTTATTGAAATCGCTAAGCTTCGAGTGGCAAGGATGCTATGGGCTTCCATTGTTGAGAAGTTTGGAGGAGAAGAAGAAGCTCAAAAGCTATTTATTCATGCCAGAACATCGGCATGGACAAAAACAAAAGATGATATTTATGTTAACATGCTCCGAAGTACGACAGAGGCTTTGGCTGCAGCCATTGGTGGAGCAGACAGTATCCATGTAAGTCGTTTTGATGAAGCGAAGAAGGCGGCCACTAAGTTTTCAAGTAGAATGGCTAGAAATACTTCGATTATTTTACAAGAAGAAACGCATATCTCAACATACCAAGACCCAGCAGGTGGCTCTTGGTATGTTGAAAGAATAACGAAGGAATTAGCGGAAAAAGCCTGGTTGCTTATTCAACAAGTAGAAAAGCAAGGAGGCATCCTTGCATCATTACAAGCAGGTTTCCCCCAGAAATGTGTTGCAAAAACTAGGAATGAGAAACTAAATAACATCGACTCACGTGCAGATATAATGGTAGGAGTTAACCGTTATCTTGAAATCAGTAAGGAAAATGACATCAACCAACATCGTAACAAAGAGAAGTTTAAACAATGGTATAAGCAAAAAAAGAAAAACCTACAAAATGAACAAACAGACGGACATCTTACTATGGAAAGAGCCATTACCATGGCCCAAAACAACCAATCTATTGAAACGATTGCTCGTTCAATGGGTGGTCAAGTTGAAAGAGATGATAAGATTAAACCTATAAAAGCGACAAGAGCCTCGCAACCATTTGAAGACTTGCGAGAGGCTAGTAAACAGTATCAATTAAAAAATGGTGATTATCCTCTTGTATGTGTAGTAGCTGTCGGTACAGGTATGGATTATCAGAAGAGGTTTGAGGTGATAGCTGAATTTTTTGAAGCGGGGGCCTTTACTGTCAAAGAAACTGATATCACAGATATTTCAGAGACGGCTGTAGCGATTGTGATTTGTGGAAGTGATGAAGACTATAAGCAGAAAGCGAGCGCAGTCATCCTTAAAGCAGTGGAATCCAACAGTAATTGTTCATTGTTTGTGGCAGGAAATGTTTCTCCACCTCTTGAGAGAAAGTTCATTAGTAAAGGAGTAGACCAATTCATCCATGAAAGGACACCGTGCTATTCCGTCTTGGCTACTTTACAACGGCAGAAAGGAGTGAGGAAAGATGAATAAGCCTGAGTTTCAAAATCTTTCATTTGAACAGCTACTTTCAAAGATGACTCCCCCTCCCGATAACTCAAAACCTATGAAAACAACAGAGAGTTATTATACGCTAGAAAACGTAAAAGGAATGAACCACCTTGATTTTGTGTCAGGAATTCCACCTTTTTTTCGTGGTCCGTATCCTGCGATGTATAAAAGAAAGCCTTGGACAATTAGACAATATGCAGGATATTCTACCGCTGAGGAAAGCAATGCGTTTTATCGAAGAAACTTAGCGGCTGGGCAAAAAGGATTGTCAATCGCCTTTGACCTAGCTACACACCGAGGGTATGACTCCGATCACCCTCGTGTAGAAAGTGATGTTGGGAAAGCAGGAGTGGCGATTGATTCGATTTTAGATATGAAGATTTTATTTGAGGGAATTCCATTAGATAAAATGTCAGTGTCGATGACAATGAATGGAGCCGTTCTTCCTGTACTTGCTTTTTATATTGTCGCAGCTGAAGAACAAGGCGTTAGTCAGAAGCAACTTTCAGGGACGATTCAAAATGATATTTTAAAAGAATATATGGTGAGAAATACGTATATCTATCCACCTGCCACATCGATGAAAATCATTTCAGACATATTCGAATATACGTCGTCACACATGCCAAAGTTTAATAGTATTAGCATTTCAGGGTATCACATGCAAGAGGCAGGTGCGACCGCTGACATAGAGCTTGGCTATACGCTTGCTAATGGATTAGAGTATGTGAAAACTGGAATAAATGCAGGGATAGATATTGATAGATTTGCGCCAAGGCTTTCTTTTTTCTGGGCCATTGGGATGAACTACTTTCTAGAAATCGCTAAACTAAGAGCAGCTCGTCTATTATGGGCTAAAATAATAAAACCATTTAATCCTAAGAATGATAAATCACTAGCATTACGAACCCATTCGCAAACTTCTGGATGGAGTTTGACCGCACAAGACCCGTTTAACAATGTAACGAGAACATGTATTGAGGCGATGGCATCTGCGCTTGGCCATACCCAATCGCTTCATACAAATGCCTTGGATGAAGCGATTGCCCTACCAACTGACTTTTCAGCTCGAATTGCCCGAAATACACAACTATATTTGCAAGAGGAAACTGGAATATGTAATGTGGTTGATCCATGGGGAGGCTCATATTATGTTGAATCCTTAACCACAGAGTTATTAGAAAAAGCTTGGGAACATCTTAAAGAAATAGAATCACTAGGCGGAATGGCGAAGGCAATTGAAAGTGGACTGCCCAAAATGAGAATTGAAGAAGCAGCGGCACGTCGGCAAGCGCAAATTGATTCAGGCAAGGAAACGATTGTCGGAGTTAATAAGTATGCTCTCCCGCATGAGGATGAGTTAGAAATTTTAACGATAGATAATTCAGCTGTTCGCCAAGCGCAAATTGAGCGACTAAAGCAATTACGTAAAGACCGTAATGAAAATAAAGTGACTTCTACACTAAATGCCATCACAAAAGCAGTAAATACAGGAGAAGGAAATCTCCTTGAACTTTCGATAAAAGCAGCGAGAGCAAGAGCCTCTTTAGGAGAAATATCAGCTGCGATAGAAAAAGTATCTGGAAGACATCAAGCAGTTATACGTTCAATATCTGGAGTGTATCGTTTAGAGTTTGGTGAAGAGGAGGATGTTATTACACAAGTTCAAAAAATGACAGATGAATTTGCGGAAGTAGAAGGAAGACGACCTCGTATTTTGGTGGCAAAAATGGGCCAGGACGGACATGATCGAGGAGCAAAAGTAATTGCTACGGCATTTGCTGATTTAGGGTTTGATGTAGATATTGGACCATTGTTTCAAACTCCTGAAGAAGCAGCGTCTCAGGCTGTTGAAAACGATGTACATGTTCTTGGGATGAGCTCACTTGCTGCAGGACATAAGGTATTGCTACCTAAAGTTGTATCGGAGCTATCAAGGTTAGGTAGGGACGATATTATGGTTGTCGTAGGAGGCGTTATTCCACAACAAGATTATCCTTTTCTATATGAAAACGGAGCAGAAGCAATTTTTGGTCCAGGAACGGTTATTCCAGTTGCTGCTCAAAAGGTAGTGGAAGAAATAAAGGCCCGCCTCGGTCATGATGAGGATGTAAATCAATGACTAAGGAGGATAAAAAACAATGAAAAATCCTCAAAAACATAGACCAATGCGAAAAAACGTATCTATTGATGACTATACAACAGGAATCCTCTCTGGCAATCGAACGATACTAGCCCAGGCGATAACCTTAATTGAAAGCAAATCTAGTAAGCACTTAGACATAGGTCAAAAAGTCATCCAATCGATTTTACCCCATACAGGCAACTCGATTAGAATTGGGATTACAGGTGTTCCAGGGGCAGGGAAAAGTACGGTAATTGATTCGTTTGGAATGATGCTTTGTGAAAAAGGTCATAAGGTTGCCGTCCTTACAGTTGACCCATCAAGTTCGAAAACAAAAGGAAGTATTCTTGGAGATAAAACGAGAATGGATAAGTTGTCAAAACACCCTAATGCGTATATAAGACCTTCACCAACAAATGGAGCGCTCGGAGGAGTCACAAGAAAGAGCAGAGAGAGCATTTTACTTTGTGAGGCAGCGGGATATGATGTCATTATTGTCGAAACCGTTGGAGTTGGTCAAAGCGAGACAACGGTACAGTCTATGGTTGACTTTTTTTTGGTGATGGTGTTGACAGGTGCAGGGGATGAACTACAAGGAATGAAAAAAGGGATTATTGAGATGGCTGATGCTATTTTTATCAATAAAGCAGACGGAGAAAATGCAAAAACTGCCAAGGCGCTTCAAGCAGAGTATAATCAAATTCTGCAGTATTTCCCTTGTAGTTCAGAAGGGTGGAGAACTAAAGCCTTTACTCTTTCTGCTCTAACAGGTCAGGGAATTGAGCAAATGTGGAAGATTATTTTAAACTTTACGAGAACGACAAAACCAAATGGAAACTTTTATAATCGAAGGAAGACACAGCAACTCGAATGGTTACAAAGTCTAGTGGAGGATGAGGTACTGCACCATTTTTATCACCACCCAGACATAAAAATAGTGTGGACTAAGTTATCAAGGCAAGTAGAAGACGGAAGCATATCCCCAACTCAAGCGGCTAGAGTATTATTAGAAAAATATAACAGTATGTTAAAACCTTTAAATTAACAGTATGTTAATGTATAATAGGATAAATGAACTAGAACTTGAGAAGGGGATACTTAGATGAGTTGCATAATGTGCCACGCAATACCTACTTTGTCTGAAGAAGGAGTCCTATTACTTTATAAAAACAATGACCCCGAAGCAATAGAAGCCCAATTAACAAATCTAGCTGTTTCCTTTGTAAGAGAGGATAAGTTAGTAAAATGTGAGTACTCTTCTCTGACCCAATTAGAAGAAATGATTATGAATTTAAAAAATTATTTTAAAAATGAAAAAAAAGGACATATACAAGGAACATGGACAAGTAACGATGCTCATGTGTATCCAAATATGGTTTCACTTGAGGAGTTAGCAGAAAGGGTAACTAAAAGAAATTATTTAAAAATTATTAATGAAGGCTTATTTACGCAACATATACAACCTATTCTCTCATTCGAGACAAACGAAATTTTTGGTTATGAGTTTTTGCTGAGGCCGAATACTACGGATCATCATTTTTATCCTGCAGAGTTATTTTCCTTTTCTAGAGATGCAGGATTACAAACCTTACTAGACTCCCAGGCAAGATTAACAGCTATCGAATTAAGTTCAACTTTACTACCTAAAGGTACGAAAAGGTTTATAAATTTTTTACCGTCATCCATTTATGATCCGAGCCATTGCTTAAAAACGACGTTTAAAGCGGTTGAGAAATATAATGTTGACCCAAATGATTTTGTCTTTGAAGTGGTCGAAACAGAGAAAATTGAAAGCATTAAACATTTGCAAAAGATCCTAAGTGTATATCAAGAACATGGGATGAAAGTGGCTCTTGATGATTTAGGTTCTGGCTATGCAACATTGGATGTATTACGAGAATTAAAGCCGAATTATGCAAAAATTGACCGTAAGCTTATTGACCATTGCGACCAAGACAGAAACAAACAAGCGAAGCTTAAAGCCATTAATGAATATGCTAAAGCGTATAAAGTAACGCTTCTTGCTGAAGGAATAGAAAGAAAAGAAGAGCTTGAGTATTGTCGCTACTTAGGAATTCCACTAGCACAAGGCTATTACATTGGCAAACCGGCTCCATCTCCATTACGAGAAAAAGCTATCAAAGGATAAGTATCCTTTGGTAGTTTTTTTGTGAAGTTTTAAAGAGGTTAAGTAGTTATCCAAGTCGATGTTAGAAAAAGGAAAAAGGAAATATTCAAACCATACAGAATAAACTAAAGAATAGAATTTGTTTTGTACTTTTTTAGTGGCTTCATTTTATTACTCACTTCATATGGAGAGGAAGAACTATACCGTGATTGATGCACATATTCATCTAGACCAGTATGAAGATAGCTTTCTAGACCAGCAAATAGACAACTGGTTATCAAGAGGGATAACTAACGTAGTGGCGGTATCTACAAATTTAGCTTCTTCTTATCGAACGCTTGAATTAAAACAAAAGTATCCTAGTTTTGTCTTAGCGGCTATCGGATATCATCCAGAACAAAAACCTGTCGCTCCAAAAGAAAAGCAAGAACTTTTTCAATTAGTCAATGCCGAGAAAGAGAGTATTGTTGCAATTGGTGAAATTGGTTTACCCTTTTACATAAAAGAAAAGTTATCACTAAACGACATATTGCAATACCGTGAAGATTTTCAGGACTGGATTGAATTAGGCGTGGAATTGTCATTACCACTTTCTATTCATGCTGTTCATAGTGAAGCTACTACAGCGTTACATCTGTTAAAACAAGTTAAAGGAGTGCAAGCTCATTTTCATTGGCTAAAAGCACCGGAACCAGTAGTTGCAGGTATTATTGAACAAGGGTATATGATATCAGTTACCCCTGAAGTATGCTACCGTAGTCGGGACCAAGAGCTTGTACAAAAAATACCGATGGACCAATTGTTACTTGAAACGGATGGACCTTGGTCGTTTGCTGGGCAATTTAGCGAAAGAAAAACAACACCGCTCTTTTTATATGAAATGGTTGAAACTATAGCCGAAATGAAAAAAAAGGGGTGTAGCGAATTAGCCCACAAGTGTCAGCAAAACAACAATCGTTTTTATAAACATTCCTAGAAAAAAGTGAGGTACATTTGATGACAACAGGAAAAGCATTATTATCTGAGGAAACGATTCAAACATTAAATTGTATTCATGCCGGTATATTTGTGGCTAATCTTCAGCATGAACTTGTCTGGATAAATGATGTTGCTAGAACGATATTGAATGATATGAAAGAAGATATACACATTACTAGCCCAGACGATGTCATTGGCAAACATTTAAGTGAGTTTCATAGTAACTTTGCACATAAACAAAGAAATATATTAGAAGGTATAAATATGCCGTATTCTTCAAAAATTTCATTATGGGGT
The DNA here is from genome assembly GCF_002019795.1 of Bacillus alkalicellulosilyticus. GTDB lineage: Bacteria > Bacillota > Bacilli > Bacillales > Bacillaceae_F > Bacillus_AO > Bacillus_AO alkalicellulosilyticum. The sequence goes on along the minus strand of NZ_KV917381.1, from coordinate 3,566,772 downwards.
AAATATACAGCCGAAATCTCGATTTCAACTTTACAAAACTTACAAAAAGAAACGACTGGATATTTATTAGTATGGAATGATGTAACGGTTAAAGAGGAGGTAATCAAGAAAAACCAACTCTTACTTGAAGAATTATCGACCCCAATTATGCCGACTATCATCGATGATGCTCTTCTCGTACCATTAATTGGGTCTTATGACCAAACCCGCTTTGATGCACTCCAGAAAAAGCTATTAAATGCATGTGTGCAGGGTGGTATAGACTTTATCGTTTTTGATTTTAGTAGTATGAAAATCATTGATAATGACCAGTTAGTCATGCAAATAGAAATGTTATCAGAAGCGGTTGCATTAGTGGGAGCAGAACCTGTCTATGTAGCGTTTCCAAAGGATATGGTTAAACAGTTTGTAGCAAACGGAGTCCGAACAAACAAAAAAGTATTCCGGACATACAAAGTGGCCTTAGAATATTTAATGAAACAAAAAGGGTACGATATTGTAAAAAACGACCAAATTAACAAGTAAAAAAAGGGAGGACACTGAAAAAGTTAAACTAACTTTCAGTGCCCTCTCTTTTGTCGTCCGTGAAGCCAATGCCATGGCTGTTAAAGTGTATTTTTAAAAGAAAAACCCTGTCTTTCTAACATAGCCGCCGTGTATGAAGTGAAAGGCATGGAATAGAAAGAGGCAACTCGCTCAGTCCAAGAAGGACCTTGCCCATTGCTGTAGTCAATCATCGTACGGTTATATGAAACGATTTGGTCTATAAGGTCTTGTTTATACGTCTCTTCATGAAAGACCGCTTCTTTTGCAAAACGTGGCTTTAGCTCGGGATTTTGATTAGCGTATCCTATACATAAACCGGAAATCGGAAGAACGTATTTTGGTAAGTCTAAGAGCTCAATGACTTCTAATGGATTTTTTCGGATGCCTCCAATAGGGACGATACTGAGTCCAAGTGATTCTGCTGCTGCAATCGCATTTCCCATCGCCAAGCCAACGTCGGTAGCGCCAACAAGAAGAGCATCAATATCATCGCTAACGGCAAAGCTTGTTTTTTCCATTGTACTGGCGAGACTAGCACGATAAAAGTCAGCACAAAACACAAAAAACACAGGTGCTTCTGCTACAGCAGATTGATTTCCAACTAATTCTGCTAATCGCTGTTTTGTAGTTGAATCTTTTACAACGACAACAGACATTTGCTGCCCATTAATCCAAGATGGTGCCGCTTGAGTTGCATCAGCAATTTGGTCAAGTAATTCGTTGTCTATTGTCTGTTCAGTAAAGCTTCGGATCGAACGATGATTGGTTAATGTTTCAATAACGTTGTTCACTCTAATCCCTCCATTTCTCTATATATAAACAATACAATGGAAGACCTTGAGGAGCAAATTAAACCGCTTTTTTTACTGCTTCTTTTTCGGAATGTTTGGCTTTTTCTTGAACAATGATGACTGCAGCAATGACCATGACTATTCCTACCGTTTGCCAGCTAGTAAGTACTTCTTGAAACAGCAATACCCCAATTAACACGGCAACTACGGGTTCAATCGTTGCGATAATTGATGCCCGACTAGATTCAACTTCATGAAGTCCACGGGTATATAAGATAAATGCCAAAACCGTCGGTAAAAATCCTAACCCTATTCCATACACCCACACGGCAGGTATGGAAAAAATATGTGGGACTGTCCATAGTTGACTAAGCGGAAGTAAAAAAAGAGCTGCATAAATAAAAGTATAGTTCGTGACTGTCATTGGATGGTACTTTCTTAAAGCTACTTTTCCAAAAATGCTGTATAAGGCATAACCTAAACCAGAACCAAGACCTACGATAAGTCCATATAGTGAAATGGTAGAATCAATCGTTGGTAAAAATCCAATCACAAAGCTACAGCCTACTAATGTGACAGCAAGCGAAGTTACTTTTCGAATGGTAAACCACTCTTTAAAAAAGATTCGGGATAAAATCGTTACAAAGGCTGGACCAGTATAAAGTAAAATCGCAGCAACAGAGATTGAAGTTTCTTGGATGGCCGCAAAAAAGCACCAGTTAAAGAACACAATACTTAAAATGCCAGTACCGACAAAATAATGACTATCTTTGACATTCACAATTAACCAATTCCGATTTTTGATAAGAGAGAACAACACAAGAATCATCGCTGCAGAAGTTACACGTATCGTTGTCACTTGTAATGGGGTTAGTTCATAATCATACAAGCGTTGAACAAAGAAACCAATCATACCCCATAATGTAGCGCCTAGTGCGATTAGAGTATAAGCAACACGTTTATCCATATATTCACCTCATATTAGTAAAGGACATAAAAAGAAGGGAGAGGGTGGACCAAAAGGTTGTTTTGAGGGCACTGAAAAAGTTAGGTTTTAAACTTTTTCAGTGCCCTCTTTTTTTATCCTTTTGGCCTGCCCTCTAAGTCATTGTTATTTTTTCAGGAAGCAGTTGTACTTTGTTTTGCCTGAATGGCATATGGTTCAACGTAATTTTGTTTTGGTTCAAAGTAAAAGATAAGTAATGTATCTTGACGTTTTATTGTACCTGTTTGAATATAATGTAGAACATCAATCGCTACCGTTTCAATCATCGTGTGTTTGTGAAGTTCTTTTTCCGATAGCTCAAGGTTAGCAAACTTCGCATCGACTAGCTCAGGATTTAGGGCCAATTGCTTTAAATAGCTTGATTGCTCTTGTTTCGTCATTGTAAACGGCCACCATGTTTTTCTTGGTTTATGTTTATGATTCATAAAGAAATCATATTTCATCAGAGCCTCAATAATGTCCATATCTTTTACATGTTTTGATAGTAAAAATTTGTGAAGCCGTTGAAACAAGTCTTCAAGTTGATGTCCGATTTTTGCCCAGCCATTTTTGTCCCAATAATCTCCAAACTGTTGGAAGAAATCAAATGGTGAATCAAAACTATGCGTAACCAAGTATTCAACCGTTTGGTCTAACCTGTGAGCATTCCAATACTTCTCTAGCACATCTTCAACACGTTTAATTCGGACAATATCAGAAAACGGTAAAATGTTATTTCCTAAAATTTCATAAGGTGCATGATTCATATAAATATAGTCATGGTCAGTGGCGCGTAACCGTAAGCCTGTCCCACGTAACATTTTTAAGAAACCTAGTTGAAGCTCCTCTGGACGCATCGCAAAAACGTCATTAAACGTATTGCGAAAAGAATCGTAATTCTCTTCAGGTAGGCCAGCAATTAAATCAAGATGCTGGTCAATTTTCCCGCCTTCTTTCACCATCGTAACCGTACGTTTCAGCTTTTCAAAATTTTGTTTACGTTGGACTAACTCATTAGTAGCGTCATTGGTAGATTGAACCCCAATTTCAAAACGAAACACACCAGGAGGGGCTTCTTTGTTTAAGAACTCAAGTACCTCAGGTCGCATGATATCAGCCGTGATTTCAAACTGAAACACACAGCCTTGATGATTATCGATAAGGAAAGAAAACATGTCCATCGCATAATCTCGTTTTATATTAAACGTCCGGTCAACGAATTTGATTAGTTTCGCCCCTTTCTCGATTAAAAAGAGCAAATCAGCCTTTACTTTTTCAATGTCAAAATAACGGACACCGACTTCAATCGAAGATAAACAAAACTGGCAACTAAAAGGACAACCTCGACTTGTTTCAAAATACGTAACCCGTTTTGAAAGAGCTGAAAGGTCTTCGTCAAAACGGTAAGGAGAAGGGACATCCTCAAGCTTCAACTTAGGACGAGGAGGATTAACGATAATGTCATCCCCTTTACGGTAAGCAACACCAAATACCATATGATATTTATTTGTAGTCGACAGTTCTTCAAGTAAGTGCTTAAAGGTTTCTTCCCCTTCACCGACGACAATAAAATCAACTTCTGGAATCCGATTCATCCAGTACTCAACGTCATAATTGACTTCAGGACCCCCAAGAACGATTTTGACGTCTGGATTAATTTTTTTGATCATTTCAATCACTTTAATCGTTTCTTCTATATTCCAAATATAACAACTAAAACCGATGACATCAGGTTTTCTTGTAAATAAGTCAGATACGATGTTCATCACAGGGTCGTTAATGGTGTATTCAACCATAGTAATAGAAAAATCCGGTTCAGCATAAGCTTTCAAGTATCTCAATGCTAAACAAGTATGAATGTATTTTGCATTTAATGTAGTAACAACAATATTCATTCGCGTTCCCTCAATTCTAAAAAATCACTTGTACTATCATACCATATTAATTTCACCTACACTTAGTTTGGGAACGATTCCCTCACTCTAAACAGTGAAAGTCTACTCACTTCAGTATAATTTTAATATTAGCTATAATACAAGGTAAGTACATAATAGGAGGAGTGTGGAAATATGAGATTTGTTTCATTACAGCAAAATAATTGTTTTTCCATAGGTGTGGTCATAAACGAAGCCAACGAAATCGTGAATTTAAACGAAGCACAAACGATAATGAAAACGGAAAACCCTCTGCCGAATTCATTGATAGATTGTTTGGAAAGAGAAGACTTTCTGAAAGAAGTATCAAATTTATTGGAATGGATTGAAAAAAATCAATTGAAACAGTGTACATACCAATGGGACACAGTACAAGTAGTTGCACCTATTCCAAGACCAAGGAAAAATATATTTTGCGTCGGTAAAAATTATGCGGCCCATGCAATTGAGATGGGAAGTGCCGCAGATATACCAAGTAACCCGATGATATTTTCTAAAACTCCGACTACAGTTACAGGACCAAATGCTTTCATAGACAGTCATTCTGAGCTAACAAAAGAGCTTGATTATGAGGGGGAAATTGCCGTTATTATAGGAAAAACGGGGAAGAATATTCAAAAAGACGAGGTAGAAGATTATATCTTTGGTTATACGCTAGTCAATGATGTGACCGCTCGTGATCTTCAACGTAAACACAAGCAATTTCTTTTAGGGAAAAGCTTAGATACATCTTGTCCAATGGGTCCATGGATCACGCATAAAAGTGAAATCGAAAATCCTGATGAGTTATTTCTACAAACTAAGGTTAATGGTGAAATCCGTCAAGCTGCATCCACAAATCAGTTTATCTTTGATATTCCTACCATTATAGAAACGATTTCAAAAGGCACTACACTTGAGATAGGAGACATCATTGCGACGGGAACGCCAGCTGGTGTAGGGAGTGGATTCACCCCTCCCAAACACTTAAAACCAGGGGATGTTATTGAAATCTCAGTGAAAGAACTTGGAACATTACGTAACACGGTTAGGTAAAAGGGAAGACAACTGCTCCGGACATCAGGTGCATTGTCCGTTCAACCATAGTTAATGGCTGACCAATAAAAAAAGCGACTGCTATTATCTCTTTTCTATAAGAAGTCTATTGCTTTGAGGGTGGGATAAAAGGTCAACGAAGCCACTGAAAAAGTTAAAAACTTAACTTTTTCAGTGCCTTTAATTATGGTGGTGGCAATGGCTCCAAATCGTTGTCCGCCTGATACAAGAAGGGCACTCGTATCAGGCTTTTAAAATATTCAACGGTTACGCACATTGCTAAGAGGGCACTGAAAAAGTTAAAAACTTAACTTTTTCAGTGCCCTCAGGTCAACAACCTTTTGTCCCACCCTCTAGATTTTACTTGAACTCAATCGTTTCAACCATTGCCATGAGGCGGTGGTAGTATTCTCCTTCTCTTGGTGTTTGCAGAGTTAAAATGATTGGATGTTTTTTGCTTGTAATTAAAATGTAATTGACAACGACATCACCGGAGTACGCTTTATACCAAACGGCACCTTCTAAGAAGGGGGTAGGGTGAAATGTATCGTTTATGAATGCGTCTTTATCTACGGCAAGTGCTGTCTCTTTAATCGTATTTTTTAACGTTTCAATATTTCCGCCTTCAGCGACTTCAATTCGAGCAAACATATCATCATTTGGTCCAATGATAACATCTTTGTTGGGTTCTTCCGCCACTAAGTCATATCCTTCAAGAACATATAATGAATACGTATTATTGTCATTTTGACGAAGGAAGCCAGATTCCTCGTGAAGTTCACCTTCAATGTCAAAAGTTATTACTTGGTCTATCAGTCGGGTAACTTCGTTCTCTCCTTCAACAATCGTAGGAGCTTCTTCTGGTTTCTCCGTCTCTTCATTGGTAGGTTGTTCTTCTATAACCTCTTCTTCGGCTTGTGTTGGCTCGTTTCCTGTTGTTTGCTCATACGGAGAATCATCTGCCGTTCCACAACCAGTCAGTGCGAATGTTGCGATTGTTGCTAAAGCTACAGTTTGTAAGGTGCGTTTAATTTTTAACTTTTTCATTTTTAATAACCCCTTTTACTCTCTACTATTTTTATTTTCACCCTATTAGTCGATGTTCGAAAAAAAAGGTTACAGGGAAACTTTAAAAAAGAAAAACTCGCTACGAGACAAGACTCTAGTAGCGAGTTCAATTAAACTATTCTTACGAGGCTGCCTCATCAGAACGAACAAACGACATTTTTTGCCACTTTTTACTTCTCCAACGAAGAAGCATAATGACACCACGTACCCATTCATCAACGATAAACGCAATCCAAACTCCAATTAATCCAAGTTCAAAATGAATACCGAAAATATAAGCAACTGGAACGCCAACTCCCCACATAATCAAGATTCCCATATATACTGGGAACTTAACATCACCAGCTGCACGTAATGAGTTAATAATAATCACATTAAAGGCACGCCCAGGTTCTAAAATAATTGTAAGAAGCATCAGAATTCCACCGAGAGCGATAATCTCTAGGTTATCTGTGAAAATGCCTAGAAGTTGGTCTTTAAACAAAGCGAACACTCCGGCAGTTAATGCGGAAACTGTAAACGCAATATAAAGACTTCGTAAACAACGATGATAGGCCTCTTTTATTTTATTTGCTCCAATTTGATGCCCGATGATAATTTGATTACTTTGACTAAGGGCAAATGCGAAAAGACTGACAAAAAACGTTAAGTTTTGTGCATAGACTTTTGTTGTAAGGGCCTCTGTCCCAAGCATCGCGACAAAAAAGGTAATCATTAGCTGTGCTGTGTTATAAGATAAGTGCTCACCTGCAGAAGGGATACCTATTTTTAATAAATTGCCCAATTCTCTTTTAGGATGATGCTTTAAATATGAGAATGGTAAATTTCCATTTACGCGCTTATAAAGTAAAATCATGAGCAAAATAAGTCCGAGTATACGACTCACAGCGGTGGCAATGGCTACACCTGTAACTCCGAGAACTGGAATTCCAAATGGTCCAAATAGGAATAAATAGTTTCCAACCACATTGATAATATTCATTCCAATAGTGACATACATTGCATCTTTTGTGAAACCATGACTTCGGATAATGGCACCTGCTGTCATTAAGACAGCTTGAGTAAAGGAGGTTCCCCCTACAATAATAAGGTATATCATCGCCATATCCATAAGTTCAACAGGGATTTGCATTAAGTTTAAAATCGTCGTACTACCAAGAGCAATAATTAGCCCGAGTACTAACGAGAACGCGAGATTAGCCACTAAAGAAACGACAGCTATTTTAGCCGCATCCTCTTCTCGGCCCGCTCCCATGTACTGTGCAATTAATACACTTGTACCAGTGGCAATAAAGCCAAACATAACGATAATCAATGATAATATCTGAGTGGCCACTCCAACAGCGGCAACACCGTCATCGGAATATTGACTTAGCATTAATGTATCTGCGCTTCCCATTAACATATGAAGAGAAATTTCTATAAATATTGGCCATGTAAGGGCAAATAATGATAAATTTTTAACGTTTTTTTTATTTTCAGGTTTCATAAGAACCCACCTAACCTAGTCTAACGCTACTGATTTGTAAAAACTCTTCCAGTACGTTGTATTTTCAAAAGTAATATTAGTATATAAGGATTATGATATAATAGATAGATAAAAACACGATTTACCTTTAACAAATCCGACTTATTTTAGTGAAGTTTTGGAGGTGAAAATTCTGAGTATTTTATCATTTCATTGTCCGCCATATCCTACTTTTATAAAAGCGGGAGTAGCTTTATTTGACAAGGGAGACAAGCATTTTTATCGTTCGAGTTTTTCAGTTTTCGACTTAATTATTGTCAAGTCAGGAACCTTGTATATGCATGAAAACGGTTACGAGTATGAGATAAATCCTAACCAATATTTACTACTGGCCCCTGGTCATTCACATGGAGGAAGTCTGGCTTGTAAGGAGAAAACCGTTTATGAGTGGGTCCACTTTTCGTTACCAGGAGGATATACTTTAAAGGAAAAAGAAGATATTGACTGGTCAAAAATCGTCAAGAAAGAAGGAACGTATACAAGACCAGCTTCTTTTGAATTTCAAATTCCAAGATACTCGACACTGCGAACGCCGGAGCCTTTTTTTCGTGAGCTAGATGAGTTAATTGCTCTTTCAGAGGAGAAAAATCCAGCTACGATGCTAAAACAACAAATGGTTTTTAGTGAATGCATGAGATTATTACAAATAGAAGCGGTGACGATTCCAACGAGTGCTGAACAAGTGACTAATAGCTTACTTTCCTATATTCACGCTTATTATCAACAGCAGATTAAAATCAGCGATATTGCCAAAGAACTGTTATTTCATCCAGATTATTTGACGAGGTGTATGCAAAAAACGATGGGGATTACTCCAGTGAACTATTTAAATCAATATCGTATGATACAAGCTAAACGGTTATTAGCAACCTCTAATAAGAAGGTAAATGCAATCGGAAAAGAAGTTGGTATCCAAGATGAAACTTATTTTTCAAGACTGTTTAAACAATATGAAGGCATTTCTCCTACTGAATATAGAAGGGGTATGTCTGACCGTAAACAAAAAAGTGAATAAATCTATTAAGAATATAGGTAAAACATGGTATAATGACTACGTGTAAATACATATGAGGGGTGAGGAAGTGCCTCAAGGGAAATATTTTCGAATAGGCTATGCCTTAATTATCATCTTACTTATTATCTATTTAGCGACACTTGTGGATTTTATCTTTCTGCCACTTGTCGTCTTAATTCAAACTTTGTTTGCGCCAGTATTATTAGCAGGTGTCTTGTATTATTTGTTTCGGCCATTTGTTAATTTATTATCTAGAAAAATGCCTAAAGTTTATGCAATAATCATTTTGTATTTAACTGTAGCTGCAGTGATGACAGCTTTATTTTTAGTAATTGGACCGGAGCTACAGAAACAGTTAAATAGTTTTGTCAAAAACATACCTGAGCTTATGAACGATGTCAGACTTATAATTATAAATCTTCAAGAAAACGAGTATTTTGCCCGTTTTCAATTAAATGAAAACTTCTCTTTTGAACAGATAAGTGCTGAGTTAACCTCATTCTTGAATAATTTCTTATCTACGATTGGTACTAATTTAGCTTCATTTATTGGATTTATCACGAATGCCGTGCTTATTGTGGTCATTATCCCATTTATCCTCTTTTATATGTTGAAAGAAGGGGAGAAGGCTCCAGCCTTTCTTTTGCGTTTTTTACCACATAAACAACAAAGAGATGCACAAAGTATATTAGGGGATATGGATAAAGCCCTTAGTTCATACATACAAGGGCAAATAATTGTTAGCTTTTGTGTAGGGGTGCTAGCGTATATTGGTTTTTTAATAATCGGACTGGAGTATCCGTTGGTATTAGCATTAGTAGCTATGTTTACAAATGTTATTCCATTCATTGGACCTTGGATTGGGACAGTGCCTGCAGTTATTGTTGGGGTTCTTCACTCCCCATTAATGGCGCTAGCTGTGATTATAGTTGTTGTTATTGTCCAGCAAGTGGAAAGTAATTTAATCTCACCACAAGTAATGGGTAGAAAGTTGGCTATTCATCCGTTGACCATCATTCTTCTCATTTTAGCGGCAGGGCGCTTTGCTGGGTTATTAGGTTTAATTTTAGCGGTACCGACCTATGCTGTTCTTAAAGTAGTTGTTAGTCATTCCTATCGTTTATGGAAGCTTAGAAATCAGGCAAAAATAGAAGAAAGTTCGAAGTAAGACGATACTTACAAAGAGGTGACTTAGATTGAGTTATGAAGTTGATGGAATTCCACAAATAGATTTTAAACAGTTAGAAGAGTTAGTAAAGGATAATAAGACAAATAAAATTATTATTGATGTTCGTGAGCCAGATGAGTATGAAGAAGCGCATATTCCTAATGTGCCCCTTTTATCAATGCGTAATTTTCCAATGGTCATTGAAGAGTTGGATAAAGAAAAAGAGTATGTGTTTGTTTGTCGTAGTGGGGGACGAAGTCAAAATGTGGCATTGTTCTGTAAGGAAAACGGTCTACAACATGTAACAAATTACTCGGGTGGCATGCTTTCTTGGCAAGGGGAAACGAAATCAGGATTAGAGAAAGTGATTACGGATGTAAAAGAGTTATATAAGTAAAAAAGTCGACTGTTCTTTTAGGACAGTCGACTTTTTTCAAAGTATAAAGTTTAAGAAAGTTCAGAGATGTCTTGTAGGATAACTCAGGGAAGGGCAAGGGCTTCGCACATTGCGCGTGTTTTACAAGGAAGGCACTTGTAAAACACTTTAAAAAGAAGGCAGTGGCTACGCTCCTTGCTTCAAAAAAAGGACGACTTTGTCGCTTTTTTTATAAGTGGTCGGTTTTTTTAGAGTATTGGTGTTTCCCTTGTTCAGCATTTTTCTCGCGAAGTATATTTTTTTCATGATTTTTTGCATTGTTGTCTTTTTTCTTCTTGTCGTCATCTTTTGTGACCATTGTGAAATCCTCCTTCTCATTCTAGTCGTGAATAGGGTGTTCAGTTTTGGTAAAAATCATGCAGGTTTTAGGAAGAGTGGACAAGGGTATAGTTTCATAAGACCAATCCTAGGAGGGGTACTATGAAGAAAAGAACAAAATCAACCATAACAGCAGGAATTGTTGGGACTGTCAGCTATGTATTATTACATCAAGAGAACAGACGTAAAATAAAAGAAATGGGTAGCCAATTGATATCAAAAATAAAAGGGAACAGAAAGAAGAAAATTCCTAAAAAAGTAGGGCACCCTAGCCCATATGATACACATGACAACACGATGGTAAGCGAAGGTTCTCTCTATGCTATAAAAAAATACAATGAACAACAACAGAACAAAAACGGAAAAGTTCTTTCGTAACGTAAATGAAGTAGGTGGACAAAAGGGTAAAAAAACCTTTTGTCCACCTACTTTTTTGAGTGTTAATACTTTTCTACTAAAGTATTATACTGTTATAATTTTCCTAAATGAGTATGAGATAGAGGTGAGTGGATATGATAACCATTAAACAAGAATCAATGGCGGATGTACCTGTTTTACATGTAGTAAGGCAAGAGCATGACAATAAACCATTACCGGTCGTTATTTTTTTCCATGGATTCAAAAGCGCCAAAGAGCATAACTTACATTATGGATATTTATTGGCTGAAAAAGGATTTAGAGTTATCCTCCCTGATGTGAATTATCATGGTCAACGTGATAAAAATATTACAGCAAAAGAAAGAGAGTTGTTATTTTGGGACTTTGTTTTGGAAGCCATACATGAAGTCGAAGACATCAAACAGAACCTCGAGCAACGTCAACTTATTAAAGACCAATCGATAGGGCTAGCAGGGACTTCAATGGGTGCGATTATTACATATGGAGCTTTACGAAGATATCCTTGGATTAAGACTGCTGTTTCATTAATGGGATCTCCTTATTATCATCATTTTGCAAAAGCACAAGTAGCTGAGTTGAAAAAGAAAGGGTATACCTTTAACGAAGAGGAAATTGAATATAAAATTTCACTTTTAAGAGAGTATGATGTCACGAGCGATGTAACGGTATTACAGGAACGACCTCTTTTAATTTGGCATGGAGAGAAGGATCATGTTGTACCTTATCAATATTCGGTCAATATGTACCAACAGCTTTTACCTTTGTATGCAAACGCTAAGGAAAAGTTAGTGTTTATATCGGACCCTCATCGTGACCATAAAGTATCACGAGCAGGGGTCATAGCAACAGTAGAGTGGTTTGAAAAGAATTTATACTAAAGAATGGATGAGTAACGAATGGAAGTTGCAAAAAAATTAGTTGTCATCATTTTTGGAGCCGTTTTGATTGCGATTGCATTAAATGTCTTTTTAATTCCAGCTAATATTTTTGCTAGTGGCTTTACAGGAACAGCGCAATTATTAGCATACGTTTTACCGGTTTCAACTGGTATTTTATTATTTCTCTTAAACATTCCTGTCGCAATTATAGGGTGGTTAAAAATAGGAAAAGCATTCACGGTGTATAGTTTTGTTAACGTTATTTTTACGATGTTCTTTTTAGAGATTATTCCAATTATCGAAATTTCGAGCGATATCCTCCTAAACGCTGTGTTTGGTGGAGTAATCCTTGCATTTGGTGCGGGGATTACATTAAAATACGGTGCTTCCTCGGGAGGACTGGATATAATTGCGCTTATTCTTTCTAGAATGAGTGACCGTCCTGTCGGAGTTTATTTTTTCGTTTTAAATGCGATTATTGTTGTAACATCTGGTCTTCTTTTTGATTGGGAGAAGGCGTTATATACTTTAGTGACTCTTTACGTTTCTTCTCGATTGATTGATGCCATTCATACGAGACACGTTAAATTAACGGCGATGATCATTACAAAAAAGCCAGATGAACTTAGAAAAGCGATTCATGAGCGAATTACTCGAGGCATTACGAGAATCCCTGCAAAGGGTGGATATTCTGAGGAAGAGAAAGAAATGTTAGTCACTGTTATTACTAGATATGAGTTGTATGATTTAAAACAAGTCATTCATTCAGTTGACCCGCAGGCGTTTACAAATATAGTGGAAACAGCAGGAGTGTTTGGATTATTTAGAAAAGACGGGTAATGTAAAGAGTCCGGGACAAAAGGTAAAAAACAACCTATTGTCTCGGACTCTTTGTTACAGAATAAGTAAGTATAAAAATTTTAGTTCCAATTAGTCTAAGACGGCTTTGCCGTTTTCCTTATTGTTTTTTTGTAATCGCTGTTGAAATGGCTTGGGTAAAAGCATTCCACTGCTCGTCGAGTTCTTCATGAGGTTTAGGTATAGCCTTTGTATCAGGAAGCTTTCCTTGTAGATGCCAATATTTCTGACTTTGTGGCGGCATTGAAGCCATTAGAATTCCTCCTTATTGGAGGGCACTGAAAAAGTTAGGTTTTTTAGCTTTTTCAGTGCCCTCTTAGCAATGTGCGTAAACCGTTGAATTTTTTTTTTAGTCTGCTACGAGTGGGCTTTTCGAAGCAGACGGGCAACGAGTGAAGCCATTGCTACCATAATTAAAGGCATTGAAAAAGTTGGTTTGTACTTTTTCAGTGGCTTCCTTTATTGCCGCAGCATTAATAGTTCTTTTAACTCATCAATAGAGAGTTCAGACAACTGTTTTTCGCCAACGGTTAGGACATCCTCTGCAAGTTTTTGCTTCGTTTGAAGCATTCTATTGATTCGTTCTTCTAACGTTCCTTTGGTGATAAATTTATGAACCGTTACATCTTCTGTTTGACCAATACGATATGCTCTATCGGTAGCTTGGTTTTCGACAGCGGGATTCCACCACCGGTCATAATGAATAACATGAGTGGCGGCTGTTAAATTTAAACCGACTCCTCCAGCCTTTAAAGAAAGAATAAAGATTTTTGTATCGTCATCCTCTTTAAAGGTTTGGATAAGTTGTTCTCTTTTACTGCGTTGCAATCCCCCGTGTAAAAATGGAATCTCTTGATTATATTTTTGTGAGAGAGCTTGTTGAATTAAATCTCCCATTTCTTTGAATTGACTAAAAATGAGAAGCTTTTCATCTCTATCTGTAATTTGCTCAACAAGAGTCATTAACAAATCCCACTTTTCAGAACGATTATCAAGAGGCTCTTTTTCTTTTAACAATTGAGCGGGATGGTTACAAATCTGTTTCAGCTTGGTTAGACTACTTAAAATGAGAGCTCTACGCTCCATTTCCGTTCCTGTTTCAATCGTTGTAAACAACTCGTTTACTATGGCTTGATATAAGCTAGCTTGTTCTAAGGTTAACCCAACTTCATATGTCAGTTCATTCTTTTCAGGTAATTGAAGCTTTAGTGATTCATCCGACTTTTTCCGTCTAAGGATAAAAGGAGTAATCAGTTGCTGAAGCTGTTGCAACCGTTCGCCGTTACTTTGTTGTCCTTCAATTTCTTTACTAAACGTTGTAGTAAAGTGCTGGAAGCTACCTAAATATCCATCATTCAATAAATCAATAATCGACCATAGTTCTTTTAAGCGATTTTCAATTGGAGTACCGGTTAAAGCAATTCGGTGCGTAGCATAGATTCTTTTAATCGCTTTTCTCTGTTTTGTTTCAATGTTTTTAATATGCTGGGCCTCATCAAGAATAAGTCCATTCCATGTAAACTCGGTTAGAAAGTCAATATCACGAAAAGCAATCGCGTACGACGTAATAATGACATGAAACTGAGAACGGTCTTGTAAAAATTCGGTTTCATTTAATCGGCTTGTGCCATGATGAACATACACTTTTAAGTCAGGAGCAAATTGAGCAATTTCTTTTTCCCAGTTCCCAATTAAAGAAGTGGGGCATACGAGCAAGAATGGTTCTTGACTTCCTAATGTAGGTTGCTCGTAGATAGAAAGAATATAGGCAATCGTTTGAATCGATTTACCTAATCCCATATCGTCGGCAAGACAAGCACCAAACCCTACTTTTCTCATTTGCAATAGCCACGACATTCCTTTTTGTTGGTATGGCCTTAATTCTCCGATAAGACCGCTTGGCACGGGTAGAAGTTCCGTTTGCTTCTGCTGGATATTATCAATAAGCTCCTGAATTTTTTCGTCCCATTCAATATCAAAATGAATGTCTAAATCATCGTCTTGCATTTGAAGCGCATGAATGGAAGAATAGGATGACTTTTTTTGTTTTTCAATTTGTTTTTTTAAACGATTGGCTTGTTTTGGGTCCCAAAACATCCATTTTCCTTGAATTTGCACAAAGGATTCTTTCTCGTTCACTAGTGACATAAATTCTTGTTCTGATATTTCTAATCCGTCAATGATAACTTGGTAGTTAAAATTTGCGATTCCTTCCCAATTCAGTAGAGGTTCAAATCCAGACGTGTTGCCTCGTTCAAAGGTTTCCATATTAAGTTGAACAGCAATTTTTTGCTGCTTTCGTTTCCACCATTGAGGAACAGCAACTGTAAAACCTAGGGATTGTAATTCATCATAATCCTCTGTTAAAAACTGATAAATCTCATCCTTGGATGCTTCTATTTTTGGATTCGTCATAGAGAGGGATGAGAGAATCGGAATTTTACTTTTGGCTTGTTGTAAGTCTTGTTTCAGTTGAGGGATTGGATTTGCCCTCCATGGGTGTTGCCCATTTTGTAATTCAGTAATCGTAACAACGATAGAAGGATTCTTTTTATCTTGAACGAATAACGAAATCATCCAAGGTTCACTTTCTAGTTTCGGTTCATCAATGGCGATCCCAGTGCGAAATGGTGAAGCTGTTATCGCACCGAGTTGTTCCTGCAAAAATTTATCATCTAAGTCGGTTACTTTCGTTTTTGATTGTGATTGTAATGCGTTTAGATGAGTAAGTAGTACTTCAGATTTTCCGTTTTTCATATTTGAAAATGCTTCGTGACTGTCTTCATCTTCAGACAGAAGTGTGCGAAGATAAGAATCACATAGCGTATTAACCAACTCAAGTAAGTTGAAATGGTCTGAGCTCGAATGCCGTTGTGCATACATACTTGACTTAGATAGCGAGACCATTGAAGGTGGGATAACAGCATCCCATTCAGCAGGATCGAAACTTGTTAACGTCCAAGAACCGTTTCCTGAAGGTAGAAAATTTTTGTTAGCGATTTCGTTACGTATCCTTTCTAATAAGGCAATTGAATACGCTAAATCATCAGCTATCACTAAATCCCCACTTGAAGTCCATGATATTATCGTGTCAATGTGAGTCGTTAGTTCATCTATTGGAATACAGATTCCTTCAATCGGAAACTTAAATTCCGTATCCTCGCTTTTGGCTTGATAGACAATCGCTTCGCCTACAAGTGAATAAAATTGTCTTTCAATCACAGGAACCGTAATTATGGCTTTTTCTGTTGGGATGAATGACCCATAAAAAGAAGCAGGGTCATTTCGGAATAAGGCTAGTTTTAGCTCAAATGGAGAAAACAGAAATGGATATTGGAAATTAACGAACTCTTTATATTTTTTATGTTGTTTTTGTTCGGCCCAAATAAATAAGTTGTGTTCAATCCAACCGCCGTGAACAATGATTTTATTCGGATTGTAGCTATAATTCAAGGGACTTCATCTCCTGTATTAATGCTCGGTACGTGCGATAGTGTTGTTTTAATTTTTGAATGTACGAAGAAAACTCACTTTGCTTGTCTAGCTTTTTATACAATCGTTGCAGTTTCCCAATAAAGACCACTGCTTCTTCATAATGCTGTCTCGTCTTTTTTTCAACCAAACGAATGACAAATTGATGATAAATCGCAATTAGCTTTTCAGGTTGTTCTTTGTTTATTAGAGATAGTAAATTTACTTTTTCTTCCGCTAATTGAAGAGGGTTTTTCTCAACTAGTAAGAAAAATGAGACTGCTTCTGTAATTCTTTTTTCTTCGTTTAAAATCTGTAAGTACAGTCGTTCTATCGCAGGATTAAACAAATCACCATGCAGGATTGAGAGAATATGAGAGATGTCACTTTCCGCAATCTGATATTTCTGTTTGTTGGCCAAGTAAGATTTGAAAGACGGTGTCTTGAGCCATTTCTCCCATATAACGAAATGGTCTTTTGGCTTCTCATTCAAATGTAAAACCATTTGGTCATAAATGCGTTCAACGATGGGGTCATTTTTCCAGTTTGACTTAAAATAACTTAACCAGCTCTTAAGCATATCCCATTCTTCTCTTTCTTGTAATAACGAAAAATGGTCGTATAAATCACTTGCAGATATTATTTTCTTATGAGGACGTAAATACGAAATCGATAAAGACCCATCCTCACAGTATAGAGCCAGAAGGCTAGTTATTATCGCTAATCTAACGTGATGTGGATTAGCGTGTTGCTTTTCGACAAAGAGAGCTAAGTAGTTTTGTAACTGTTGTTTCGATTGTTCTTTTGATATCCAGTACCTAAATATACGATCCCATGGAGCAGATTCGGTCGAAAGAAATTCAAAGTAAAAATATAATATATCTTCAGTAATCACATGATGGTATTCATTGCTACTCTGCATCCCTATCTCAGCGAATAGTTCACGATTTTCATCAATAATCGTTGTAAAGAAATGTACAAAACGTTGTTCAAATGGTCGATATGTAGAAAATTTCATTGATAAAGAAAGGATGCCGTTAATGGTTAAGAGGAGCGCAGCTATTTTTTCATGGTTTTCTAATTCAAGTCTATCTAGCTTTAACAATACGGCTCCAGCAATGGAATTACGATCAATTTCAGTTAAATAATTTTGGTTCGTTAATTCTTTATATAATGCAATTATCGTTGTTTCTATTTCATTGTAATTTGGTTGTGAAAGATACTGATTCGACATGCATAAACACCACGATTCGAAATTAGTCTATCCTATCATTGTAACTCTGTCTGACACATAATAAAAGCAGAATGGTAAAAAAACGAAGTAAAAACATAAATCTTTCCAGTATCTTAAAAAAATATAGGTTTTATATAAAAGTTTTGAAAATATGCAGGATTTTCCTAATAGAGCAAGAATCAAATCATATACAAAATAAAATAAATAGGATGGTGATAAGATGCTAACGATTAGTAAGAAGCTTCACATTGAACAATTTCTTTCTTCTTTCACACAGTTTGCCAACTTCGATTCGCCGCAAAATAAATATTATTTTGTATTTGAAGACAGGGATAGAGGCGGACAAATGACGTTAATGAATACGTTTGGAGTTTGGTCTATTCATGGAAAAGGTGAAAACTATTCTGACTTAAACGAAACGTTGCTTAAGGAAGAAGAAGTAATCACTTTGGTATGGAAGCACCGTGGTGCTGTAAACCGTGCCATAAAAAGTATTCAAGATCATAAAGAACTAGTACTAAAATAAATAGAGGCCAGGACAAAATAAGCTATCGTCTGCAATGGCTTCACTCGCCACAAAGCCCGTTGTGAGAAACCCACTCACAACGGGCTTTAAGCGATAGTGGCGGTTTCGCTCATTGCTTAGAGGTTGGGACAAAAGGAAAAAAACCTTTTGTCCCAACCTTTATATAAAATAGGAATATATTGTTAAGATAACAATACTGCTAATCACAACTACTATTAGATTAGCGCCAAGATAAGAGACAATGATTGCTGTGATTCCGCCAATGATTCCGTACCACAACGACTCGTTTACAAATAAGATACCAGGAAAGATAAGAGCCCCCAATGCTGCGTAGGGTACATTTCGCAAAATCGCTTGTAAGATGGGGGGGATACGGTTGGCATCTAAGAAAACTAACGGCAACATCCGAGGAATATATGTAACAACAGCCATTCCTATAATTATCCAAATTAGTGAGTTAGTCATGATCTCGTCCCTTTCCAGCGATTACTTCTACACCCACGGCAGACACTAGAGTGGCACAAATAATTGACCAACCGTTTGGCATAAATAGTGAAAATAATAAATTTAACATTGCCGCAATAATAGCAAGGGATAGTACTTTTCGGTGTCTCTTTAAAGAAGGCATCAGCAAGGCGATAAACATCGCATATAAAGCGATGGCCATGCTTTCTTGCAGAACATTTGGTAAAATGGAGCCAGCGGCATAGCCCAAACCAGAGTTAATGACCCAGCTTCCATAAGAGATCGCGGCAACTCCAATGACAAATGAACTTGTTACTTTTCCTTGCTGGGTTGCGGTGACAGCAAATACCTCATCTGTAATGCCAAACGCCATTGTAGCTTTTTTAAGAGGATGTGTTCTTTCAATTTTTTCACTCACGGATGCACTCATTAATAAATGACGAATGTTCACAATAAACGTGGTAAATATGATTTCAAAGGCTCCGGTTCCTAGAGCGATTAAGGTGAGTGCCATATATTGTGCTGCACCAGCAAAGACAAAGGTACTCATCGCGAGTGTCTCGTAAAAAGTGAGCCCTGTACTTTTGGCCAATAATCCAAAGGTGAGTGCAGCAGGAGTATAACCAATGGCAATACCAATTCCTGCTAGCAAACCTTTTGTTATTTGTAGTCGTTCAGATAAAGTGATGGTAGCCATTAAGAATTTCCTTTCTTACTGTATGCTATAATGTAAATATTGTATGATATCACGTACATATCAGCAAGGAGAAATGTGTGAATGGACAAGATAAATTTAAATAAAATCATCGGGAAGCGATTGCGTGTTATCCGAACTGAGCGTCAGATAAGCTTAGACAAGTTAGCAGAAATGACAGGGGTAAGTAAACCGATGCTTGGTCAAATTGAAAGGGGAGAATCTAATCCCACAGTAGGTACGCTATGGAAAATTGCAAATGGATTGCAAGTTCCTTTTACGACTTTTATTGAAGAGGAGACTCCGAGGGTAAAGCTTGTTCGACGTGACCACATTGAACCGTTACGTGAAGAAAGTGGACAATTTCATGTAACGCCTCTTTTTCCAAAAGAAACAGGAAAGCCATTTGAATGTTTTTCAGTTACCTTAAATAAAGGATGTCATTATCAATCTGAGGCACATGCTTCCGGTGTTGAAGAATATGTTTTTGTAGAAAAAGGAACATTAACATTAACCGTCGCTAATCACATGCACCATCTTCATGTTGGAGATGCGATTCAATTTGCAGCTCATTTTGAACATACGTATAGGAATGAAACAAATGAGGACTGTATTGTGACAATGATGATTTTTTACCGGTAATGAATTCTTTGACTTGAGGTGGTATATATGAAGTTTGCGGAAGAACTATATCGTCTATATGAAAATGATATCCAAGGAAATGAGGATGCTTTACTCGTTGTTTCGGCGATCTTAGAAGATTATGAGCGTAGTGATATTCTCGCTGAAATTAAAGGAATGAGTGATGATGAAGTGATGGAGATGTTCATGCTATATATTTATGAAAAGCTACGCTTATACATTGCTGATAGTGACAGTGGTCGAGACATCGCTTTCGAAAGAGAACATGTAAAACGCCTTTTCCACTAAACATATGAACCCGAAAAAATGGCAAGCACATAGTAAGGTGCTTGCTAAAAAATGTGGAGTTGTCGAGGGTGTTATAAAAATTGAGCAACTTCCTTGCGCCGGTTCACTAATTTCTTTAATCTCTTTTTGTGAGAACGAACCCGTTGTTCATCTTCAGCAACTATCGCTTCGTGAAGTTCCATCAATTCATAATCTATTTCTAGGTTTGTCATATGAAAAATAGTCTGCGGTTCCAGGTTATGGTCATACTCTCTGTACTCGATAATTGAACCGTTCTTATTCATAATGATTTTATCACTCCCATCGATTTCAATAATAGATTGAATGTCCCCCGTTTTATATGAGGTGATATAGAGGGGACCGCCAGTGGACTTCTTGACAACACCATTTCCACTAAATTCAGAAATAATGACCTCGAGAGCCTCCACAATGATTTCATCGTTCACTGTTAACTGGTCGACATGTAGAGTAAGAAAATCTTCGTTACGTACGAACGGTATTTCGCATAAAGCATTTTCGTTGTCAATGATTAGAAAGATGGTGTCATTTTCATAGCGCCAGTAGAGCGAAAAATTTTCGTCCATTAGTTTCCTTATAAATTCATGGAGTGCATCTTTTGTTAGTTTAATATAAAGACTACTGAATTCTGCTTCATAGAAATGTTTAGGCATGTTCGTACACACTCCCTTTACCCAAGTGATGTTAGCAATTGTGTAAAATTGGTTGATATTATCCTATGCGATAATCCTAAAAAAAGAAGTGCATCCGCTGAGAAAAACACGATAATTTTGAAAAGATAGGAAAAAGTGTAGGAGATGTACTACCAAGCAATTCAACTTAGATTGGACAATCCCACTTTTAAGCTCAGAACACAAAAAAAGGACGACTGCCTCGTCATCCTTTAAAACCGAAACCCATATCGTTTTGAAATGATGTCATAAAACCCCAATGAATTGTAAAGAGCTTTGGTTGCCTCGTTATTCATACCTGTTTCAAGTTCAATTCCTTTAATTTCTTTATTTTCTGCCCAATAAATAAGACTCAGTAATATTTTCTTAGCGATTCCCTGATTTCGATGTTCCTTATGCACATATAGGTCATTTAACCACAAATAGTGTCCGCCCTTTGTGATACTCACACCAATGTTAAAAAAGGCAGCACCAAGCAATTGGCCTTCCTTTTCCGCAACAAAAATATGGGCTGTTGAATTAGGGTGTAGAGTTAAATGAATAGCATGTATCAACCTTTCATAAGCATCGTCTTTCCCCAATGACTCCATTTGTCCCATTAATAAATCAGCAATCCTTGTTCGAAGTGATTGGTCTGAATCTTTAGGAACTTCATAAATTTTCATCCCAATTCCCCCTCTTCCCAACATCTATATTCAATTGTCTGTATATCATGACTACTTCAATCAAACATACAAAAAGCTGGGACATAAAGTAATCACCTTTTGTCCCAGCCTTTCTCTCGGTTATTCGATGAAGGGGCACTGGCTTCGCTCGCTACAAGTCAAACAAAAGAACCTCACTTTTGTTTGACTTTGAAAATAAGGTAGCGGCTTCGCACAGTGCTTCATGAAAAGACGGCTTTGCCGGTCTTTTCTTATAGATTTGATTCTTCGTTATAAAATTTATCGGGGTCAATTCGTTTTTCTGTCGCTTCTGCCATCGAGCGAACTTGCTTGTTTTCATTATGAGGTTGAACGGCGTCTTTACCTTCTTGGATGTTGCGTTTTGAACGAGATTTTTTAGACAATGTAAAACACTCCTTTGTTATTGACTGTGTTCTACCTTAGATTTTCCTTATTTCAACATGTCTATGTAAAGTTACCTGATTCCTAATACTTCCTCTAAATAAATGGCGATCCCATCTTCTTCATTGCTTAGCGTAATCTCGTTTGCCACCGTTTTAAGTTCTGAAATCGCATTTTCCATCGCAATTCCTCTACCTGCATATTCCAACATTTCTAAATCGTTATCTTCATCTCCAAAAGCAATAATTCGTTGCTGTGGAATATCAAAATATTCGCTAATTCGTTGTAAGCCAATCGCTTTATTCATCCCGGCTTTAATAATTTCAATTACATTCCACGGCGCACCCCATACACGTTGGTCAATAACCTCAGCGTGAGCATCTTTTAACAAGTCACGAAGTTCATGAACATGATGGTCTTGAGGGTGAACAAGAATAGATGTTGGATCATCTTTCAACAGCGACTGTAAATTACCATGCTCTACAGGGGACCTACCCATCATGATCGTATCAATAATCACTTTATCGTTATAACGCAAGTAAAAATCGTCAATAATTTCAACAATGATGTTTTGAACTTGAAAAGCTTCACATGTTTCTATAATTAATTTTGCTGTATGTACATCTAAAGGGGTATGGTAGGAACCGAAACTTTTTTCAGTGGGGTGATGAACAAAAGCCCCATTGAAGTTTACAATCGGAGTATTTAACTGAAGCTCCCGATAATATTCCACACTCGCACGATAAGGTCTCCCAGTGGCAATCACTACAATATGACCTTGTTCTCTTGCTTTTGCGATGGTACGTTTCGAACGTGGCGAGATTTTTTTTTCATCTGTTAATAAAGTACCGTCTAAATCTAAGGCAATTAAATGTCGATTGTCCATAAAAACTCCTTTTTTCTAGTAATTGTTAATAAAAAGGTAACAAAAATGACAAGGATAACGGTCTGAGAAAAAGAAAAAATGTGCTATAGTATCAATTGGAGACTTTTCGAAAAACACATTTCTTCTTATTATAATGCAAATTATGGATAAGAATGTAAAGTTTGAGTTAACGATTTTTAAAATAGGAGGAAAAACAATGGTTGAACAATTATTTTCAAACTTTGGTTTCCGGGCCTTATGGACACCAGAGCTTATCATCATATTAGGTATTGTTGCATTCCTATATATACGTTTAATAGAAAAGTGGAGAATGAAGTTTGCCGATTCAGAGCCAGCGAAGAGAAGTCAAAAGGTTTATTTCTTTCTTGGGTTAGTGGCGCTTTACTTAGGATGGGGTAGTCCATTTTATATCGCAGGCCATTTAATGTTAACCTTTCATATGGTTCAAATGGTATTCGCTTATATTGTCGCCGTTCCTTTATTTATTCTTGGAACGCCAAAATGGTTCTTTGCAGCGATTGTTAGAAAGCTTCAATCCACAGGAATTGCGAATATAGGGAAATTTGTGTTTAACCCATTAGTGGCTGTTCTTTTATTTAATGGAATGTTTTCGATTTATCATCTTCCTATTGTATTTGATACACTAATGCAAAATGTAGCTCTTCATAGTTTATATGAGTACATTCTTTTCTTTGGAGCATTTATGATGTGGTGGTTTATGCTTGCGCCACTTCCACAAGTGGGCCAATTAACGGATTTACGTAGAATGCTTTATATATTTGTAAACGGAATGCTATTGACTCCAGCATGTGCATTGATTATCTTTTCAGGTTCAGCGGTTTACTCTGTTTATACGGACCCCACCATTTGGGCTACAGTGATGTCATATTGTTTACCTGCAGGGACAGATATCCCTTATAATTTGATTGGTGGGACAAGTGGTTTTTCTCCACTTTCAGCAGCACATGACCAACAACTTGGCGGCGTCCTTATGAAAGTGATGCAGGAACTAATCTACGGGGCAACAATAGCTTATGTGTTTAAGCAATGGATTTCAAAAGAAAAACAATCAGACGGGTTATCATTAAGTGACTTACCGGAATCAATGCTAGACCGAAAAGAAGAAGGTCTAATGAAAAGATAGATATTCCGAGGGCACTGAGAAAGTTCGGTTTTTTTAACTTTTACAGTGCCTTCGATATTCAAAGGAAACGATAAAGGAGTTAACAATGAATATAAAAATCAGCATTCTATTTATACTACTTTTATTCATTACTTCGGGTTGTGGGTGGCTGTATACAAGTCATGAAAGTGGAGCAGATTTATCAAAGGCAGACCTTTATGTAGAACCGTTCGCTTTTACCACTCAAGATGAAGAAGAAACTAGTACAGAGCAGTTACAAGGGCAGGTATGGATTGCGAATATGATTTTTACGAGATGCCCAAGTGTTTGTACGATTATGACGCCTAATATGAAAAATCTACAAGATGCATTGATAGAACAAGATATAAATGCTCGACTCATTTCTTTTACTGTAGACCCAAGTTTTGATATTCCTGATAGACTGAAGAGTTATGGAGAAAATGTTGGTGCCGACTTTTCAAAATGGACATTTGCTACAGGATATACTGATGAGGATATTACTAGCTTTGCAGCAGATTCTTTTTTAACACTTGTCCAGGATATTAAAGATAGCAATGATATGATTCACGGAACAAGTTTTTATTTGATTGATAAGGATGGAAAGATTGTCCGAAAATTCGACGGACTTGATCCCGATATCGCACCAATCGTAAAACAAGCAAAAAAATTAGTGAAATAAGGAGTATCTCAATTGAAAAAACTTAGTCTTTTTATGGTAGTTCCGTTATTATTCTCAACAGGATGTCAGCAAGAAGAGCAGGTTGCTGTTTGTCAGGACCCTCTTATTCCGATTGAAGTAGATTTTCAAATCACTCCTGAAAACATAGAACCAGCAAGTGAAGTTCTTTTTGAAGCTGTGGTCACTCATGATAATCTTCCTATTGAAAATGCCCAGCAGGTTGACTTTGAAATTTGGGAACATAATAACTCAGACTACCATCATAATGTGGAAGCAACCGAAATAGGGGAAGGAAGATATACGATACCATGGACCTTTGATTCAGAGGGTGTATATTATGCATATTATCATGTGACTGCATGCGAAATGCATCGTATGGAAAAAGAGATGCTAATCGTAGGACAACCTGATGTAGATTCGATACTAGAACATCCAGATCAAGTCCAAGGAATTATGAATCATGAACACGATGAACACGAGGAACACCATGAAGAACAAGAAGATGAGCATCATCATTAAAATCAGGGATTTATCCCTGATTTTTTTTGTTTTTTACCTTGACTATTTTCTCGAAATCAACTCCAAAACCTAAAATGAAGAAAATTAAAATAAAAAATAAAAATACAGTTGCATTTATTTTTATTCATCCCTTATAATAAGACTCAACATTAAAATGTATCGGGTAATGGAGGAGAACAGATGAAAACAGCAATTATAGGTGCAACAGGGTATGGTGGAGCTGAATTAATCCGCTTATTACACAATCATCCAGAGGTTGAAGTAAGTTCAGTACATTCTTCTTCTCAGCAGGGTGTTAGGATGGATGAAAGCTATCCTCATATGCAAGATACATGTAATCTGACGCTTGAAGAAATTGATCCAGAACTTATAAAAAAGAAAGCAGATGTTGTCTTTTTGTCAACTCCGCCTGGAATTTCGAATAAAGTAACACCAGGGCTAGTAGATGTGGGTTTAAAAGTCATTGATTTGTCTGGTGATTTACGAATCAAAGACAGAAAAGTGTATGAGCAATGGTACGGAATTGAAGCGGCAAGTGATGAGATTATCCAACAAGCCGTTTACGGTTTAACGGAGTGGGCGAAGGATGATGTAGCAGGCGCTTCATTAATATCTAATCCAGGGTGTTACCCAACAGCTACCTTATTAGGACTACTTCCATTGGCAAAATCACAACTTATTCGACCAGATTCAATTATTATAGATGCGAAATCTGGAGTATCTGGAGCAGGAAGGTCAGCATCAGCTGGTACTCATTTTCCAGAGATGAATGATAATTTTAAAATTTACAAAGTCAATGAACATAAACATATTCCGGAAATTGAACAAGGTTTACATGGAGTCGATAGCCGTATTGAGACGGTTACATTTAGTACGCATCTTGTTCCAATGACAAGAGGAATTATGGCAACGATTTATGCTCAAGCTACAAAAGAGGTAACCGAATCGATGTTACGTGAGCTTTATCAAACAACATATGAAAACAATCCTTTCGTGCGAATTCGTCCTGAGGGCCAATACCCAAGTACAAGGGAAGTAAACGGAACGAATTTCTGTGACATTGGTGTAACGTACGACCAAAGGACTGGAAGAATTACGGTCGTTTCAGTGATTGACAACTTAGTTAAAGGAGCTGCCGGTCAGGCCGTTCAAAATTTAAATATTATGCTAGGACTAGATGAAAAAACAGGTCTTAACCTGATCTCTCTTTATCCGTAAAAATGAATTAGGCACCAACCAAGTGTGGGTTGAATAAAATTAGAGGTGAAATTACATGCATTCAGTAAGTCATAAAAATGAAGTGATACCTGTTGAGGGTGGAAGTATTATTACTCCAAAGGGATTTTCAGCAACAGGAGTTTATACA
Source organism: Bacillus alkalicellulosilyticus (assembly GCF_002019795.1). Classification (GTDB taxonomy): domain Bacteria; phylum Bacillota; class Bacilli; order Bacillales; family Bacillaceae_F; genus Bacillus_AO; species Bacillus_AO alkalicellulosilyticum. The sequence goes on along the minus strand of NZ_KV917381.1, from coordinate 3,540,143 downwards.
GGGGTTAAAAGAAAACGACTTGATTTAGGAGCGATTCTATGTGAGGTTCCTTCAAGTAGCGCAGCTGTATATACATTAAATAAAGTGCAAGCAGCCCCTTTAAAGGTCACTCAAGAAAGCATTGCCAAGGAAGGAAAGCTAAAGGCTGTTATCGTCAACAGTGGGAATGCAAATGCATGTACAGGAAAACGAGGACTCGCGGACGCATATGAAATGCGTAGAATTGGCTCAGAAGTCTTTTCAGTTCCAGAACATCAAGTGGCTGTTACGTCAACAGGTGTGATTGGTGAGTTTTTAGCGATGGATAAAATTTCTGCAGGCATTAAAAGCTTACAACCGGAATCATCGATGTCTGGAGCAATAGATTTTAGTGAAGCTATTTTAACAACTGATACAGTAAAAAAACATGCTTGCTTTAAAACAACAATTGATAATGTTGAAGTTACATTCGGTGGTGTAGCAAAAGGTTCTGGTATGATTCACCCGAACATGGCAACAATGCTTGGCTTTGTCACAACAGATGCCAACATTGAATCAGCATCATTGCAAAAAGCATTAAGCTTCATTACAAATAAGACATTTAACCGCATTACAGTAGACGGAGATACATCGACAAATGATATGGTCGTTGTTCTTGCAAGTGGATTAGCGGGTAATGACACTCTTACTGAAGAGCATCCAGAATGGCCATTATTTTTAAGTGGCTTGGAAAAAACGTGTGAGGCATTAGCGAAGAAAATTGCACGTGATGGAGAAGGCGCAACAAAGCTTATTGAAGTGACGGTAAATGGCGCCATTTCAGATGAAGAAGCTGGAAAGGTAGCCAAAAGCATTGTAGGTTCTGATTTAGTGAAATCAGCTATATATGGAACCGATGCAAACTGGGGACGAATCATTTGTGCAGTAGGCTATAGTGGTGCTGACATTAATCCAGAAACAATTGATATTGCTCTTGGACCAGTTCAAACCTTAAAAGAGAGTCAACCACTTCCTTTTTCAGAAGAAGAAGCAAAAGCGTATTTACAAAATGAAAATATAGAGATTATCGTCGACCTTCATGTGGGAGATGGCTATGGGAAAGCCTGGGGTTGCGATTTAACGTATGATTATGTCCGAATCAATGCGGGTTACCGTACGTAACAAAGTTTGAATTAGAGGGAGAGGAACATGAAGGAAATTGTAGTTGTAAAATGTGGCGGTAGTACAATCGGGGAACTGTCTGATGACTTTTACAAAAGTATAAAAGTATTAAAAGATTCTGGGAAGGCTCCTGTCATTGTCCATGGTGGGGGTCCCGAAATCAATAAAATGCTTCAAGTGTTAAAAATTAAAAGTGAGTTCGTCAACGGACTTCGCAAAACAACGAAGGATGTACTAGAGACAGCAGAAATGGTTCTTTGCGGGAAAGTCAATAAAAATCTAGTGATGAAGCTGCAAATCTCAGGCTTAAATAGCATTGGTCTTTCAGGCTGTGATGGCCAACTTCTTAAAGCAAAGCCAATTCATTTTGAATCATTAGGTTTTGTGGGTGAACCAGAGAGCGTAAATAAAACAATGTTAATGCAATTTTTAATCAATGACCTTGTCCCTGTTATTGCCCCAATTGGATTTGGTACGGATGGCCAACGTTATAACATTAACGCAGATAGTGCGGCAGGAGCGATTGCTGATGGCTTAGGAGCCAAACAGTTATTATTTGTTACCGATGTACCAGGAATTTTAAACGATGGTCAATTATTAGAACACGTAACAACTGAGGAAGTAGAACAATTAATTGAGTCAGGTGTCATATACGGTGGCATGATTCCAAAAGTAAAAGCTGCGATTAAAAGCTTACAAGGAGAAATTGAAGAAGTTATGATTGTGAATGGAAAAGGAACGACCTTAACGAAGGATGGTTCCATTGCCGGTACAAAAGTAACGAAGACAAAAACTCCGACGCACGTTTCTTAAATGGAGGGATTAAGATGAGTTCACTATTTCCAACTTACGCAAGATGGAATATTGAGGTAGACCAAGCAAAAGGTACGATACTTACAGCAACAAACGGAAAAGAATATTTAGATTTCACCGCGGGTATAGCGGTTTGTAACTTAGGGCACTGCCATGAAACGGTTGTAAAGGCTGTCCAGGAACAAACAGAAAAACTATGGCATGTATCAAATCTGTTTCATATCCCTTTACAAGAAGAAGTGGCAACAAAGCTTGTAGCTCATTCTGATGGGAACTATGTGTTTTTCTGCAACAGTGGAGCTGAAGCAAACGAAGCAGCAATTAAGCTTGCTCGAAAATATACAGGCAAAACAAAAATTCTAACGTTTAAACAATCTTTTCATGGAAGAACTTTTGGAAGCATGTCAGCAACAGGCCAAGAAAAAATTCATGAAGGTTTTGGTCCACTTTTACAGGAATTTTCATATCTTGAATACAACAATCTTTCTTCCGTTAAAGCAGCAATGGATGAAAATGTAGCAGCGGTTATGCTCGAAGTGATTCAAGGAGAGGGTGGAGTAAATCCTGGTGAAGCTTCTTTTATCAAAGGGGTTGAAGCGCTTTGTAAAGAGCAAGATGTACTTCTCATAATCGATGAAGTTCAAACAGGAGTCGGCCGAACAGGCAAACCGTTTGGGTATCAGCATTACGATATTTCACCAGACATCATTACCGTTGCCAAAGGATTAGGGAATGGCTTTCCGGTTGGTGCTTTGATTGGAAAAGAAAAGCTAGTAGAGGCGTTTGGTCCTGGAAGTCATGGGTCTACGTTTGGTGGAAATCCGTTAGCAATGGCAGCAGCGATCGCAACATTGAACATTGCATTAGAGGATAGCTTTCTAGCAGAAGTTAGTGAAAAAGGAGCTTATCTCGTTCAACAACTTGAAGAGAAGCTTGGAAATGTTCCTTTTGTAAAAGAAGTTCGTGGTAAAGGTCTAATGGTTGGAATAGAATGTGATGGATCAGTTGGTGATATCGTGGGTGATTTAAGAGAACAAGGCTTATTAATTCTTGTCGCAGGGCCAACTGTCATTCGAATCTTGCCTCCTTTAACAGTTACCAAGGAAGAAATTGACAAAGCGGTAGAAATGATTGCCAAAGCCTGCTTAGTAACAAACTAAAAATTTTTTAAAGAAGACTGTATAAAAATACTGTGCTAAAGATAAATATGCGTAGTTAGGTAGAGGATGAGGAGGAGTCAAATGAAAGGGTATCTAGTTCTTTCAACCGGGGAGACATTTGAAGGAGAATGGCTTGGAACACAAGAAGAGGTATATGGAGAAGTTGTCTTTTTTACTGGAATGACAGGGTATCAAGAAGTCATTACCGACCCTTCTTTTAAAGGGCAAATCGTTGTATTTACGTATCCGTTAATCGGAAACTATGGAGTCAATCAAGCAGACAATGAAAGCAAAGCCCCTCAAGTATCGGGTGTTATCGTAAGTGAAAGTAGTTCACAAGGGTTTCATTATGAATCAACGAATTCATTTTCAGATACTTGCTCAGACAGCGATGTTCCATTACTTGCAGGTGTAGACACAAGAGCGGTTGTAAAGCGAATTCGTGAATTAGGGGATATGGGTGCCATCATCACAACAGATTTAAATAAAGTCGATTTTACAAAGTATAAACCGATTGGTACACGTGATTTAGTGAAAGAAGTATCCACACAAACGATTGAACAGTTTGGTGATGGAGATATTCATGTCGTATTGGTTGATTTTGGATATAAAAAGTCAATTGTAGATTGTTTAGTTAAGCTTGGATGTAAAGTAACTGTAGTCCCATATGATACTCCTTTTGAGAAGGTTCAATCATTGGCACCAGATGGAATCTTGCTATCCAATGGTCCAGGAAATCCAAAAAAACTTGAGGCGCAACTTCCAAACATTAAAAAACTAGCAACGACTTATCCGACACTTGGGATTTGTTTAGGTCATCAGCTTTTGGCGTTAGCGTTTGGTGGAGATACAGAAAAGCTTCGTTTTGGACACCGTGGAGCCAATCAACCGGTTCAAGATGTAGTGACGAATCAAGTATACATGACTTCTCAAAACCACAGTTATGTTGTGAAAGAGGAGCAAATGGAACAAACCGGTTTCTCTGTTCGATTTAAAAATATCAATGATGGATCTGTTGAAGGTCTTTCACATAAAGAACTCCCAATCACTTCGATTCAGTTTCATCCAGAAGCACATCCAGGACCAAGTGATAGTGAACAAATCTTTTCGCAATTCCTTCAGGAAATGAGCAGCAAGAGGAGAGAAAAAGCATATGCCTAAGTTACAATCGATCTCATCTGTCCTAGTCATAGGCTCTGGTCCAATCGTCATTGGGCAAGCAGCTGAATTTGACTATGCTGGAACACAAGCATGCTTAGCGCTAAGAGAAGAAGGCGTGAATGTCATCCTGGTTAATAACAACCCAGCTACAGTTATGACAGATGAGGCCTGTGCAGATAAAGTATATTTTGAACCAATGACCGTAGAAAGCATCGAAAAAATAATCCAAAAAGAAAAACCAGACGGACTACTAGCCACTCTTGGTGGTCAAACAGGATTAAATTTAGCATTAGCTCTTCATAAACAAGGGATTTTAGAAAAATATAATGTTCAACTGCTAGGAACTCCGATTGAATCAATCATTAAAGGCGAAGACCGAGAAGAGTTCCGCGAATTAATGCATGAATTAAACGAACCGGTTCCTGAAAGTGAGATTGTCTCAACGATTGATGGTGCACTTGAATTTGCGAATAAAGTAGATTATCCAATTATCGTCCGTCCAGCTTATACGTTAGGAGGAGCTGGAGGAGGAATTGCGACTAATGAAGAAGAGCTGCGTTATATTGTGAAGGGTGGACTTCAACAAAGTCCGATCACACAATGTTTAATTGAAAAAAGTATCGCAGGCTTTAAGGAAATCGAGTATGAAGTCATGCGAGATGCAAATGATACGTGCATTACGGTTTGTAATATGGAGAACATTGACCCCGTTGGAGTTCATACGGGCGATTCAATTGTCGTTGCTCCATCTCAAACCTTAACGGATGTCGAATATCAAATGCTTCGTTCGGTTTCTTTAAAGATCATTCGTGCTCTCGGAATTGTTGGTGGCTGTAACATCCAATTTGCGCTTGACCCTAACAGCAAGCAGTATTATTTAATCGAAGTGAACCCTCGTGTCAGTCGCTCTTCAGCATTAGCTTCAAAAGCGACAGGCTATCCGATTGCAAGGATGGCTGCCAAGTTAAGCTTAGGGTATCATCTTCATGAGCTGCTAAATCCAGTAACAGGTCATACGTATGCTAGTTTTGAACCGGCTTTGGATTATGTCGTCGTAAAATTCCCACGCTGGCCATTTGATAAATTTGTGCATGCTGACAGAAAGTTAGGAACACAAATGAAAGCCACTGGTGAAGTAATGGCGATTGAACGTAACCTAGAAAGCGGACTGCAAAAAGCGATCCGTTCACTAGAAATTAAAACAGACGGATTACGACTTCAAGCGATTAAAGAATGGACTACTGATGAGTTATGGAACAGTGTCATTCATGCCGATGATCGTCGATTCTTTGCGATATTAGAATTAATCAGACAAGGAATAACAATCGAAGAGATTCATGAAAAAACAAATATAAATCTATTTTTCTTACACAGTTTTCAAAAGCTTATCTCATTAGAGTATTTGGCTGAGGAATCTTCATTTGATACGATATCAACAGAAAATTTAGCTCTATTAAAGAAATTTGGCTTTGGCGATAAGTGGTTAAGTCAGGTCTGGAATGTTCCGTTTTCAACGGTCAGAGAGAAGCGAAAAGCAGCTGGTATCCTTCCTTCTTATAAGATGGTAGATACATGTGCTGGTGAGTTTACAGCTTCAACGGCCTACTATTACTCGAGCTGGTCTGGTGAGCATGATGTAGAAGTATCCAATAAGAAAAAGATTCTTATTATCGGTTCAGGTCCGATTCGAATCGGGCAAGGAATCGAGTTCGATTATTGCTCTGTTCATGGAGCTATGAGTGTTCAAAAGCTCGGTTATGAAGCGATTATTATGAACAATAACCCTGAAACCGTAAGTACGGATTATGAAATGGCGGACCGTCTTTATTTTGAGCCATTGACGATTGAGGATGTGTTAAATGTTGTTGACTTAGAACAAGTCGAAGGAGCGATTGTTCAACTTGGTGGGCAAACAGCCATCTCGCTTGTTCAAGAGTTAGAAGAAGCTGGAGTTAAGCTTTATGGAACGAATGTGGATACGATTGATCAATTAGAGGATCGAGGTCGTTTCTATGAGTTTATGCAAAAGGTTGGCACGAACCATATCCCTGGAGTCACTGCCAATAGCAAAGAAGAATTACTTGCGAAAGCGAATGACATAGGCTACCCTATTTTATTAAGACCTTCGTATGTAATCGGCGGGCAAGGAATGGCGATTCACTCGAACGAAGAAGAGCTTCTAGAATATGTGAATGATAAAGATAAATCAGTCCTTTATCCGATCTTAATTGATGCGTATTATCCTGGTGTCGAGATTGAAGTCGATGCCTTGACAGATGGCAAAGACGTGTTAATTCCAGGTATGTTCCAACATATCGAAAAAGCGGGTGTTCACTCCGGTGACAGTATGGCGGTTACCCCTCCTTTCTCATTAAGTGAGGATACAAAAGAAAAAGTAATCGACTTTACAACAAGAATTGCAAGAGGGATGGACTTTAAGGGCATCTTTAACATTCAATTTGTTCTTTATGAGAATGAATTATATGTGATTGAAATCAATCCGAGAGCATCAAGAACGGTTCCTATTTTGAGTAAGGTTACCGGTATGAATATGGTAGATGTTACAGTGAACCTTCTATTAGGAAAAACGATAGCGGAGCTTGGTTTACCAACAGGATTGCTGCCTGAAACGCCTTACTACACTGTGAAAGCCCCAATTTTCTCATATGCTAAATTAGCTGGACTTGATCCATTGCTTGAAGCAGAAATGAAATCAACAGGTGAATTGATTAGCATTAGTCATACACTTGAAGAGGGAATGAGAAAGGCGTTTGCGTGGAACGAAGGACAAATTCCTGCCATCTTTAAAAATGAAGGAACAATTTATTGTGAGGTTGCCCAAGAGGAGCAAGAAGCGTTTTCTCCTTTATCACAAGCATTGCAGGATAACGGATTTACACTTGTACAAAATAACTTTGATGAGTGGGTAAATAGTGACGAAGCCGTTGCTCTAATAAGCATTCCGCAAAAAGGACATCGCTCAGGAAAAATCCACCGTCTTGAAGCATTAAAACAGCGAATTACGGTCATTACGGAGCTCACAACGTTAGAGATGATGTTAGGAAGTTTACAGACAACAAATTATCAGGTTCAAGCTGTAGATGAGTGGCTTTCTACACGAAAAGCAGCACCAGTTAAATAACAAAGGACGTGGAATCATGACGGAACAAAACATGGCGGCATCCCTAAAAGGCCGAAACTTTCTAACATTACTCGATTTTTCGACGGGAGAAATTAAATATTTGTTAGACCAAGCAGCTAAGTTGAAAAAAGCTCAAAAAGAAGGAGAAGGTCCTCTCCTTCTTAAAGGAAAATCTCTAGGAATGATTTTTGAAAATGCCTCTACACGTACTCGTGTCTCCTTTGAAGTAGGGATGACACAATTAGGAGGACATGCTTTATTTTTAAGTCCAAGAGACCTTCAAATTGGTCGTGGCGAACCGATAATGGACACGGCACAAGTCCTTTCTCGTTATGTTGATGCGATTATGATTCGTACAAATAGCCATGAAACTGTTGAAGAGCTTGCCAAGTATTCAACTGTACCCGTTATCAATGCGTTAACAGACTATTATCATCCATGTCAGGCATTGGCTGATATGCAAACGATTTACGAGCAAAAAGGCACATTTGAAGGATTAAAGCTTACCTACATTGGGGACGGAAACAATGTTGCACATTCTCTTGTTATTGCTTGTGCAAAGCTTGGAATTGATGTATCAGTTGCAACACCAGTAGGCTATGAAATGAATCAATCAATCATTAGCCGAGCGAAAGAGGTTGCGGTTTCTACAGGTTCAACAATTGTAGAAACAAATGCCCCAGTTGAAGCAATTACGGATGCTGATATCGTCTATACAGACGTTTGGGCAAGTATGGGATTTGAAGCAGAGCAAGTGAACCGAGAAAAAGCTTTTTCAAACTTTCAAGTGAACGGTGAACTTGTTAAGCATGCAAAACCAGACTATATGTTTTTACATTGCTTACCTGCACATCGCGGGGAAGAAGTTACAACAGATGTCATCGACAGCAAGCATTCTTTCATCTATGATGAAGCAGAAAATCGTCTACACGCACAAAAAGCAGTGTTAGCTGCGTTAGTATAAGAAGAAAAAAGACTGAGATGGGAAATTCATCTCGGTTTTTTTTTTTTGCATTTTCAAAAGGAAGAATATGATAAAATAGAGTGAAAGGTGGAAAAATATGGAGTGCACTTGAAGAGTCATACTAATCATAAAGCAGGGAGTGAAAGCCCGTGGTAGGTGTAGCATCAATGATTTTATTGCTAGTAATTATCGTCTTAACGATACACTTCATTCGGAAAGCAAAATCGCACAAAACGATACGGTGGATGAGTTTCATCTTTACGATTACTTTAGGTGCCATTCCAACAACAGAACATCTTGGGATCTTAAACAAGGTTCAATTCGGTTTCCCTGCGGAAGTAATAAGTTTTTATGGACGGTTTAATATCTCTTTAAATCTTTTTGGCTATATATTTAACTTTTTCTTCTTTTATTGGATTCTTAGATTGATAGTCAAAGTATGGCGAGGGCTAACAGTAAAAAAGCAACCAATTAATGAGAACTAAATTATTTCAGGTTTTTGTTTACTACTTATTATTTTTAATAGGTGTGTTTACTTATAGATAAAAGAAATAGTTGGGGGTTAGTCGTGGAAATTAATAGAAAGACCTATGGTGGGCTGTTTATAGTTCTTGCTTACCTTATCCTTATTAGAGTAGACTTTGACCAATGGGATGGAATATTCACTGCGTTTTTTTCTTGTATCATTGGTGCATTGATAATGAAGGAAAAAAATCAACGATGGTATGAGAATAGATGGTTTAAGGGATATGTGAGTGTGCAAGTTATCATTTTATTATTGAAATTCTACGGTTTTCTAATAGATATAAAGCTAGATTGGTTTATACCTGAAGATGTACTATATGACCGTTTATATCAGTCCCGCCATACTGAATTGCTCAGTTTGTTTTTATTTTTTTTCACTTGGTTTGTCTTTACGTGTTGTTATTTCTCTGATAAAAAACAGTGGTTTAAAAGGTGGCATTTATCAATATGGACTCTGCTCATATTTATTGGTTGGAACATAGCCATGCTGAACCATTATCAATATATTGATAAAACCTCAATACATAATAATGGGATGTTTTCCTCAAACACCCTGTCATTTGAGGAAGTGTGGATGATGGAGATAGAACCAAAAACTGAAACGATTTATGGTAGATATGGTAGAAAAACGGAAAGTTTTCGTTATGATATAAACTTGATTAGTCGAGAAGGCCATTCAATTACATTGGTGGATATGCTGTTAACTGAAAAGGACATCCATGCTGCCATAATGATAATGAATGGGATGAAAGATAGTGGTAGAGAGACTAGGATTAGTCGTCTGAACTTAATGTCAGTTGATATGAGATTAATACTAAATAAAAATTTAGATCGATTAGATGATGAATTAGCAGATTTATTTAGAGATAATTTTTTAGAAAATAGAAGTAGTCTATAATGTCTTGAGTTAATATTCATTTCTTACGGGTGAAACAAAAGGTGAAAACATGAAGCCACTGAAAAAGTAAAAACCAACTTTTTCAGTGGCTTTGATTATGGTTGCAATGGCTCCACCAGTTGCCCGCCAGCTACGAAAAAACCACTCGTAGCTGGCTTTAAAAAAATGCAACCGTTACGCACATTGCATCGAGGGCACTGTAAAAGTTAAAAACCGAACCTTTTTCAGTGCCATCTGAAAACAACCTTTTATTTCACCCGTTTTTTAATCTAACTATATCGTAATGTTAGTAAAATAAAAAAAAACGATCCAACTATTGACAAATATCTTCATTAGTTAATTGGTTAATTACATAAGTAACTAACCAATTAAGTAGGTGCAATATATGTACAGTAAGCTACAGGATGACAAACCCATCTTTCAACAAATTGCTGAGACGATAGAATCTCGGATCCTGGAGGGTTTAATTCAAGAAGGAGACAAAATTCCCTCCACAAATGAAATGGCTAAACATTATCAAATCAACCCAGCTACAGCAGCAAAAGGAATTAACCAATTGGTAGAACAGAACATCGTTTTTAAGAAAAGAGGGATCGGAATGTTTGTTGCAGAAGACGCGCGTAAGATTATTTTGGCAAAGCGAAAAACGAATTTTTACAACGATTATATGGTCCCATTAAAAAAAGAAGCAAAAAAACTCGGAATAACAGTCGAAGAATTAAAACAGCTACTTGAAATGGAGGAAGAGAGATGACAGTTGAAGTTAAGAACGTTTCGAAGACATATGGGACAAAGCACGCGTTAAAAAGCGTATCACTTACAATTGAGGAAGACAAAATCTACGGTCTGCTCGGTCGAAACGGTGCTGGGAAAACGTCGTTAATGCAAGTAGTGGCAGGTCATTTACTTCCTACTAAAGGCAATGTATTAATCAAAGGAGAACAACCATTTAACAATCGAGATGTACTGCAACAAATTTGCATGATCTATGAAAGTGGTAATTATAATAAACGCCTAAAAATAAAACAAGTGTTAAAAATAGCTTCGCTTTTTTATCCGAATTGGTGCCAACAAACAGCAGTACGTCTTTTACAAGAATTTAATTTAGACCCAAGCATGAAAGCAAAAGGGCTGTCTAAAGGAATGGAAGCTTCACTTGGAATTGTCATCGGCCTTGCTAGTCGGTCGAAAATAACGATTTTTGATGAACCATACATTGGTCTTGACGCAGCTGCGCGTTATCGGTTTTATGACGTTCTATTAGAAGAATATGAAGATTATCCACGTACCATCATTCTTTCCACACATCTCATTGATGAAGTGAGTAACTTGTTTGAGGAAGTCATTATTATGAAAGGTGGCGAAGTGCTTCTTCAAAAAAATACTGAAAAACTGCTTGCAGACAGTATGCAAATTAGTAGGAAAAAAGAAGTGATTGATTCGTTCGTTACTGGAAAGCAAGTTCTCCACGAAACGGAGATAATGGGCATGAAAACCGTACTAATTTATGATCCGAATATGACTAGTGAACAAGCAAAAGCACTAGGATTAAAGGTAGAGCGCTGTAATGTCCAGCAACTTATGGTGTACTTAACCGAACAGAAGGGAGTAAGTTAACATGGTAAAAGAATGGAAATCTATCTCGATGTATTTGTTTTATGATAATTTATTGTCTATCTTAACTTTCTGGGGATTTTTTATCTTATCCATCCCTATTTTTATAACGATTGCATATATGTTCCCTGGGACTACGATCGTCATTTCAGCAGGTATGATTATTTTCATTTTTTGTTCGATAGCTGGCTTCTTAATGACAAAGGAAACATTTCCGTCTTTAATTAAGCTTGGAACGACACGAACAAGCTACGTTATTGTAACTAGCCTTTTTATGGCTGGTATTGCTTTAACGATGACAATCATTGCTCTTATAGCCACACTCGCAGTAGCAAGTTTTGCTCCAGAGAATGTAAGCTTAGTCTCCATGACAAACCTAACGAATTTGGAATCAACGTGGTACAATGATTTTATTTTTAATCTCGTTATTTGCTTTTTCTTGCTCGTTTCTAGTTTCTTTCTAGGGACAGTGTTTTATCGTCTAGGACTTATCGGAGGCCTTGCTGTGATTTTAGCTCTGTTTATTACCTTTATGATCCCTGAAATAAGGGAGTTTATGTTTGATAGTGTAGTAACTGCAAATTTAATTGCTTTTATTGTAATTGCTATAGTGTTAATTTTCCCATCATGGTTGCTGCTTCGAACAGCAACAGCGGTACCAGCAGCGACTAGGTAAATGATAGACAGAATAAATAGATGAGGGTGGAACTTGTTCCACCCTCTTAGCTTTGGGGTGAATGAAGCCAGTACAGCTGTTTTAGCTAGTTATGTCCAGTCTTCTTTATATGAAGTGGGATACAAGTATGAAGTAGAATTTAAACTTTTTATTATTAGCTTGTTTTGGTAGTGTACAATTATCCTATGATGTTGGATGAATATAATTCTTATATTCATTAATAAAAAAAACTTTAAAAACGAATAAAACGAGGGCACTGTAAAAGTTAAAAACCGAACTTTTTCAGTGCCCTCTATAAAACCTTTTGTTCTTTACAAACGTGTTATGAATGAAAAGGGGGGAATCAATATGAAACGTTCTTTGTTACGAGTAACAGAGGAATATGAGGAAGATGATTTGTCAGAGAAAGTAGAGAACAAGATTATAGATGTATATGAACGGCACGTTGATATGGTATATAGGATTTGTTTCTCCATGACGGGGAATCAACAAGATGCAGAAGATATAGTGCAAGCAGTGTTTATTACTTTACTGGAAAGCAACCAAAGTTTTATGAGTGCGGACCATGAAAAAGCATGGCTTATTGTAACGGCTAAAAACAAATGTATCGATTTACACCGAAGATGGTGGAAGAAGAACGTGGTTCAATTTGATTCCAGTAGGATGGAATGGTTTGGTGTAGACCACATTCAGTATAGTGACTTAGAGGATGCACTCAAAAAGTTATCCTCAACACACAGATTACTGTTGTATTTACATTACTATGAAGGCTATAAACTAAGTGAAATGGCTAACATGTTGAACCTTAATTTAAACACGGTAAAAACGAAAATAAGAAGCGCAAAAAAACGGCTGAGACTCGAGATAGGAGATGATTTTCATGGATAAGGAGAGATTAACAAATTATTTTGACAAAATGTCCCCCTCAGAATCTCAAAAAATGCGGATGAAAAAAACTATTATATCTCATAGAAAGAAACAAGAATCACCATCAAAATACGCTAAGGGGTGGAGTTTCTCTACGATTTCAAAAGTGGTTGCCAGTGTGGTTTTCGCTTTGATTATTCTTGGGAACATCCCGTTAGTAGGAAAAGCAACTGCAGAGCTTATGAGTTGGTTCCATAATTATTATGAAACGATGCTAGACATCGTAGAAAAACAAGAACATCTTGAAATAACGAGTGATTTTTCAACAGAAAAACATGAAAAATATGCAGAAATGTATCGTTATCGAGGTCTAAGTGAAGAGAGAGCTGAAGAAGAAGCTTTCCATGCACAATTGAGTGAAATAGCCATTATTAATAAAGCCATAGACTTAGGGTTTTATGTTTCAATAGAGGAAGCAAAACAGAAGGCTCGGGAAACATTTGGGGAATGGGAGGAATGGAGGGAGTACGAAGATGTTGTAACGATTACAGATAATGCTAATATGGTGAAGAATATGATAGAAGATTTAAGAAAGCCTGATGACGAGTTTTGGAATGAACACATTCTTTTTTCGAATGCTTTTATGTTAATGCGTGAGGAAGTACTGGATTATGAAATGAAAGAAAATCCAACGAAGAATTGGAATGAACTTGAGAGGGATATTATTATGGACTTCATCTTAAGTGAAGCTCAACAGATTAATGAATATAAAAAAGAAATTGGTTTGGAATAGGAAACAAAACTAGTACAAAGCAAATATTACTATAGAAACTACAAAAAACTCCTTGAGGCATTGCTGCCTTAAAGGAGTTTTTTATTTCGGGTGGTGCCAGGCACCACCCGAACCAATATATTCCTATTTTATTGAGGGAATATATGTTATGTTTAAGATAATTACTAGGAAATCAGGTGCTAATTATGGATAATCTACTTATTAATATACTATTTGTTCTATTACCAATATTAATCTTCCAAATCTTTTATATTAATATAGATTCCAAGTATAAAAACATCATACTTGCTACCGTTTTTAGTATTTCAACTGTTATAATTATGAATTTCCCAATTGAAAACTATGAAGGTCATTTATTTGATCTAAGGTACATTGCATTTGTATTAGGAGCCTTATATGGTGGGAAAAAGGTTGCTATTTTTCTTTATTTCGTTGTTTTAACTTACCGCTTTTATATAGGTGGGGCAGGTTTTTATATTGCTTTAATTGATAGTACTTTACTATTAATTATTCTCCTGTTTTTTCTAATACCAAAGTATCAAAAATACTCTCTCAAAACAAAAATTAATGTTACGATGGCTTTGCTAGGTGTTGTTGCTATTATTAGTTTAATTATTTGTCATACATTTTTTGGATTTATCCTTCACGCACCAATTGTTTTATTATCTTCCTTTGTTGTGGCACAAGCTTTAACAATGGGACTATCTGTTTATACTCTTGAGTACTTTATTTCAATTGACACAATGAAAAAGCAGTTATACCATAATGAAAAATTAAAAAGCCTTTCGGAAATGGCGGCTAGTATCTCTCATGAAGTTCGAAATCCTTTGACCGTAACAAGAGGGTTTATCCAACTCCTAAAAAGTCCAGATATTGATGATAATAAGAAGGATGCTTATCTAGATTTATCCCTTCAAGAATTAGATCGTGCTGAATCGATTATTTCTGATTATCTTACATTTGCAAAGCCACATGTGAATGTTGAACTAGAATTATTAAATATTGCCGAAGAAATGAACTATATTGCAAATGTAATGCAGCCTTATGCGTTAATGCAAAATGTATCGATAACAAAAGAATGTTTTATTAAGGAGAGTTATATTTTAGGAAACCAAAAACAATTTCATCAATGCTTAATTAACTTATCAAAAAATGCAATTGAAGCCATGCATAACGGTGGAAAGCTAGAGTTTAAAGTGAGTAAAGAGAATGGAATAATTATTATACAGCTAGTTGATTCTGGAATAGGTATGTCTTCTGAGCAAATCGCACGTTTAGGTGTGCCGTTTTTCACTAATAAAGAGAAGGGTACAGGTTTAGGAACAATGGTAGCTTACAGTATTGTGAAAGCAATGAAGGGAGAAATAAAGGTGAAAAGTAAAATGAACGAAGGAACTGTATTTACTATTTTTCTCCCAGAGAGTGAAAGCAGATTATCAACAGATAAATCTTATTTATAATAAATCTTCATTGATTAAAGAGGATACAAAAATACAAAAAAAATATTTCTTCGTACTGGTGTAATGTTCAATTTGTGAAATGTACTTATAAAAACAGGGTTACCCCTTGTAAGATCGCCTATACTTCAGCTGTTGGAAACCGTGGAGACAAAAACTAATAGTTATTATATATTTCTATCTAGACTTGACGTTTGCAACAGTTATTGCTTCTTTATCTTTACTAATTTGTGTTAAAATATTATAATAGAAAATATATAGACCGATTGTTATAATTAATGTTGGGGTGATAGTTATTTCTATACCAAGGAAGTCTTCTAAAGATAAAATTATTGATACAGCTTCACGACTATTCCAAAGACAAGGGTATCATGCTACAGGGCTTAACCAGATAACACAAGAAAGTGGTGCGCCAAAAGGATCATTGTATTATTATTTTCCTAATGGAAAAGAGGAACTAGCTAGTGTGGCTGTCGGTCGTACGGTGGACTTAGTGGCGAAGAGGATTCAAGACGGTTTAAAGAGATACGATGATCCTATTGAAGCGATTCAACAGTTTATTTTTAATTTAGCTACTGAATTTGAAGAGGATTTTGAAAAGAAACAAGGTTTGCCTGTAGCCTCCGTTGCATTAGAAACAGCACATACTAGTGAGGTTATTCGTCAGCGTTGTCAACAAGCTTATGAGAAGTGGCATGACATCTTTGCCCAAAAGTTAATAGAGGGAGGAGTTGAACAGGAGAAGGCGACCGAGTTAGGTTTAGTCATTAATGCAATGATTGAGGGGGCTTTTATCATTGTAATAACGAAAAAGGATAGTGAACCCTTAAGACAAATAGCACGATACATTCCAAATTTATTAAAATAAAGGGTTATACAGTAGTATGCTCTTTATATCTTAAAATTATATAGACTGGTCTATAAATAACTGGGGGAATCTTGTATGGGAAGAGTTATTATGGTCACTGGAGCAACAGGCAATATTGGTTATCATGCAGTTTCTGAACTAGTTGCCAAAAAAGAAAAAGTACGAGTAGCGGTTCGAGATATTGAAAAGGATAGGAGTTTATTTGCTGATTTAGACGTGGATTTTGTACATTTTGATTTTATGAAGCCTTTTTTCTTTGATAATGCTTTAGATGGAGTTGAGAAGGTAATTTTAATTCGTCCTCCGCAGCTGGCGAAACCGAAAAAGGATATGAAACCTTTCATAGAAAAAATGAAAGATAAGAAAATAAAACAAGTTGTCTTTGTCTCGCTAATGGGAGTTGAGAAAACTCCATTCGTACCTCATCGTAAAATTGAAGACATTATAATGAAGTCTGGCATCGGTTACACATTTTTAAGACCAGGTTTTTTTATGCAAAATCTCAATACAACTCATCGTGAAGACATAGCTTATAGAAATGAGCTGTTTATGCCAGTTGGCAAGGCAAAAACAAGTTTTATAGATACAAGGGACATTGCTAGTGTTGCAGTAAAATGTCTAACTGAAGAGGGGCATTTAGGGAAGAGTTATACATTAACAGGGGCAGAAGCACTTGATTACAATGAAGTCGCTCACATTATGTCCGAAACACTTGGTAGAAAAATAGAATATAAAAATCCAGGAATTCTCGAGTTTCGTAGAACAATCATTCAACGAGGGATGAAGAAAGAATTTGCGAACGTTATGACGATGCTTTATGTATTAACAAGGTTAAGGACAGCTGAAAAAGTGACAACAGATGTCAAGGCTATATTAAAACGTGATCCGATAACTTTTCAACAATTTGCATGCGAGTTTAAAGATTCATGGAAAATATAAAAAAGGAGTGTTTGTGTGATGTATAAAAATAGTTTTTTTTCATACTTAAAAGTAGGTTTTCTAGCTGGAGTTATTTTAACACTACTGGCTAACTTAATGTTTGTGTTATGTGGGTTGATTTTTGGTCATGAAATTGGTTTTATTGGTCAAGAACGTGACACTTTGTATATGATATTTATAGCTTTTGCCACTTTTATGGCAGTATTTATGAGTAGCATTATCTTTTATTTTATTCAAAGATTCTCAAGAAAACCTTTGTTATGGTTTAGTATAGTTGTTCTTTTAGGATTTATATTTAATACGTATACAGCAGAAGCTGATTTGCACGAACAGTATAAGATGACTGGCCATATTTTACACGTACTAGTGAGTGTTCTCGCGATTTACCTTGTCCCTAAGCTTGCAAAGAATCAAGTATAAGGAAACAAGTTTTGAATAAAAACTATGAAAAACTCTCCTTGAGCATGGTTGCTTCAAGGAGAGTTTTTTTAGTCTATAGGCATAATGGTAACAATTTGTTGAATTCGGATAAAGAACGGTGTGTTACCAGCCATTAGCATAATGTGGTCAGGTTTTACATCTTTTAAGACTCCACGAACAGAATCTCTTGTAGTTTCTACTACAAGATGCTTTCCGATGACAGTTTGTAGCGTTTCAATCACAAATGGATCAACTAATGTTTGATACTGGGTATTTACATTTCGTTGCATGTCGTAACCATAATACACGTTAAGTACCTCCATGATCGTCAGTCATTTCAAGGTAGTATATGCTCGAATGCCTCATTTGCTTAGGCGCTCCATTCGGGTGGTGCCAGGCACCACCCGAACTCGAGTTAGTAGGCGATACCTACACGTGAATTTATAAAATCTTTTGAGTTTATCTGACTAAAAGCAAATTCAGCGGTATCGGTCACAGATATTTTCACACCATCCTTCGGTAAAAAATTTTGTTCTATACGATATTTGCCAAGTTTTTCTCCATCCGGCAAGTACGTAGGGCATACAATCGTCCAATCGAGAGTTGATTGTTTAAGTAAATCGTAGACTTTATGATGTTCTTTAGCTGCACTGGTCGACTTACGCTTCGATTCACTTGATTGATATCGCAGAGAATTCGGTGTCGTCCTACTATCCAAAATACCTGCAGTTCCTATCGTTATTACTCGTTTGATACCTTCGTTTTTCATTGCTTCGATTATAAGTGGCATACTTTCTGAGAGGGTGGTGGTGCCATCAGTATTAAGTGCACTAATCACTACACCAATACCTTGTATTGCATGTACGATATCATCTTTATTTAAAACATTTCCATGAATGACGGTTAAGTTTTCATTTTTATTTTGAATCTTTTCTGGAGTGCGGACCAATGCAGTAACATGATGTTTGCCTTCAAGGGCATATGTAAGAATTTGACTTCCGACTCTTCCTGTTGCACCTAAAACTAAAATATTCATGGTAGTGAATCTCCTTTTGCGAATACAAAATATTTTACTGAAGTAGTTCTTTCATTGTCTATTTCAAGTAAGGTAGCTTTAGTTTAACAATAATACTTCATATATTACAGGGTCTTTTATTGTCAGTAATAATGGTCTTTGTAGTAACCAACGCTTCAACTTATTGTATGAGGGAGAGGCTTCGGGTAATGATAATAGGTAGCGGAATAAATTTTTACTTATTAATCTTAACAGGGGGACTTCTATGAAAAATTTTCTCCTGCAAATCAAACAAACGATTTGGCTTATGCCAAGTCTATATTGCTTAATGGCCACAATCTTGGCTTTTGGTATCATTTATGTAGATACAATTCATGGGAAGGCTGTTACTGAGACGATACCAGCTTTATTTTTGATAAGCGTCGATTTGGCTCAAACGATATTAGGGACGATTGCAGCAGCCCTTTTAACGATGATAACCATTACGTTCTCGACAATCATGGTCGTCTTAACCACGTATTCCTCCCAGTTTTCCCCACGAACGCTGTCTGACTTTATTACAAACAAGGTAACGATTCGAGTGCTGGGTGTTTATATGGGCGGGATTATGTATTCAATTCTGACGCTCTTGTTTATGAGGGAGGATTTAACACATGAGGTTATTGCTGGTCCGATTGGAGTACTGCTTGCTATCGTTTGTCTTGCTTTTTTTGCGTATTTCATTCATCATGTGGCCAAATCTATCCAAGTGAATAATCTTGTGAATGAAGTAACCACTTCGACACTTAAAGCACTGGAAGATAGACTTACACCGAAAAAAGGTGAAATGATTAAGATAACGTGGGACAAGCCATCATTGCCACAACATGCTAATCAGCTCAAGGTGAAGAACGATACGCTAGGTTATATTCAACTGTGCGAAACTCATCGCCTTTTAGAAACAGCCTTGGATAAAAGTTTTGTCTTTGAGTTATTAAAGCCTGTCGGTTCCTTCGTCAAACCAGGGGACACTTTACTGATTATTTATTATCAGGGAGTACAACCGAAACTCGATATAAAGAAATATATAAAAATTGGGAATGACCGAACGATGTTTCAGGACGTAGAGTTTGGGATCAGAAAAATTGTTGAAGTCACATTACGAGCGGTTTCCCCTGGGATTAATGACCCAAATACAGCGATTGACTGTATTTTTCATCTAGGGAAGTTACTCGCTGAAGTGAGTAAATACGATGGTAGATACCTCAATTATTACCACGAGGGTGAAGTTAAGGTTACTACTGTGCAAACTCCCTTTAACGATATTTTATATGGAGCATTTTATCAGATATGTCATTACGGACGAGAGGACATTTCCATTCTTCTTGCCATGTACGATGCGCTTATCACGATCGTTGAGGAAGGTGCCCCATGTAGTAGAGAAAAGGTTTTGGAGTTTAGTGAATACATTAATGCCAACTTCGACAAAGACTCAATTCATGAACTGGATGAGTCTTATTTAAACAAGAAGAAAGAGAGGCTCCACCAGTAGTATTGAGAGAAACGTCCCGTTGTAAATATAGTAGAAATACCTTGGAATAATTCATGTTATCTCTCGGACAACGATGGTTCCACGTACACACAGGGGCTGGGACAGAACTAGCTAAAACATCTGTACTGACTTCATTTGCCACAAAGGCCGTTGTGAGAAACACACTCACTTCAGTAAGTTGTGAAAAAAACTCACAACTTTCTTTAAAAGATAGTGGCGGTTTCGCTCATTGCTTAGAGGGTGTGACAAAAGGTAAAAACAACCTTTTGTCACACCCTCTGTTTTTTTTGAACAGAAAATGTTTTATGTCACAATTATTCATCCTTCTTCGTCTTGAGTTATGAAATAATAAAAGGAGGTATTATCTTATGACTCAAAAATGGGATGTTGTTATTATCGGTGGTGGCCTAGCTGGTTTAGTGGCAGCCAATTATTTAACACGAAACAATCTATCTATATTAGTACTTGAAAAGAATAAAAATGTAGGTGGAAGAGCAAGAACTGATCATATACGGCAACAGTATTTTAATTTAGGTCCACATGCTCTATATAAAAAGGGTAAGGCCAAGTCGATTCTCGAGGAATTAAATATACAGCTTTCTGGGAAGTCTCCTAAAATTGGTGGAATTTTAGTTGAAAATCAATTGGAATATATTGCACCGTTGTCTCCTTTAGGATTGCTCACTTCAAATTTTTTAAGCTGGAAAGAACGGATTGAATGGGCTAAAGTTTTAATGAAGGTGATGTCAATCGATAATGAGAAAGTAGTACTGCAAACATACGAGCGATGGGTTCAGCAAACAACCCGTTCTGAAAATGTTCAATCATTACTCTATTTATTAGGCAGACTTGCGACGTATTGTCATTCTCCTAATAAGGTCAGTGCGAAGGTTATGTTAATACATTTGAAGGCTGCCCTGAACGGAGTACTTTATTTAGATAAAGGTTGGCAAACCATTATAGACCAACTTCACAATAATTCGGTTGTCTCGGGTATACAGTTTCAAACCCGTAAGAATGTCAAACAGATAGTTCCTATTGAACAGGACCATATTAAAATAGTACTTTCTGATGGTGAGGTTATTGTTGGAAAAAATGTTTTATGTACAGTAGAACCAAAAGAACTCAATCAGATGCTAGGCGAAAAGTCTCCCTTCTCTCAAAGTGACTCGTTTACAAAAATGGAATCTGTAAAGGGGTCTACGTTAGATGTTGCATTAACGCAGCTTCCGAACCCAAAGAAAGTATTCGCTATGGGTATAGTGGATCCACTCTATTTTTCTGTACATTCAAATAATGCGCTACTTTCTGATGATGCAAAAAGTATAGTGTTGCATGTGTTTAAATACCAAAGTCCAACTGACAACAAAGAATGGAAAAAAGTAAAATGCGAGCTCGAACAATTTTTAGAAAAGATACAACCAGGATGGAAAAGCTATGTAATTACGAGTCGTTTTATTCCTCAAATTACAGTTAACCAGCGATTGCCTCAAGTAGGTGATGAACAAATGTTGCAATGTTCTAAAAATAAAATCCCCGGATTATATATAGCAGGAGATTGGGCATCACCATATTCAATACTGTCAGAAGGAGCCGTTACTAGCGGGAAACAAGCCGCTGAGGAAATTATTAAAAAGGAAAAGAGTTGATATCGTGCAAATTAGTAATGAGGACTACCAACAATTTAAACCATTGTTGTTTTCCATAAGCTATCGTATGCTTGGATCTATTATGGAAGCAGAAGATATTGTACATGAAACCTTTTTAAAAGCATACCAGATTGATGAGAAGAAAATAGATAATAAGAAAGCCTACCTTTGCAAAATGGTAACTAATTTTTGTCTGGATGAACTAAAATCAGCAAGGCGTAGACGGGAAAAGTATGTAGGACCATGGAATCCTGTCCCTTTATTAATAGATAAAAACATTGACTCTGATCCTTCCGATATGGTGTTAAAAAAAGAAGGATTGAGTATAGCCTATTTACGTATGATGGAACATTTAGCACCCGATGAACGGGCCGTACTACTTCTAAGAGAGGTTTTTAACTACTCCTATACTGAGATTGCTACTATTATAGAAAAGAAAGAAGAGAACTGTCGAAAAATTTTTAGTCGGGCTAAGCAAAAAATCTCACGAGTAGGAAATGAAAGTTTAAACTATGAGAAAAATAAAGACATTATTAATCTCTTTATTCAATCATTTCAGATGCACAATACCTCTGCATTGTTAGAACTTATAACTGATGATGTTATTTTATATTCTGATGGAGGTGGAAAGGTCAATGCTGCTATCCGTCCAATCGTTTCTCGAGATCATGTTATGGCCTTCCTATATGCTATTATCAAAAAGGCGCCCGAAGGTTTTTACTTTGAAGTGAAAAATGTAAATTATCAACCAGCAATTGTATTTTATATCAATGGTAAGATTCAAAGCATTCTAAGTTTGTATATTAGTAATGATAAAATAAATGAAATATATATTACTCTAAATCCTGACAAGTTACCCACTCTTTAAAAATAAAGATAGATGATTGGAGAACTTTTATTAGTAGGTTTCAAATTTTTATTTCTAAAAAAGAGTTGTTCCTGGAAGGTTGATAATTCACAACCTTTGGAGCAGCTCTTTCATTTTAGGTGCCTATGAAGCGATGACAATTAAGAGGCTAATTGATAAGTCAAAGAACCTTTAGCCAAGGGCGACGTATCGCATGACTTATGAGCATGTTTATGGTCACAATTTGTCGGGACAGTGGGATTGCAATAAAAATAAGTAATACTTATAATGTTAGTAATACTATAAAAGAAGTAAGAGGTGAAAATGAATGGAATTAGTGAGTGGAAAGATGACGAGCAAAGGACAGATAACAATACCGAAGGAACTTAGAGAAAAGTTAGGTTTAAATGAGGGAGACCAATTTAAATTTTTAATAGAAAATGATGAAGTGAGGATAGAGCCGATAAGAAAAAAATATTTAAGTCAAGCCATTGGCAGAATTATTAGTAAAGAAGAAATAGAACTTGAAAAAATGAGAGAAGTTACTCAGGAGGATGCATCTAAATATATTCTAAAAGAGGAATTGGAAGATGAATAAATTCCTAGTTGATACTAATGTTTTGGTACGGCTGTTAGTTAAAGATGACCCAATTAAATTTAATACTATAGTGAGGCTTGTTGAAAAGGTTGATAAAAATGAAATATCTTTAGTAATCCCTACTGTAGTAATCGCGGAATGTTGTTGGTTACTAAGGTCATTTTATAAATTGGAAAAACAACAAATCTCAGAATACTTATTAGATGTAATTGAATCAGAAAATGTTGAAGTAGAGGAAGAGAATGTAGGTATTGCACTGAAAATGTTTGCTGACAAAAATGTTGATTTTGCTGATGCACTGTTATCGAGTAAATCTAGCAGTAAACTCCCGATTTTAACTTGGGATAAAAAAGATTTTAAAAAATTGGATTGTGAATACTATATTCCAGAAGAGATAATATAAGAAATACAAAACATGATTAGTATGTTCATGCTCCTTTACAGAAGAAGAGCCTGTGTAAGGAGAAAATAATGATAGTATATTTTAAGTAGGGATACGAAGTGAGAGGATTTGAAGGTGAATATGAAAGATAATTTTTGGCGTGAATTACCACGACCTTTTTTTATATTGGCACCAATGGAAGAAGTAACGGATGTTGTTTTTCGCCATGTCGTAAGTGCGGCTGCGAGGCCGGATGTATTTTTTACGGAGTTTGCAAACAGTGATAGCTATTGTCACCCAGAGGGAAGGAAAAGTTTACGTGGTCGTTTGACTTTTACAGAAGACGAACAACCAATTGTCGCCCATATTTGGGGGGACAAGCCTGAACATTTTCGGCAAATGAGTATAGGAATGGCGGAACTTGGCTTTAAGGGTTTGGATATTAATATGGGCTGTCCTGTACCTAATGTGGCACGGCATGGGAAGGGAAGTGGCCTTATTTGCCGTCCAGATGTTGCGGCAGAGTTAATCCAAGCAGCAAAAGCAGGAGGGCTGCCTGTAAGCGTAAAGACAAGGCTAGGTTATCATCAAGTAGACGAGTGGCACGAATGGCTAACTCACATACTGAAACAAGATATTGTGAATCTCTCCATTCATCTAAGGACAAGAGAGGAAATGAGCAAGGTAGATGCTCATTGGGAGCTGATCCCAGAGATAAAGAAACTACGTGATCAGATAGCACCAGATACTCTTTTAACGATTAACGGTGATATTCTAGACCGTCAAACAGGCCTTAAGCTTGCCAACCAATACGGTGTCGATGGGGTAATGATTGGTCGTGGTATTTTCAATAACCCATTTGCCTTTGAAAAAGAGCCGAGAGACCATAGCAGTGAGGAATTACTCAATCTATTAATGTTGCATATGGACGTCCATGATAAATATGCAGGATTGGAGCTACGTCCATTTCATGCGCTTCACCGCTTTTTTAAAATATATGTCAAAGGGTTTCCAGGGGCAAGTACATTAAGAAATCAATTAATGAACACAAAATCGACAGATGAAGTGCGTGACTTGCTTGTTAATTTTGAAACCAAAAATAGTAATGAGGCGGGGGAACAGTAGAAGTGTGGCAATTGCTGTTCATTCTTTACGCGACAATCTATATCGGAAGCCAATGAAAAAGTACAAAACAACTTTTCAGTGCCTTTAAATATATGGCAATGGCTTCACTCGTTGCATGCCTTCTACGAAAAAACCACTCGTAGAAGGCAATAAAAAACGCACTGCTTACTCACATTGCTAAGAGGGCACTGAAAAATATTAACCTAACTTTTCAGTACCCTCTTACTTCCTTATTTTTATCCTACAAAATTAAGAAAACATCCAAATATCTACGCGAAGTTAATTAAATTTTCTAAATATTGTTGACAGCAAACCTTTTCTACGTTAAATTTTAGTTGTAATTAGTTAATCGGTTTCCAAACAAACCAAAGCTACTTCTTAGGGTTTACACTCTCATTTCAAATCACTTCATAAAAAGTTTCAACGAATCTACATTCAATTCAAATCAAACTTCTTTGAACATACACATATTTTGGGTATCGTTTTCTAAAACCAAGCATAACTATGAGTAGTACAATTTAGTCTAGGGTAACCCAACAAGGTTTATTTTTTTTAATACTTAGTTTATCGGTTTCCAAGGTTTTTAAGCAAAGGTGGTGATAGTTTTTGAAAATCACAATTGGTGACGTAGCAGAAAGAGCAAATGTCTCAAAAACAACAGTTTCTCGGATTCTTAATGGAAACTATGCACATACGACTGAAGAAACGAGAATGCGAGTTCTTAAAGCGATAAAAGAGTTAGATTATAGACCTAACGCCCTAGCAAAAGGTCTTAAGTCGATGAGAACAAATGTAATTGGTATTATGCTTTCAAACT
This sequence comes from Bacillus alkalicellulosilyticus, assembly GCF_002019795.1. GTDB lineage: Bacteria > Bacillota > Bacilli > Bacillales > Bacillaceae_F > Bacillus_AO > Bacillus_AO alkalicellulosilyticum. Next base: position 3,514,742 of record NZ_KV917381.1, on the reverse strand, counting down.
TAAAAAACCCCTTTTGGACGACGGTACTAGAGGGAGTGGAAGATACATGTCATGAACTGGGCTACAATTTAATGATATGTAATACAAACGAAAATCCCGAGGCCGAAGAGGAATACATTAAAGAACTGCAAATGAGACAGGTCGATGGGATTGTTGTCAACCCCACAGTGAAAAATCAGGAACTCTATAAAAAACTAGTCGATAGTAAATATCCATTAGTCGTAATTAATCGTAGAATTCCAAATTTAGAAACAAACAATGTCATCATGAACAACATTAAAGGAGCCTACTCAGCAGTTGAGCATCTTTTACACAATGGAAGAAAAAAGGTAGCTGTTGTTGTATATGCTACAGACTATGTAAGTACTTGGAAGGAAAGACTTGAAGGATATTGTTTAGCGATGTTACGACATGGCTTTTCAAAAGAAGAGTTTAGGATTTTAGAACTTGAACAGGAAACCGATTCCCAAGAAGAGTCTATCATTCATTTTTTGCAAACGTATCCAGACACAGATGCGATCTTTTCAACAAATAATATGATTACACTTCATGTATTAGGTGCTTTAAGGTCTCTTACACTCCATATCCCAAATGATGTCGCTTTAATTAGCTATGATGAAACGATATGGGCTCAGCATTTAGAGCCGCCGCTAACGACTGTAAGACAACCAGGTTATCATATGGGGAAAATGGCTGCTCAAATCCTCATTCAAACCATGAGTAAGGAAGGTAGTGAATCAAAGGCTCCGCCAGCGACGATTGTCCTTGAACCAGAGCTTATCATTCGAAAATCATGTGGAGCTAAGTAATCGATTATTTTGTGAAGGAGGTGAGTTTTCTCTAGGTATCGTTTTAGGTGTTTATAGAAGGTAACCAAAATACTTAATCATTTCAAAGGAGAAGATAAATATGACAACACAAAAAGATGATAGACAGGAAATATTGGAACTTTACAAGGATTTACGCGTGACAGATGTTCGTGACGGTATGGACTGGGTTGGCATGCATGGATATGGAACCGTAGACCATAGTATTCGCCCACTTTTCCGAACAAAAGTAGTAGGAATTGCTCGTACGGCTCGCTACGTACCATTCGAAGGTCCAATGCCAAAGTTGACTCCTGAAGAGTATACGAAATGGGTGGGTTGGTATTACAGTGAAGTATGTAACGACCCGTGGGGAGCAGATATTGAAGATGGTGACTTTGTCTGTATGGACGTAGCAGGAGTCGATGTTGGGATTTTAGGTTCTAATAATACGTTAGAATTTAAACACAAAGGCGCTCGAGGCTATTTGACAAACGGCGGTGGAATCCGAGATACGGATGAGGTCATTCACCAAGGAATTCCTGTCTGGTCTAAGTTTATCTCTCAAGGAATGGACCAAGGTCGAATTCGTTTCTGTGAAAAAGATACACCGATTGCTATTGGTGGAGTAGCTATCTATCCAGGAGACGTTGTTGTAGCTGATGGAGACGGAGTCGTTGTTGTCCCTAGAAAATTAGCAAGAGATGTCGCGAAATATGCTCATCAAGAATTATCAGGAGATAAAGAAGGCAGAAAGAAATTATATGATAAATTAGGCTGGGAGCATGACCATACAGTTCTATAAAACTAGTAAACTCGTATAAAATGTATCCGCTTACAACAAGGGCTATTGATGTGACTAACCGATAGAAGGAGCATTCATCGCTCCTTCTAACTTTACACAGGAGGAGACTATCTATGGGATTTAAAAAAATTGGTTTTATCGGACTTGGAGCGATGGGACTTCCAATGGCGAAGAATCTTGTAAAAAAAGGATTCGAATTACATGTAACGGCACACAGAAATCGCCAGCCGGTTGAAGAATTAAAAAGTGCTGGAGCCGTCGAACATTCATCAATTAAAGAGGTTGCAGCTCATTGTGAAGTGTTACTTTCAATACTACCAACTGATAAGGAAATGGAGTCCGTTTTGTTATCTGAGGATGTGTTAGAGACGCTATCCTCCGATGCCATCTTACTCGAAATGACGTCTGGTTCTCCGGCTATGATGAAAAAAGTCAATGAAGCTTTTCAAAGTAAACGTATTAAAGTGCTAGATGGACCTGTAAGTGGAGGAACAATTGGTGCCGAACAGGGAACGTTAACGGTAATGGCTGGTGGCGAAGACAACGTGTTAGAACAGGTTCGACCGATTCTCGATGCCATGTCTAAAAACATTTATCTCGTCGGTCCGATAGGTGCAGGGAAAGCGATAAAAGCTGTAAATCAAATGATGGCTGCCATGCACATGGTTGTCACAGCAGAAGCGACTGCTTTAGCTGAAAAGCTTGAAATAGACAAGGACATGTTAAAGCAGGTCATTGGATCTAGTTCAGGAGCATCATGGATGTTTATGAATAAGCTAGACAGTTTATCAAACCGAGATTTTGCACCAGGCTTTAAGCTTAGCTTGATGAGAAAAGACGTTGAAATTGCTGTAGCTGAAGGCGCCGATTTACAGCTAGCTTTTGCAGAGGCAGCTCTTGATTTATACAAAGAAACAGAAAAGGAATATGGAGAAAGCGACTTTTCAGTCATCGGCAAGTCCATTTTATCCTAGAAAAAGGGGGGAGCTTATGAGCCAGTTAGGATTTCGAATTTTGCCTTTACGAGCTAGACCGGATAAATCAATCGTAGAACAGTTTAAGAATATCCCCACCCCACTTCTTAGTGATAATATGAACCGTTTACAGGGTGCATCGTCTTCAATTCGACCTTTTCATAAATCCAAGAAAATTGTTGGTACTGCTTTTACCGTAAAAACTCGAGCTGGTGATAATCTCATGGTACATAAAGCTATTGATATGGCACAGCCAGGAGATGTGATCATTGTTGATGCTGGTGGAGAAATGACGCAAGCGATATTAGGTGAAATCATGTTACGACTTGCGAAAAAGAACGGCATTGCTGGCTTTGTTATAGACGGTACAATTCGTGATTCAGAAGCGTTTAAGGAACATGATTTCCCCTGTTTTGCTAGAGGTGTGACCCATCGTGGTCCGTATAAGGAAGGTCCCGGTGAAATCAATGTACCGATTACTGTAGCAAATATGCTAGTGAATCCTGGTGACATTATTGTTGGAGATGATGATGGCTTACTAGCCGTTCCATTAAAGCATGCTTCAGAGGTTTTACAGGACAGTCTTTCTCAATTAAAAAAAGAACAAACCATTTTTGCGCAAATTGAAAACGGAACAGTCGACAGAAGCTGGATCGATGAAACATTGAAGCAAAAGGGATGTGCGTTCTTGTGAGCCAAGTCTATCATTGGGAAAAGTTAGAGCAATTTTGTGCAAAATTATTTGAAAAAGCAGGGCTCTCTGAACGAGAATCGCATATTGTGGCTCAATCGTTAGTAGAAGCAGACTTACGGGGTGTTGATTCACACGGAGTTGTTCGAACAGATATTTACTTGCAAAGACTTCAAGCAGGCATGATTAATTTGAATGGAAAAATGACTGTTAAAACAGAGGGACCGGTTACGTTACTAGATGGAAATAACCACATTGGGGCGGTAGTAGGAACAAAAGCCCTTGAGTTAACGATACAAGGCACAAAAAAGAATGGAACAGCTATTGTTGGAGTGAAAGGCTCAAATCATTTTGGTACATGCGCGTACTATTTACAACAGGCGGTGAAAGAAAATCTAATTGTTATGATTCTCTCAAATGCATCACAAACGATGCCGCCAACAGGTGGAGTGAGACCCTTTTTAGGAACAAATCCTTTTTCTATCGGTATTCCAGCCGGAAAATATGAACCATTTATTCTTGATATGGCAACAAGTGTTGTGGCCAGAGGAAAAATCATTCATGCGGCTCAAAAGGGAAATGACATCCCAGATCATTGGGCCATCGATAAAGAGGGGAACCCAACTACCGATGCACAAACGGCCCTTGAGGGGGCGGTGCTTCCTCTCGGAGGTCCAAAAGGCTATGCTATCTCGATGTTTATTGACATCTTATCGGGTGTATTAACAGGAGCTGGCTTTGGCAAGTATGTCAATAACATGTATGAAAATTGGAACGAACCTCAAAATGTTGGACATTTCTTTATTGGGATAGATATCGAGAAATTTATGCCAATTCCTCAGTTTAAAGAAAGAATCGACCGTTACTTTGAAGAAATTAAGGCAGAGCCAACAGCACCTGGAGTCGACGAAATTTTAATTCCAGGTGAAATTGAATGTAGAAGCACTCAGGATCGAATGAAACATGGAATTGAATTACCTGAAAATGTCGAGCGCGAATTATTGAAATGGGGAGACCTCTATAATGTAAATCTCTTTGATGCGAGGCTATCAAAAAAAGAAAAAGCAGCACAAGATTATTAGGAGGGAAATATGGAGTTACATCGAGTATTCAGATATGAATTACCTACAGCGATAGAGTTTGGAATTGGTTCAATTCATGATTTAGCAAGCCATGTGAAAGCATTGGGCGGAACGAAGGTACTTTTAGTAACAGATCCTGGAGTTCAAAAAGCGGGAGTAACCGATAAACTGGTCCTGATTCTACAAAAACATGAGATTGCCTATGAAATCTATAATGATATTGAGCCGGATCCAGATATAGAAGGTGTCATGAGAGGCAGTGACCTTGCTAAACAACAGGGTTGTGACTGTGTTGTTGGATTAGGTGGTGGTAGCTCATTGGATACAGCTAAGGCGATTGGTCTTATGTTAAAAAACGAGGGCCACATTCGTGACTATGTTGGAATTAACAAAGTACGACATAAGGGAGCTCCTGTAATCGCTATCCCGACTACTGCTGGAACAGGAAGTGAAATCACAATCTGGTCAGTGCTTTCCGATAAACAAGAAAAGGTCAAACTCAGTGTGGGAAGTGCGTATAACTGCCCGGATGTAACGATATGTGACCCAGAACTGACGGTTTCACTACCAGCGCCATTAACTGCCTCAACTGGAATGGATGCCTTAACACACGCTTTAGAGTCCTACGTCAATAAAGCAACTCAGCCGATTTCAGAAGGACTCTCTTTACAATCTATGAAACTAGTAGCAAAAAGTTTACGAACAGCGGTTTCTCAAGGAGACAATCTTGAAGCACGTTACGATATGCTAATGGCTAGTTTAATTGCTGCCATGGCCTTTAACCCAACTCGTTTAGGGTTATCTCATGCATTAGCGATTCCACTAGGTGCACATTTTAAGATTCCTCATGGAATAGTGAACGCCATTCTCCTCCCTGAAGTCATGGAATTCAATTTACCAGGTAACCTGCAGAAGTTTAAAGAAATTGCTCAGTTGTTCGGAATGCCAGTAGAAGGCTTATCACCAAGAGATGCAGCAGCTCAATCTGTTTTAGCCATCAGACAATTAAAAGAAGATGTTGGAATAAAAGAAACGTTAAGTGACTTCGGTGTGACTGAAGAAGCCTTAAGCTATATATGTGAAGAAGCGATGCTTAGTGGAAATGTACCCGTTAATCCTAGACAACCAACGATAGAAGACCTAAAGCAAATTTGTCGTCAAGCGATGTAAGGAAGGAGGAGAAAGAAGAATGGAAAATAAAATGCTAGAGTGGCTTGACCAACATTCAGGAAATCGATTTCCAAACTTTATCAACGGGGAATGGGTAGAGCCTTTGAGTGGAGAAACGTATCCAGTCTATGAGTCTGCAAGGCCAACAAGATTACTAGGAGAGTTTCCTGCATCATCCGATGAAGATGTGGATAAAGCTGTTCAAGCCGCTCATGAAGCGTTTCAGTCATGGAAGCAAACATCAGCTTCCACACGAGCAGCGATATTATATCGATTTGCAGATTTACTAGAACAAAACCGTGAAGAGCTAGCTTATATTTTATCCGCAGAGCAGGGAAAGGTTTTAGCAGAATCACGTGGAGAAGTAGGTCGAGCGGCGACGGAAGCTAGATTTGCAGCGGGAGAAGCGTTCAGAATTCAAGGACAAACGTTACCAAGTGAAAACCCAGAAGTGAAAAGTAAAGTCGTTCGCACGCCACTTGGTGTCATTGCCGCGATTGCACCTTGGAACTTCCCAGTGGTCACTCCTGTTCGAAAGATTGCACCGGCTTTAGCTCATGGATGTACCGTTGTATTGAAGCCAGCATCAGTGACTCCGTGGTCGGCGGTAAAACTAGCAGCTTTATTAGCAGAAGCGGGTGTACCTCGTGGTGTCGTAAATGTTGTTTTTGGTTCTGGCAAGAAAGTGGGTAACCCTCTTGTAGAACATCCACTAGTCAAAGGGGTTAGTTTTACAGGGTCAACGAAACAAGGGTTACAAATTAACGGGAAGGCAGCAGGACGATTAGCAAAAACACAATTGGAGATGGGTGGTAAAAATGCTGCGTTAATTCTAGATTACAATAATCTTGAGCAAGCAACCGACCAAATCGTCAGTGCTGCATTTGCTTGTAGTGGGCAACGATGTACGGCCATTAGTAGAGTCATCGTACTAGAGTCACAAGAAAAGAAACTAGTAGAGCTACTAACTTCTAAAATGGAGAAAATCACGGTTGGGCCTGCTTGGGATGAGGAAGCAAACATAGGTCCAGTCATTAATCAAGACCAGTTTGAAACGGTGAATTCTTATATTGAAATTGGGCAGAGTGAAGGAGCTATCTTAACGGCAGGTGGACAATCGAAGCATCGAGATGGAGAAGGGTATTTTATCAACCCAGCGTTATTTACCGGGGTAACAAAAGAGATGAGGATTGCAAAAGAAGAGATATTTGGACCTGTGCTAACAGTGCTGAAGGCTAGGGATGTACATGAAGCGATTGACATTGCAAATGACACTGAATATGGATTAGCGGCCTCCATATTTACGAACAGTCTCTCCATCTCTGAACAGGCAGCTGAGTCGATTGAAGCAGGAATGATCCACATTAACCACGGCACAGCCAGCCAAGCTCATATGCCATTTGGTGGTGTGAAACACTCAGGTTATGGTGCCTATTCCATTGGTCATACGAACCAAGACTTCTTTACGGAAGTAAAAGCGGTTTATGTCAAACCCCAATAGAAAGGGTGAGAATATGAGAATTGCCATCGGAAGTGACCATTGCGGATATGAAATGAAAAAAGTGTTATTACCCCTCTTAAAAACATTAGGTTGTGAATATGTCGATTATGGTTGTCACTCTACAGAATCGGTTGATTTTCCAGACATTGCAAGAACAGTATGTGATGTCGTTCGCAGTGGAGAGTTTGATAGAGGCATCATGGTATGTGGAACCGGAGTCGGAGCAGCGATTGCAGCTAATAAGATTCCTGGAATACGAGCTTCCGTTTGCCATGATATCCATTCCGCTCATCAATGTGTGGAACATGATGATGTCAATGTCATGTGTATCGGAGCCCAAATTATCGGGCCATGGTTAGCGGAGGATTTAATTCGCTCTTTTGTGGAAGCGAAATTCAGCACAGAAGAGCACTTTAGAAGAAGAGTAAAAAAGCTTCATGAACTTGAGAAGCAATCAGCCCAGGAGATAATGAGGCAAAAATAAGGATTACTATTGTCAATTATGTAAGCCCTTACATGCGGGTCGTAGTCTTCTTGATTACGAAAGTATGTGTTATATAGAATTACCATTCTAAAGCTTAGAAAAGAGGAGGAAGAAAAGATGAGTAAGATGATGAAGATGCTTTTATTGGGGGTAGTATCGCTTTTCCTAGTCATTGCTTTAGCAGCTTGTGGTGGAGACACGACAGAAGAAACTTCTTCAGAAGCAGAACCAGAGACAGAAGACACGACAGATACTGCTGAAGAAGCTCCGGCTGAATTAGAAGACGTAGAAATTCGCTTTACATGGTGGGGAGATACTGGACGTAATGAAGTTTACAATGAAATTGTTGACCGTTTCGAAGCAGAATACCCTCATATCACAGTAGCTCGTGAGTTCGGTGGCTGGGGAGATTACTGGGACCGATTAGCGACACAAATTGCTGGTGGTAACGCTCCAGACGTAGTAAGTATGCATCAATTTTATGTCTCTGATTATGCTCGTAGAAATGCTCTTCTAAACCTTAACGACTTAGTAAGTGAAGGAACGATTGACCTTTCTGACTTCCCGGATTCAGCGATTAATAGTGGTAAAATTGATGACAATATCTTCATGGTAGCTAAAGGATTAACAATGCCAGGTTGGGCATACAATACAGCAGTTTTTGATGAGTTAGGTGTGGAGTACCCAGATATGAACTGGACATGGGATGATTTCCAAGCAAAAGTAGCTGAGTTAAGTGAAGCGTATGGCGATGGTAAATGGGGAGCTCAAGATATGAGTGGTGGGCAACTACAACCTAACTTCCGTTACTTCCTTCGTCAAAGTGGAAAAGATTTATTCACTGAAGAAGGCCAGCTGGCCTTTGATAAAGAGGACTTAGTTGAGTGGTGGACAATGTGGGATGACCTTCGTCAATCAGGTGCAATTCCAGATGCTGCTACTGGTAATGAATATGAAAACGCTCCATTAGAGCAAAACATGTTTGTAACAGGTAGAACAGCACTACATCAAATTCCAGCAAATCAAATCTATTTATACCAACAACAATTTGAAGAAGGCGAAATTCATATGGTTCGCATGCCTCAAAAAGAAGGCGGCGAAAACGGTGAATATATCGAAGGAGCTTACTTAAGTATTACTGAAAGATCAGCTCATCCTGAAGAAGCTGCTTTATTTATTAACTTCTTCGTAACAAATCTTCAAGCAGCTGAACTATTTAAGGTTGAACAAGGTCCTCCTGCAGGAACAGCTATGGCTGAGTATGTTATGGATTTAATTGACCCAGCTCAAGCAAGAGCAGTTGCTTATATTAATGAAACGGTACCTTATGGCCGTCCTGCTCCATATGCACCAGCTGGTGTAAATGAAGTAGAACAAGCATTTTCAGATAACGCAGAAGCGATTGCATTTGGTCAAATTTCTGTAGAAGAAGCTGCAGAACGATTTATCAATGCGGCTCAAGGAATTTTACAATAAGAAATACATCACACATTCGAATGGAAGAAAGGAATTGCTTTCTTCCATTCGATTACAATAAGGAGCTAACGTTATGCAAACTTTGAAAAAACGCCGGAAGCACAATGCCGTTGGTTATATGTTCTTAGCCCCTTGGCTCATTGGATTATTTACATTAAGTGCGGTTCCAATGGGGGCTTCTCTGTATTTATCTTTTACAAGCTATGATATGTTTTCTTCTCCTAATTGGATTGGTATTTCAAATTATGTAAACATGTTCAACGACCATAAATGGAGAAACAGTGTCGAGGTCACGTTAAAATATGTGTTTTTAGGAGTCCCATTACAGCTGCTCTTTGCATTATCGATCGCTTTATTATTAAACCGTGGGTTACGTGGCTTAAAAGTGTATCGAGCAATTTACTATGTGCCTTCCTTATTCGGAGGGAGTGTTGCGATTGCTTTACTATGGCGCCAAATATTTGGAGGAGAAGGACTTGTAAATAATGTATTAGGTATGTTTGGAGTACAGGGGATGAACTGGATATCTTCACCTGATACGGCCCTCTATACTCTCATTATTTTAACAATATGGCAATTTGGAGCACCAATGGTTATTTTCTTAGCTGGATTGAAACAAGTTCCAACAGAACTTTATGAATCTGCCAAAATTGACGGAGCAAATGCAGCAAAGCAGTTCTTTAAAATCACACTTCCGTTAATTACTCCTATCATCTTTTTTAACCTAATCATGCAAATCATTTCTGCGTTCCAAGCGTTTACCCCGGCTTATATTGTAAGTGGTGGCAGTGGTGGACCATTAGATTCTACGTTGTTCTATACACTCTATTTATATCAAAAAGGCTTCACGCATTTCCAAATGGGTTATGCTTCGGCAATGGCGTGGATTTTATTACTAACGATTGCTTTAATAACGGCGCTTGTGTTTTTATCAGCGAAAAAATGGGTCTACTATCAGGATTAGAGGTGAGAGTATGGAAAGCAATGTATCGACGATAAAAAAAGTAAATGCAGAAAAAAAGCCACGCTTCTTTATAAATCGAAAAAATCGAAAACAAATCTTCCTCCATATCTTTATTATCGTATTAGGGATTATTATGCTTTACCCGTTATTGTGGATGGTAAGTAGCTCATTTAAAGTTCAAACCGAAATTTTTTCTCAAGTTTCCTTTTTACCAACGAAGGTTACGTTTGAGAATTATATTCAAGGGTGGTCTGGGTTATCTGGTGTCACATTTGGAACGTTTTTCGTAAATACGTTTTTCTTAGTGACTATGTGTATTATCGGAAACGTCATCGCTTGCTCGATGGCAGCCTATGCTTTTGCTAGACTTGATTTTACTTTTCGTAAAGTATTTTTTGCGATTATGTTGGTCACGTTAATGCTTCCGTTTCACGTAACCATCATACCGCAATATATTATTTTTAATCAGCTAGATTGGATCAATACGTATTGGCCATTAGTACTTCCTAAATTCTTGGCCGTTGAAGGGTTCTTTATCTTTCTCATGGTTCAGTTTATCCGTTCGATTCCTAGAGAACTTGAACAAGCTGCAGAAATCGATGGATGTGGGCCGATAAGAGTATATTGGTATTTAATCATGCCACTTGCCTTACCAGCTGTTATTACAACTATGATTTTTACGTTTATCTGGACGTGGAATGATTTCTTTGGTCAACTTTTATACATTAGTGATATTCGTCTATATACAGTCGCCTTAGGGTTACGTATGTTCTTAGATGCGATGGGACAAAGCTCTTGGGGAGCTCTGTTTGCAATGTCGACTCTATCTTTAATTCCTCTATTCGCGATTTTTATCTTCTTCCAAAGATATCTAATAGAAGGAATTACAACTGGTGGTGTCAAAGGATAAATGAGTCGAAAGGAGGAAAGAGTGTGAAGCCAAAAGTTTATATTACGCGAAAACTTCCGAGTGAGGTAGTATATGAAATAGAACAACATTGTGACATCAACATGTGGGAGGAGGAAGATGTTCCAGTACCACAGGAAGTTTTAGAAGAGAACATCAAGGACATAGATGGACTATACTGTTTGTTAACTGAAACGATAGATGATTCTCTATTGCAAAAAGCAACCAAGTTAAAAGTAATCAGTAACATGGCTGTCGGTTTTAATAATATTGATGTTGAGGCTGCAACTAAAAGAGGGATAGCCGTATTAAACACACCTGGTGTTTTAACAGAGACAACAGCTGATTTAACCTTCGCTTTATTAATGGCAACCGCAAGGAGACTGTTCGAAGCAGAATTCTTCTTGCGTGATGGGAACTGGAAAACATGGTCTCCGATGCTATTAACAGGTCAAGACATTCATGGAGCTACGATTGGCATTGTTGGACTTGGAAGAATTGGTGAGGCTGTAGCAAGGCGTGCCAAAGGGTTTGGAATGAAAATTCTATACCATAACCGAAGTCGAAAACCAGATGTTGAACGAGAGTTAGACGTTGAATATGTCGAGTTTGATGACCTGTTACGTAAAAGTGATTATGTTGTCTTGCTCACTCCATATACGCATGAAACAAAAAATCTCATTAGTTCTAGAGAGTTAGCCCTTATGAAAAAGACTTCGATTTTGATTAACACTTCTCGTGGGGGGATTGTTAATGAAGCAGCGCTCTATGACTCCTTGCAATCTGGGGTAATTTGGGGTGCAGGATTAGATGTATTTGAAGAAGAGCCTGTTTCTTTAGACCATCCGTTATTACAGTTACCACAGGTTGTGGCATTACCTCATATCGGGAGTGCGAGTATTCAAACAAGGTTGAAAATGGCACGTTTAGCAACAGACAACTTAGTACAACTGTTAAAAGGAAAGAAACCAGAGTATATCGTTAATCCAAACTTTAGTGAAAATATAACAGAAAGCGTAAAAGAATAGGAGGAGTTGAAGTGAAAATTATCGTTGCCCCTGATTCATTTAAAGGTTCTCTTTCAGCTCCAGAGCTTTGTTGCGTGATAAAACAGGGGATTCTTCGTGTGCTGCCGGATGCTGAAGTAATTGAAATCCCACTTGCAGATGGCGGGGAAGGAACGATGCAAAATCTGATTCATGCGACATCCGGCATGATTCATTCAACTGAAGCGGATGACCCACTTGGACGGCCAAGAATGGCTTCATATGGTGTGTTAGGCGATAATGAAACCGTCGTAGTGGAAATGGCTCAAGCCTCAGGTCTACCTCTTCTAACTGACGAGGAACGAAATCCTTTACTTGCTTCGAGTTATGGAACAGGTCAATTAATCAAAGCAGCATTAGATAAAGGCTTTCGTAGGTTCATTATTGGACTTGGAGGAAGTGCGACTAATGATGCTGGAATGGGGATGCTACGAGCGTTAGGTATGGAGTTTTATGATGAAAAGCATAATCCTATTCCAGAAGGTGGAGGAGCATTATCAAAGCTTCTTTATATCGATGAGCAACATATAGACCAACGAATTTATGAATCTACTTTTATTGTGGCAAGCGATGTAACAAACCCATTATGTGGAATGGAAGGAGCATCCAGTGTGTTTGGGCCACAAAAGGGAGCTACTCCCGAAATGGTTGCGTTGCTAGATGCTAATCTACATCATCTTGCAGAAGTGGTTAAAAAGCAAAAAGCAATCGACCTTCAATCCATATCTGGTGGTGGCGCTGCAGGAGGGTTAGGTGCCGCATTGGTCGCATTTTTAGGGGCGCGGATCGAGTCTGGAATTGACATTTTTTTAAATGAAGTGAATTTCAAGAATAAAATAAAAGCAGCTGATTTAATTATTACAGGTGAGGGAAAGCTAGACCAGCAAACACTAAGTGGAAAAGTAGTTATGGGTGTAGGTAGGATGGCTAAGGGGATTGGAGTGCCGGTCATAGCCCTTTGTGGTCAACTCGCTTTATCACATCGGGAGCTTAAGGAACTAGGGGTTTTATCTGCTTTTTCAATTATCAAAGAGCCTTGCTCGTTAGAAAAGGCCTTTCAACATACGCCAGATTGGGTAACTGACCAAATAGAAAATATAGTTGAAGTCATGTTTTATAATGATACAAAACCAGATAAATCCCGGGAGCAAGTTTAAGCGGAATATCTGGTTTTTTCATGGAGAAATCACTACTGTATGGTAAACGTCGAGGACGTGTGCAAATCGGTAGTGAAAGTGGAGATACTCTACCGAAAAGCGTGAGCGGCGTGGAAATCGGTAGAGAAGGTGGAGATACACTACCGAAAAGCATGAGCAAAGTGGATATTGGGAGAGAAAAAAGATATAGATAAAGAAGCGGTCCCGAGCCCAAAGGGAGAGATGAAGAATCAGTACCGCAAAGAGAAGAGTCACTCACTAAATTAATTAATCATTGAAATATTTCCATTTTTACCTCATTATTATAGGAAAAGGACGTTAAAAGGAAGGTAATTTATGTCTGAACAAAACATTACAAGAATCTCATTAGATGGTAAGGAGATTATCCTTATCGGAACAGCACATGTGTCGAGGCAAAGTGCAGAACAAGTGAAACAAGTAATTGAAGCAGAAAAACCTGATTCTGTTTGTATTGAATTAGATGAACAGAGGTATAAAGCGATTACAGACGGAAACCGTTGGAAGGACATGGATATCTTTAACGTCATTAAAGAAAAGAAAGCGACTCTTCTTTTAATGAACCTAGTCATTTCTTCCTTTCAAAAAAGAGTGGCCAAGCAGTTTGATATTAAGCCAGGTCAAGAAATGATTCAAGGGATTGAATCTGCCGAAGCAGTAGGGGCAGAACTTGTATTAGCGGATAGAAACATTCAAATTACCTTTGCTCGGATATGGAATGGCATCGGGGTTTGGGGTAAGGCCAAGCTGATGTATGAGCTTATATTTAGTATTTTTAATAAAGAAGAAATCTCAGAAGAAGAATTGGAAAAGATGAAATCTCAAGATATGCTTAACTCAATGCTAGAGGATATTACCGTTTCTTTTCCAAGGTTAAAAACACCACTCATTGATGAGCGTGACCAATATTTATCACAAAAAATTAAAGAAGCTCCAGGAAATAAAGTAGTGGCTGTTCTTGGTGCAGCTCATGTTCCTGGAATTAAAGAAGAAATCAAAAAAGAGCATGATCTTGAAGCGATCTCTACAATCCCTAAAAAATCGATTGCGCCAACACTGTTGGCATGGATTATCCCAATCCTTATTTTAGGCATAATCGGCTATACGTTTTATGCGAATCCAAGCGTGGGTGTGAACCTTTCTTTAAGTTGGATTTTATGGAATGGTGCTTTTGCTGCTCTTGGTGCTCTGATTGCCTTTGGACATCCGGTTTCAATTATTGTGGCTTTCGTTGTAGCACCGTTTAGTTCATTGTATCCGCTTTTAGCAGCCGGTTGGTTTGCGGGGATTATGGAAGCCTACATAAGACGCCCGAAAGTTGCAGACTTTGAGAAACTAGCAGATGATGTATACACGGTAAAAGGATTTTGGAGCAATCAAGTTACACGTATTTTACTTGTCGTTGTTTTGACCAATATTGGTAGTACACTAGGTACTATTATTGGTGGAGCGGATGTCGTTCGTCGATTTATTCAAATCTTTTAATTAAAAAAGGAGTACGAAAAAGCGTAATGCTTTCCGTACTCCTTTTTAATTTAGGTAAAGTTAAAAGTTATTCATATCCGTTCTTTCTTATGTGGTTGCCACCATTTTATCTTCGTTATCTTTTCTTTTGCGAAGATATTGAAGAACAATTAATAGGATAACCCCGCTGATACCGATAATATCAGTGGCAAGGGAGCCATGGATTAATACCAAAGCTGAGCCTAATGCTAATAAACGTTCGTAAATACGGAAGTGAACGAATAAGAAGTTTTGGATGAACATCGCAAAGGCAATAATCCCGATTAAAGCAGTAAATATGTTTTGTGCAATGACAGGCCAAGAATAAATACCGGCATTTTCAGGAAGTAACAAAATCACCGTATTCGTTGCAAAGACGAAAGGTAAGAGTAATGCCCCTGAATCATATTTAAAGCCTTGAATTCCGGTTGCTATTGGTTCTGACTTAGCGATACCTGATACCGCATATGCCGGTAAATTAATCGGTGGCGTATCATCAGCCAGTATCCCGTAATAAAGGACAAAAAGGTGAGCTGCCATAATAGGTACACCCATTTGTACAAGAGCAGGAGCAACAATCGCTGCTAAAATAACATAGGTAGCTGTTGTTGGGAGACCCAACCCTAAAATTAAACAAGCCACTAATGTAAATGCCAACGCTAAATATAAATTATCTCCAGCGAAGTTCACGATAATAACAGGTATTTTCGCAGAGAGACCAGTTAAGTTAATGACACCAATTAAAATCCCTGCTGTAGCACACGCGACAACAACCGTTAGTGCATTTCGTGCAGCTAATTCGAAACCACCAAGGAGTTCTTTCATGCCAAAGCGAATTGGAGCAGCATCGATTTTAAATGCTTTTTGCATAAGCACAAAAAACAGGGAAACAAAAAAGCCGATAACAATCATAGCTGTGATTTCAATTCTCCACCCGAACTGAAAATGTAAGAAGTAAGAGAAGGCAGCTATGAGAACTGCTATTAATATTCCACTACCGACTTTTTCACGAATTCGGTGAGTGAGTACGGCAAGAGTTAATAGAATGACTATCGCAAAGAAGGCAGCACTTGGCACGGTTCGACCGATAACTAAGAAATAGACTAACGTTATCACTGGTAATATCAAATACCCGTGTTGAATCATTGTTTTTCGAAATGAAACGAGACTTTCCTTTGCTAAACCAGATATATTGTTTTTTGAAGCTTCTAGATGAACCATAAATAAAATAGCAACGTAACTTAGAATTGCTGGGATAGCGGCTGATTTAATAATTTCTGCATATGAATATGGGGTATATTCAATCATTAAGAAAGCAGCAGCCCCCATTACAGGCGGCAATAATTGACCACTTGAAGAAGAGGCAACTTCTATACCACCAGCGACTTTAGGTTTAAAGCCTACTTTTTTCATTAATGGTATCGTGAAGGTTCCTGTTGTAACAGCATTGGCAACTGAACTACCAGAGATAGAACCAAGCATACCGGACGATACAACAGCTGCTTTTGCTGGACCACCTTTATATTTACCAAACGCGCGTAAGGCAAGGTCAATAAACATTTTTCCAGCACCTGTAGCTTCTAATATCGCTCCAAATAAAATGAAGATGAAGACAAAGTTAGCTGAAACGGATAACGGTGTACTAAAAATCCCTGACCCGGTATAGCTCATTTCATAAATAAATGAATCAAAATTTGCCCTTGTATGTCTAAATGGTGAAGGGAGAAAACCGCCTAAGAAAAAATAAGCAATGAAAACCCCAGCAATAATCACTAATGGTTTCCCAACGACCCTTCTAGTAGCTTCTAAAAGTAATACAATAAGAGCAATACCTACTAGAGTATCAGTCAACGTCATTCGACCAGAAAGAACAGAAGGGGATGTCTGATTTGCATATAAGTAAAAACCAATAAATACTAATATCAAAGCGATTGCAAAGTCATACCAGGCAATTGATTGTTGCCCAAGGCCTTTTTTTACAGGGAAAATCAAATAGACTAAAGCTAGTCCAAAGGTTAAATGGACAATCATATGTGCCCTTGTACCGATTCCAGGCATCAAACCAAACCCAGCCGTATAAAGGTGATATAGCGACATCATAATGGTGATGATAAAGATAAGTAAAGCCATCCAACCGCGTACGGAGCGGTCACTGCCGCTTAGGCCCATTAACTTCTCGTCTAGTTCAGGATCTAGCTCATAGCTTATCTCTTCTGGTTTGTTCAAACCTTTTTCTTTATTGGACATATTGTTTTCAACTCCTTATGATGTAGTGAAGATACCGATTTTTACGAGTTTTTATTTTTTTACAACGTGTAGTCTAATATACTCTCGATTTAACTCATCACTTGATAATTCTATCGCCTCTTCTCCAAAGTAGAAAAAATGGTCATGAAGGCGAGACGGTTTAATATTCAAAAAATCAACCTGATGTTCGTTTCGCATTACAAAAAATCCATCTATTAATTCCATATCATCAGAGTATGTTGGAAGCCCAGCACCAAACGATTTAGTCCAGCTTTCCATCGCGATGATTTGATTGTTTTCGTTAATCTTATATTTTTCTTTTACAAGTGATTTTTCAACGGAATGGATATATTCTAGTGAAAACCAATCACCTTCTTGTATTGGTGTTTCCCAATACACCTTTTCATCCTTTAGTAAGTAAAGTTGAAGATAATAATGTTCTTCTTTAGTAAAAAAGTAGGTTATGATAAGTGCCATGAAAACTAGGAATAGAAGGAACAAAAAGGTATTGCTTGATAGCAATACCTTTTTATTTCCTTTCCTTACAAAAGAAAAGTGATTACTGCTCATCGTAGAAACGCTGAGCACCAGGATGCACATCAATAGACATGCCATCTAAAGCTGTATCTAACGTTATGTTTGTTCCTTGTTGATGTGCATTAGAGAATTGTTCAGTATTAGAGAACATAGCACTTGTAATGTCATATACTAAGTCTTCAGATAGATCTGAGCGTACGATTAACATAGCAAGTACGGCAACAGTCGTAGCATCAGCATCTGTACCATATACATCAGATTCAACAGTATATGATGTATAGTATGGATATTCAGCTTCAAGTTCAGCAATTTTATCTGGATTAATAGAAACTAAACGAATATCTGTTGTTGCTCTTAGTGCCTCAACTGCTCCAGTTGGTAATCCACCTGTAATAAAGGCTGCATCGATATTACCATCTTGAATATTTGCTGATGCATCACCAAAAGCCATGTATTCTTCATCGATATCATCATAAGAAAGGCCATGAGCAGCAAGGATTTGGTTAGCGTTTGCTTCTGCTCCTGAACCGATATCACCAACAGCGACTCGTTTACCAACTAAATCTTCCACCGTTTCAATTCCGCTGTCAGCAGATGTAATAATTTGAACGACTTCAGGATAAAGTGTTGCAATTCCTTGGAATCCTGTTAACGCTTCGTCAAATGGTCCAATTCCATTGATTGCATAGTAAGCCATATCATTTTGAACTAGTGCAATATCGCCTTGACCATCAACTAAATCATTAATGTTCGCAACAGATGCACCTGATGTGAAAGGAGAAGCCTCAACACCATCAACATGTTCGTTAATAATATTGTTTGCTAATGCTACTCCAAGCGGGAAGTAAACCCCTTGCTCACCACCTGTTAAAACAGTGACATCTTCAACATCATTACCACATGCTGAAAGAAGTAGTGCAAGTGTTAGCATAAGTGCGCCAATAAAACCAAGTTTCTTGTTCATACTTTGTTACCCCCTATAAAAATTTTTCTCGATAATCGAGTATAATAAAAGGCTTGTTTTTGGACAAACCTTATTATTATCAAGTGTTTCAGGAAATATGTAATCATTAATAGTATATCACCCATAAAAGGGAAATGCTAGAATTATGCACATCCGATAGTAGCTTTAGAGTCTCTGTGATTAGGAAAGTAAAAGAAGGATGGAGATTAAAAAGAATAGCCGAGGGATAGCTAATCCTCATCATTATATGTGAAAGATGTAAATATATTCAAGAAGGACTAAACTTGTTATGGAAAAGGTTGAGCATTTGCCAGAATGAATACGGATGCGTTAAAGTAGGGAGCTATTTTAAATGGAATGAATACGGACAGGCCAAGAGTAAACAGCGGAGACGGAGTCCGAAACCGCCACGAATACAGACAACCCGAGTGAAAGAGGATTAAGTCCATGTCACAACCATCCAAGACTACTGAAAACAACTATAAAATAAGTATTTTCAGTGAGTCTCTAGATTTTAGTTATTGAGTAACTCCTCTAAATAGTCCTTTTGGTGAATCGTGATATAGCCATGATCCATGGATATGATTCCGTCCTTTTTTAATTGATTAATCATTCGATTTACACTTTCTCTGGTCGCCCCGAAATAACTTCCTAATTCTTCATGAGTTAATTTTAAATCTATTAAAGTTCCGTTTGAGGCTTGGCGTCCATAATCCTTTGCAAATCGGAGCAGTGTGGAGGCGAGTGAATTTTGTTTTCCAAAGAGCGCTACATCTCTTAGTGTTTTTTGAGAAAGTCTAAGGCGTTCAGACATTGTTTGAAAAATGGGCAGAGCAAGTTCTGGAGTTCGTAACAATAATTGTTCAAAGTCTGCTTTCCGAATGAAAGACACGGTTGTCGGTTCAATGGCGGTTGCTGTTGCGGGATAGGTTTCTCCTGGTTTTGAAAAAATAGAAGTGGCTGCAAACATATCTCCGTCTTTTCGAACATGCAAGACAATTTCTTTTCCATCACTTGTACTTTTACTTAATCGGATTTTTCCTATCGTCACAAAAAAGACAGCCAGAGCCTCTTCTGATTCAAGAAATAATACTTCGCCTTTTTGTAATTGTTGTGTAAAAATAAGGTCCTCGAGAAATACCTTATGTTCTTTTGTTAGGTTTTCAAACAAAGGGATACTATTAATTACTTGCTCATGATTCATGGTTACTCACTCACCCATATCTTTTTTTTTTTCTAATGGTATGAAACAGTAGATCGTGTGATCTATGTTACAGTTTTCACTAAATCAAAATGATAAAGTATATCTATCCCCTACTAGGATAAAAGGATCTTAAGAAAGTATTTACTTTTCCCGAGATCCTTTTTACCTAGAATAACTATTATGGTTTATACGATGGCAAACATGGCATCAACTTTCTTTGCCAATAGATTATATTGCTCAAATAGAGGAGTATTCTCCTCAAAAATAGAGCTGACTTCACCATCTTCATTAGGAATAGCCATGGGCAATTTCGCAAGTAAAGGGGTTTCAAGCTTTTGTGCTAACTTCTCTCCGCCGCCTTTCCCAAAAAGAAAGTATTTTTCATCTTCTCGGTTAGGAGGGGAAAAGTATGACATGTTTTCAATAATTCCTAATATCTCATGATTTGTTTGTTTGGCCATTGTTCCTGCGCGTTCCGCTACATGGGAGGCCGCATCGTGTGGTGTAGTTACAATAATTTCCTTACTTTGTGGAATCATGTGATGCATATCTAGAGCAACATCTCCCGTACCAGGAGGCATATCTAGAAGGATGTAATCCATCTTTCCCCAAAGGACATCTTGAATAAAATGCTCTATCATTTTTCCGAGCATAGGCCCTCTCCAAACGATAGGGCTATTTTCTCGTACCATAAAACCTGTAGACATGACAGTAAGACCATGAGAGCTTACCGGAATGATTTTTTCATTAAAGGTTTTGGGACGGCTTGTAATCGATAGCATTTTAGGAATGCTGAACCCGTAAATGTCTAAATCGATTATTCCTACTTTTTTATTTAAACGTGAAAGGGCAAGAGCTAAATTAATCGAGACTGTTGATTTACCAACCCCGCCTTTTCCGCTCGTTATGGCAATTACTTGACCTGATAACATTTCCATTCACTTCCTTTTTTAGTGTCATTGCTGATGACTTACCGTCATTTTACTAGGTCCTAGTGTCCTTGGATGTGATTTAATTCACAGTCATTCCCTCAAAAGTAAAGTAGTTTTAAGGGGAGGTGATTACTGTGAAGACAGTCAATTATAACGAATTTCCGTTTATCGTCATTTGGGAAGTGACAAGAGCATGTGCACTTAAATGTGTCCATTGTAGGGCAGAGGCTCAATATACTCCTGATCCACGCCAGCTTTCATTTGAAGAAGGAAAAAAAGTAATAGATGATATTGCAGCTATGGGTAATCCGTTATTTGTTTTTACTGGTGGAGACCCATTAATGCGGCCTGACTTGTTTGAATTGGCTCACTATGCGATTCATGAAAAGGGATTATCAGTATCTATGACACCAAGTGCCACGCCAATGGTCACAAGAAAAGCCGTACAACAAGCAAAAGACGTAGGATTATCGCGATGGGCGTTTAGTTTAGATGGTTCAAATGATGACATTCATGATGCTTTTAGAGGAACCAAAGGGTCTTTTGACCGTACGATTAAGGGGATTTCTTATCTAAAAGAAATGAACATACCGATTCAAATTAACACAACTGTCACAACTTTAAATGTGGGTGACTTAGAAGCGATTAGTGAACTAATCAAAGAATTTGGTGCGGTTTTATGGAGTCTGTTCTTTTTAATTCCTGTGGGAAGGGGACAGCAAGAACATATGCTAACGGCGGATGAGCATGAATCAGTTATGAAATGGCTCACAACCATTCAGCAAAAAATGCCATACCACGTTAAAGCGACTGAAGCGCCTCATTATCGTAGAGTTGTTCTTCAGGAAAGACTGTTACAACAAACTGAAAAGAAGCTTGATGTTCTTGGAAGAGCCCCAAAAAGTGTTAACGATGGGGACGGATTTGTGTTTATAAGCCATATAGGAGATGTTTATCCAAGTGGTTTCTTACCAATTAAATGTGGAAATGTTCGAGAGAGTTCGTTACTAGATATTTATCAAAACTCACCAATAATGAAGGAGCTTCGTGATAAAACGCTGTTAAAGGGGAAGTGTGGGCGATGCGAATTTAAAGAGATTTGCGGAGGGTCAAGAGCGCGTGCCTTTGCAATTCATGGTGACTATTTAGAAAGCGACCCGACATGCGCGTATGTCCCCTCAACATAAGAATATCTTCTCTTTGGGAAGGTGAATGAATAGAGTTTTGTTTTGCTCAAGTTGTTTTGCTTGTTCTTTTGTCACATCTATTTCAAATCGTAAACCTTCTGACTGTACTGTGAACGTTGTTTTATACAAAGCCTCTTTTTGTGATAAAACGATACAAGAAAATGTGTTTTCAGTCTCGGACACAGTGACTCCTAATTTTATATCATGTGGGTGAATCCCAAGATAGGAAGGTACCGTATGAAGTAAATCCGGTACCTTTACTATCATTTGCTCACTTTTGATTTCGGTTTGACTAGGAATGGAATGGATCGCGATTAGATTTTTGCAACCTAGTAGCTTTGCAGCACCAATTGAGTTGGGCTGTGCAAAGACGTTGTTTTTACAACCTGCTTGAATCTTTTTACCTTGGTTAAGCAAAACGATAGAACGACAAAGTTGATAAGCTTCATCTATATCATGTGTGACAAGAAGAACCGGACCATGAAAGTGCTCTTTGACTAACGATAATAATTCTTCAGCTAAGCGAATACGTAGGGACCGATCAAGAGCTGAAAATGGTTCATCTAGTAGTAAAATATCTGGTTTTGTGATTAATGTTCTCGCCAGTGCGGTTCGTTGTTGTTGTCCTCCTGATAGGGCTGAAGGGTAATGGTCTTCGAGCCCTTTTAATTCCATCATAACAAGATATTTTTTGACGGCCTTTTTTCTTTCCTGTTTTGTAAGATGTCCCAAGCCATAGCTAATGTTTTGAGCGACTGTGAGATGTGGAAATAAGGCATACTGTTGAAAAACATAACCAACTCTGCGGTGTCGCGTTTTCATATTTATCTTTTGTTTGGAATCAAAAAACGTTTGATTATGAAGTCTGATTTCTCCTTCATCAGGTGTCTGTAGTCCTGCAATACACTGAAGTGTTAGACTTTTTCCGCTACCTGAAGGACCAATCAGACCAGTGATTTCATTGGATGCCAAAAAATCTAGTTGGAGGGTGAAATCTTTGAACTGTTTGACTATATTTACAGAGAGCATCAATTATCGCCCCTTTGATATTTTTCGTTCCAATCTGTTAATCATATAAAGAATAAGCAAGGAAGTCCCAGTCATAATGAAAACGAGAGTATGGGCCAATGTTCGATTTCCTGAAAGAAGAGCATCATAAATGGCGATTGGCATCGTCATCGTTTCCCCTGGGATACTCCCAGCTACCATTAAAGTGACACCAAAATCGCCGAGAGAGCGGGCAAAGCTTAAGGTCACTCCTGTTAAAATTCCTGGCCATGATAAAGGAACAATAATACTAAAGAAAATATACCATTCATTTTTTCCTAATACTCTAGCAGCATGAATAATATGCTTATCCATGTCAGTAAAAGCAGCTTTAGCAGATTTAATTAAAAAAGGGATTCCAACGATAAGTGCTGCAATAACAGCTCCAGTTGGAGTAAATACAATCATGATATTAAAGTGTTCCTCAAGGAAAGCTCCAACTGAACTTTGTCGACCTAATAAAACTAATAAATAGTATCCAAGAACAGTTGGTGGGAGAACAATAGGTAATGTAACAAAAGTATCTATAATATCGGCAAATCTATTTTTTGAATGACTTAAATAATAGGCTATCGGAAGACCAACTACTACGGATAGTAGCGTAGCCGTTAAGGCAACCTGTAACGATAAGACTAAGGGAAAAAGGTTTATGTCAGACATCCTTACTTCCCCTCAGTTGGCAGAAATCCGTATTTATCCATGATAGGTCGCCCTTCATTTTGAATGAATTCGATAAAAGCTGCTGCGAGTTCTTGATTTTCACTTGTGTTTATGACAGCAACCGTTTGATGTAATGGCGTATACAATTCTTGGTCAATATATGTAAAATTAATATATTCATGAGCTAGAGAACGAGCGATGATTGCCGCTTCGACATTTCCTGTTTCAAGCAGTGTCAATGTATCAGAGATATTTCTTCCAAAAATAAGGCGCGATTGAATGGAATCCCATATTCCAGCTTGTTCTAATGCTTCCTTTGCTGCCATTCCATATGGAGCGTGTTCCGGATTTGCTATTGCTATTTTTTTGACACTATCTTTCAACAAATCTTCAATGGAAGCTACTTCTATTGAGCTATCAGGCAATGTGGCCAGTCCAATTAAACCTAGTGCGTATATTTCTCTCGTTTCTTCAACGATAAGGTCTTTTTCAGCAAGTTGGTCAATAAAATGTTCGTTTGCAGCGGCAAAGGCATCAAATGGAGCCCCATTTTCAATTTGATCAGCCAGTTGACCTGTCGAACCAAACGAAAAAGTAAGCTGTACATTATATTTTTCTTCAAAAAGTGGTTGTATCTCCTGAAAGGCGAACAATAAATCTGATGCAGCCGCAACATACAATTTTGGCTGTATTTCATCTTCTTGTTGAGCGCCACAACCTGATATAAGAATAAGAATTATTGATGTTATAAAAAATAGACATTTATTCATGGTTTCACCTATCCATCTTCTAAAATTATACAAGCCATTATACTAAAAGCTGAGTAAAAGGTTGTGTGTATTTTATCACATACGCCTTCGTCTTGTTGAAGTAATAATAGGAAAACAACTAAAACATGCTTTGATTATGAACGATATATGGTATCATTTCAACTAGAAGAGTAAAACAGAACGATTACGATAGAGGTGATGACAATGGTAGAACGACGTAAACCAATTCCAGTAAAAGAGGCAGTTGCCCATGTGCTGAGTTACATAACTACACAACCCATTGAATATGTTTCAATTGAAGAAAGCGACGGACGCGTAGTAGGAGAAGATATTAAAGCTACACATGATGTTCCACCGTTTGATAAATCTCCGTATGATGGTTTTGCTGTGAGAGCTGAAGATACCTATCATGCATCAGCTGAGGACCCTGTTCGACTTGAAGTCATTGAAGAAATTGGTGCGGGTCATGTGGCCACTAAAGTACCAGAACCTTTTCAAGCTATCCGGATCATGACGGGAGCGCAAATTCCAGTAGGAACAGATACAGTGATTATGTTTGAGCTGACAAAAGAGCTTGAAATTGAGGGTAAGCCCTATATAGAAATCCGTAGAAAATTAAAGCTAGGAGATAACATCTCAAAGCAAGGGGAAGATGCCAAAGAGGGCACGTCCTTGGTGAAAAAAGGAAGTACAATTCATGCTGGGATCAAAGCTCTCCTTGCCACATTTGGTTATGCGAAAGTGCCTGTTTGTAAGCCGCCAAAAGTCGGGATATTTGCTACAGGAACAGAATTACTTGAGGTAGATGAGGAGTTAGAACCGGGTAAGATTCGTAATAGCAATGCCTATATGGTTGCCTCTCAAGTGAAACAGGCAGGAGCGATTCCACATTATTATGGTAAACTGGTTGATGATTTTGACCAGTGTTATGAAGCAATAGCTAGTTGTTTAGATGAAGTGGATTATGTAATTACTACAGGCGGTGTATCGGTAGGAGATTATGATTATTTACCAGCGATTTACGAGAAGCTAGGTGCAACGGTTCTTTTCAATAAAATAGCAATGCGTCCCGGTAGTGTAACGACAGTTGCTGAGCTCAATGGAAAACTCTTATTCGGTTTATCAGGCAATCCATCGGCATGCTTTGTCGGATTTGAATTGTTAGTGAGACCTGTGATTCGCTCAGGTTTTTCAGACCCAAAACCACATCTTCAAAAGGAACAAGCGATGTTAGCGGCGGATTTTCCAAAGCCTAACCCGTTCTCCCGTTTTGTAAGAAGTAGAGTAACAATTCAACAAGGTCAATTGTCAGTGGCCCCAACAGGTTTAGATAAATCTGGTGTAGTGACATCTCTAGCAGATGCCAATGCATTATTGGTTCTTCCAGGTGGAACAAGGGGCTATGAAGGAGGAGCTACCGTTGACGTATTATTACTTGGTGGAGAAGGAAGCGAATGGCCGTGGGAGTAAAGGTCCTTCAGTTTGTAGGGTATAGTAATAGCGGAAAAACAACTTATCTAAACGATGTGATTACTTTCTTATCTTCTAAAGGGATAAAGGTGGCTACGGTTAAACATCATGGTCATGGGTCGGAACTTCTTGCTTTAGATGAAGGAAAAGACTCATGGAAGCATCGTCAAGCAGGTGCAATCGCTTCAGCCGTATCCGCTGCAGGTTCCCTGCAAGTTCAAGTCAATCAAGGAGAACCATGGTCGTTACAAAATATTGTAGAGATTTATGACTCTTTTTCTATTGATTGTATTTTAGTTGAAGGCTTTAAAAGAGAAGCCTATGACAAAGTGGTTATCGTTCGTAACAAAGAAGATATAACATTGCTACAAGAGCTTCTAAACATTAAAGCGGTTATCGTGTGGGATAAAGATGCTAATCTTGATTTGGATGTACCTATTTTCAAGCTAGAAGAAAAAGAACTTTTTTATACATGGTTGCTAGATTATCTCGGGAGGGAGTCTTAAATGAATCATCTTTTTAACATAACAAGAGAAGGCATTACTATCCAAGAAGTTGTAGATAAAGTCGTGCATCCGCATGCAGGAGCAATTAATACTTTTATCGGAACGGTGAGGGAGTTAACAAAAGGAAAGACAACGCTCTATTTAGAATATGACGCGTATGTGCCAATGGCAGAAAAAAAGCTAGCGCAAATTGGCGATGAGATTGTGGAAAAGTATCCAGAAGCTCGTGTCGCGATTACTCACCGGATTGGTCGATTAGAAATCACTGATATTGCTGTCGTCATTGCAGTCTCGACCCCACATCGTGCCGATTCTTATGATGCAAGTCGCTATGCCATTGAACGAATTAAAGAAATTGTCCCGATTTGGAAAAAAGAACATTGGGAAGACGGCGAAAAATGGATTGGTGATCAGCTAGAAAACGTGCCGGGAATTCCAGATAAGGAGAATATCGTAGAATGAAGGTATTATTATTTGCTGAATTACAAGAAAAGGCTGGGCAATCAGAACTAACTATTGAAGAACAGGACATTACCGTTTCTCAGTTAAAAGAAAAGCTAATTGGATTGTATCCTGACTTTCCTGCACTAACTAAAATGATGGTGGCCATTAATGAAGAGTTTGCGAATGAGGAAGATGTGATTAGAGAGAACGATGTAGTTGCAATTATCCCTCCTGTAAGTGGAGGGTAACTTAATTTTTGTATCGAGCCAGGACAAAAGGAAAAAACAATCTTTTGTCCTGGCTTCATTTTATTGGCTATTTAAAGCCAGCTTATGAATCGTTTTGTAGGAAGGAAGATAATAATTCTCTGTAATAAATGGATAATTACGGTAAAATGAAGTTAGAAAAGGTTACTCCAAGAATGAATTAAGGCTTAACCTTAACTTTCTACTATGTGGGGGCTACTAATCTTGAATTATTTATTTCTAGTGTTGTTTTTTCTAATTTTACTCTTTGCCTTCTTTAAAAGTTATAAAAAGAAAAATTCTGACGAAAAAATGTTGATGAAAAAAGAGATAAAGAGGCCAGAAGTGATCTTTTTAATAATTGTGTCAGTACTAGTTTATACAGGTTTTATTTTGGACCAATATTTTATATCATTTGTTGGATTTGTTTTAGCTTTATTGTGCGTTGTTATAGAGCTTATAATTAATAAAAATAGAAAAAAATTTATTAAACTTTTTATGGTAGCAGTTTTTCTTGCCCTATATCTCTACTATTTTTATAACGATCTAATTTAAAATAAAGTCAAGAACAATTGAAATAGTTTTGTTGGGGGAAAAGTAATGAGAATAGCTATTATTATAGTGGTAATCTATGCTTTATTAGGTATTTTTATATTGTTAGTGACTGAGTCAGAAAGGTTGTTCTTTTATACACATGTTATTCCTAGTACACTTTGCTTAGCGATTGCCTTATATATGCATATTGGATTGTTTTTTATGAACCTGGCTAATATAGTAAGAAATAAACAGGATGAAGTCTTTTATCTGAATCGAAGACGTCTAAAGTATAAGATATTTTTTGTAGGTCTCCCTAGTGTTCTTCTATCGTTATATCTTGGTGTATAGTGTGGAGTCAGCCTATTTTATACATGAATACAAAAAAGATATCATAGGTTATCTACCTAGTGAAATAAAGTGATATAAAGTAGACACCCAAAAGGATTAATCTAAAATAAAATTAGGCAGAGGGTTTCAAATGAGGAGGGGTTATGATGGAAAAAAGCTATATTTTAGCTCTAGATCAAGGAACAACGAGTACAAGAGCGATTCTATTTAATAAAAAAGGGGAGATTGTTCACTCCTCGCAAAAAGAGTTCACTCAGTTTTTTCCACAACCAGGATGGGTGGAACATGATGCCAATGAAATATGGGGTTCGGTGTTATCAGTCATTGCTAGTGTTCTATCAGAAGCAGAGGTTCAACCGGAAGCCATTGCAAGTATTGGAATTACAAATCAAAGAGAAACAGCTGTCGTTTGGGATAAACATACTGGTAAACCAATTTATCATGCGATTGTATGGCAATCTAGACAAACGGCAACGATATGTGACCAACTAAAAGAAGAAGGGCATGACGACTTATTTCGTTCTAAAACGGGACTTCTTATTGACCCCTATTTTTCAGGAACAAAAGTGAAATGGATACTAGACCATGTTGAGGGCGCAAGAGAAAAGGCGACTAGAGGTGACCTGCTTTTTGGAACGATTGATTCATGGCTGATTTGGAAGTTTACTGATGGGAAAACACATGTTACCGATTATACAAACGTCTCAAGGACATTGATGTACAATATATATGATTTGAAGTGGGATGAAGAGTTATTGAGGATTTTAGAAGTTCCTCATTCGATGTTACCTGAGGTTCGTTCATCCTCTGAAGTCTATGGTCATACGACAGACACACATTTCTTTGGACAACAAATTCCACTTGCCGGAGTTGCGGGTGACCAGCAAGCTGCCTTATTTGGTCAGGCTTGCTTTGAAAAGGGAATGGCTAAAAATACATATGGTACTGGCTGTTTCATGTTGATGAATACGGGTGAAAAAGCAGTTCCTTCTGAAAATGGACTTCTTACGACAATTGCCTGGGGAATAAACGGAAAAGTGGAATATGCACTCGAAGGAAGTATTTTTGTGGCAGGATCTGCTGTACAATGGCTCCGGGATGGGCTTCGTATGATTAAATCTGCTCCAGATACGGAAGCATATGCGACAAAAGTTGCCTCAACGGATGGAGTTTATATTGTTCCTGCCTTCGTAGGTTTAGGAACTCCGTACTGGGATAGTGAAGCTCGTGGAGCGATTTTTGGTATAACAAGAGGCACTTCAAAAGAGCATTTTATACGTGCAACATTAGAATCGTTAGCCTATCAAACCAAAGATGTCCTTCAAGCGATGGAAGCTGACTCAGGGATAGCCTTAAAGAAACTTCGAACAGACGGAGGAGCTGTGAAGAATAATTTTCTAATGCAATTCCAGGCGGACATCCTTGATGTGGAAGTTGAGCGACCTGAAGTAAATGAAACGACAGCTCTAGGAGCAGCTTACTTAGCTGGTCTCGCTGTTGGATTTTGGGAAAGTAAGGATGACATTGCGACAAATTGGAAAGTAGAGCAAACGTTTAGCCCAGTTATGGAAGAAGACATAAGAACAAGACTATATGACGGGTGGCAAAAAGCAATCAAGGCAACAATGGCTTTTAAATAGATAAAATCTATGAGGCGACAAACAGATTGAGTGTAAAAAATCTGTTGTTGTCTCTTTTTGATGTGCATACATTCTTAGTAACATGGGTTGAAAGGAAGGTTGTATGGACAACGAAAAACGGATACGCACGATAATGAAACTAAAGGATGTAAAAGTAGATGTGTTAGTGATTGGAGGAGGGATAACCGGATCCGGAATTGCCCTTGATGCACAGGTTCGCGGGTTATCGACCGGTTTAATCGAAATGCAAGATTTTGCAGCAGGTACGTCAAGTCGTTCTACAAAACTAATCCATGGAGGCCTTCGATACTTAAAACAACTGGAATTTAAACTTGTTTCTGAGGTAGGGAAAGAGCGTGCTATCGTCTATGAGAATGCCCCCCATGTAACAACTCCAATATGGATGATGTTACCTATTTATAAAGGCGGAACTTTTGGTAAGTGGAGTACATCTTTAGGATTATCGCTTTACGATATATTAGCAAAGGTAAAAAAAACTGAACGAAGAATCATGCTCTCGCCTACACAAGCCAAGTCGAAAGAACCTTTACTTAAAACTAAAGGCTTAAAAGGTGCAGGAAATTATGTGGAATATCGCACAGATGATGCGAGGTTAACGATTGAAATTATTAAAACAGCTGTTGATAAAGGGGCTCTAGCCGTAAACTACGTGAAGGCAAATACACTTCTTTATGAGCAAGGGAAGGTCAGTGGAGTTGAAGCCGTTGATGGATTAACAGGCGACACATTTCATATTAAAGCAAAAAAAGTCGTAAATGCCACTGGACCTTGGGTTGATTTTATTCGAGAGAAAGACCAATCAAAGGAAGGGAAGCACCTTTTCTTAACCAAAGGAGTTCATATTGTCTTCGATAAATCGAAATTCCCTTTACAACAAGCGGTTTATTTCGATACACCCTTTAAAGATGGTCGGATGATTTTTGCGATTCCAAGAGGAGATAAGACCTATGTTGGAACTACTGATACGGTCTTTCACGAAGACCCTGTTCACCCACAAATGACTGAAGAGGACTTGACCTATTTGTTAGAAGCAACAAATGCGATGTTTCCGTCGCTTACACTCAAAGCTGAAGATATAGAATCGAGTTGGTCGGGCTTACGTCCATTGATTCATGAGGAAGGAAAAAAGCCATCTGATATTTCTCGGAAGGACGAATTATTTCTTTCTCATTCAGGTCTGATTACGATAGCGGGAGGCAAGTTGACAGGGTATCGAAAAATGGCGGAGAAGGTTGTTGATGTAATTGTTAAACAACTAAAGAAAGAGACTGGGGTAACCTATCCTCCTTGCTCGACGGCTAAGGTTACATTATCTGGAGGAGAGGTCGGCGGCACAGCGCAATTTCCAGCTTTTATCGAAAAGCAAATTGACATAGGGATAAAAATAGGGTTGTCCGCAACTGTAGCAAGAAACTTAGTTGATTGTTATGGTTCTAATATTTCCTATATATATGACAATATCATTCATAAGAAAGAATTGAATCGGCAATCAAAGTTGCCTTTGCATCTTTTTGGTTCTCTTTTATATGGACTTGAGCATGAGATGGTGATAACACCATCTGACTTTTTTATAAGAAGAACAGGGGCTTTATATTTCAAACCAGAGTTTGTATGGAAATGGAAAGAAAGAGTGTTGCAGTTTATTACAGAATACTTGCAGCTTTCTGAAGAGAAAAGAATATCGTTTTCCAAACAAATAGAAACAGAATTGTACGATTCAATTAAACCTATCAAGGATGTCAATAAATAGACATAATTCCAAATGTACATTGCAAGAGCATCGGTCTCATCAGGCCCATGCTCTTTTTTTATAGTTTGAATGTCATAGTTTTGTCACGTTTTAAAACAATGTGTCTTTTATCTAGTGATAATTATCACAGTTTGAAAAAAGCTGTGAAATTACAATAAGGATAACAAATTACTAAGGATGTTCTTTAGGGAGTGAATGATAGATGAATCAACTAGAACGGTCATTTTATTCGAAAACAAGTATGTATGCTTTCTTTGTTGTCTTAGTACTGATTGCACTTATGTGGATAGGGACTAAACAGTTTTCTCACATTGATTTAATGCTTTTTGGATATTTAATATCTTCTTTTATATTTGCAATAGGAATCACAGTTCGCATTTGCGCATGGGCGATTCGTCCAGCTACACATCAAGTCATGAAAAGAAGTTTGAAAAATATAAAGTCTAAAAAAAGACAAAAACGAAATTGGAAAGCGATAGCAATTACTGCATTTGAAAATATCTTTTTACAAAAATTTATCTTCAAACGTGGGATTTACAGAGGAATCATGCACTGGCTTATCGCGTGGGGCTGTATTGGGTCGTTTGGGATCACGTTTGGATTAACCTTCGGGTGGATGCACTTTAATCTAATTGACCCAACGACATATCAACTCGTAGTGATGGGAATTCCAACGATATCAATGGCTGCAGATGGATTGCTTGCTAGTATGATTTTTGAAGGTCTTAATATTACAGCATTAATGGTATTAGCTGGTGTGGTAATGGCGATGATTCGTCGCTCAAACAATAAAGACCTTAAAGTAACGCAGCGTGTGGAATTTGATTTATTTCCATTATATGTCCTTTTAATTGTAACAGTATCCGGTTTAGCATTAACGGTTTCTTATAAATTCTTAGGTGGTTGGATGCACCCATATTTAGCGTTATTCCACCAAATTACAGTAGTTATCTTCTTAGTATACTTCCCGTTTGGTAAGCTATTTCACTTACCGATTCGCCCACTAGCGGTTGCGGTACCAATGAATTATCAAGAAGAGTTTAAGGTTGATACGAAGCCATGTGCGAAATGTGGAACAGCGTACAGCAGTGATGATCAAATTGATGATGTAAAAGAAATACTTGGGGTTCAAGCATTTGACCTTAAATTACAAGACGGAACGTACCTAGCAGAATATTGCCCGGCCTGTCGCCGTCGGATGAGAGTAATGAATCATTTAAATGCAACACCTCAATTTGACCCAGCTTCACCGATTCAAACGAATAATGGAATTCATATACCAGGTTTTAGTCAACCACGTTCAGAACAGTTTTATAAAAGTGAGGAGGACAAATCATGACGGAGTTTTTAGTAAAAGAAGGCGTACAGAATCTACACCATAAAGGTGAAAAAATGATTACGACACATTGCTGTTACTGTGGAATGCAATGTGGAATGCATATCCGTGTAAACGAAAAATCAGGGAAGGTAGTTGGGGTTGAGCCACGCTATGATTGGCCGGTTACGATGGGTAAAATGTGTCCAAAAGGGGTAACAGCCTATCAAACGATCGACCATGAAGAACGAATTCTTAAGCCGCTTATCAAGAAAAATGGCCAGTTTGTCGAATCAAGCTGGGATGAGGCATTAGACCTTATCGCGCAAAACTTTCAACGTATCCAAAAAGAACATGGAAAAGATGCGGTAAGTGTATTTGGCGGAGTATCAATGACAAATGAAAAATGTTATCTCGTCGGTAAATATGCTCGTGCCGTGTTAGGAACACGTTATATCGATTATAATGGTCGATTCTGTATGAGTTCTGCTGCAGGTGGTTTTATGAAGACACTAGGAACGGACCGCGGCTCTACTTTACCTTGGCCTGAGCTAGAGCATACCGACTGCTTCTTTATGGCAGGAACAAACACAGCAGAATGTCATCCAACAAGTATCCAGTGGTTTTGGAGAGCTCGTGATAAAGGGGCAAAAATGATTGTTGTTGACCCTCGTGAAACTCCAACAGCTAGAATTGCTGATGTCCATCTTGACCTTCGTCCAGGTACAGATGATGTGTTGGCAAGTGGTATGCTTCACTTATTAATTAAAGAAGGATATGTTGACCAAAAGTATGTAGATGAGCGCTGTAACAACTTTGAAGAGATGAAAAAAGCGGTTGAGCCATTCACACCTGAATATACAGCTGAAGTGACTGGAATTGATGTTGAAAAAATAGTAATGGCTGCTCACATTTATGGACGTTCCCCTCGCTCAGTCGTCATGTTTGCTCGCGGTGTAGAACAACAGTCTAAAGGTGTTGATAATGTCTGCCTATATACGTCAATGGCGTTACTTCGAGGTCAAATTGGAAAGTTCGCTTCTGGTGTAGCAACATTTACTGGTCAAGGAAATGGGCAAGGCGGTCGTGAACACGGTCAAAAAGCAGATGCACTTCCAGGTTACCGTAAAATTGCGGACCCAGCAGCAGTAAAGTACATTTCAAGTGTGTGGGGAATTGACCCTGCTGATATGCCAAAAGCTGGGGTGTCGGCATATGAAATGTTTGATGAAATTCAAAATGGTGAAATTAAAGCGATGCATGTCATTTGTAGTAACCCTGCAGTGTCTGCACCGAATTTAGAATACATTTGGAGTGGCTTTAAAAAGTTAGACTTTCTTGTAGTCAGTGATTTCTTCTTATCTGAAACAGCTGAAATGGCTGATGTTGTTCTACCGGCATCATCATGGGCTGAAGATGAAGGAACAACAACAAATCTTGAAGGTCGCGTAATCCGAATTCGTAAAGTGAAAGACCCAATCGGAGAATCAAAACCAGATTGGCAAATCATGAAAGTTATCGCAGAACGCTTAGGAAAAGGTCATCTATTCCCTTATGAAAATGTGCCACAAATATTCGAGGAGTTCCGTCTAGCGACAAAAGGTGGGAAAGCAGATTATTACGGAATTACTTATGACCGTATTGATAAAGAAGACGGAGTGTTCTGGCCTTGTCCATCAGAAGACCACCCTGGAACTCCAACGATGTTCAAAGAAAAGTTTGGTACCGAAGATGGAAAAGCCAACTTACCAGTTGTGAACTATCGTGAGTCTGGAGAAGTTCCTTCACAAGCGTTTCCATTATATTTAACAACAGGTCGTGTCGTATTCCATTACCTTTCAGGAACACAAACGAGAAGAACTAAGTTTTTAATGGAGCAATGTCCAGTTCCTTATGCGGAAATGCATCCAGCCTTAGCTAGTGAATATGGTCTTGCGAATGGTACAAAAGTTAAGTTAATAACAAAACGTTCAGAGATGGTTGTAGAAGTTAGGCTGACAAAAGCGATTCGAAAAGACACGGTATTCGTTCCATATCATTGGGGAAAAGAACTTTCTGTTAATCAGTTAACAAACCCGAGCTTGGATCCTATTTCAAGAATGCCAGAATTTAAAGTATGTGCAGTGAAAATGGAAAAGGCATAATGGAGGGGTGTAAATAAATGAAAAAAGTAATGTATTTAGAGTTTGAACGCTGTATAGGTTGTCGTTCCTGTCAAGCGGCTTGTCGTGAATGTGGTGGACATGATGCTAAAGAACGTAACTATGTGGAATATGTAGATTTTATGGAGAGCAGACAAACGTTTCCGATGTTATGTATGCAATGTAAAGACCCAGCGTGTGCAAGAGTGTGTCCAGCAAATGCGATTCAAATTACTGAAGAGGGCGTTGTACTCTCAGCGATGGAAGAAAAATGTATAGGTTGTCGAAACTGTACATTCGGCTGTCCCTTTGGAATACCAAAGTTCGATTTTGAAGAGAATAAAATGTATAAATGCGATATGTGTTATGACCGAACTCAACATGGGATTTCTCCAATGTGTGCATCAGTTTGCCCAAGTGATGCGATTCGCTTCATTGATTTTGATGAGATGCAAGCATTACGTCGTCGTCGTACACAATTAAACCTTGTTGAAGGTAAGAAACCAACAGAGCAGGATAAATGGAAGTACGTACCTGAATTCTTTGGTGTCTACTCTGATTAGGAGGAGGAGAAGCAATGACTGATAAAAAGAAGCCAGGGAGAAATGAAAAAGATAGTCAGGATGATATGATTAATCTAGTCGATAATCTTAATCGTGATGACGATTTAAAATACAACCGCCGTGCTTTTCTAAAAACGGCAGTTGGTGCATCTGTGGCATTAGGTCTAGCAACTGTCCCGTTCTCAGTAAGGGCATTTCTTGGAGTGAC
Source organism: Bacillus alkalicellulosilyticus (assembly GCF_002019795.1). Classification (GTDB taxonomy): domain Bacteria; phylum Bacillota; class Bacilli; order Bacillales; family Bacillaceae_F; genus Bacillus_AO; species Bacillus_AO alkalicellulosilyticum. The sequence goes on along the minus strand of NZ_KV917381.1, from coordinate 3,479,422 downwards.
CGAGGAAGAAAAGGAACGTGTTGAGATCGCTAAAGCAAAAGATATTGGACCAGGTGAATCAATCACTTTTTATTACCCAACTGAAAAAGACCCGGCCCTATTAATTCATACAAAAAGCGGAGAATGGAAGTCCTATAATAGTGCATGTACTCATTTAATGTGTCCGGTCTTTTATGTTCCAGAAGACGAGACGTTATTATGTCCTTGTCACAAAGGGTATTTTGACTTAAATGATGGTCATCCAGTGGCTGGACCGCCACAACGCGAACTTCCTTTAATTGAAATCGAGATTGATAATGGAGTGGTATATGCCGTTGGAAGGAAGGTCCGTCATGGCTAAAAAAGTATGCTGGGCTATAATCTTTATTACCATCGCCATTAATGTTGTCATGCTTCAATGGACAATTGAAGCCTACCTTGGATTAGAATTTGATAAAATATTTATTTATTCACCTATAGCCGTAGGCTCATCAATAATAGCGCTTATTACCTTCTTCCGCTGGAAAAAACTTGAGTATAGTGATGATAAATAATTAAACCACAAAGCTTGTCATCTAACCTTTCATAGGTTGGCTGGCAAGCGTTTTTATTAGACTAGAGAAAAATTATTGTGAAAAAAGAGATGGATACGGACAGTTCAAGGGAAAAGCCAGTGACGGAGTCCGAAAAAGGAATGGATGGACAGCTCAAGGGAAAAAGCCAGTGATGGAGTCCGAAAAAGGGATGGATACGGATAGCGCAAGGGAAAAAGCTGAGAGATACATGGAATTCATGTTTCTGAGTTTGTTGGACATCTGACTATATTATAATCTCGTGCTCATGGAAAGCCTCCTTACTTCGATGTAATATAACGATAATTTTCCTATTTCAAACAATTGTCATAAACATGTGAACAAAAAATGAACGAAAAAAGAACTGTGATGCTTCTCACATCATCTTCCATTTTTAGCTAGTAAGGTTAAAGGTGAAGCGATAGTGACTGTGAGGAGGAATTTACAATGGCAAGGATAACAAGATGGAATCCGGAAGATGAACATTTTTGGCAAACAGAAGGAAAGAAACATGCGAGAAGAAACTTATCAATTTCAGTTCCAGCTTTATTATTAGCATTTGCTGTTTGGCAAATCTGGTCAGTAGTAGCGGTGAATTTGAATGACATAGGTTTTAATTTCACTTCAGGAGAATTGTTTACATTAGCAGCGTTACCAGGATTAACTGGTGCCACGCTCCGAATTATTTATACATTTGTAGTACCTATCTTTGGAGGGAGAAACTGGACCGTAATTAGTACGGCATCTTTACTCATCCCTTCAATAGGAATTGGAATTGCTGTTCAAAACCCTGAAACTTCATTTATGACGATGGCGATATTGGCCGCTCTCTGTGGTCTGGGTGGAGGGAACTTTGCTTCATCCATGGCCAACATTAGTTTTTTTTATCCGAAGAAAGCAAAAGGATTAGCGTTAGGAATTAATGCAGGAATCGGAAATCTTGGAGTCAGTGTCGTTCAGTTTTTGGCACCTATTATTATCACAGTTGGTATTTTTGGAGCTTTAGTAGGTGGGCCACAACCAACAGCAGATGGAACAAATCTGTGGATTCAGAATGCAGCTTATGTCTGGGTAATTCCAATCATCATTACTGTCATAGCAGCGATGTTTGGAATGGATAATCTTCCTGGCACGAAAGCCTCTGTGAAGGAGCAAGCCGTAATTTTTAAAAGCAAGCACACATGGATTATGACTTGGTTGTATGTCATGTGTTTTGGTTCGTTTATTGGATATTCAGCAGCGTTCCCTTTATTGATTAGAACTGAATTTCCAGAAGTTAATGCCATGCAATATGCCTTCTTAGGACCTTTAGTAGGAGCGTTAATTCGTCCGATCGGAGGGTGGCTTTCTGATAAAATTGGTGGAGCAATCGTAACCTTTTGGGATATTGTCATCATGATAGCAGCCACTTTCGGAGTGTTATATTTTTACCAGGCTGGAAATTTTAATGGATTTTTACTGATGTTTCTTCTTTTGTTTGTAACAACTGGAATAGCGAATGGCTCTACATTCCGAATGATCCCATTTATTTTTCCTACCAAAGAAGCAGCTGCAGTGATTGGCTTTACATCTGCTATCGGTGCATACGGTGCTTTTATTATTCCAAAGATATTTGGTTGGTCGTTAGAATCGTTTGGGACCGCTAATATGGCACTTTACATCTTTATTGCTTACTATGTCATTAGTCTAATCATTACCTGGTATTATTACTCCCGTAAGGATGCTGAAGTGAAATGTTAAGGTGGTAAAAAAGACGATTGTTACCAATTGGTGACAATCGTCTTTTTGGGCCTGTATTTCTTTATATATCCACTATCAATATAGTTTTATTGGTGATAATATGAAGGAAGAATTTAAGTTATGGGGGGGATTACATTTGGAAAAGACAGCATTAAAAATAAAACGCTTCTTCACTGAAATTTCGCCAGCGAATCAAGAAGTACTACTCGAGATTGGTACACCAATGTCGGTCAAAGAAGGGACGCTACTTTTTTCCGAAGGTGATAAACCCAATTATGTTTACCTTGTTCGTTCAGGTAAAGTTAACCTAAGTAAAATGACCGTGGATGGGAAAGAAATCTCAGTTCACTTAAAGCAAAAAGATGAGCTTGTTGGAGAAGTTGGTCTTTTTAATGAAATGAGTATTAGTGTTACAGCTCGTGTAGTGGAAGATGCTGAGCTTGTACAGTTCGACAGAGAAGAGTTGGAAGCCTTATTTTATGTGAATGGTGAAATAGCTGTTGCTTTTATGAAATGGTTTGCAAGGCATACACAATCAACTCAAGCAAAGTTTAAAGACTTGTTATTATGTGGAAAATCAGGTGCTCTTTATTCCACGCTATTACGTTTTTGTAATTCGTACGGAGTCGAACACAAAGACGGCATTATGATTCATGTGAATTTAACCAATCAAGATTTAGCAAATTACATTGGGACATCACGTGAAAGTGTCAACCGAATGCTTAGCGAAATTAAGAAAAAAGATGTAGTGACAATGGATAATGGCTTTATCGTCGTGAAAAATATACAGTTCTTCAAAGATTATCTCCATTGCGGAGATTGTCCAATTGAAATATGCACTATTTAAAAAAGCGCTATGCCAAGGCGCTTTTTTTTATGGAATTTTTCAAAAGAACTCGCCTGTAGCTCTAATTACCATCGAATTAGAGGAGAATGTTCGCTCACCAAACGTAGTAAGTAAGGTAGCTTTAGTGACCTGAAATTGGTCATTGTCAGCAACCTCATATTGTACCAATATACCTGAGGCTAACACCTTGTTTCCCTCAAAAATCTCAACTTTCTGTCCTTCCATTGAACGGTGCTTTGCATCTAATAAAAATGATTTCCATTGAGAAAAACGCGAAATGATTGATGCAGGCTCTCCACTTTTTAGATATCCTAGATGAGCATTTGTTTCATCAACCTCATTTACATCTGCTTTGTTTATAAGTTCTGAAATGTAAGAATGAACTTCATCTAAATCCAATAACTCTTGTGGGATTTGAAAGCTAATTTTTACTTTATGATTTTCAGCATTATGCTCAACAGAAATAGGAGTCACGTCTGGTTTGACAACCGTTTGAATGGCTTCTTTCATTTTCTTGTCATCGGTATAGTGAAGGGTTACAAATAACATCGTATCGACTCCTTTCTTCTTGTTTGTTTATAAAAGATTAGTTGTGACAGTGGCAGTTGTATAAGAATGATTGTAGCAGATACTTGTGTCTTAAGATGTGTGAAATATCACAGTGATTTCAATCACATACATCAACAAATACCCGTTTTACAATGGGAGTATATACAGGGAAAAGGAAGGGTGAACAACATGAACTGGTATATTCCAAAAGAGCATGGCGCTTGGGCGATGGTTATGATTCCATTGTTGTTAGGAACTTTCGCCAGCATCCCCAATTTATTTCATCTGTTATTCATCATAGCTGTGTTAAGTTTTTATTGTGGGTCTGGGCCCATTTTTGCATACATCAGAAGACCAAAAATTGGTCAAAGTATCATACCGGCATTAGCAATATATAGTGGAGTGGGAATTATATTTATTGGCCCTGTATTATTATATTTCCCACGAATCAGCTGGCTTTTAGCAATTATGGTTCCTTTATTTTTGCTCAACATATATTTTGCTAAACAAAAGAAAGAAAGATTATTTATAAATGATGCAATTGGAATAGGTGCTTTATCAGTCCTAGCGATGATAATGTTTTATCTAGGTACTGGAAGTGAACTGATTACAGTACACTCGTTTACGTTAGCGTTGCTTAATTTTTTCTTTTTTATCGCAAGTGTATTCCATATAAAAACATTTATTCGGGAACGGGGAAACCAAACATTTTTATATATAGCACGAGGGTACCACTTAGCGCTTGTAGTAATCCCGTTTTTTGCTGGACTATTTCCGATTGCACTCATATTTAGCGCAAGTGCACTAAAAAACTGGGTTATGCTGCCTTCAAAAGTTTTTAAGCCAATGGTTTTAGGAATTATTGAAATCGTAAACAGCATTATTTTTCTTGTTCTTGTTATCATCGTATTCTCATGATTCTTCTCGTTTTGGAAATAGTATAAACGAAAGAAAAAGGAGGGAATAAGATGGGACAAAGTCATCAATTCGAACCAGGTCAGAAAGCGCCTAACAATGGAATTTATGTTGAAATTGGAGAAACAGGTGACATGGTTCAAAATCCAAAGTCAGTTAAATTAGAAGCGGGGGACACCTTCCCCGAAACGAGCAATCATAATCGAAAGTGGACACCCCGATCAAAAAGACGACAATAACACCTAAGGGATAATTCATACGAAAAGAATATGCCCAAGGAGCATTGCTTCAATCGTTACCCGCCTGCTATGAGTATTCTCTCGTAGCAGGCTTTATGTAATTGCTTTACGTTATAAGAAGATTGAGCGAGTAGGTCGTTCATCGAGGTTATGAACGACTTAAGATGAGCGGGAGAAGGAGGAAAGGTCGTTCATTGTAGGGATGAAGGACGGAAGGAGGGCAAGAGTACTTAAAAAGGACGTTCATCGAGGTTATGAACGCCGGAAGAAGAGCAAGAGCATGGGAAAAGGTCGTTCATGGAGGGGATGAACGACGAAAGGAGGGCAAGAGTACTTAAAAAGGTCGTTCATCGAGGGAATGAACGACGAAAGGTGAGCGAGAGCAAGGGAAAAAGTCGTTTATCCATCTTTCCTTATCGCTTTAAGTACTTTCTCGTTAACTTCAATTCCAATAGCATCTTCTATATCTATTAAATTATATACCTTTCCAAAACTTACATGTAGATAGGGGTCATCACCCTCTGTATACGAAATTACGTTAACAACTTTAATTCTTCCTACTTTATTTCCAAGTTGATTTTCTAATACTTCCTCATCTGTTAGGATATATACATTTTCATCAAAGTGGATATTGGCAGGCACATGGTTGTTTAAGATTACTTCTTTAAGGTAAGCGTCAGGTTCAAAGCAACCAGTAATTAATAGAATTGATACTAGAACAATTAGTAAAGCAGACAATGAAATGCATTTTTTATTAATCATAATGTTCCTCTTTTTCCCAAAGTTTTCTGCTTTTACATTAATTATATATTTAGTACATATTTAGGTAAAGTTATGGAATTACTTAAACGTAGTGCTACATCCATAGATATTCCGGGCAGAGCTGCTGCAAGACCAAAACGAACACGCGCAAGAGGAGAAGTGTCCGAGCAGAGCGGTTGGAAGGCCAAAAGAAATACGCGCAAGAGGAAAAGAGTCCGAGCAGAGTAAGCTGAATGGCAGAAAGAAAACTGCATGGTAGAAGAAATGAACATCGACGCGCATTGACATGGTCGTCCCGCTAGAATCAGCTACTTTTTGGTTATGAACTAAAGTCGAAATACATAAAATAATAAGAAACATATGATAGTAGGAGGTTATTATGTACGATAATCAAACTGAACTAACAGCACTTAGACTCCAGCCTCTTAGTAATTTAACAGAATTAGGAAGAGAACGCCTTCACCAACTAATGGAGGAACAGGAAAGGTTCAAACAAATAGAAGGATTAACACCATCAGAGTAGAAACCTAAATTAATCAATACCCATTACATTTTTGAACAGCCTTGCATATGGTATAAAGGAGCTTTATAACGAATTTATGCGAGAATGTGAGGAGAATTAGATGAGTGTGAACGAGCGTTTTTTTAAAATCGGAGACCAATGGAACGTCGTTCATCTTCCTCAACAGCCGAATGGGTTTGGGATTTTGATAGTAGGAGATGTCAATCATTATGTGAACGAAAACAGTAGCTCGTGGCTCCAACATCCAGACCGTCAAATGCTAATAAAACAATTAACCGATAAAGGATACACGGTCTTTTCATCACATTTATTCGGAAACCATTGGGGAAGTGACCAGGCCTGTCATCTAGCAATACAGCTGTACCATATGGTGATGAAGCAAGAAATCCTTAATAAAAAAATTCATATTATTGGAGAAGGTATGGGGGCATTGGCCGTCCTGAAATTAATGAAGTTAATGGAAGCTAACATCCGGTCTGTTGCATTGATTAATCCATGCCTACATCTCTACCGTTATTTTAAGAAAGAACGGAAAAATAAATTATTTTATAAAAGGCTTCTATATGAGTTAGCTGAAGCATATGGTGTTGATAAAAAAGAAGTCGAGGATAAAGTACTCAAGCCCAATCATTTGTGGAATGTTGGTGACACGATACCGATTAAGATATTTCATGACACACGTGAGCGAGTTTATAGCTTTGAGGAGCATAGTCGGAGATTTGAACGTTATCGAAAACAATTAGGATATCCCATAGAAATGAGTTTATTTTTGCCAGGAAAGTCGTTCACCTACTTTACGAATCGATTAAATAATCATTTTAAGAAATATGAAAAAAAATTATAAACCTCTCTGGATGAGTAGCAGAGAGGTTTTATTAGTAGGAGGATAAAAATGAAAAGAGCTTTAGTAACCGGCGCTCTTGGATTTATAGGTTTTCATTTATGTGAAAGGTTGCTTAATAATGGAATTGAAGTCATTGGAATTGATGGATTGCTTCAACCAGAAAATAAGAAAATAGCGGAACATAAGCTTGATTTTTTTGGGAGAAACGCATCATTTATTTTGATGGAAAAGAAAATCTCTGAAATAGAAGATTTTCAGTTTTTAGAAGAGTGTGATGTTATTTATCACCTGGCAGCTGATTTAAATGTAGAAGATTCTTGGTCTCGTATACGAGACATGATTCAAAATAATGTGGAAGATTCGAGATTGCTAGCAAAACATTGCCCAGAACGAACCAAATTTATTTTTACATCCTCAGTGGAAGTATATGGTGTAAGAACGGGTACTATCACTGAAAGAACACCTACTAATCCAATTACTGCATATGGGATTACAAAACTAGCCTCTGAGTTGGCTATTAAAGATGAAGCGGTAAATAGAGACGTAATCTGTTTACGTATTCCTACCATTTATGGTCCTTGGCAACGACAAGATATGTGTTATCATCAAATGCTAGTTCAAAAAATAACATCAGAAACAATTGAAAGTAAACCTGATCGAAGTACCATCGACTTGTTGTATGTAGATGATGTGGTAGATGCATTGGTTAAGGCTGGAGAGTCATCTGAAAAAGCAGGTATTATTAACATCTCGAGTGGAACAAATCATCAATGGTATGAAGGTGTTGCACATATCAAGGGAGACGAAATGGAGCCACCACATGATAAGAGGTTACATGTTATGATCTCAAATGAAAAGGCGAGGGAAGTCTTGCAATTCACACCCAGTACAACGATAGAAAAAGGGATTTATCATCAAGAAGAGACTATAAAACGTCATATCGATTTGTATCTTTAATTGTTTAATATGACACATTCTTCTACAATGAAGAAGGATGGAGGTAGTCGATATGAATAAGATGCTTATTAGTACAATATTATTTGCTCTAGTTACGTTAGTAGTGTATGTCATTATCGATGCATTTTTTGCTTTTCAACAAGGAGTTACAGTTCTAGTTGCTATTGTAGCTGGAATTGTTGCAGAGGTATTGTATTTGAAGTACAAAAGATAAATGTAGAGAGGGCACTTGTAAAAGCTATGAACTTTTGCCAGTGCCCTCTATTTATGATGTATTCTTAAATTGGTTTCGTAAAAGAGTTCTCGTAAAAAGCTAAATCAGGGTATTTATCTTGTGCAGTACGAAGTTGGTAGTCATTTTCAAACAGTGCCACAATTCTGCCGTCACGGTCTGTCACAAGGTTACGTTGCATCTTTTTGAATTTATCCATGTCCTTTTCATTGCCGTGAATCCAGCGAGCGATTGAAAATGGGATGCGGTCAAGTACAACATCTACTTTATATTCATGTTTCAGACGATATTCTAATACTTCAAACTGAAGGACACCAACCACTCCAACGATTTGTTGTTCAATCACTTTATTGTACGTCTGAAATAATTGAATCGCCCCTTCTTCGGTTAACTGCTTTACCCCTTTTTCAAACGATTTATGTTTTAATGCTTCTTTCACCGTTATGGCAGCAAAATGCTCTGGTGAGAAATGGGGCATTTCAGCAAATTCAAAATCATCGCCTTCGACAAGTGTATCTCCAATTCGGAATGTACCTGGGTCGAAGAGACCTATGATATCTCCTGCATATGCCTCTTCTACGATGTTTCGGTTTTGTGCAAGAAATTGAGTTGGTTGAGATATCTTCATAGGCTTTCCTAACCTAACATGGTTAACTGACATCCCGCGCTTAAATGTACCAGATGTAATACGTAAGAAGGCAATTCGATCGCGGTGAGCAGGATTCATGTTGGCTTGAATTTTAAAGACAAATCCTGAAAAAGCTTCTGTTTCTATCGGTTTTATTGGACCTTTGCTGCTCTGTCTTTCCGTAGGATATGGAGCCATCTCTAAAAATGTTTCCAGAAAGGTTTGAACACCGAAATTGGATATGGCACTTCCAAAGAAGATTGGAGATAATGTCCCGTTTTCAATGCTTTCTTCACTGTATGCATCACCAGCAACATCAAGAAGCTCGATTTCCTCACGAAACTGAGAAACTAACCCAGCGTCTCCGATAATTTCATCAATGATAGGATCGTCAGGACCTGAAACATCTTTAATCTCAATCTCGCCTGGGTCTTTTGGATTAAACAATTCAATTTTTTTATGATGTCGGTCGTATATTCCAGCAAACGATTGCCCCATCCCAATTGGCCAATTCATAGGATACGAACGGATTCCAAGTAACTCTTCTAATTCTTCCATGAGTTCAAATGGGTCTCGTCCTTGCCGGTCTAACTTATTAATAAATGTAAAAATAGGAATGCCTCTCATACGACATACTTTGAATAGCTTTTTGGTTTGCGCTTCAACCCCTTTAGCAGCATCAATTAGCATTGTAGCTGAGTCAGCGGCTGTTAACGTACGATACGTATCTTCACTAAAATCTTGGTGGCCTGGTGTATCTAAAATGTTGACTTTGTAACCATCATATTCAAACTCTAAAGCAGAGCTGGTAACAGAGATTCCACGTTGCTTTTCAATTTCCATCCAGTCACTTAAGGCATGCTTCGAATTTTTACGTCCTTTAACTGTACCCGCTTCACGAATGGCACCACCGTAGTAAAGTAACTTTTCAGTTAAAGTTGTTTTACCGGCATCTGGATGTGATATAATCGCAAACGTACGTCGAGATTGAACTTCATCTATATATTTTTTCATATATTACTCCTTTTTCAATAATCACAGTATTTTTTATTATACCACTGTTGAATATGAGGTGCATCTCTTTCTCGATTCTAATTGTTATTGTTACGAATTTATTAAACTATTATTACATCTGTGAAAAAACAGGAATTTTCATATAAAAAGTCGAAAATAACTATAGTTGTTGCCAAATAAGACCAATATCAATGACGTTTTTCTTAGGTAATAACTACCAGTTACGCAAAATGAAGCAATAATTTAGGAAATGATTTATAATATATTTGATGGTGAATAAGTAAGGAGTGTCTACTCATGAGAAACAAACTGGTGTTTACCTTGATTATCATCATCTTGGTTATGACAGGATGTTCTAGTCCAAGCTCTTCTACTACACAGATTAAGCGGGTAGGATTATTAATAGAGGATACAAGAGATGACCAAGGGTGGAATAGCAAAGGATATCAAGGGTTACTACAAATTCAAAAGGAATTGAACGTCGAAGTTGTATTTTTAGAGGAAGTAAATGATTTACAACTTACAAAATTAGCGATAGAAGAATTTAAGAAAAAGGATGTTAATTTGATCTTTGGTCATGGTCGAATTTTTGCGGATTACTTCACAACACTAGGGAGTGATTATCCTGATATACATTTTGTGAGTTTTAATGGAGCAGTAGACGGTGATAATGTGACTAGCCTACACTTTGAGAGTCATGCTATGGGTTTTTTTGGAGGCATGGTGGCTGCTGAAATGACAAGCACAAATCAAGTTGGGGTCATTGCTGCATATGAGTGGCAGACCGAGGTGAAAGGCTTTATAGAAGGCGCTAAACATCAAAAGCCTACTATAGATGTCAATGTACAATACGTGAATAGTTGGTCGGATGTTGATAAAGCACTTGAAATTTACCACGATATGAGTGATAGCGGAGTAGAGGTTTTCTATCCGACAGGTGATGGATATCATGTGTCTGTGTTAGAGGAAGTAAAAAAGGATGGGAACTACGTAATTGGTTTTATTAATGACCAATCAGATCTTGCTGGTTCTACGGTGCTAACAAGTACAATTCAACATGTAGATTCACTATACCAACTTGTTGCAGAACGATTCAATCGAGGGGAACTTCAATCAGGAAACCTTTATTATGATTTTGCTGACGGTGTAATTAGTCTTGGTGAATATAGTCAACACGTACCAGAAGAAGTTCAAGAAAAAATAAATAAAGAAATTCAAAATTATATAGCTACAGGAAAACTGCCTAATGAAAATGTAGAGCTTGAACCAGTTCAAAAAAAATAGTAGTATAATCTCTGAACGTTACTCAAAAGGTGGAGATTAATTTGGATCAAGAGTTACATATGAAGTTTATGCAAATTGCAATGAAGCATATGCCAGAAGCAAAGGCACTGTTAGATGAAAAAGGAATCGAACTTTCGATGGCCGACCTTCAACCTTTACTAACCATGCTCCTTAATGTAATGAATGATGCTTATGAGTTAGGAAAACAAGAATAGAAAAGTAAAAGAAGGTGTGACAAAAGGTTTTTTTTAACCTTTTGTCACACCCTTTAAGCAATGAGCGAAACCGCCGCTATCTTTTAAAGCCCGTTGTGAGGGTTTCTCACAACGGGCTTTGTGGTGGGTTAAGCCATTGCAGATGTTTTAACTAGAAAAAGGGATGACGTATGCCTATATAAGTATGAGACAAGCTCCAATTTCTAGGTCAATACATAGGATAAGTAGTGAAATATCTTAAAAAAGGAGTTAAGGCTATGAACTATTATTCTCACTACCCAATGTATACACGTAACGACTATGACCAAAGACTATTTCCGGGAGCTGCTGGTGGAGCATTTCCCTTTTTAGCAGGAGGGTTAGCTGGGCTAGCGGCAGGCCCACTTCTATTCGGTGGTGGCTTAGGAGGCGGCGGTTTTGGAGGAGCGCCTGCACACCCAGGTTTTGGACCACGACCAGGTTTTGGAGGACCACGACCAGGTTTCGGAGGAGGATATCCACCATTTCCAGGACACGGATTTGGTCCAGGAGCGCCACAACAGCATCACCCAGGCTACGGTTGGGGTCAACCTGGATTTGGACCAGGAGCTTGGTAAGTTAAAAAAATCGCACCAGTAGTAAAGTGCTAGGTGTACATTATCACTAACATGCCGTCTGATGGGAGGGGACTGAAGCTTTTTTCAGGACCCTCACCATTAGCGTTTTTTATAAGTCTTTTTCCTTATAAAAGACTTTACATAGGGTGAAGATTCTAGCTTCCTTTTTGTTTTGTAAATGATTCTAGTTTTTTTAAGTAAGGAGATAGCTGTTCAGGAGTTGGTGCAAAAAGTTGAATAAGCATGACGGCTTTTTCCAGTTTTCCTATAAATGAGTTATCTTCTTCAGCAGGTGCATTTGGCTCGGATGTCATTTGTTTCAGTTCTGTGTTTGTTGGTTGTTGCCTTGATGGAGGTGGACCAAAAAGAAAGTGACTAAATGGATCTCTTGGTCTTTCATTTTGATTATTCACATTTGACATATTTCCATTTCCTCCTTTTTATGGACTATTTACTAATATTGTATGAAAAAAAAGAAGTAAAGTTTGGACGGACATCATATATTTCTAGCATGGACAATCTTAATTTATTATTATAAAATTAGTATCAGGTCTTAATAATTACCTGTAAATCGAAAATAGGTTTAAGGGTAAGGGGGAAGAAAAGTGACAAAAGCTGGAATACTTGGTATGGGTAGTAGTGTAGGAGATCAACTTGTGACGAATCTAGACTTTGAAAAAAGATTAGATACGACTGATGAATGGATTCGGACAAGAACGGGAATAGAAGAGAGAAGAATGGCTTCTGAAAATAGGAAGTCTTCGCATATGGCTTTAGAAGCAGCAAAGGATGCGTTAGAACAAGCGAATGTGTCAGCTGAAGAAATAGACTTAATTGTTGTTGCGACTGTTACACCTGATATGGCGTTTCCTTCTGTTTCGGCAATGATTCAGGATCAATTAGGTGCAAAAAATGCAGCAGCAATGGATATTAGTGCTGCATGTGCAGGTTTTATATATGGTATTGTAACGGCACAACAATTCATTGAGAATGGTGCCTATCAACATGTATTAGTGGTTGGCGTCGAAAAGCTCTCAGCAGTGACAGATATGGAAGACCGTAATACTGCTGTCTTATTCGGTGATGGTGCAGGTGCTGCTGTTCTTGGTCCTGTTTCAGAGGAAAAGGGAATATTAGCATTTGAACTTGGTTCTGATGGAAGCGGTGGAATGCATATTCACCTTCAAGATAAATTCATTTTTATGAATGGACGAGAAGTATTTAAATTTGCTGTTCGTCAAATGGGAGAATCTGCATTAGGCGTTATTGAGAAAGCAGGGTTAACTAAAGAAGACGTTGACTTCCTTGTGCCTCACCAAGCGAACATACGAATCATGGAATCGGCAAGAGAACGACTTGGATTACCACCTGAAAAGATGTCTACCACTGTGAAAAAGTATGGAAATACATCTTCAGCTTCGATTCCAATCGCCTTGGTAGAAGAGCTAAAAAATGGTAAAATCAAAGATGGAGATACCGTTGTTCTTGTTGGGTTTGGTGCTGGTCTTGTTTGGGGAGCTGTTGCTCTTCGATGGGGTCGTTAAACAATAGAAACATGACTATGTAGTATATTGATAGAGGAGTGATAGGTAATGAGCAAGACTCGCGTAGTTGTAACAGGTGTTGGTGCAGTTACACCAATAGGACTAGACGCAGAAACTTTTTGGAATAATGCCATTTCTGGAGTGTCAGGGATTGGACCATTGACAAGGGTTGATGCCTCAAAGTTTCCAATCAGTGTTTCTGCTGAAGTAAAGGACTTTGATCCTTCCGTATTTATGGATAAAAAAGAAGCCCGTAAGATGGACCGCTTTACTCAATTTGCGGTTGCCTCTTCGTTAATGGCGTTAAAGGATGCATCATTAGAAATTACAGAGGACATTGCTCCACGTGTAGGCGTTTGGATTGGTTCGGGTATCGGTGGAATGGAAACATATCAAGAACAATTTAGAGCATTTGAACAAAAAGGGTATCGTCGAGTAAGTCCTTTCTTTGTTCCGATGATGATTCCAGATATGGCGTCAGGACAAGTTTCAATTATTACAGGAGCAAAAGGAATTAATTCATGTTCGGTGACAGCTTGTGCTTCTGGTACAAACTCGATTGGTGATGCATTTAAAGTCATCCAACGAGGAGATGCCGATATTATGATTACTGGTGGGGCAGAGGCACCAATTACGGATATGGCAGTTGCTGGTTTCTGTTCGGCAAAAGCAGTCTCCACAAATGAAGATCCTCAAACGGCTTCTCGTCCATTTGATGCAAATCGAGATGGTTTTGTGATGGGGGAAGGAGCAGGTATCTTAATTCTTGAATCTTTAGAATCTGCGTTAGCCCGTGGAGCTAAAATATATGCTGAAATTGTGGGGTATGGAGCAACTGGTGATGCGTATCATGTAACAGCCCCAGCTCCAGAAGGAGAAGGCGGAGCTCGTGCGATGAAACAAGCTTTAAATGATGGAGGGATTCAGCCAGAAGAGGTTCAGTATATGAATGCTCATGGGACGAGTACACTGTATAATGATAAATTCGAAACGATGGCACTTAAGAAGGTATTTGGAGAGCATGCTTACAAGCTTGCCGTTAGCTCAACCAAATCAATGACGGGTCACCTTTTAGGTGCAGCCGGTGCTGTTGAAGCGATTCTTACGGTAAGAGCCATTAAGGATGGAATTATCCCTCCAACGATAAATTACGAAACACCGGACCCAGAATGTGATTTAGATTATGTTCCAAACGAAGCAAGAAAACAAGAGGTTAACGTAGCCATGAGTAATTCATTAGGCTTCGGGGGACACAACGCAACCCTTGTTTTTAAAAAGTACTAAAAAAAAACAACCAAAAGTCAGCATTGACTTTTGGTTGTTTTTTTTAATAAAATTATCAGTTTTGTCATAGGTGTTTTGTAAGCTAGTTCAGGAAGGGCACTGGCTTCGAACACTGCGCGTGTTTGACATGAAAGGCACTTGTAAAAACACTTTAAAAAAGCAGTGGCTTTGCTTGACCTTCGCTTTTTAGGGAATAATCGATGAAGGGCGATGGCTTCGCTCACTGCGCGTATATTAATAAGAAGTACACTTATTAATATACTTTTCCAGAGAGGGCAGTGGCTTCGCGCATCGCAATTAAGAAAAGACCGCTAGCGGTTTTTCTTATGATTTTATGGAGAAAAAATGGTGAAGTGCTTCTTTATTTTTTTCAAGGTCTAATTCAAGGACTTGTCCAACGCGAGGATAGCGCTTATCTACAAACCCATCTTCTACTGGAATGGTTAAAGTATCAATTTCGTTTACAGGATGAAAAACAAAGTCCAAGGTTAAACTGACCATCTTACTTGAAGGTAAGTTCGTGTCAACATGAGGTTCGATGGCACCAACCAATTGTGGGATTCTTGTCATTCCCTTAACAGATAAAAGTTTATCTTTTAGGATTGTAAGTACTTCTTGTTGCCGTTGAACTCTTCCAAAGTCATTTAAGTGGTCATTTCGAAAACGTACATATTTTAAAGAATCTTCTCCATGTAATGTTTGAATCCCAGATTGAAAATTGATTTCATCTCGATATTTCATTGGATGGTCGATGTTGACCGTAATTCCATCTGGTGCAATCGTATCAACAACGTTAACAAACCCCTCAAAGTTCACCATGGCATAATAATGAATATCAATATCGAAATTATCCTTAATGGTTTGTCGCAACAATTCTGGTCCGCCTAAAAAGAAGGAGGTGTTTATTTTGTTACTTTGGTAGCCTGGTATTTCCACAAAGCAATCTCGCATGATGGAAGCTATTTTTGCTGTGGAGTTTGTTGGGTCATATTGTCCAATCATAATTGTATCTGTTCTTGATTTCTCCCCATTTCTTTCATCAGTGCCTACGAATAAAATGTTTATGATTTCATCATTCAGTGGTTCATCTGCATTAAACTCAATTTCTTCTTTTTCGACATTTGTTCCAGGCGGTTTTCCTTGTAACGATTGACTAAGGCCGTATTGATATTGGTTAGCACTATACGTAACAAAACTAATTAAGAATACAGAAATGATTCCAATGAAAGACCACATTATTCTTTTCCGTCGTTTATTCTTTCTATAAATACGAGACCCCATTGTTTTCCTCCCATTTATTAGAGTAAGAAACAGATGTTGTAGTAAAAAATGTAGAATGTAGGTATTATCTCCGGACATGATTTCAATAGGTGAAAATCTGTTTGTTTTAGTATTTGTAAGGAATGTGATGTTATGAAATGAAAAATTAAGCAATAAATCATAAAAAAAGAAAAGGTCGGGAAATAGGTTGTTTACCTTTTATCCTGACCTCTAAGCAATTAGTGTAAATTGGCACTACTTCATTTGTTTTCAAGCTCTTTTTTTAACCAGTACAATGCTTGCTCTTTTGTTGTAAACACATTATTCATAAAAGCTATCTCTGATGTAAGTATAGCTTTTTTATAAATTGGTCCAGGTTTTATGTTTAGATTCTGTAGCTCATCACCCCGAAATCCAATGTCAACAAGCTTTTGTCTTTTTTCGAGATATTCAAGTAACAAGATCTTTTGAGGTTCCATACAAATGGACAAGAATCGAATCGTCTCCAATGAAATATGTGAAAATTGACGGTGCAACTCGCCTAATAACAAGTCATTTTTTGTTCGGATAGTAAAAAGTTCCTTAATTTCATTTGCAATTTTTCTTTGCCTTTTTGTTTCAATATAGGGTTCTATTTTTTCCTCCCAGCACGCTCTGTGGAGAAACGAGAAAAGCAAATAATAAAACCAATCAGATTGAGCACTAAACGAATGAGTGAGTTGTTTTACCATTGTTAATTCATGCTCAGTAAGAGATTTACCAGTCAAGCCCATCCAAAAGCCAACGGAGTTTAGCCTACTCATGGCTTGATAAGGCAGTCCTTCTTGAAACAACTTCTTGAACTCAACAAGAAGTCTTGAAGGAGACACATCCTTAATCGTATAAATCGATGATTTTGCAAAATCTTCGGTTTCTGGGTCCATATTGAAGCCTAATCGCAACTCAAAGCGAATCGCTCGAATTAAACGTGTTGGGTCGTCAATAAAACTTAGATTATGTAATATCCGAACACACCCTTTTTTTAGGTCTTCCATTCCATTAAAAAAATCAATTAATTTCCCGAATTTTACATCGTTCAAAACAATGGCCATGGCATTAATGGTGAAATCTCTTCGCACTAAATCATGACGAAGATTAGAGTGTTCCACTGTTGGTAACGCAGCTGGTTTTTCATAATATTCTGTTCTAGAACTAACAATATCAATGTGAAAGGAATCAAGATACCAAGTCGCTGTCCCAAAAGTATGATGTTCTTTAGTTTCGCCACCGTAGCGTTCAACCAACTGTTTTGAAAATAAAATGGCATCACCTTCAACAACTAAATCAATATCATCATTTGGCCGTTGCAACAGCAAGTCTCTGACAATACCACCAATCATATAAATATTGAGTTCGTATTCATCGGCAAGCCTTCCTATTTTTTGTAATAACAAAAAAACACTAGGCGTAAAATAACTCTTCATTTCTTCAGTAAATGATGCCTTTTCATCATTAATTGCGTCATTCCGTAATCGCTTACGTAACGAATCATTATGAAGCACCTCAATGATGTCCGTACGGGATACAATCCCAATGATTTGGTTCCCATCCATGACAGGAAGACGACCAATGTTGTATTTTATTAATGTCTGTTGAATTTCTTCTAAAGTAGTTTGAGGAAGAATCGTGTATACTTTTTTACTCATATAGGCTTTCACTGGTGCATGACCTAAACCATGATGAGTTCCTTTATCAACATCTCTTCTTGAAATCATTCCAATTAGTTCGCCATCTGCTTTAACCGGCAGACCCGTGTGTCCAAAGCGAAACATGATTTCAGCTGCGTCGTCTAAAGATGTGTCTGGAGGTATGCTTCTAACAGGCGTAGACATAATCGCTTTGGCCGTAATTGCAGGTAGAATGATGCAACCTAATTGCTCACTAACGGTGTGACGTATTTTTTCAAGCTCACCCTTTTTTAGAGTAACTGAAGCTGCATGTTTGTGACCGCCGCCCCCAAGTTCCGTAAAAAGGGGAAGGAGATTTATACGATCGGAAGTGGCCCGACCGACAATATACAACCTTTTTTCCATTTGGACCACTGTAATCACGGCATCAGCCCCAGTAGCATCAAGCAATTTACGTGTTACGGTTGCTAATCCGCCTTCAAATAAGTCCTGTTGATGACTACTGACAACGATGTTTACCCCATTTATGGAATATTCCTGTTCATTTTGAAGTAATGTATGTAATAAAGGAGACCGCTCAAAAAAGATTTGTTGAGAGAATCGGTTAATTAGCTCTAAGTTCATCCCTTTTTCCAACAAAAAACTAGCAACTTCTAAATCACGTTTTGTTGTCGTTTTATATGTAAAAGAACCTGTGTCAGTATACAACCCTAGACCGTATATTGTTGACTCAAATGGTGTTACGGGTATATTTTTTTGCTGGATTTCTTCTAATAAAAGAGTAATCGTTGCTCCAATTTGTTCGATTTGATGATATTCATCTCCGATATATTCAGCTTGCAGAGGATGATGGTCATATATTTTTAAATTTACTTGAGTTTTGTTTAAAGGACAGCCCGTACGTGAAAGAGATTGAACATCGACTAAAATAATATCAGTCACACTATCCCAATCAACTTGATGTATAGTTATAAATTCGAATGTATCTCGATAAATAGCGAGAAATTGTTTAACCGTAATATATTGCTTGTCTGAGATAACTATTGTGGCATGAGGATATAACTTCCTAGCAGCTAACATAGAAGCTAACGCATCGAAGTCTGTATTGACATGTGATAAGATGATTTTCAACAATGTCACGTCCTTTGTGGCTAAAAATAAATGGTAAGGTTACGACTAAACATATTTTTGTATTTGATTACCACTGTAACCATTATCATACCGTATTCCCATAAGAATTTCAGCTTTGAATGAGTATGTTAACCCTAATGTATAAGAATAATAAAAAAAAACAGTGTCAGAAAGGATAAGTTGAATCCCTTTGACACTGATGGTTAGATAAATTATTTAGCAAATACGTGATTACCAATTCGAACTGTTACTGTTCTTGTCGTAATCCATTGATTTGTTGCTGTACGTGGATTATAGAAATATAAAGAACCACTTCCCTGTCCACGAAAAGCTAACGCTTCATTAACAGCTCGAATCGAGTCACGGTCAGCAGGACGATTAATCGCTCCATTAGCAACTGGAGAAAAGGCATAATGTCCTGTTGGTGTTACTTCATTAATAACTGAGCGAACAGTGTTTGGAAATTGTCTATTATCAACACGGTTTAATACTACAGTAGCAACAGCGACTTTTCCTGCGTAAGGTTCTCCTTCAGCTTCTGCTCTAACTAGTCTTGCTAATAAGTCACGTTCACTTGCTGATAGACTTGCAGGAATCGTTAACCTTTCACCAATAAAAATCATATCATTTGTGCGATTGTTTCTTTGTTTAATAGTTTGAACAGGTACTCCATATTGATTAGCTATTTTCCATAGAGTGTCGCCACTTCTTACGTTATGAACAGTATTGGCGTCAGCAACAGTAGTAGAAAAGAATGATATAGTGAAAACGGCAAATGTAAGCCATAATAGTTTTTTCATGTTGTATTACCTCCTTGGTGTTTTGAAGCTACAACCAAGGTTAACAAATGCTAGATTAAAAGTCGTTAGGGAAGAATTCCCAAACTATAAATCTATCTCTGCAAGATTACGAGAGAGAAGGGTTGATAGAGTTTTATTACATTTTTGTAACGTTATATAAATGTTTTGACAACTTAAGAGTCTTTTTTATAGAAACACTTACTCCCTAGCGGATTAGTAAGGAATTATATAAATTAGGGTTATTGACTTATTGTTTTTTTGGTAATATAGATAAATTGTAATATAAATGTCATGATCTAATAACGACAAATAGAGATAAATTTACTATACTTATACTATTGAAACAATGTGTTGGGGAGGGGAAACATGAAAGGCTTTTCTAAAATTGCTTTTCTTCTGTTTTTGTCATTAAGTATTCCTTTGTCAGTTGAAGCAAATGACAAAGTCGAGATACAAAGTGAAACGGCCATTATAATGGATAGTAAATCCGGGAAGGTATTATATGAAAAAAAAGCACACCAACAAATGTATCCAGCAAGTATTACAAAAATAATTACTGGGATTGTAGCACTTGAACAAGGAAATATATCAGATATAGTAACAGTTAGTTCAGAAGCTACGAGAGTCATTGGGACGAGAGTGTATTTATTAGAAGGGGAAGATGTCACACTTGAAAAGCTTGTCCAAGGAATGATGATCAACTCAGGGAATGATGCAGGCACAGCCATAGCAGAGCATTTTGATGGCAGTGAAGAGAAGTTTTCAAACCGAATGAACGATTTTATAACAGAAGTCGTTGGTGTGAAAAATAGTAATTTTACAAATCCACACGGCTTATTTGGGGAAGAACATTATACTACAGCGTACGATATGGCGAAAATTACTCAATATGCTATGAAAAATGAAGCGTTTCGTGAGATTGTAGGAACAAAGTTTCTGGAGTGGAATGGTGAAGGTTGGGAAACTACATTAATCAATCATCACCGCTTACTAGGAAATTATGAAGGCGTCACTGGCGTGAAGAATGGTTATGTAAGTATGTCAGGACATACTTTAGTTACTTCTGCTGAACGTGGAGATACCGAGTTAATAGTAGTTACACTAAACGCTCCTTCAGCTAAAATTGCTAGTCGAGACACGATGACGTTATTGGACTATGGTTTTGAACATTTTGAAACGAAAACCGTGGACTCTGGTAATTATTATGATTCATTCGGAAACGAATATAAGCTAGCAGAAGATTTATTTGTTACAACACATAAGGGTGAAACGATAGAAGTGAATGTAAGTGTATACGGATATATAACTGTACTTGGCGAAAACAATCGGTTGCTATCAATTAAAGCACTACAAAGAAAAGTTCCAGAAAAACCACAGGTCATGCTGGAACCAAAGCAAGAAACCAAAAGTAAGGAAGCAACTAATTTTTTTGAGCACTCAATTCTTACATGGTTAGGTGGAAAATTGGGAGTAATGGAAAAGTAACCTATAACCATGTATAATGGGTTGTACAAGTAAAATAATTGGAGGGATCTGCATGTTTATTGTCCATTCCACTTTTCTTGTACCTGATGAAAAAGCCAATGAAGTCATTTCTATTTACCAGTCACGGTCCAAGCTAGTTGACAAGGCAAGAGGATTTCGCCAATTTCGACTTCTACAAAATGAAAAGAAATTAGGAGAACTAACGGTACAAATTGAATGGGAAACGAAAGAAGATTATTTAGCATGGGTTCAAAGTGAAGATTTCAAAAAAATACATGAACTAGAAAAGAAGTATCCAGACCAAGAATTAGCTTCGATTATCCCAAAAGTAAGACAATATAGCGTGGTGGCACTATGATTACTTTCCCGTATCACCAATACCATCCTATGATTTCTGAAGTCGTAGATGGAATGTATTCAGCGTACCCAGAATTAGCCAGGTTCGGTGATAATGGAAGAAAGAAATGTAGAGAAGATAATGAACATCACTTTCACCATTTGGAAACAGCCTATCAATTAGATAATGAAAAAGTGTTCGTAGATTATGCGATCTGGTTAAATGGCATCCTTGTCAGGCATGGTATGAAAACAGAACATTTAATTGATAACTTTAATAGAATTGTGACAGCTACAACAAACCAGCTTCCTATCGAGAAAGAGCATAAATTTCATTCGTATTTACATGCAGCGATTATTCATCTACAGAATGCGTCAAAGTGAGACGAAAAGAGTAAGGCTTTCTAACTAGCGCTTACTCTTTTTTTGCTTTCATAAAATGCTTGCCATTTTATGAAATGCGATGAACGAAGCCACTGCCTTCTTTTAAAAAAGTGCTTTACGAAGTGTACTTCTTAGTAAAGTACGTGCAGTGCGCTGAGTCATCGCAATTACTTAATCATCCTAAAATGGCAAGCCATTTTAGGATGAAAGGAGAGAGTACATTGAAGCTTATTATTACGGAGAAACCTTCAGTGGCTAAAAATATAGCCGATGCAGTAAAAATAAAGGGAAAGAAAGATGGGTATTACGAAGGGAACGGCTATATAATTACATGGGCCTTTGGACATTTACTTGAGCTGTATGATGCGAAAGATTACGATGCGAAAATGGCAAAATGGAACATGGAGCACTTCCCTTTTATTCCATCTGGATTTAAATATAAGGTGAAAAGTAGTCCTCGGACAAAAGGTAAAGAAGATTATGGCGCAAAAAAACAGTTGAAGACGATTTACAGTTTAATGAAGCGTGCAGATGTAGATAGCATCATATCAGCATGTGATTATGACCGAGAAGGACAAATTATTGGGGATACAATTATCTATCATCAAAAGACCGACAAAAAGATCTATCGGTTACTCTTAAATGAATGGACAGCAGAAGAGGTAGTAAAAGGACTCACTAACGTAAAACTAAATGAAGAGATGAAGCCCCTACAAGATGCAGGAATTAGTCGGCAATGGGCGGATTGGGTGATTGGCATTAATCTAACATCAGTAGCCACATTAAAATATCAAAAAGGGAAAGGGAAGGTACTAAATATAGGAAGAGTACTTCTTCCGACTTTAAAAATTATTTATGACAGGGATAAAGAGATCAAAACGTTTAAACCGGAGAATTATTTTAAATTAACAGCTACATTTAAGACAAAAGACGCCAAGCAATATGAAGGTACATATGTCGAAAATGAAGTTGATAAGTTTAAAGAAAAAGATAGTTTGCTAAAGATAGCTGAACAGATAAAAGATGAAACAGCGACGATAACGGACAAGCAGGTGGACCGAAAAAAAGAATTTCCACCTTATCTATTTAATCTATCAAACTTACAAGGGTATATAACAAGTAAGTTTAAAGGATGGACATCAGATAAAGTATTAAAAGTCGCTCAATCGCTTTATGAGAAAAAATTAATTACGTATCCGAGGACTGCAAGTGTTGTTTTAGAAGAAAGCTTGGTTGGCAAAGCAGCAAAAGTACTTGAGGTAGTAAAAAAAGGACTACCATATGAAGATGAAGTTCAATTCAAAAAAAGCAAACGTGTTTTTGATAATACTAAAGTAGAGAGTCATAGTGCGATTATCCCTACTTATGTTAAGCCTAAAACAATAACAAAGGATGAGGAAATCGTCTATCGCTCCATTAAAAATCGCTTTATTATGCAATTTATGCCCATTGCTGAATATGAAGAAACGAAGATAGTCACCAAAGTAAATCATCGTGAGATACAAGGAGTCTTTCTGACAAAAGGAAGAGTTCAATTGAGTGAAGGCTGGAAGAAAGTCGAGAACATTGAATCAAGAGAAACGATGCTACCTTTTGTTCAAGAAAAGGATAGCGTTGATGTTATCGACCAGAAGCTAAGTGATCATGTTACGAAGCCACCTAAACCTCATACTGAAAAAACATTGCTACGTGTTATGGAAACGTGCGGAAAAGGTGTTGACGAAGAAAACAGTGAAGAAATGCTAGCGGCTATCCTAAGCGGGTATAGTATTGGAACTCCTGCTACAAGAGCAGATACCATTAAAAAGCTTAAAGATGTTGGTTATATTACAACAATAAGCAAAAACTTGGTTTGTACCGATGTAGGAAGAAAACTCGTTGAAACGTTTCCTGTCCAACAATTATTTGATTTGGAATTCACGGGGAAATTAGAAAAAACATTATCAGATATTGAAAAACAAAAAGTTACGAAAGAAAAATTTTTAGATGTGATCTTTACATTCACTACAAACGGTGTCAATGCTATAAAAGCAGATAGTGATGTCATTATCCAAGAAGTAAAAACGGAACGGAAATCAAATGAAGTTCTAGGAAGTTGTCCTTTATGTGGACAGCCAGTAATTGAAGGTCAAAAAGGATTTGGTTGCAGCGGATGGAAAAAAGGTTGTAAGTTTGTCATTTGGAAAAATGATAAGTTTCTAGCAACGATGAGGAAAAAGCCAACTAAAACGATGGTCAAAGCGTTATTAAAAGATAAAGTAGTAGTAGTAAAGGGATTAACAAGTAAAAACGGAAATAAGTTTGATGCAAAGCTGCGTTACGAGAAAAATGAAAAGAATGAATACTTCAGCTGGAAGATGGATTTCACTTAAAAAGGGTAATGATTGGAATACAGCTCTCATTAAAAGTTGCTTTGCTTAACTAGTTCGGATAATGGGAGTATTTATTTTGATTAATAGACACAAAAAAATCATTGGTTTGTGAATTTATTAATTGTATGCATATCTATTGTGTTAACCATAATAGATTAATAAGTTGTACGTACATTTAGATGGAATTATCGGTTCAAATCTTTTATAATGGTTTTATACCAGTGGTATTTTTTATGTGTTTTTTCAAGCTGGCTTATTTGTATAAGAAAGAAGTCCGTACGAAATAGTAAGAACTACATTTTATAAAGAGAGAGGGATATTATCTATGACAACTTTACAAAAAGCAAAGATGGTTATCGACAAGGATTATAGAATATCTGAAATTGATAAACGAGTTTATGGGTCGTTCGTAGAGCATCTCGGGCGTGCTGTTTATGGTGGTATATATGAACCAGGGCACCCTACTGCTGATGAGCAAGGTTTTCGGAAGGATGTCATTGAACTAGTAAAAGAGTTACAAGTCCCTATTGTGAGATACCCAGGTGGCAACTTTGTATCTGCATATAACTGGGAGGATGGAGTAGGGCCTAAGGAAGAGCGCCCTCGTCGCTTAGAGTTGGCTTGGCGTACGGTTGAAACAAATGAACTTGGTACGAATGAATTTATGGATTGGGCAAAAAAAGTTAATTCAGAAGCTATGATGGCCGTTAACTTAGGGACCCGTGGTATCGATGCTGCACGAAATCTACTTGAATATTGTAATCATCCTTCAGGTTCTTACTGGAGTGATCTTCGCATTAAACATGGATATGAAAAACCACATAACATTAAGACATGGTGTCTAGGAAATGAAATGGATGGCCCTTGGCAAGTAGGTCATAAGACACCAGTTGAATATGGTCGATTAGCACTTGAAACCGCAAAAGCGATGAAGCTATTGGACCCTTCCATTGAGTTAGTTTCGTGTGGGAGCTCTAGTATTGAAATGCCATTATTTCCAGAATGGGAGGCTATTACATTAGATCACACGTATGACCATGTAGATTATGTTTCCCTACACCAATATTATGGAAATCGAAATAACGACACGGCAAGTTATTTAGCTAAGTCACTGGATATGGATGCATTCATTCGAACAGTTATTGCAACATGTGACTATATTAAAGCTAAAAAACGTAGCAAAAAAACAGTAAACTTAAGCTTTGATGAATGGAACGTATGGTATCATTCCAATGACCAAGACCAGAAGTTAGAACCATGGACAGTCGCTCCTCCACAATTGGAAGATGTATATAACTTTGAAGATGCCTTGTTAGTTGGTTGTATGTTAACGACAATGCTCAACCATGCTGACCGTGTCAAGATGGCTTGTATGGCTCAACTCGTTAATGTTATTGCTCCAATTATGACAGAGAATGGCGGAAGAGCTTGGAAGCAAACTATATTTTATCCATATTATTATACATCTGTATATGGTCGAGGCATTGCCTTACATTCAGTAATCAATTCACCAAAATATGATAGCAAAGAATATACGGATGTTCCTTATCTTGAATCAGCTGTTGTTTATAATGAGGAAAAAGAGGAAGTCGTTATTTTTGCTGTTAATCGTAACCTTGAAGAAGCGTTAGAACTAAACTGTGATATAAGAAGCTTTGAAGATTTCAAATTAGTAGAGCATGTTGTCCTCGAGCATGATGACCCGAAAGCAATTAATACAGCTTCAACAGAAAATGTATTACCACACGCAAATGGTATATCAAAAGTTCAAGATGGCTCTTTGGAATCTGTATTACCTAAAATGTCATGGAATATGATTCGCTTAGCTAAAAGCTCTCTTAAATAGGGCTTGAACGATTTAAATAATGTGAACCAAACAAGAGGGTGGGAAAAAGGTAAAACAACCTTTGGTCCCATCCTCTGCTTTATAACTAGAAGGCTAACCGTATTTTCTTTTAAAGTGATGTAAATAGTATAAAATAAATTATGGAAGTATTATAAAAAAATGGTATTATACGAAATGTAAATAGTGAGGGGGTGTAAGATTTGTACTGTGCACAGTGTGGAGGGAAATTAGTAGTTGATGCAAAATTTTGCTCTGGTTGTGGGAGCCAAGTAGGCATTAAATCAGGATTATCAGCAGCGTACGTTGCAAAAGATGTGCAAGTTGAGGATAAAGAATCATTATTTATAGGAAAAAACCAATCCTATTACTTTACCAAATGGAAAAACGAGAATAGTTGGAATTGGGTTGCTTTTTTCTTTCCTATTTTTTGGTTGGGTTATCGGAAGATGTATTCCACTGTCTTTTTAATTATCGGGCTTTTTCTTTTATTGGACATTATCATGCTAATTATTTATCCTACCTATCCCATTCAATTTGATTATTTTGTTGGAACGATAACAGGTGTTATTATAGGGTCACAAGGAAATAGGTTATATAAAAACCATATGAATAAAAAAATCCTTGCTATTGAAGATACTAATGTTCCTGAGGAGAGCAAGCGAAATCAAATCAAGGCAGCAGGAGGAGCAAGTGTAGGTGGAATCTTCTTAGCGATTCTAATCTTTATTTTGTATCTCATCGTTTCTGGAATCCTTTATTGGGATTACTATTAATCATGTAAAATATGATGCTAAAGGATGGTCAAACTGATAGATTACTATCGTTTGAACCATCCTTTTTTTTAGATGTAGAACATATATTACTCATTTTTTCTTCATGGATATCGAGATTATGATGCCTCTGACGGGATTCGAACCCGCACTCCTTTCGTAAGCATAGGCTAAGGGAGAACACGCTTTCCTACGGAATTTCACCGGGCTCAGCTCATTTGCTTTTCGGTGCTTCTGAAACCTTTGCCTTGCGACCCGGTGGCTACAATTGTTTTCCGGCGCTCTTCCCTTCTAGAGCTACAGAGGCGTTTTTTTAATTGTATGACGAATACTGCAAAGATTATATTGTTATTTTAGCGACAGCGTTTAAGAAGCTTTCTTCATTCCTTTTGTAGTTCCTTTTTTGGAATACATGCTATGAAGGAGCATGCCACCCATTATAATTACGAGTCCAAATAGAGCTAACCCATTTGGCAGAGGGCTTGATAGGAGGACAACTTCTCCAATCATGACGAAAAGCACTTGAGTCGATTGGGTTGCCTCTACCGCAGCTAGCTTTCCTTGATTTCCTCTTACACGGTCTGTCGCTATGAAAAATAAAGTTGTGGCAATAATCCCTGAACAAACGGCTACAATAAATGATTGAAGTACTTGATCAGAGGAAGGTGGACCGACTTGAACTATCCCAACTATACTCAATCCGATCCAAAACGGTAAGCTAGCTAATGTCATTCCTAGGACGCGCTGAAACGTATCTAACCTGCCACCACAAACCTCCATCATTTTACGGTTGCCAAGAGGATAAGCAAATGCTGCAACAACAACAGGAAGGACTCCAATTAGAATGGCTCCAAGTGTAAGGTCACCTGCTTTTTGCCATTGAATAAAAGCCACTCCAAGTAAAATGACTGAAGAGAACAAGAGTGCTCTCATCGGGATTTTTTGACGAACTTTTTTTGAACCGGTTTTCGAATGAATGATTTCAAAAAAGAAAGGAACTAAGAGAATTCCTGCAACAATTGTAACTTGCCATGTTCCAGCCACTAACCAACCAGGGCCGTAGGCTGCGGCATATGTAATAGGAGCATAGAATAAAACAAATCCAACAAAACTCCACAGGATCCATGACACAGGGTTTTGTTTCATTTCTTGGAACACTTGCTTAATATTATTTCGGAATAGAACAATAACTACTAAAAACGGCACCATAAACAGAAAACGTAATGAAGAGCTCCATATCCAACTTCCTCCAGATAACTGCATCGAACGATTTAAAATAAAGGTAACCGCAAAAAACATGGAAGCAATAATTCCGATTAAGATTTCCTTCATCTTATCCCCAACTTTCTTTCTTGAAATAATGAGTAGTATATAATGTATTTCAAAAAAAAGGAAGAGATTGAGCTTAGAAAAGAAAAGAAACGGGGACAAAAGGTTGTCTTTTGTTCCCGTTTCTAAATTAAGAAACCGCCAGCGGTTTCTTAATAAAATAGACTTGCGATTGTGTATAACAGGGGTAGACCGACTACTAGGTTAAATGGGAAGATGACTCCGAGTGATAACCCTAGATATATTGAAGGGTCTGCATCTGGTACAGATGTTTTTAATGCTGCTGGGGCTGCGATGTATGACGCACTCGCGGCTAAAATCCCCATTAACACGGTGCCTCCAAGTGATAATCCAACACTGTACCCTACAACAATCCCAAAAAAACCATATAGAGGAGGCATTAGAACTCCAAAGGCTAGAAGCTTTAAACCATGTCTTCGAACAGCGGCTAAGCGTTGCCCTGCTACAATACCCATGTTTAATAAGAATAAAATGAGAATACTAGGGTAAAGGTCAATAAACAGTGGCTTGATTACAGGTAATGCTTCTTTTCCAGCGATTAATCCGGCAAGAAGACTTCCAACTAATAATAATATACTTTTTCCAAAGAAACTTTCTCTTAAAATTTCTGGACTAATCATTGATAACGGATTAGAAGCCACAATTCCAACATGTTTCATTTGCGCAAAATCTTCACGTTTATTTTTCTCAAGAATTCCAAGCAATAACAGGGCGACGAAGATCCCTGGAATCTCCATAACGACGACCATTCCACTCATGAAAGCTTCATAACTTGTATTTACGGTTTCTAAAAAGGCTAATCCTGCTCCATACGTTACGATTGATACTGACCCGAAA
Source organism: Bacillus alkalicellulosilyticus (assembly GCF_002019795.1). Taxonomy (GTDB): domain Bacteria; phylum Bacillota; class Bacilli; order Bacillales; family Bacillaceae_F; genus Bacillus_AO; species Bacillus_AO alkalicellulosilyticum. Next base: position 3,450,460 of record NZ_KV917381.1, on the reverse strand, counting down.
GCAGCAGCAAGACCAATTGAGTTCTTAAGGTCCAGTTTAACCCAGCGACGTAAAATGAAAACGGTAATGACAGGGATAGTAGAGCCTAAGATTAGTGTTCCTAAAATCGGTAAAGCGACTTCAGACAACGTATAGTTAGACAGCTCTAAGCCGCCCTTTAAACCGATAGCAATTAATAAATAAATACTTAGTGTTTCCCCAAGACCAGGCGGAAATTTCAAATCTGATTTTACAACAGCTGCAAAAACACCTAACACAAAAAAGAGAACAACGGGTGATAATAAATTTTGAATGACAATATCGAACATGACTATTTCTCCTCCTTTTTTCAAAAAAAAGACCAGCTTAATAAGATGATTTCTCATCTTATAAGCTGGTCTTCTCATTCCTCAATGGGTTCCATTGTTGAATAAAACTCCCAATCTATTAAACTTCTAATTGGTTTTCTAAATTTGTATCTAACATAAAAATGATAATACGCTCTCCACTACGTGTACTTATGTCAGTGTGAAAACATATAGGTCTCACACCTGTTAAAGTAGCGATGATATCTTTTAAATGGTCACTACCTGTTTCAATTAAATCAGAGCGTGTTTTCTTTATTGAAAGCATGCCTGTCGTTGTTCGTGTTAAAGCTTGTTCAGCCGGGGTAAGTATTCCTTTTAAACTAACGATAACCATATTGCGGAGGATATCGGTTTTGACCTGCACAGAGCCTCGCCCTAAATACTCTTTTTCCCATTGAGTTAAGGCTTTACTTATTTCAGCTTCTAACGTTCCTTTTTTTTGCCGGTCTATGAAGAACACCCCCAAAACACACATTCATGTTACATAAAAAAAGTATACTTCATCCCTGCGAACAGATGAAATATACCGACATTTTGATACTCACTTTAACTAACCTACACTCGTATTCACCTATAACATGATTGTCATGAAATAGATGCTTACAAGGAAGAAGGATGATAAAGTTTTTTCTAAATGTTTCGGTTACTATTACTACTGATTATAGGTAAAGGACAATTTTCTGTCAATATCGGATTTACAAAAAATAACTTCATTTTTTTGGCACATAAAGGTAAAATAGATGTAAACGATTGCAGAATTCATGGATTGTTGTCGATTTTGTATAAGGAAGCATACAAGGGAAACAATGGAGAAAGCGAATGTTGGAGCGTGATTGGATATGTATGTTTTTATCGTCAACCCCATTTCAGGTAATGGAAGAGCATCGGCTATCTGGAATCAGATTGAGCCTATTTTAATTGAACGTAATCATCCGTATAAAGTAATATTCACACAATATCCAGGACATAGTACTGAAGCGGTTTTAACGTTATCTCCACTTCGTACTAAAGCGGTTGTAGCGATAGGTGGAGATGGAACGGTTCATGAAGTGGTCAATGGACTATCTCAGGTTAAAATTCCATTCGGCATCATACCTGCTGGATCTGGAAACGACTATGCGCGAGCCATGAAAGTACCAAAGGACCATCTATTAGCGCTTGAACGAATCTTAACCGGGGAAAAGAAAAAAATGGACTTATTGTTCGTTGGGGAGAAATGGTGTACAACCGTAGTTGGTATCGGGTTTGATGGAAAAGTGGCAGAAGTTGCGAATCGCTCTGTTATAAAAAAATGGCTGAATGCGCTGAAATTAGGAAAATTCACGTACTTTTTTATTGTGTTAAAGGTATTGCTTCAATATCGACCAACGAAAGTAACGATAACGATAGACGGAACTAGCCACATATTTGATGGTGTTTGGCTAATTGCTGTTGCGAATAATCCATATTATGGGGGCGGGATGTTTATTTGTCCTGAAGCCCAAAGTGATGATGGATTATTAGACGTATGTATCGTTCATAACGTTACAAAATTACAATTATTAAAGGTGTTTCCAAAAGTTTTTAAGGGAAATCACATTACGCATTCGGCGTTTTCACTTATGAAAGGGTCAACGGTTAGTGTATCCTCAGATATCCCAATTGTTATTCATGGGGACGGCGAAATTATTGGTGAAACACCAATTGAAGTATCAATTAGAAAAGATGGACTTGATATTGTGTAAGGACAAACATGACGGGAAATTTATCCGGTCATGTTTTTTTTATGGTAGGAAACCCTAATAGTAACGAAAACAAATGGAGTGAAAACCGTGAAGACTCGTTATCTATTACTAATCGGAATTATCGTTATCTTTATCGTTGGAATAGTCATAGTTAATGCCGTTGAACCTGAATATGCCTATATTCCTCTAGTGGATAATGTATTGAATGAATCAGTGAATTTTCAAGGAACAAGCTATGACTTATGGGGTGTGACGATTTCGGCTCAAGATGCAAATCGGTCATTTGTTCCACTTGGTGACACCGAAATCCTTTCTCCAAAAAGTGGCGCAGTTAAGGTAACGGAAGAATTTGTAGACCTTGGAAGAGAGTTGTTTTACAAAGAGACATTTGGCAATCAAGTTTTTTTTACAGATATCTTTGGTTTAATCGATGGTCCACTTACAATAGCGAATATCGGAAAGGCTATTATTGGGTTAAAAGGGGGATATACCGACAACCTTCAAGTTGAGCTTGCATACGATGTCACGATCGGTGACAAAACGTATAAAAAAGGTGAAAAAATTGATACAGGACTAGACGTTGCAAAGGGGGCTCTTACGCCAATCGGAATGCCGTTATCCTATGCCGATGGGAGGCTAAGAGCGGGAGTTAGTTGTGCGGCTTGTCATGCGACTGTAGATATGAATACAGGCAAAGTGGTTGAAGGAGCCCCGAATAAAAACTTAAATGGCGGACTCATGCTAGCATTAGCTACAAACTCAAGTGCTTATTTTATGTTGACAGATGTTGATACCGAACAATTACAAAAGTACATCGTTAAGTCACATCCAGAGGTAGCGGAAAAACTTGTGTCTTTACCTGACTCAAAGCGCTTAGAAGAAGTTGTAGATGAGATGCTTGTGAAATGGCCAAAGGGAAATTTTGATACTACGATGGATTTGGTTTTAAATCCAACTCAAATTCCTGATTCCTTCACGTTAGGGGACCACCCATATGGCTGGAACGGATTTGCATCTGTCGGACCATTTAATGGTCTTAGTACATTTAACAATAATGTTCATGCCCAGAATACGGATGTTCTGGCTCAGCAAGAACAAAGTGAAGATTTATTTGGATTAGATAAAGAAATATATATCGGTACCATTTTGCAAAATGCAGCCCATGAAAAATATCGCTATGACCCGAATTCCAGTATGCTGCCTACAGAGTATTTAGCGAGTATTTCAGAAGTACCTAAAGTGCCTGGAGTCAATGATACGATTAAAGCTCCTACCTTTCCCGATGTTTCAATTTTTACGCCAAGTGGGAACATGGTGAGTGCTCCTGGTTACCGTGTTGGAGAGCAAATCAATGCAATGTCAGCTTATCAAAATACATTAGTCCCTCCAAAATATACCGAACGCATTACAGAGGAAGGAAAAAATCGAGGTAGAAAGGTCTTTCAACAAGCAGGTTGCGTCTCCTGTCATGCAGGAGCAGCTTTTACTAATCACCAAGTTATCCCACAGGAAAGAATTAAAACAGAACCATCAAGAGCTCAATCCTTTGAAAAAGTAACAGAGCTAATGGGTAAATCCTATTCGTATACACCTGACACACCAGTTCCTATACCAGAGGATGCTACCATTATAGAAGTACCGACTGAACACTTAAGTGATGAACAAAAGAAGTTAATATTCGCACAAGATGAAAAGGGGAAAGGCGGATATAAAGTGAAAGGGTTAATCGGATTAGCATGGACGGCACCGTACCTCCATGATGGAGGAGTAGCTGTGGGTCTCGACCCGAAAAAAAATCTAGGGCTACCCGGAACACTTGGGAAAAATATAAAGCCAGACCCTTATCAAAGCTTACGTGCATTAGTTGATAAAGAGTTAAGGAGAAAAGTCGTCGAAGCCAATCGCTCATCTAAAGATTTACGTGATGCTCATGTTGAAGGAAGTGGACATGAATTTTGGGTAGATGAGGATAGTGGATTCACAAAAGAAGAGCAAGATGCGCTCATCCAGTATTTATTGTCTTTGACAGAGAGTGATCCAAAGCTCGGAGTGGATGAACAAAAAAACTAATAATTGATTTTTAATATGCGGTAACCAGAGAAAACAGTGTAGTGAAAGAGACCAAATTTAAGTGATTGGTCTCTTTCATAATATCTATTTAATCTTTCTTTAAATGAATTCTTTGTTCTAAATTTTCCAGTAAATACAAATCTGGAAGAGCGATGGTACCGACAAGATAACCCTTATCTTTATCAAGTGGGGGGTATTCCATAATATAGTTATACGTATCTATTCTATTGATATCGACTAACTGTTTAGGTGTTGCTTTTAGTTCCCCACCATCATCCGGAATTAACCAAAGGGCGGTGGATTGTTTTTGTGGGTCTTTCCCAGTTACTTCATAATATAGATTAGTTTTCTCTTCATCAAAAGTGATATTATGGACAATCACACTTCCTACATTTCCTTGATTTAATACAATTGGAAAGTTATCGTCAACTACTTTACTATCGAAAAAGTACTCACTAATTAAAATGTTTTCTTCGTAATATGGAATTATGGAAAGATAGGATGATCCATCGTCTGGAACAGTACTAAAAATGGCTGAGTATTCAAATTCTTGTCGGTTCAATCCATCGCTACTCCATCCTATCGAATCAACGAGCATCCCTTTTTCAGTCATCATTTGAAAACCCACCCACTGGTGAGGAATCCCTTTCAATATACAGTCGATAATTGTTTCATCATCACTCATTGTAATGTCTAAAATAGAAAACTCCTGTTTGCCATCATATATATCATTTGGGAGATTAGCGGAGTTTGTATCAAGATTAGGGTCATTGTAGATGATTGAAATTGATAATACGATAAGGACAATTGCTAATAATGCGCTATTTAATAAAAATCTAAGTTTTTTCTTCACTTTATTATGTGTAATCATTGAATTACCGTAATTTTCTAATGTTTTAATGAGTATTTGTTTGTGGTTAACATCTCCTGAAAATGTTGGCATTTCTCTATATTGGTTTAACAATTCTTTTTTATTTATATTCTTTTTCAAAATCTAACCCTCCTTTATTTTCTTTCATTTGATATATTCTTTTTATTTTTGAAACCGCTCGGTGTAAAGTGTATTTCACTTTAGTTTCTGACCAACCTAACACTTCAGCTGTTTCTTGGACAGAAAGTTCTCTAATTCCTCTAAGAATGAGAACATCACGGTAACTTTGCTTTAATAGATTTGTATATTGATAAAGTTCGAACAATCTTTCATCATCAATAAACCGTTGTTCGGGTGTTTTTTCCTTTGATATTATAAATGCTAATAAAGTCTCTGGTAGATTGTTACGTTTGTTTTTCCTTAAGTGGTCAATGGCAGTATGTCTAGCAATCGAAATTATCCAAGTTTTCGGATTTGAACGTGCCTCAAATTGGTCGATATTTTTTATGATCTTTAAGAATACCTCTTGTACAATATCCTCCACTTCGGTTGTTCCTGTATAATAAATTAAGAAGTTATGAACATCGTCATAGTATGTATTGCAAATATATTCTATCTGTGTCCTTATCATTGGATGCCTCCCCTGAATTTTCTATATATATATTAGACGAAACAAACTAGAGAAAATAGCAAACAATTAATAATTCATTTGAGCATAGGTGATTCGTATGGTGCAAGGGTCGTGGAAAGCTTTAATAATCATAAGTTTTTCTGTTTTATTTTCATTAAGTTTGTGGTTTAGTGCATCTGTTATTGCTTCGGATTTACGAGAATTATGGAACCTAAGCACGAGTACAGAAGGTTGGTTATCAGCCGCGGTACCGCTTGGATTTGTCCTCGGTGCATTCGTCAGCTCACTGTTTGGGATAGCAGACCGCTTAAATCCACGTAAAGTTTTTGCAGTTTGTGCGGTGTTTGGTGCAGTTTTTAATTTATTATTAATAGTTACTAATCTTGCTGTCGTTGGAATCGGATTGCGTATTTTAACAGGGATTACGTTAGCTGGGGTTTATCCAACAGCGGTTCAGCTTTTATCGCATTGGTTTCCGAAAAAACGCGGACTTGCGATTGGTATTTTAATCGCAGCTTTAACAGTAGGGTCAGCTTTCCCACATATCATATTAGCTTTCTTTCATTCGTTCCATTGGCAAGTAATTATTATGATAAGTTCTTTATTGGCACTTCTTGCAGCTATCATTGTGAACTGGCTACTAAAAGATGCGCCAGACACTTCGAAGAAAACGCCTTTTTCATTCAAGCTACTACATAAGGTGGTTAGAAATAAACCAGTGATGCTTGCGAATGTCGGTTATTTTGGACATATGTGGGAGTTATATGCGATGTGGACGTGGCTACCACTTTTTTTAGTAACTAGTTTTACGATGAATAATCCTGATGTTTCTTTTGCGTTCATCTCTTTTTCTGCCTTTCTTTCAATAGGAGTCGCTGGGGGAATCGGGTGTGTACTAGGAGGTTTTATCTCAGACAAGATGGGAAGAGCCTACCTAACCACAGCTTCGATGGCAGTTAGTGGTCTTTGTGCAATCGTAATAGGATTTACGTTTGGGCAATACATTTGGATTACACTTTTTGTTTCTTTACTATGGGGGGTGTCTGTTATTGCTGATTCTGCACAGTTTTCTGCGGCTGTTTCAGAATTTGCAGAAGTCGAGTATGTAGGCACTGCGCTTACATTTCAAATGTGCATCGGCTTTCTGATTACTATTCTTTCAATTAATCTAATTCCCTATTTCCAACAATTGATTGGATGGGAATGGGTCTTCTCCTTACTAGCGATAGGTCCTATTCTTGGGATTGTATCCATGGTTAAATATAAACAATATGAGCAAGGAAACTAGCAATAAGGCTATTAGTTATCTAGTGAAACGCTTCAAACATCACAATTAATAGCTATTAAAGCGGTCTTTTTACAATTGCTTACGATGAGATGGTCCATAGTGGATGGAAACGGACAGAGCAAGAAGAAAGAGCGTTAGCCGAGTCCGAAAAGGGAAGCAATACGGACAGAGTAAAAAGAAAGAGCGTTGGCCGAGTCCGAAAAGGGGAGCAATACGGACAGAGCAAGAAGAAAGAGCGTTGGCGGAGTCCGAAAAGGGGAGCAATATGGACAGAGCAAGCAGAAAAAGAGTTGGCGGAGTCCGAAAAGGGGAGCAATACGGGCAGAGCAAGAAGAAAGAGCGTTGGTGGAGTCCGAAAAGGGAATCAAAACGGACAGAGCAAGCAGAAAAAGCGTTAGCCGCGTCCGAAAAAGGAAGTCTAAACTCTATACGCTCATTCGTTGCTTGCCAGATAAGTGAAACCTACTCATAGCAATTTAAAAAATGCAACGGTCCCGGACATTGCTTAGAGGCACATCAAAGTTAATAACTCTAATGTACCCTGTGACTTTGTCGCTCATAGATGTCTTGGAAGTGAGTTCAGGAAGGGCGATGGCTTCACTCACTGCGCGTACTTTAATAAGAAGTACATTTATTAAAGCACTTTTTCAAAAGAGGGCAGTGGCTTCGCGCATCGCAATTACTCAAAGACCGCTAGCGGTCTTTGAGTAATTAATAAGGATCTGATGCATGTCCCATTTCTTCTGCTTGATGAACAGCCTCATCCATTTTAGAACCGCTAGCTGCGTTTTTAAGGCCTTCTTCAACTCTTCGACCATAATCAGCATCACATTGTTTGAAATTCTCAATCATGCGAGTTTGAATTTCAGGTCGACAGCCAGAAAGAGCTCCAACTAAATTATGAATTAACTCATTACGCTCCCACTCATTAAATCTTCTATACGTTTCTCCCGCTTGTCCAAAGTTGTTTTCACGAGAGATTTTTTCGCGTGTTAGCTTTCCTTCAACAAATGGCTCATGCTCTTTGCCAGGATTTTTTGCTTCTTTTAAACCGCCAATGAGAGAAGGCTCATAATTTACATGTGGATTTTGATGCTTTCCGAAGTCTGTTCGGAAATCCATTTGTCCGCCTTCTTGGTTTGTCGCCACATGCTTTTTCGCTTTGTTGATTGGCAATTGTAAATAATTTGAGCCTACACGGTAACGTTGTGTATCTGAGTAAGAGAACGTTCGTCCTTGTAATAATTTATCATCAGAAAAGTCTAATCCATCCACTAATACGCCTGTACCAAAAGCGACTTGTTCTACTTCGGTAAAGTAGTTTTCAGGGTTTTTGTTTAAGACCATTTTTCCAACAGGTAGCCATGGGTAATCTTCTTTGTACCATAGCTTAGTGGGATCAAGAGGATCAAAATCAAGTTCTGGATGCTCTCCATCTTCCATGATTTGTACATAAAGCTCCCATTCAGGATACTCACCTTTTTCAATGGCTTCATAAAGATCTTGGGTAGCATGGTTAAAATTCTTTCCTTGAATCTCATCGGCGTCTTTTTGTGCAAGATTTTTAATGCCTTGTTTTGGCTCCCAGTGGTACTTTACGAGTACTCCTTTGCCTTCTTCATTCACCCATTTATAAGCATGCACCCCAGAGCCTTGCATTTCACGGTAATTGGCTGGAATACCCCATGGCGAAAATAAGAAAGTAATCATATGCATAGACTCAGGTGTTTGACATAGAAAGTCAAACATTCTTTCAGGGTCTTGGACATTTGTAACAGGATCCGGTTTAAAGGAGTGAACCATATCTGGGAATTTAAGAGGATCACGGATAAAGAAAATTTTCAAGTTATTGCCGACTAAATCCCAGTTGCCATCTTCAGTATAAAATTTAACAGCAAAACCACGTGGGTCGCGTAATGTTTCCGGAGAATGTCCACCGTGAACAACAGTTGAAAAACGGACGAATACAGGAGTTTGTTTGCCTTTTTCTTGGAATAATTTTGCTCGAGTATATTTTGAGATCGGTTCATCACCAACTGTTCCATACGCTTCAAAATATCCATGTGCACCGGCACCACGGGCATGAACGACACGCTCAGGAACACGTTCTCGGTCAAAGTGAGTTACTTTTTCGAGGAAGTCGTAATTTTCAAGGGTAGTAGGACCACGATTTCCAACCGTTCTCACATTTTGGTTATCTGTGATTGGATGACCTTGTCTATTCGTAAGCGTATCATCACCATTTGTATGTTGTTTTTTCTCATCTGCCATGGTAAATTTAACCTCCTTCTTATGTACCTCAACATTTTTTCCATAAAAGAACAATCTATCCTGAAAATAAATAAAAAATGTATGTATAATTACGAAATGTATAGAAATAGAGTCTATAGCTACTATAAGTACTTGTAAAATCAAGAAAATGAAACATATAATAAATGTAAACTTGTACGAACATCTTAAAAAAGTGTGAAGGTAAAAAAGAGGAGCAAATCTAGACCATAGATTTGGAAAGGAATATAGATGATTCAAATTAATAAAGCTGTTTTTTTTGATTTAGATGATACGTTATATGACCAATTAAGTCCTTTTCAAAAGGCGATTAATGTTCATCTGGATATAAGTGAACATTTTCCATTCGAAACAACCTTTATGAATGTTAGAGAGTACAGTGACCGTTTATGGTCCGATTATAAAAATAACCGTATCTCATTAGAACAACTAAGAATCGAAAGAGTGGTCCGTGCGTTTTCAGACATTGGTCAAAAAGTTACGGAAGAGCTGGCCCTACAAATTCAAAAAACTTATGAGGAAGAACAACGTAAAATTCAGCTCCACTCAGGAGTGCTATCATTTATTGAGGAATTGCAAAGAAAAGAATTTCTAGTGGGGATTATTACAAACGGACCAGTTAACCATCAAAAGAAAAAAATCAGCTCCCTTCAGTTAGACCGTTTTATTAAAAATGACGTAATTTTTATTTCTGATGGAGTGGGTGTTGCAAAACCGGGGAAAGAAATTTTTGAAATTGTTAATGAAACGATAGGAATCTCACCAAAACGTTGTGTGTATATAGGCAATTCTTGGACAAACGATATCGTGTCTTCTTCAGAAGCGGGATGGAATAGCATCTGGTTTAACGATAGAAATAGAAGGTCTTTAACAAAACATAAACCGTTTAAAATGATTAATAAGTATCAGGATGTACTAGTAGAGGAGATTGAAACCGGTATATTTTTTTAAGCGTAACTTTATCTTCTTACTTTATGATACGCTATAAGTTAATCGTTATATCATTAGATGCATTTATTAATGGATTGAGGTCGTTATTATGGAAACAAAATATAATAAAGTTAAGCAAGCAATTAAATCAAGAATCCTAGATGGTACATACGTTCCAAATCAAAAAATAAGTTCTGAACATGAACTTGTCAAGGAATTTGAGGTAAGTAGGCATACCGTTCGAATTGCGATTGGGGATTTAGTCAATGAAGGGTGGTTGTTTCGCGAACAAGGAGCTGGCACTTTTTGTGCGGACCGAACACGAACTGAAAAGAAAAGCCAACAAGCTCCAAAAACCATTGCAATCATAACTACTTACATTTCTGATTATATCTTTCCATCGATTATAAGGGGAGCAGAATCTTATTTAAGTGAAAAAGGTTATCAAATTAGTCTATATAGCACAAACAATGACCTAGCAACGGAAAAGCGTATTTTGGAAAATTTAATTTCTCAACAGGTGGATGGGGTCATTATTGAACCAACCAAAAGTGCAATTTCAAATCCGAATATTAATTATTATTTCAATTTAGAGCGGCTCCAGATTCCGTATATCATGATAAATGCTTTCTATGATGAATTAGAGCCGTTATGTTTAGTGATGAATGATGAAAAAGGTGGATTTATTCAAACTGAATACTTAATTAAACAAGGGCATAAAAACATAGTCGGTTTCTTTAAAACGGATGATATTCAAGGGGTTAAACGGATGAAGGGATATATCAAGGCTCATCGAACATACCAAATCCCGATAAATCCCAATTTTATTGTTAGCTATAGTACGGAAGAAAAACGAACGAAGCCAGCCCATGAATTAGAAACGTTACTAGTTTCCAACACAGACATTCCAACGGCTTTGGTTTGCTATAATGATGAACTAGCGCTCTTTCTACTTGATGTATTACGTAAGAAAAAGTTAAGCGTTCCGCAAGAAGTATCTATTGTAGGGTACGATGATTCATTTTTAGCAGAGGCTTCAGAGGTGAAATTAACATCCATCAAGCATCCCAAAAATAAAATGGGTGAAGAAGCCGCCAAGTTAATCGTAGACTTAATTGAAAATAAAAAACAAACGTCGCTTAAAGAAGTAACATCATATGAATCAATCGAATATGAGCCTGACCTGGTCATACGTCAATCTACAACAGAAATAGAAGAATAACAATGATAAGGAGTGTGGGACAAAAGGTTGTTTAACCTTTTGTCCCACACTCTTTTTTTTTATAATGATTACTTTGTATTAGAAGAAAACATTGATAACTCGTATGCATATACTATGACATATTGTTTTAAGGGAGAGAAGATAGAATGGGAGTTATTGCTACATTTCGGTGGTTACAAAAGTATAGTGAAAAAACTTCAAACGTTTCTTCAATTTATGAAAGACAACTTATTCAGCAGGATACATTGATTAAACCATTGTCAGCAGTATTTGATGGAGCCAATTTACCGGAACTTCATCGCTATCTTTTAGAACAAGGGTTAGTTCATCCAGATGTTGATATTTCACCCTTGCTCATAGAGTTAGAGGATAAAAAGGTATGGCATGTTGTAAGAGCTCATTATACTTATTTGAAAGAAAAATGGTCTGGTCCTGATACAAAGGTGTTTATTTTTCCGTTGGAAGAAAGAAACGAACTAATGATGAAGCAACTCGGTGGGAAAATGGGTTTAGGTTTCAGGGATAAAGTTGTTTTATTTCTTTCGCCACAAGCTAATGAGAAAGAAATAAAAGCATTACTTACTCATGAATATCACCATGTCTGCAGATTAAATGAATTGAATAAAAATGAAGAGGAATTAAGTCTTCTTGATTCTATATTAATTGAAGGCTTGGCGGAAAGGGCAGTAGAAGAAGAGGTAGGGAGTCAGTATCTCGGTAAATGGAGTGAATTATATACCGAGGATGAACTAAAACAGTTGTGGCAAAGCAGTTTTATTCGAGCATTATCATTAAAAGGAAAGAAAAGACACAATCCTTATTTATTCGGTGATTTTCGGTACCGTATTCCGGAATGGGCAGGCTACTCAGTCGGCTATGATATCGCCAAAAAGTTTCAAACCAAAACACAAATGCCTACTGCAGAGATGGTAAAGCTTGCTTCAATAGATATTCTCACACAAACCCCATATGGCTTCGAGTTAAATTAATCAAAGGAATATACTATAAGAAAGCGAATAATAAAGTAGAGAACAAATGAATGAAGCCACTGAAAAAGTACAAACAATTTTTCAAAGCCTTTGATTATGGTTGCAATGGATCTACTCGTAGCAGGCAGATAAAAAAAGTAACGGTTACGCACATTGCATCGAGGGCACTGTAAAAGTTATAAACCGAACTTTTTCGGTGCCCTCGTAAAACCGAATTTTTTCAGTGCCCTCAAATGAATAGGGGATGTTTTTTTGATCTTTCGTTTTGTTATTCTACTTATCGGCTTTGGTTTTGCTGTATCCGGAGGAGTTAGTTTGTTAGCTTATTTAAACTTACTTGCTACAGGCTATACTATTGAACAATTTGCAAACTTCATTATATATCGAATAGAATTTTATATACTCCTCTTTGGGGGGCTACTTATTACGTGTAGTTTATATTTCCCTTCTCGGAAGAAAAAGGAATAATATCAAATTGACATGAATATAGTAACTGTGGAATAAATTGCCTACGCTCTGACTATACTGTTGGTACAAACATTAATAGCAGAGGAGGCATATCATGGTCCATATTCGTGATGTCTGGGTGAATTGGTTTGAAGGTGAGGAAAACGGCTACAATGTGTGTGACTTTTTTGAGTGGAGAAGTGATGACCGCATTGAGGTGTTGGACCAGGCCTTTGTTGTCAAAGTCAACGAAGAATTATTTGACTATATCGAAAACAACATCTGTGAGTTACCAGATTCTTTATTGGATGCAGTATATCAAAAAAGCTACTTACGTAAGAACATGTCTCGAATCCAACTTGACTATTGTTTTATTGCTACGGATGGAAAAAGGATTATTGCTGTAGATACGATTGGTTACCGAACGCCTATAAGGAAAAGTCGACTAACTCCAAGGCAGGAACAAATTGTATTTGAATTATTGCAAAATGAAAAAATACAAGAGTTTAAATTAGATAACATTTTGTTTGCGAAGGAGTATCATATTTTATCTCCTAGTCCTGAGGAAATGAAAGGTCTTACTCGTAAGGAACGACAGCTAAAACAACTTCTTTTTATGGCATTAGATCAACTCTTTACTTCTGGAAATGAAGCTGAGGTTAGGTATTGGTATACGGAGTGGGACCCTACGATGTATATGCCAATTCAAGAAATGACAATGGAAGAAGCCAAAGATTCATTATTTGAAGAAGTAAAAATAGGATGGACAAGCCGTCATTACCACCTTTGTGAAAAGATGATAAAAGGGCAGCCATTTTTTGAAAAACTTTGGGAACTTGAGCATGGCGAAAGTGTCAAATAAATGTGATGAACTTGCAAACGTTCATTCTTGGTTGTTTACATAAAAAGAAAATTTCTCTATAATAAAAAACAGATGCTTTGAGCAACCGTTGAAGATTAGGAGGGATTGTAGTGGATAATTTTGTACATGGATCAATGCAAGTATTAACGATTGTATCTGTTGTTGGAACGATTGGAATTTCACTGCTAGTAGGTGCAATTTGGAGAAAGCAAAAAGGATACTAAAATAAATGAAACAAGGTTGCCCTTCATAATAGAGGCAACCTTTTTTGTTGGGCTTGACGCACTCACCCTTTTATCATCTTCGTTTTCTTCCTAAGCCCATAGCTCTCTCGGCTTTTTCAACCATTTTTGAAGCTACTTGGTTTGCTTTGTCTCTACCTTGGTCAAGAATGCTATCTAATTCTTCGGAATGAATTAACTGGTAGTATTTTTCTTGAATCGGTTTTAAAGTATCTACAACAACGTGGGCTAAATCGTTTTTGAAATCACCATAGCCTTTATCTTTATACTCCTCAACAATGTCATCAATTGACTTTCCTGAGCATAATGAATATATCGAAAGCAAGTTGGCAATGGCTGGTTTTGCTTCTTTATCGTAATGAACAGAACCATCTGAATCCGTAACAGCACTTTTGATTTTTTTGATGATTGTTTTTTCATCATCAAGCATAGAAATATAACTTTTTTCATTCGGGTTAGACTTACTCATTTTTTTCGATGGGTCATTTAATGACATAATTCTTGCCCCAACTTTAGGGATTTTTACTTCTGGAATCGTGAAGATGTCATTATATTTTTTGTTGAAACGCTCAGCTAAATTTCGAGTCAATTCTAAATGCTGCTTTTGGTCCTCGCCTACTGGAACGATATCAGTTTTATATAAGAGAATGTCTGCAGCCATTAAAGGAGGATAGGTAAGCAATGAAGCAGATACAGCTTCTTTCCCATCTGATTTATCTTTAAATTGTGTCATTCTCTCAAGTTCACCAATGTATGAGATACACTGCATGATCCAAGCTAATTGGGCATGTGCAGGTACTTCAGATTGAATGAATAACGTTGATTTTGAAGGGTCGATGCCAGCTGCTATATAAAGGGCAGCGAGGCTTCTAATGTTTTCACGAAGCTTTAGTCTATCTTGCGGAACGGTTATCGCATGTTGGTCAACAATACAAAAATAACAATTATGGTCATGTTGAAGGTTCACAAAGTGCTGCATAGCGCCTAAATAATTTCCAAGTGTAAGGGTTCCACTTGGTTGAATACCTGAAAATACTGTTTTCATTATTTTCGTCCTTTCATTAAATACTTGTACTATACATCTTATCGAAATCTTACATCAGAGTAAACCAATTTAGGCAGTAAATCTAAATTTATCCAACCTCAGTTCTTGTGAATTCTTTCCTACAACCCGACAAATACTAGGAGGAAACGAGATTCGATGAAAGAGAGGAGAAAATGATGAATCGTCCCCTTATCTTTTCAGCTTCAATCGGCCATGGACACCAACAGGCAGCTAAGGCCTTGCATGATGAACTCGAAACAAGGGGTTATGAACCCGAAATTATTGATACCTTTCAATCGATTAGTCCACTCCTTCATAATTGTGTATTACATGCGTATTTAAAGTTGCTTAAACATAGTCCGAATCTATGGAGAAAGATTTACTTTGGTTCAGAAAAACGGTTAGATTTTCTTTATTTAGATAAGTTTGGAATATTGTTTGTTGAGAAGCTAACGAAGTTAATTGAAAAAAGGAATACGCCATTTATTATTTCGACGCATCCATTTGTGACGGCTTTTTTAACTACATTAAAACGAAAAAAGAAAATGGATATCCCTTTGTATACAGTGATTACTGATTTTGTAATGCATCGGGCCTACTTACGAGAAGAAATAGATGGCTATTTTACAGCAGACCCACGTTGTCGACAGTTTGCTGCTACGTATAATTTACCACAAGACCGATTTATGACTACAGGAATTCCTGTACCGAAGAATCCGGCATTTACGCGATCAAAGTGGAGAAGTCGCTATGAACTTGGGATAGATCATGATAAAAAAGTCGTACTTATTGCTGGCGGAGGAATTGGTTTAACCAACTATGAGAGAGTCGTTCATTCCTTGGAAAAGTGTCATCGTGACTTATTGATTTTATGTATGACGGGCCATAATAAGAAAGTGGAAAAGAAAGTAAAGGGGATTCGCACAAAACATGAAGTGCAAGTCATTCCTTTTACAGAAAAATTTCTTGATTATCTCCGTGCAAGTGATGCTATTATTTCTAAATCTGGCGGCTTAACCATGGCTGAAGCACTTATTTGTGAAACACCAATCATCATCTACCAACCAGTACCTGGACATGAAGAGCATAATGCAAAATTCTTAATGGAAAATGGAGTTGCTGTTCGAGCAGAAGAAGAGGATGACATTCCATTGCTCGTCAATCGTGTTTTTAAAAGAAGAACGCACGATACCATGAAAAAGTCTGCCAAAAAACTAAAAAAACCAGGGGCAGCGATTCAAATTATTGAAAACATCATCAGTAATATGGAACAAAAACAAGAGGCTATTCGATAGAAGCCTCTTGTTTTGATCCTATGACTTGTTCAGTTTCTTTCGAATGTGATAAGTAGCGAATAATCCCATTGCTGGAAGGAGGAATAGAAAAAAAACAACATGATTTCGATAGTCATACATATATGAAAAAATAATGTACAAACTTAAAGCGATAACAAACATAAACATATAAGTCCGTATTTGCTGCATGGATTTGAAACCTCGTTTCATGAAACTTGTCTTGCTCTCATATCATTATAACAACAGGTAAAAGAAGCGGAAAGAGGTGAAAGGTACTTGAATAAAAATATAAAGGTTACATTTTTATTTAGTTTGTTATTTTTTCTGATGTTTACGATAGGTTTTTTATATGAAAATTCCGTTCCCGTTCAAACACAAGTAGCAACAGCGGTTGCTCAAACAA
Source organism: Bacillus alkalicellulosilyticus (assembly GCF_002019795.1). Classification (GTDB taxonomy): domain Bacteria; phylum Bacillota; class Bacilli; order Bacillales; family Bacillaceae_F; genus Bacillus_AO; species Bacillus_AO alkalicellulosilyticum. The sequence goes on along the minus strand of NZ_KV917381.1, from coordinate 3,433,805 downwards.
CTGCAATTGGTTCATTTGAAGGAAAGCAAGCCATTGATTTTACATTGCAGGACAGAAATGGAGCTGAAGTGTCACTTCATTCATATAAGGGGAAAAACGTAGTCCTTAACTTTTTTGCAACATGGTGTTCCCCGTGTCAAGAAGAGATGCCAGTGTTAGTCAAGTTAGACGAACAACTAGGTGAGAATAGTGTTGTTCTTGGAGTGAATATGACGAGTCAGGAGAAAAGTCAACAGGACGTCCAACCGTTTCTAGAGTACTTTAATGCAAAATACAAAGTATTATTTGACACAGAAGGTGACGTATTGAAGAAATACAGTCTCATCGGAATTCCAACTACATTTATTATCAACAAGGACGGAATAATAATAAAAAGAATCAACGGTGTCATTACAGAAGAGATGCTTCCTGAAATCGTGAATTTACTGAACTATAATGAATAAGAGAGGTTTTGACAAAAGGGTGCTTTTTAACCTTTTGTCAAAACCTCTAAGCAATGAGCGAAACCGCCACTATCCTTTAAAGCCAGTTGTGAGTGTCTTTCTCACAACTGGCTTTGTGGCGAGTGTAGCCGATGCGGATAATAAACCTTTTGTACACCGTGCACTTATTAAATGAGGCAGTGGCTTCGCTCATCGAAATAATTAACATACGGTTCTGCCGTATGTTAATTTACGAAGATTAAATAAGATGATATGAAGTAGACCAGTATGAGCAAGATAGATGGTATTGCATATGTGAATGGTGAACCATATCTTTTTCTAATTAACGAGAAAAGAACAATAACAGATAATATAGAAACGGCTCCAGCTGTAATTTGATGAGCAGGTGAAACGAACGATAGGATCGGCCCTTGTCGATAAATCACATCGGTTCCAGCTAGTATAATCATATTAAATAAATTACTACCTAATAGAGAACCTATCGCTAAATTATAATTCCTAAGCTGTATCGCAATCAGCACAGAAACTGCTTCTGGCAAAGATGTAGTTGCTGCAATCAGAAAGCTTCCAACAAAGCTAGCCCCTAACCCTGTAATAACTGCAATGCGGTCACCTGTAAAGGTCAGTACTGTACCAACTATCATAATAACAACAGCTGAAACGGCGAATCCTACAATGGCTCTACGTAACGTGATGGCTGACGTGTTCAATTTCGTATTATCTTCTACTTCAGGGACAGGTATAACTCTTGGTTCATTTTTAGATATCCTTGTAATTGTATACATTCCAATGATGTAAATAAGCAGGATACTAAACGTATCTAGACCAATGTTCAAAATTTCAATATCAATCTTTACTGTGAGGGCAAGAAGAGCTGTAGCCGCAAGCAGAAGTCCTAAGCTTGCCGTGTAAAAATGTTCTTTAGCAGCGTCTTTTAAAATTTGTCGTTTTCGATAATATAAATCAAAGCTAGCTAAAATAAGTAAATTAAACATATTACTACCGAGTACATTCCCAATAGCAATATCAGGAGTATCTAAAATGACGGCAGAAACACTTGTAGTGACCTCTGGTAATGAAGTCGCTCCAGCAAGTAAGATTGTTCCAACTAGCATGCCTCCAAGTTTTGTTTTTTCACTCAGTGCATCTGCGTATGTTGACAGTTTTATAGCTGTAATCACTGTTACGACAGCTGCAAGAAAAAAAAGTAAAAACACCAAATAATCCATAAAATTCCTCTCCTCCTAAACACGAAAAAGACCCTTTTATGAGAGTTTACCCAGAAATTAAACTCTCATAAAAAGGTCTTGCGTACTTTTACCGTTAATGTTTTCCAACATAAGATAAAAGCTCAATGAACCGAGTGGATATACCACCGTAATGACGACTCATTAACCGTATAGGTCGCTACTCCCCTTTTTGGGCTATTCGTTTTTATAAGAGTAGCATGGATAAAAAAACGGGTCAATACTATTTTAAAATAGTACCTTAGTTTCAAGGGTTTCACAAACAATAAAGAGGCCGGGACATAAGTTTTTTTCCTTTTGTCCCGGTCACCCGCCGTTCATTTTAAACAGTGCGCTTTAATTGTTGAGACTTCATCTCTTTTTCAACTAAATCATCTAATTGAGCTAGCTTTTTTTGGGCAAATTCAATAGAGACCTCGCGGTAATGATGATTACCATTTGGTTCTTCATCTGCTTCATCAGCCAGTGCAACAACTTGTTGTAAAGGCGTTAAATGGAGGTGGCCATCGGGTAGATAGGAATCGGTATGAAGCAGGATAGCTAGTGCAATTTGTTTCGCATCAGAGGGGTGCTCGCCAAGGCGAATGAGTAACTTATGTGCTCTTTCTGCTCCCTTAATAGCGTGAATATCATTTTCTTTATAAAGGTCAAAGTCCCACTTGCCTTCACCGTTATACCAAGTGTAGTGGCCGATATCATGAAGAAAAGCGGCTTTAGTGGCTAAATCAGGATTTACATTATATTTTTTTGATAATCGTAAGGCATGATAAGCTGTTGCAATCGCATGTGCAAGACCAGACCGACTCAAGTATTTTTTCGTGATGGGATGCTCATAAAGCCTTGTGAGAGTGACGTTTCGCATAATTCATACCTCCTTGTAAAATTAACTGTCACGATTTTTAGATATTTTTTCTATTATATAGATCTTTATTATAAAATGCAATAAAATGTGACTGAAATATATTGATACCTAGTAAGGGTGTGCGTAAATTTATCGGGAATAAGAAAAGCGACGACCCCACCATTCTTATGGTATAATAATGATTATGGAAAACGTTAGGAATGAAAGGAATGGATGAAAATGGCTAATACTCATACTTTTTCAACGGGAGAAGAAATTGCAAATTCAATTACCCATGGGATTGGTGCATTGTTAAGTATTGCAGCGTTGGTTTTATTAATTGTATTCTCTTCCTTGTACGGGAATGCGTGGCATGTCGTAAGCTTTACAATCTTTGGTGTGACCATGGTGATTTTATATTTCTCCTCAACATTTGTTCATGCTCTTCCTAAAGGAAAAGCTAAAGATGTATTTGAAGTATTAGACCATTCCTCGATTTACTTTTTTATTGCCGGTACGTATACGCCGTTTTTATTTATAGCTGTTCAAGGTTGGCTTGGATGGACGATATTTGGTATTATTTGGGGCATTGCCATCGGAGGAACAGTGTTTAAAGCCTTTTTTGTAAAAAAATACTTATACGTATCCACATTACTTTACTTGTTAATGGGTTGGGGCGTAATTGTTGCTTGGAATCCTCTTGTTGAAAATGTGGTCCAGGCAGGAATCGTGTTTTTAGTCATAGGTGGAGTTTTATATTCTATTGGAGCCATTTTTTATGTGTGGCGAGGATTTAAGTATCATCATATGATTTGGCACCTATTTGTCGTAGCTGGAACAATCATGCACTTTTTCTCAGTTATGCAATTGTTACATTAATAAAAAAGCTTGTCAGTTAAGAATTTCTGCTGACAAGCTTTTTTTAGTCAATTAAACTGCCTAGAAATGTACTTATCTTTTTCTCGCAATCTTAAAGCCGTTATCAATTTTTTCAAAGCCGAGTTTTGGGTAATATTGCATTGCAGTTGGTGAAGACAATAAAATTAACGCAACTTCCTCACCGATTGTCTCTTGTACTCTTTGGACAAGTTCGCGACCAATCCCTTGGCTTTGGTAGTCTAACCTAACAGCTAAATCTGATAAGTAACAACAATAACTATAATCCGTAATCGCTCTTGCAACACCAATGAGTTTATCAGAGTCCCATGCTGTGATAAGAATATTTGCGTGGTGAATCATGCTCTCTAGCCTTTCTAAATCATCAGAAGGTCTTTTAATCCCTGAAGCTTTAAAAACGGAAGACAGTTGTTCGGCTGTTATTGAAGCGTCGTTTTTATAAGTGATCGTTTGCGTACTCACCATATATCCCCTCACATTTCCTATTCTTTCTCGATACAAACAATGCCTTTTTTTAATCGTTGGACACCATCTCTGATTTCGTCAGGCGTAAGGTTACCATAGCCTAATATAATTTTATCTGAGTGGGTATGGATTCCAATTGTATGTTCTTCTACTGAAACAATGTGAACTCCTTTTTTTCTAATTTGTTTTATTTTTTCTTTCGTAAAAATCACATTTGAAAATTGAGCAACTAGGTGAAGTCCTGTTGAAGCACCTAGAATAGTAACTTCATTGGGGAACTCTGTTGTTAAACTATCTATTAAAGTATCTCGCCTCTGTTTATAGATTTTCCTCATCGCAGTAATGTGTTTTTCTAAATGGCCTTCTTGTATAAATCGTGATAAAATCAGCTGCTCCATCGTTGGTGAGTGATAATCGGTAAATCGTTTAATGGATGTAATCCTTTCGAGCAATGAGGGAGGAAAGATGAGATACCCTAGCCGTAAGCTTGGAGAGAGGACTTTACTATAGGTTCCGACATAAATAACTCCACTTGGAAATAAGCCCTGTAGTGAACTAACAGGAGGTCCGGCGTAGCGGTATTCGCTATCGTAATCATCCTCGATGATGTAACTCCCTCTTCTTTTTGCATATTCAATGAGTTCAATTCGTCTTTGAATGGGGAGCGTGCCCCCTAATGGAAATTGATGAGACGGTGTGACAATAATGAACTTTGGTTTGCTGTCAGGAGGCAGGAGCTCGGTTTTTAATCCAAATTGATCAACCTCAATGGGGATGGTTGTTGCTCCTTTTTGCGTAAATATTTCTCGTAATTCTTTGTTTATTGGGTTTTCAATGATGACTTCATCGCCCTTATGAAGTAATTTTGCTAATAAAGAAAGCGCTTGGGTGGCGCCAGATGTGATTATTATTTGTCTAGAATGACAAGCAATTCCTCTTGTTTTATAAAGATAGTTTGAAATCGTTTGACGTAACTCTTCATTTCCTTCAGGACGATTGTACCCAAATAAATAAGGAGAGCTCTTTTCATAAACTTCTTTTACAACTCGAGCCCACTTTTTTCGGGGAAACAAGTCTAAGGCTGGAACACCAGAGCGGAAGTCTACTATGATTTCGTGCTCAATAGGGTCATCAGTTTCCTCCATAATATTCGTAGTGTTTGCTAGGTGAACATCGTTTAATTGAACTCCAGTTTCGACAAAAGTACCAGAACCTGTCTTCGTAAATAAATAACCTTCTGCTAGTAATTGATCATACACTTCAACGATGATAGTACGGGACACTTGTATTTTTTCAGCTAATTCTCTACTTGAAGGCAGTTTGGTCCCTGCTGGGTAAACACCTGTTAAGATTTGTTTTCGAAGAGTAAGATATATTTGGTGTAGCAATGGAACATCAGACGTCCTATCAATTTCAATCCAAGCCATATACCATTCCTCCAGTTTCATAAATTGGTTTGGAAAAAAGCATTTAATTGGCTCTACAACAAACCACTTCCTATTGTTAATTTTACATTATGTTGCAATATTGGAAAACAATTAAATGAACGGAGTGGTTATATGGGTGTAAGAAAGGTAGCTTTTCTAAAAGTAATCATAGCGATGTGTATTGTAGGAAGTTCTGTCGTTGCCGGAAAAGTAATGGTTGATCATATACCAATATTTATAGCTTCTGCTTTACGATTTATTTTGGCATCGATTATATTCGTCCCATTACTGTTGTGGAAAGAAGGGCTTCCTTCGATAACTCGACGAGAATGGGGGATTTTAATTCTTCAATCTGTAACGGGTGTCTTTTTATTTAGTATTCTAATGCTTTATGGCTTAACATACACATCGGCAGTGGAAGCAGGAATTATCACAAGTACGTTACCTGCAATGGTCGCCATTTTAGCTATTATTATGTTAAGGGAAAAGCTAACTACATTTCAGAGTAGTGGTGTCATCCTAGCAGTTACAGGAGTATTCGTTTTGCATCTGTTTGGATCAATCCAAGGAGATGAGGTAAGTAGTATAGTTGGAAATGTATTGATAGTAGGTGCTGTATTAGGAGAAGCATTGTTTATTATTTTGGGTAAATCCCTTTCTAGTAGGCTCAGTCCTTTGGCCATATCAACTTCTGTTTCTCTTATTGGTGGAATACTTTTTATGCCGTTAGCGATATACGAGATTCAAAAGACTCAATATGATTTTACATCTAGTACAGACTGGGCCCTCATTTTGTACTTTGCAGTAATCGTAACGGTTCTAGCGTTTCTTTTAATGTATGAAGGGTTAGCCAAATTACCTGCGTCGGCGGTTGGTGTGTTAACGAGTGTACTTCCACTTAGTACAGTTCTTCTTTCTGTTTTATTGTTAAAGGAACCCTTTCTATTGCACCATTTGTTTGGATTAGCGATTATTTTGGTCGCCATTTACTTCATATCTCGAGAAGACAAACATCATTATAAACAAAAATATCCAAATATATCTCGTAAAAGGATATAATTGAAGGAGAATAATTTGTACGAGGAGGCGTTAATTGATGATTCTTGGGTTACATCACGCACAAATTACAATTCCAAAAGGGAAAGAAACGGAAGGTAAGAGGTTTTATTGCGACGTTTTAGGGTTAAAGGAAATAGAAAAGCCTGAGTCTTTAAAAGGGCGCGGTGGGTTTTGGCTTGATTTAGGAAGTTACCAGGTTCATGTGGGAACCGAAGACGGTTTTGACAGGAATACGACAAAAGCACATCTCGCATATGAAGTAGATGATATCTCGTATTGGAAAAAGAGATTAGAGCAACATCATATAAAAGTTGAAGAATCTGTTGCCATTCCCGGCTATGAACGATTTGAATTTAGAGACCCTTTTGGCAATCGAGTTGAGATGATAAAGGAAGTATTACTATAATGAACTACACGGAGCATGGAGATAAAAATGGGCCGCTCATGTTTTTTTTACATAGAGGAGGAGTAAGTGGTTGGATTTGGAATAAACAGGTTCGTTATTTTTCATCTTATCACTGTATCGTTACCGACTTACCGGAGCAAGGGGAAAGTTTCAAAGAAACACCCTTCTCTATTGATGATAGTGCGAATCAAATCCTTGACCTCATACAAGAAAAAAGAAAAGATAAACAAGTCATTGTCATTGGATTTTCTTTAGGAGCTCAAGTAGTAATAGCCATGCTTAGTCAAAGACCGAATGATATTGATTATGCCATGATTAATAGTGCATTGTTCAGACCGATCCAGTTTGCTACTATGTTTATAAAATCTTTATCTATCTTTTATCCCTTAGTAAAAAGGAAAAGTTTTTCTAAACTTCAAGCTAAAACGTTATACATTGATAGTGAGTTATTCGAAACGTATTATCAAGAAACATGCAAGATGTCGTTTCAAACCTTTCATCGAATCATGATTGAAAACATGACTTTTTCAATACCCGAACAATTTTCGCAAGCAACAGCAAACATACTTGTAACTGTAGGACAAAAAGAGAAAGGCATTATGAAAATATCAGTAGTAGATTTGCCTAAGAGTAATGTAAATTGCACAGGTCATGTGTTCGAAGACATAGGTCATGGAATATCATTAGGAAAACCAGATTTGCTTCACCAAATTGTTGAACAATGGCTAAATCATCAGCAATGGATGAGCAGTAATATACAATTAGTGAACGTGAAATAGCTGGGTCTGGATGAAATTCTGAAGCATAGTCAATCTTGGCAAATGAGACTTGAGCAAATACTACATTTTAGGTCGCAATTCCTACCATTTATCGCTATACTTCAACTAAGGAGGAGTGGACATGTACATAACAGTAGATGAATTAGCAGAGTTTTTAAATGTGACTCCAGAATATTTACAAGAACAAATTAGAGTGGGAAACCTCACCGCCGTTCATGACGGAAAAGAGTATTTAGTGAATAAAGAGCAGTTCAGATGGCATAAAGAACAAATTGAAAAAAGAATTATAGAATTCCGTCTTGCCGAAAATGAAGAAATTCCTGAAGATGTTGATGTTAAAGATGAAGATTAGGACATAGTATTAGTAACAGGACTAATAAAAAAAGGCGTGAATGTAATGAAAAAACAAACAAAAAAGCTTGTAGGTAGTTTCATTGTGTTATTTTTCATTAGTGTTGGGTGTATGTACTCAGTAAGTGCAGAGGAGCAGAGCCCTATAGTAAACTTCCATAGTACTAAGGAAGTGGGATTTGTATCTTTACAGTTACCAGAGGAATTACCTCGATTTCTTACGTTTTTTGATTCTGGTTACTCTTTTACTTATCCAGATGCGGTCAGAGGTATCTATGTTACTGGAAATAGTGCGGGTGGGGCAAGATTCGAATCTCTTCTTGATTTGGTGGAAAGTACGGATTTGAATGCTATGGTAATCGACATTAAGGAGGACCACGGTTATTTAACGTATCGACCTGATGAAGACTCCCCTTTTTATGATATCTCTAAAAATTTTATAGGGGATATAGAAGGCATGATGAAAGTGCTAGAAGAAAAGCAAATTTACCCGATTGCCAGAGTGGTAGTCTTCAAGGATTCTGTATTAGCAGAAGCTAGACCTGACTTATCTTTTAAAACACCAGACGGAGAAGTGTGGAAGAACAACCGGGGTGAAGCATTTGTGAATCCGTTTTTAAAAGAAGTCTGGGAATATAATGTAGCGATTGCAGAAAAAGCGGCTCAACTTGGATTCCAGGAAATTCAGTTTGACTATGTTCGTTTCCCTGAAGGATTTGAACGAAGAGATGCTGAACTGCAATATGGGGTTGGAGAATATGAGGGTGGTGATGAGGATAACGTCCAAAAACGTGTTAGTGCCGTTACTGATTTTGTAGCATACGCCCGTGAACAACTAGAACCGTATCAAGTAGATGTATCTGTTGATATATTCGGATATGCAGCAACGATTAGTGAAGCTCCAGGAATAGGTCAAAACTTTTCAAAAATTTCAGAGAATGTCGATGTTATTTCTTCAATGATTTATCCGAGTCATTGGACGTCGTACTTTGGAATTGCTAAGCCAGACTTACACCCGTATGAGCTAGTTGATGCGTATGCTAAAGTGGAAAATGAAGTATTAGGTGCTCTTGAAAATCAACCCGTCTCCAGGCCCTGGATTCAAGATTTTACAGCAAGCTGGCTTGGTTCTGGAAATTACATTTCGTATGGAAAAGAAGAAGTCGAAGCGCAAATTCGGGCGTTGCAAGACAATGGAATCAATGAATATTTAATTTGGAATGCGACCAATCGATATACACCGAATGTGAACTATACTCCGTAAGTTGATATAACTAATAAAAGAAAAACTGTACCTTAGTTGCAAAAAAATCTTTAACACTCTGAAAAAGTGTTAAAGATTTTTTTCATGACCAATGAGGTAATGGATTGATGTTTACTTCAGGCTATATATAAGTTTACCCAAACTTAAAGAAATCGTGGAACCATTCTAAAGAAACGGTGAAATCCATTATGCTAGAATATCAGCTGTTTTTTCTTTTCTTGAGTTGAAATATATAACGATTATTGATAGCGTTCCCAACAAGAGATAGAACAACATGCCATAGTATTGAGGGATTCGGATAGATGCTATTTCAAGGATAAGATAATGTACGATAAACGCTATTGTTACAAAGACAAGTGGAATGTGTCCACCAATTAATGTAAGGTAATTTGGTGCAAAGTTTGAGATGAAGACGATGAATAATGTAAGCGCAAAACCTATCAAGTATATTCCAACAACCGTCAATAAGATATATTGAATAAATGTTAAGTCATACCAAAAATCAGAAAAGTTGAGAACAGACATAATATGTTGATTAAAAAACATGTAGACATTGTTAGTAGAATATATGATAAAAAAGAGAATGAAATGAGCCGTGATAATTATAAACGCTGCTAGCAAAGCGGCAACTATTTTTTTTACAAACAATCTTCTTCCCATCTTTGACGAATACTGAATGAAAATAACGTTATTCCTTTTATCTCGAATAAATATGGGAGCTAGCATAAACATTAAGCTTAAAAATATTACTATGGATACATACTGTATCAAATTTCTATAATTCTCAAAGATAAGATAAGGAAAGATAGAGGTATATGTATCAGATTGGAGTACATGTTCAATCCTCTCGATTTGCTTGTCATTTAAACCGTCAAAGGAGTAATAGTCTTTGTACTCATAATTATCAATAAAATATTCTCTAGCCTCTAATTCCCAATAAAAATCTACTTCTTCTTCAAAGATGATTTGATTCCTCGTATTCTCTTTAAGTTCATTTTGTAATTCTGTATCAACTAACTGTTCATATGTTGTGATTCCTGCCTCTATTGCCATTTCGTGCTGTGCCAATAGGTGATTGGCTTTTTCCACTTCATGTTCATAGACTTGCTTAAAATGTAAAAATTCTTTCTCATCTAGTGTGCTTCCATAATTATGTAACATTTCAATGCTTATATTATAATAATCTAGTTCCGGCCTTCCGTTTGGAAAATGCTCAAAGTAAAACGAAATAAATAAGAAATACATAATCGAGCTCATAATAAGGAGCAATAATATCATTTTTATCTCAAATATCTTTATTAGTTCATTCCAAATAATGCGCATTGCGATCCTCCTTTAATTTATTTCCTCGTGGGTAAATTTTTTGTAGCTCATCAGACTTAAGATGAATAACAATAGAAGCCAGGAGCAAAGGGTAATGACTTCATAATACTTAAATGTTGTAAACGCCCCGCTTTCCATAAACCAAACCGAGGGATTTATGATTAAAACGAATGGAGTAAATGCTGTGATAAAAATAAGAATTCCATCCCTTGGAAAAAACTGAATAGCAAGAAGAGAGACACCAAATAGAATTACAAAGATAAAGAAAACTAGATAGCTATTTTTTATAAAGATAGAAATGATAAAAGTGATAGCTGAAAATAGAATGGAAGCTACATAAACAACAAGAATAGTACAAAGTAAAAATTGTAGGAACGATAGATTCCACCACGAGATGTACGGCAGAAGTGGAGGTTCCCAGTTGAAAAAATTACTGATGGGCACATGCCAGAGGCCCTTATAGTTAAACATTGAGAAAAAGGCTAGTAATGTTGGTAGTAGAATAGATGAAGTAATGGCTACCGTACTAAGCAGCGATACCGTCAGCTTATCAATGGCAAGTCTTCTTCCTCGCTTTGTAGAATACATGAGAAGCTGCGTCTTGCTTTCAAATTCATAATTGGTTAGAAAAGCTGTTGTTAATACAACAAGAATCATAATTTGGTAAATCATGCTTGAAAAAAGCTGTTTAAATAATAAAGAATGCATTCCATATATCTTTCCGATAAAAAATAAATGTTTGTGTTCATTATTTTCAATAAGACTGGCAACCCTGTTCTCTAATTGACTATAATTCCTTCTTACTGTCTGGGCAGCTTGTCCCGATAACTGATACTTAGCTATTTCTCCCTCAGCCACCCCCATTATATTAAGTCCTTCATAGACTTCATCAATGTCCTTTACCAGATGTAAGTAATTTTCAATGATGACGATTTCGGTAAAAAATGATTTTTCCTCTTCACTAAAAAGTGTTTCATTTTGATAATAGATTTCAAAAAACTCTCCGGCACTTTGAAACGGTACTGAAGCTCTTTCAGATGAAAGTTTTTTAACTGTTTGCAATGCAACTTCGTAATCTTTTTCAATTTTTTGTATCATATTCTCATTTATTTCAACTCCGTATAGGTCAACTAAATGAGTTACGGTTAATAATTCTTCTCTCATACCACGATGTTCAAAGACAATAAACAAATTAAAAGTGATAAACAATAGAATCAGAACTAGTATGGAGGGCGACGTAAACACCTTTTTAATTTCAAACAGCTTGATGTCCATCTATATGGTTTCTCCGTCCTGATAAACATACAAAAATACATCCTCTAAATTAGGTGTAACCCGCCTCCATAATGGGTTAATTTCCCCTTTAGAGATAAACTTTACTAGCATGTTTTCATCTGCTTGCTTTTCAGATAAAGATAAGTAATTTTGTCTAAATATTGTCATTTCATCAAATGGGACTTCCGTTTCAAATACGAGTCCATCAAGGGTTTGACAAATCGGTTTAACCTTGTCTTTATAAAGAACTTCTTTGTCTTTAATCATAACAATTTCATTTGCAATCGATTCAACATCTGACACAATGTGAGTGGAAAGAATAATAATCCTATCTCTAGCTAACTCTGAAAGTAAATTCCTGAATCTTACACGCTCTTTTGGATCTAGACCTGCAGTTGGCTCATCTAATATTAATACTTTAGGATTATTAAGCATGGCTTGTGCTATGCCAACACGCTGTATCATACCACCAGAAAATTTTTTCATTTTTTTATCGGCTACATCCTCTAATGCTACCAACTTCAGTAATTCACTAATCTTATCTTTGGAAGTTTTTCTATCGAGCCCCTTTAGTGCAGCTAAATAACTTAAATACTTATTGGGGCTATAATGCTTATAAAAGCCAAACTGTTGTGGCAAATATCCTAGTACTTCTCTATAATCCTCACCGAGTTTGTTAATTTCCTGCCCTTGGTATAGGATTTCTCCTTCGCTTGGAAAAATGAGAGTTGTCATCATTTTAATTAATGTAGTTTTACCAGCGCCATTTGGTGCTAATAACCCATATACTCCGTTCCTAAATTCAAGGTTAATATTTTTAAGTGCAGTAAAGTTACCAAATGTTTTACTTACATTATGTATTGTCAACATGGTACATCACCCTTTCGTTATTTTTAAAAGATAGTAGTTTATTTAAATGATTTGCATATAGTAAGGTACAAATGATTGTAATTATACCGTAGACATAAATCGGCAGGTTTTTTAAAAATAAATGATAGAATTCAAAACTAAATTTATACAATAGTAAATTAAGTAATATCCAGCTGATACCAAAAATATAGTTTACTTTTTTTGTTTTGACTTTTGTGATGACATAAAGAAATAGTGTAGAAAATAAGAACAGAGAAGTTGTAGAAATCATAAAGGCTAATATAACATTTATTGCCGGGTTGACAAATGCGATTATTAAAATAAAGAAAAGGTTTCCCAAAATACTCATCATACTAAAAATAAACATCCGAAAAGCAGCTACTTGAGAAATGTTATACTTACAGGTCATTTCAATTTCCAATGTTTGATTCTGTTTTGTATTGAAGTATGAAGTACTAACCATTACTAAATATAAAATGGGTGATAAGATGAAAATAATTGAATAAACTACACCATTTTGATTCAGACTTTGTCCAATATCAATGCCTATGAAAATGAGGATGGCAATTGAAATAAGTACCATAAAGATAATTTCTGTTGCATCATGAAAAAGGTATTTCATTCCTATTTGGTAATACATTCCTTTTAAAGAAGCAAAGAATGATTGATTTGGTTGAAGTCCTTTAGATACGATTAATTGGACTTGTTCATCAATGACCTTATCATCAGGAAATTCAATTTCAAAATGCTGCTTTTTCATTTGCACCACTCCTTTAATTCTTTTCTTACTATTTTTAGTGTTGAATAATACTTTGTTTTCACTGTCGATTCAGTTATTTTTAATAGCTTTGAGATCTCAACGAAGCTATAGTCAGCAAAAAGTTTAAGTCTTATTATTTGCTGGTTTGTACTGTTGAAGTACTTTACAATTTCATTAATCTTTTCAATATCTTCCTTGTATTCGAGGGATAGGATAAAGTCCTCATAATCTATGATTTCAAAGTCTTCAATGGGACTAACATCAGTTCTGTATTTATAATTTTTCGAGCGGTAATAATCTACGATTTGATAAGTAGCTATCTTATGTAGCCAAGTGCGAAAGGAAGCTTTTTTCGAATCGTAATGGTGCATAGACTTTAACATTCGAATAAAAACTTCTTGGGTTAAATCAAGTGACAATTCTTTGTTGATTGTCTGCTGATAAATATAAGAGTAAATCTCTTTATAATATTTTGTTATTATCTTATTTGCAGCTTCATTGTCTGCTTTACGCTGAATACTCCTTATCCATTTATCCTCTTCATTCATAAAGTCTGCCTCATTTCCAACAGTAGATATCGACTTCGTCTGCTACTTCCTCTATGTATATATTCGAAAAGTAGGAGCAAATAGTTTTAATTATTTTACATTTTTTTAGTTTCATAGTTAAAGGCACAAATCTTTTCCTACAAGGGAGAAAGATTTGTGCCTTTAGGTGAGTAATCTATCTTTTTAAATTGTACATCTTTTTTATATTAACATAAATATCCAGTTGGAAATAAAGTTAAATTAGTTGAAAAAAGAGCAGGGTTGATTCCCTGCTCTTTTTCAGTGGTCTTTTATTACATTAACTTTTTCCGCCAACTTTTCTCCACCCAGTTTGGGTTGCGGCGCTTTTAGTTGTATATCGGTCAACTTGCCCACGACCTAGTATTTTCATTCCAAACACATTCGTAAGTATGCCATTTAAGGCGGTAAGTCCTATTACAATTGCAGCTAACAATAAAAAATCAACAATAAAAGCTGTCATTGGTATCCTCCTCAGACTAAAAACGTCAATTGGACATTATATCCTTATTTTATCTGAAATCCATCGGAAATGAAAGGGGATTGAACGATTTATATAGGAAAGAGAGGTGATATCGCACAAGCGAACAATTGGGTCAATTTCCCTTGGAAATCCGCACTTATCCCTGTTTATTGTTGGGTGAATTATGCATATACTAATTATACAAAGATAAAATGGAGGTCATTGAAGAGTGAATTGGTATGAAAAACTTAATCAATATTTTCCAATAGAAGAGATGAAGTCGAAAGAGCATATCGATTTACTACTAAAAGACAAAGCTGATATCTATTTTAAAGACGAAGGTCCAAATCATGTGATGATGTATGTAGAAATGGATGACTTTGTGTTTATTGATTATTTATTTGTCTCAAAAAAAGCAAGAGGCCAAGGGTTAGGAAAGCAGTTACTCGATAAGCTAAAAGCAAAAAATAAGCCGATCATTTTAGAAGTCGAACCTCTCGATTATGAAGATTCAGATACCCAAAAAAGATTTCGCTTTTATGAACGAGAAGGGTTTGCGCATGCTTCGGCTATCGGATATCGACGCCGTTCATTGGCAACTAATGAAATAAATCAATTAGAAATCTTATATTGGTCACCAATTGATGAGTCAGAAGAGAGTATTTTTGATAAAATGAAGATGACGTATGAAACGATTCATACGTACAAAGATAAAGAGCTATATGGACAATCATATGGCGGTGTGGATGAAGTGTTAACGTACGATGAAACCGAAACGTGAATTTGAAGTAAGGGTGGTGAGTAAGGATGAAAAGAAAAGATAAAATCCGAAACCAAAAGAAACGTAATATTCTTAAAGACTTCTTTAAGAAAAATGTTAAAAATCTACGCAGATCACCTAGTCAAGGTCCGGCCGCCCAAAAGATTACAGCATGATAGATAAGAACGTATGAAAGTAAATAGATGAGACTGAGCAAACTGCTCAGTCTCTTTTTTGTATTAGAAAGGTAATAGATGATGGAATAAGAAAGTTTATAAATTGAAGTTGTTCAAAGGTGTCCTGCAGGATGATTCAGGGAAGAGCAAGGACTTCGCACACTGCGCGTGTTTTACAAGAAAGGCACTTGTAAAACACTTTTAAAAAAGGCAGTGGCTACGCTCCTTGCTTATAAAAAAGGGCGACTTTAGAGGGCACTGTAAAAGTTAAAAACCGAACTTTTTCAGTGCCCTCCGACTTTGTCGCTTTTTTTATTCCATCGCTTCTGCAGTAAAGTTTTTCTTTTCCTTACGGCGGTCTAACAAGTAATACACAGTCGGAATCAGGAGTAATGTGATAAGTGTCGAGAAGGTTAATCCAAACACAATCACGATAGCCATCGGCTGTTGAATTTCTGTTCCTTCTCCAAATCCAAGAGTTAATGGGATTAACCCTAAAATCGTTGTAAGGGCGGTCATTAATATAGGTCGTAGTCTTGTTGGACCCGCTTCAATAATGGCCTCGTAAGTGCTTAATCCACGTGCTTTTAACGTATTGATATAATCGATTAACACGATAGCGTTATTGACGACAATACCAGTCAAGATTAAGACCCCGACGAGGGAACCAACACCGAATGGTTGAAACGTGACTAACAATCCAAAGATAATACCAATCACGGTTATTGGAACAGAAAACATGATGATAAGCGGATAATAAAACGATTCAAAACGTCCGGCTAACACCATATATACTAAAACAACAGCTAGGGCAATGGCGCCAGCAAGTTTAGTGAACGCATCAATCATTTGCTCATCTTGTCCTCCAAACGATATCGAATATCCGGAAGGAAGAACAGGGCCAAGCTCATCACGTAGTGATACTTTAATTTCATCCATAATACTGCCTAAATCGCGACCCAATACGGAGGCAGAGACCGTTACTTCTCGTAACCTATCCGCTCTACGAATCGTACTTGGACCAACACTTCGTTCAAATGTAGCAACAGCTGATAATGGAATTCGCTCTCCGGTTGGTGTATCAATTAATATTTGCTGTAGGGACTCTACAGAATCAGTATAGCGCTCATCCATAATTAAACGAACTTCAAGTTCTTCACCTTGGCGTGCTAATCGTGTAGCAACCATTCCTCTCGTTGCATTGCTTATCGTTGTCGCGATTTGTGCACTACCTACCCCATAGGTAGCGGCTGTCTGTCGGTTAATATGAGCGGTTAATTCCGGACTACCTGTTGTAAAGTTAGAAGAGGCTTCACGAACACCTTCAACCTTAGATATGATAGAAATAACTTCTTCCGATAGCTGATTTAATGTTTCGGTATCTCGTCCCTTAACAGTGATAGAGATAGGGTCACCCGTAAATCCACTATCACTGGATGAAACCGATATGTCTGCAACGGGAATATCAGCAAAGCGAAGCCTTAATTGTTCAGCAACTTCTAAGTCAGAACGGGACCGTTGCCCTGGTTCAGTTAACAATAAATTATAAGTTGCTCGGTTTGTTTGAGAGCCAGCTGAAATGGTAAAATTATCTGTTCCTCCTACAGTTACATAGGCAAGATCAATTTCAGAAATACCAACTAGTTTTTCATCCATTTCATCTATAATTTGCTGTGTGGCTTCGAGTGAAGTTCCATCAGGTAGTCGAACATCAATCGATACAAAACTTTGGTCTTGAGCAGGTAGGAATTCTGTTCCGATAAAAGGAATTCCAGCTAGTGACAACGCCAACAAGATACCAGTGGAAGCTAATACAGTTTTAGGTCGTTTTAAAGCAGCCTCTAATAGCCTCTTGTAACCTTTCTTCAGTCTAGTGAACCCATGATCAAAGGAAGTGGTCTCCACATCATCCTTCATTAAAGTAGACGAAAACAAAGGCACAATAATAATGGCTGTGAAGAGGGAAGCAAGTAAGGAAAAGGCTACAGTAATGGCTAACGGTTTAAATAACTGTGCAGCTAATCCTTCAACGAAAACAATTGGTAAAAAAACGACAACAGTTGTCAATGTAGATGCAACGATGGCCCCACCAATTTCACTCGTTCCTTCAATGGCTGCGTCCTTTATGGATAACCCTTTTTGTTTGAGACGATAGATATTTTCAAGTATGACAATTGAGTTGTCCACCATCATCCCTACACCTAAGGCAAGACCTCCCAACGTTAATACATTGAGCGTATGACCACTAAAATACATAAACAAAAACGTTGTTATGATCGAAATTGGAATTGAAAAACCAATAATTAAAGTACTTCTAAAATTTCGTAAAAAGAAATATAAGACACCAGCAGCCAGTAAACTACCGACAATGATATTCCAAGCGACAGCGCGAATCGACTGTTCAATAAATCGGCTTTGGTCAAAGATACTTTTTATTTGAACACCCTCAGGTAAACTTGCAGAAAGTTGTTCAATTTCTTCATTCAAGGCTCTAGCAACTGCTACGGTATTCGTTCCTGACGCTTTTGAAATAGATATACCAACACTTGGTTCACCATTTAAATAACTTTTTTGATTCATTGGCCTAAGGGTTTCAACGACATCAACTAATGTTTCAAGCGGAACAACCCCTTGTGTCGTCGGAATAGGTAAGCTTTTAATATCATAGATTGAGGTGAATTCACCTGTAATACGAACAGGTAAATTAACATTTTGGTCTACAATTTGACCACCGGGAATATTTAAATTTTCACTTGCCAATATTTGCTGTATATCGGTCATTGTGATTCCATGAAGGGCTAGCTGGTTAGGGTCTGAAAGCAATTGAATTTCTTTAATCGCTCCCCCTTCAATTGAAACCGAAGCAACACCATCAACAGAGTCAAAACGTGGCTTTATTTCATTTTCAACTAATTTTCTAGCTTCAATAATGTCACCATTTGGTTCGGTTACAGCCAACTGAACAATAGGAAGCATGCTTGGGTCAAACCGCAATACTTGGGGAGTAACAACTCCCTCAGGAAGCATATCTCGCACCATATCGATTCGCTCGCGCATATTTAAAGTCGCAAAATCCATGTCGGTTCCCCAATTGAAGGCAACGAGAACTAAGGAACCTCCTGCACGTGAAGTAGATGAAACGGACTCAACGTTAGGCAAACTAGACATGACTTCTTCTATCGGTTGAGTTACAAGTTGTTCAATTTCTTCCGGCCCAGCCCCTTCATAAGAAGTCGTCACTGCAACAATAGGAAAGGTCATCTCTGGAAATAAATCGACCGATAAATCACGCAGAGAGACGAGTCCAAGAATTACAATTAAGCCGATGACCATAGCCATTGCAACTGGTCTTAATACGGAAAGCTTTGCAATTTTCATAGTAGTGTCACTCGTTTCTAATCGTAATTTGTGCCCCGTCCGTGACTCTCTCTTTTCCAGTCGTGATGACGCGGTCACCAACTGCAAGTCCTTCTAGTACTTCAACAAGATTTTGTTCTCTTGACCCGATGACAATGTCTTGTCTTCTTGCTTCGGTATCTTCAGCAAGATAGACAAACGATCCAGTATCATCATATAAAATACTATCCACAGGAATCACTAACGCTTCTTCAATGGTATCTAAATCTATAAGAGCAGTTGTTCTCATTCCACCACGAATTCTCAAATCTTGGTTTTCAAGAGGAATTTGGACAAGGAACGTATTTGTTTGTGGATCTACTACAGGTGATACAACCGAAATGGTACTGTCAAACGATAGGTTTAGACCATCAATAGTCACTTCAGTTTCCATATCTGGAAAAATCTTTCCTACCTGATATTGATTTGCTGAAAAGGTAGCTATCACTGGGTCAAGAACAACAACGGTTGCTAACGGACTATTAGGTAGGGCTGTTTGCCCTTCTATGACATCAAGTTGAGCGATCACGCCATCAATAGGAGCAGTTAGCTCTGTTGCTTGTAACGCCTGTTCAGCTTGTCTAACATTTTCCTTGGCCTGAGCTAATTGCATGTCAAGTTCCATCATATTGATGGGTGGTGTTTGTTGAATAGCGCCAGCAGCTTGACTGAGTTGTGCTTGTTTCATTGATAACTCAAGTGAATGCTGAATGAATTCAAGTAAAGATTGTTCAGGTGAGTCTTCACTTAAGTTTTCAATCATTTCTTGAGAACGTTGCAAGGATTGTTGTAACTCAGCTTCTAGCTCTCGAAGTTCTTCAATGTTTCGCTCGGTTGTGCGGTTTAATTGTTCGGCTTGGGATACGGCGTTCTCTAATTCTTTCACTACATCTTTAGCCTGGTTAATTTGTCTACGAGCTTCTTCATCGTTTAATGAAATAATTAAATCACCTTTTGTAACGGAGTCACCAACCTGTTTGGCTACTTCAGTTACTTCTAGTGGAATCGTTGTAAATAAAGGTATTTGTTCTTGAGGCAATGCTTGACCTGTTAATTCAAGCGTTTGTTTTATTGTTGATTCCGTTACTTCGCTAACATCTACAAGTAACGATGTTCTCTCTTGTCCTTCATTTGTTATTTCATCGCTTGAACAAGCAGAAATCACGAATAGAAAAACGAAAATAACAAGGACGATACGAGATGTGCTAAACATGTTGGTCATGTCTTCAACTCCTACTCTAATTAGTAAAGGCTATTTTTGTGAACTTTGTTGCTATTGGAGCCAAGCTTTCCCTTGGTTTAGTGGTCCAATAGCTAGAGCAACAATCTATGAGAAAAGAGCTTAATTAAAAGAAGAACAAATTACCCTTATACGTTACTATAAAATGTGATAATCAACAAAACATATACAAACATATATTGTGACAATCATGTGACAACTATGAAAAGGAATAAAAAAATTATATAAAAAGGTTTACACTTATAGTAATGCGGGTAATGATAACAGAGCTTCAAACACACGAAATTTGTCGGTAAGAAGTTGTATAATCATTGTATAAATATCTTACATAGGTCTATTCAAATTAGAATTATTATTGTATAATGATTAGTGTAAGAATAAAATTATTTTAATAAAAACGTATTTGATAGATATGAAGGGAGATGTCCAATCAAATGGTAACCCTACTTACATCACCAAGCTGTACATCATGCCGTAAAGCGAAGGCATGGTTAGAAGAACACAATATTCCATTTCAAGAACGAAATATTTTTTCATCACCACTTACAGTGAAAGAGGTAAAAGAAGTAGTTCGTATGACGGAAGATGGAACAGATGAAATTATCTCAACTCGTTCAAAGGTATTTCAAGACCTTAATGTTGAGCTAGAAACATTGCCATTACAAACCTTATTCAAATTAATTAGTGAGAATCCAGGATTACTAAGACGTCCTATTATTTTTGATGAAAAGCGTTTGCAAGTTGGCTATAACGAAGCAGAAATTCGTCGGTTCTTACCACGTAATGTTCGTACGTTTCATTTACAAGAAGCACAAAGAATGGTTAACTAGAAAAAAACTTCTACAAGCCCTTAGCCTGTAGAAGTTTTTGTTTTTGTTCTAGCCTCTTGTTTAATAGTATCAGGCGAAAACCCGTCGGTTCTTCACGTAACCGATAATGATGACAGATATAATGATACCTATTTGGAAACAAGCAGTCACATAGGGGTGACTCGTAAATAAAGGTTCAAGCATGGGTTCATGACTTATCATTCGTGAGGCTGTAAATGCTAATATGCCTGCACCGATATAAATAATAACCGGGAATCGTTCAAAGCCTACTAGAATAAGCTTACTTCCAAAAATAATGATAGGAACTGAAACAAGAAGTCCGATCATCACTAACGCCATATTGCCATGAGCAGCTCCGGCTACGGCAATGACATTATCAAAGCCCATCAATAAATCTGCCAATAGAATCGCTTTAATCGCAGCAAACAAACTAGTACCCCCGTTAATATGTTGAGAATTATCTTGATCGGTTAAAAGGTTAAAGGCGATAAAAATGAGAAGAGCCCCACCAATTCCTAACAAAAAGGGGATTTCTAATAGTTGAACTGCAATGAGAGTTAAGCTTACTCTAATCACAAGAGCCAAAGTAATTCCTAGAATAATTGCTTTGTTTTTCTGGTGCTCGGGGAGATTTCTACAAGCAAGTGCAACAACAATGGCATTATCTCCACCAAGTACGATGTCAATTCCGATAATCGTTAATAGGGCAATAAGAAATTCTGTATCAAACATGAAAACCATCCTTATTTTTCAAACTTATTCCTATTGACAAAAAACAGGAAATTCGGGAAAATAGTCTAAATACATGCTTTTCTGATATGCTTGTATTACTATATGTATACAAAGACAGGCATAACAGAACTAATTTTTATGTATAATTGAGTAAGGCAAACGTTGATTTTTTTTAAATGATGAAATAGTCAGCATTTTTAATTTCCATTCTGATATGATTTATCATAAAATAGAAATAAGAATAAAATGCCCTCACAATTAAATAAGATTAAACAGAAAGAGCCGCTTGTTTGTAACAAAATGCGAACATCATTAAAGGAGGGAGAATGGCCATGGAAATCGAAAGAGTAAACGATTCTACCATTAAGTTTTATATAACGTATAAGGATATAGAGGACCGCGGCTTTGACCGTGATGAAATATGGTATAACAGAGAGCGGAGTGAAGAACTCTTCTTCGAGATGATGAATGAGGCACATGACCGAGAAGACTTTGAAATTGAAGGCCCGTTATGGATTCAAGTTCAAGCATTAGATAAAGGATTAGAAATTGTAGTGACAAGAGGTCAAATTTCTGATGGGAGCGTAAAATTAGAAATTCCTGTTTCTTCAGATAAAGGCAACGACATCCCTGTAGACGATAACATTGTAGACATGCTAGATGCTCAATTTAGGGATCCACAACTTACGGTTGAGGACGAGTTTTTAGAGCTAGTCATCGGTTTCGAAGACTTAGAAGACGCCATCTCTTTAAGTCATAGCTTTTTCATTGAAGACTTTGAAAATGGTTTCTATTTTTACGAAGGCAGATATTATTTGCATGTTATCTTTATGGATGAGCAATATAATGAAGACGAGCAAGATAATATGTTAAGCCACATTTTAGAGTTTGGCTATGAGTCAGAACTAACGATATCTCGAATCAAAGAATATGGTAAAGTAATTATGGAAAATGACGCAATTAAAACGATTCGTGAAAACTTTCCCAAAAAATAATACAATAGCCGATTTCACTTGAAATCGGCTACTTTTTTATAAGGTAATACAATATAAGCTGATAATAAAGTAAGGAGTTTCTTATGTATAATCGTATAAATATCCTTTCTTTTGTCCTAATTACGATAACAATTTTATATTTAACACGTGCATATTGGGAGGGCTGGGTAGTAGGAGCTTTTAGTATGTTGTTTACGATTTCCGTCTTTTTTGTTGCTATCGTTATCTTCTTGGAAAATCGGAATCCAACAAAAACACTAACATGGCTCATCGTTCTTGGAGTCTTCCCTTTAGTAGGTTTCTTCTTTTATTTAATGACTGGTCAAAATTATCGTAAACAAAAATCGTTTACAGAAAAAGCTATACAAGATGAACAGGCATTTGAAAAAATAGAAGGGAACCGTCAATTACAGGAAGAGCAAATTCAAAAAATGCGTGGTCACCAGCAACTTCTTTTCCGTTTAGCACACCGTCTTGGAAATAATCCGATCTCCTTTTCTACAGAGACCAAGGTCCTTACAGATGGAAAAGAAACGTTTGCCCATATATTGCAAGCGCTTAAACTAGCGAAGCACCATATTCATTTAGAGTACTATATCGTTCGACATGATACGATTGGTCAAGAAATAAAAGATGTTCTCATTGAAAAAGCCAATGCTGGTGTTGAAGTTAGGTTTTTATATGATGCAGTAGGAAGTTGGAAACTCTCAAAATCGTATATTAAAGATTTGAAAAATGCAGGAGTAGAAGTGGTGGCATTTTCGCCAGTGAAATTGCCCTATTTAACAAATAAAATCAATTATAGAAACCATCGAAAAATCATTGTGATTGATGGACATGTTGCATTTGTTGGGGGGTTGAATATAGGAGATGAGTATCTAGGTAAAAATCAATATTTTGGGCTATGGCGTGATACTCATTTATATGTCAGAGGAGAAGCAGTGCGAACACTACAATTAATCTTTTTGCAGGATTGGTATTATGTCACGAGAGAAGCATTACTACGTCCTAGCTACCTATCACCCGTGTTAATTGATGAGGGGAAAGATGGCGGAGTACAGATGATTGCAAGTGGACCAGACAAACGATGGGAAATCATTAAGAAACTGTTCTTTTCGATGATTACGTCTGCCAAACAATCGATTTGGATCGCTTCACCGTATTTTATTCCTGATGAGGATATTTTAAGTGCACTTAAGATTGCTGCATTAAGTGGGATTGATGTTCGAATTCTTGTTCCAAATCGCCCTGATAAAAAAATCGTGTTTTATGCATCTCGTTCTTATTTCCCAGAGTTGCTTGAGGCAGGAGTAAAGATTTATGAATATAATCGAGGCTTTATGCACAGTAAAATTATTATAGTGGATAATGAAATTGCTTCGATTGGAACGTCAAATATGGATATGAGAAGTTTTCATCTAAATTTTGAAGTCAATGCCTTTTTATATCAAACAAAAAGCGTGACTACTCTTGTTAGTGATTATATTTATGATTTAGAGCATTCCAATCAGCTCTCATTAGAAGTGTTTAAAACAAGGTCAATTTATTACCGTATCATTGAATCAACATCTCGGTTATTAAGTCCATTATTATAAAAGGAAAAAGCGGTGAATTGTAGAGGGCGCTGAAAAAGTTTAAAACCTAACTTTTTCAGCGCCCTCTGAATTGGACTACGTATTGGTAGGACGAGTATCGCTTTTTCTTTTTCTCTGGAAAGGAAAAACAACGTAAGTGTAGAATAGAACAGTATCTAGTCATGAAATGAGGTGTATCGTTGTTAACGGCAATTGGAAAAAATGGTGAACCAATCTCATTAGCTGACAGCTGGAGCAAAAATGAACTAGTTGAACTTGAACGTAAAAGCGGTTTTTATTGCCCGGTTTGTAAACAGAATTTGCAATTAAAGTTAGGAACAAAGAAACAATGGCACTTTGCACACAAACACACAAAAAGCTGTAGCTTCGAATCAGAAGCAGAATCAGAGTATCATCGAAAGGGGAAGATGCAATTATATAGATGGCTCACAGCTCAAGGCTATCAACCAACGTTAGAACCTTATTTACCTTCTATTCAGCAACGGCCCGACCTCTTATTCTCGTATCAAGGGCGACAAATTGCATTAGAATACCAATGCTCGCCTATACACGAATCCATCCATAAGAAACGAACAAGTTCATTCCGTAAGAAAAATATCCTTCCGTTTTGGATTGTTGGTGGAAATCGAATTAAGCGAAAAGGTACCTATGAATATACGATCCATTCATTTGAATGGCTCTGTACTTTTTCAAAACTCCCCTCATTTTTATTTCCTATGTTAACGTATTATTGTTCTTCATCCGAAAACTTTTACAGTGCTCTTAATTTACTTCCCATCTCATCTCAAAAAGCCCTATCTTCCATCCTTATTAAACCATTACAGAAATATAGCTTTACAGACATCCTCCGTCCCGTAATTGATAATGAGAGAGAAGATCGACTTTTTAGGTATTGGGTAACGGTTAAAAAAAACTGGCGATACTCCACCTTTCCTTTTCAAAGTTCTATCCAGAAATTCTTTCAAGTGCTTTGCTATCACCATTCGATGTACCCCTCACTGTTTCCAATTGAAGCTGGATGGCCTACTCCTTATAGCTATTTTATTGAAACCCCAATGCACATCTGGCAAACATGGACTCTCCTAAAAATGTTCTCTTTACCTCAAGACCAACCTATTCTATTTCGATTCTTACAAACGGCCTTTTCTGATGCCATCGATAAAAATCTCTTTCACATTCGTGATTTGCAATCTGAAGGCTATGTGTATTCACTGTATGCCTATCTTGATTTTTTAAGTAGCATACATGTGTTAGAAAAGATAAATAATGCTACGTATATCATTAAAACTCCGTATCGTATTCCTCTTTCTGTGTCTGATGCAATAGAACTTGACGAAGCTTTTTTTCATAGGCAGTTTTATCCGTATATCCAATCACAAAACATAAAAATTGAAAAGAAATAAAGGAATGAATGAGTGGACCTCGAACGTATATTAATAAAGATAGTTACACTACATGGAGGTGCATGGTTTGGCAACAGCAAAAAGCTTACCAAAACGAAATGAAATACCGGTTGAAAAAACGTGGAATTTAGAAGCAATTTACGAGACAGACTTTACATGGGAAGAGGAGTTCACTGAAATAAAACTGCTCCTACCTAAAATGAAGGAGTTCCAAGGGAAACTTGGAAGTTCAGCTCAAGTTCTATTTGATGGGTTACAACAATCGGATGAAATCACTAAAAAGCTTGGGAAATTATATACATATGCGCACATGCGTAATGACCAAGACACAACAAATGGGTTTTACCAAGGATTGAATGACCGAGCAGCTTCACTTGCTGCACAAGTAGGACAGGCGATTTCATTTATCACTCCTGAAATTCTAAATATCCCGCAAGATACAATCGAAACATTTTCTTCAGAACATCAAGAACTGCAGCTTTACACTCATTATTTCGACCAACTCAACAAAAAGAGAGCCCATGTGTTATCAGAAAAAGAAGAAGCCCTATTGGCTCAGGCAAGTGAAGCAACAAGTGCACCAAGTCATACGTTTGGAATGTTAAATAATGCAGACTTGAAGTTTCCAGTGATTACAGATGAAAATGGAGACGAGGTGGAAGTAACACAAGGTCGTTTTATCTCATTCCTTGAATCAAGTGATCGACGTGTGAGAGAGGATGCCTTTAAAGCCGTATATGAAACATACGGAAACTTTAAAAATACATTTGCGAGTACGCTAAGTGGGCAAGTGAAACGTAATTTGTTTTATGCGAACACTAGAAATTATGAGTCAGCAAGGCAAGCTGCATTAAGTGACAATGACATTCCTGAAGTCGTTTATGACCAATTAGTGTCTACTATTAACGAGCATTTACCATTACTTCATCGCTATATTAAGTTGCGGAAGAAGGTACTGGGTCTTGATGAGCTTCATATTTATGACTTATATACGCCTCTTGTAAAAGATGTAAAAATGGAAGTTACCTATGAGGAAGCGAAGAAACTTGTTATTGATGGAGCTGCTCCTTTAGGAGAAGAATATGTCTCTTTGTTGAAAGAAGGATTTGAAAAAAGATGGGTCGATGTTGAAGAAAATGTCGGGAAGCGAAGTGGGGCTTATTCATCTGGAGCATATGGAACAATGCCTTATATCCTCATGAACTGGCAAAACAACGTCAATAACCTTTTTACCCTGACACATGAATTTGGTCACTCACTTCATAGCTATTATACAAGAGAAACTCAGCCATATCCTTACGGCGATTATACTATCTTTGTGGCGGAAGTTGCTTCTACGCTAAATGAAGCGTTATTAAACAATCACCTGCTAGAGATTACAGAAGATAAACAGAAAAAGTTGTATTTGTTGAACCACTTCTTAGAAGGCTTCCGTGGAACGGTGTTTAGACAAACGATGTTTGCTGAGTTTGAACATCTAATCCATGAAAAATCAGCAGCGGGTGAAGCGCTAACGGCAGATAGCCTCACTGAAATGTATTATGATTTAAACAAAAAATATTTTGGAACAGAGTTAGTCATTGATGAAGAAATTGGCTTAGAATGGGCGCGAATACCTCATTTTTACTATAATTTTTATGTGTACCAATATGCAACAGGGTACAGTGCAGCAACGGCGTTATCAAAACAAATCGTAGAAGAAGGCGAACCTGCTGTGAAAAGGTATATCGACTTCCTCAAAGCGGGAAGTTCCGATTATCCAATCGAAGTCCTAAAAAAAGCTGGAGTCGACATGACATCAGCCAATCCTATCAAAGAAGCATGCGCCGTTTTTGAAAAAACCTTAAACGAAATGGAAAAACTGCTAGAAGAATAAGAGAAAGCCCTCTTAGGTCGTACTTTGACCTAAGAGGGCTTTCTACATTAGCGGAAGCCACGAAATTTTTTTCGATTATTTATAATAAGCATGACGACAAGGATGGATAAAAATAAAAGAGGACCTGCGATTAACATTGGAAATAGGTTCATTAGTGCAAGTATGAAGTAATAATAGACTATGATACAAAATACAATACCCGCAATTAAAAAAATACGTTGTGCCACCAAAATCACCTCATTCGGTACATACTTGTACTACATTGTATGAAAGCAAACCTCAAAAAATGAAAAGAAGTGATTAGAAAGTTGAGAAGAGACGATAAAAGATCTAAAAAGAGAAAGTGTAACGAGAACCGTTACCGTAGGGGAGAGAAAACGAGTGGGGCGGTAACGGAACAGGAAGAACCGTTACCGAAGGAGGGTGAAAACGGGTGAGACAAAAGGTTGTTTTTAACCTTTTGTCCCACCCTCTAAGCAATGAGCGAAACCGCCACTATCTTTTTAAAGCCGGTTGTGAGTGGGTTTCTCACAACCGGCTTTGTGGCGAGTGAAGCCAGTGCAGATGTTTTAGCTAGTTCTCAAAGGCGTTTTGTCTAAACTATTCTTTTTCTACATATCGCCAAAATGTACCATACTTAACTGGGATACGTTCTACTTTTTGTTCAAGCAATAATCTTCGTAATCGACGTTCTGCTTCTTCGACACTGATATCGTAGACAACAGATACTTCTTTTGTAGCTACAAATTTATATCGTGCTAAAAAGTCTTCAAGTGGAACGAGTGGGTCTTTTTCAGGCAAGTACCCAAGTGTTTCTCTAATGATATGAACGTACACTTCATAAGGATAGATGCCTACTACCTTTAAGCCGTCGTCCTCTACCCTATCATTAAAAAAAACAAAGCTAGGGGAGTAAT
Source organism: Bacillus alkalicellulosilyticus (assembly GCF_002019795.1). Lineage (GTDB taxonomy): Bacteria > Bacillota > Bacilli > Bacillales > Bacillaceae_F > Bacillus_AO > Bacillus_AO alkalicellulosilyticum. The sequence goes on along the minus strand of NZ_KV917381.1, from coordinate 3,405,449 downwards.
CTATTTCTAGTTCTTTTGTCGTTTTCATATCACAAAGTAACGCCTTAATGGCTCCTTCTGAGTGTAAATCATCAGAAAATTCAGTTACATCAAGACCGGCATCGTTTGCGCATTCTAATAGAACTTCTTCTTTAGAGACATTCTTTTTGTTAAGAAATAGGTACTCACGGAGCTTTCGTAAAAATCTTGCGCCTGCTTGTTTTCCTTGCATTTCTGCAGCTTTAATAGCTAATGACGCAGTATATGGAGAACAGACAGGATCCTCTAACCAAAGGTCACCATCGCAACTCATCCCCGTTCGTCCCGCTGTTTTCTCCCATATTTTAGCTAAATTTTCTAAGGAGCTAACTCCCTTATATTTAGCTTGAGCATAATTCCAAGCCTCTAACTTATTCGCAACAAAATAACGAATCGTCAAATAGCTTCCATACTCAGCTTGAAGCTTTTTAACAATAGGCTCAAATGCCCAACACTCAGGACAGAGAGGATCGATAAACGTATACATTTCAATTGGCTTGTTTGATATCGTTTTTCGAGGGGCGTCCTCTTTTGGACCACACCAGCCTTGGTTACTATCGCATGTTTGTTTTGGTTCATTAGAAGACAATGGTTATCCTCCTTCCGATTGTGGGTCATTAGGGTGATTCACCATATGATGTGCAGTAAATGTAAGTCTTGCATAGATTTGTTCTCTTAGTTCACCAGTAAATTTAACCTCATCCATCGCCTTCCTCATGCATGTTAGCCAAGCCTCTGCATGTTTTGGTGTGATGGTAAAAGGCATGTGTCTGGCACGTAACATCGGATGACCGTGTTCATCGGAATATAACGTAGGGCCACCAAGAAACTGCGTTAAAAACTGTTTTTGTTTTCTTGCGGTTTCCGTTAAATCATTTGGAAATAACGGAGCAAGGATAGGTTCATCTTGTACATTTTTATAAAAAGTGTCAACAAGTTTATCTAGAAACTCATATCCACCAATAGCATCATAAGGTGTTTCAAGTTCTTTCATAAAAAAATCTCCTTCAAAAGACTCATATAAAGGTAGTATGATTTAGTGTTAGTTTTATTTTAGCAACCAATACAACAATGAGCAAATTATCTGACTCTGGTTATTATTGCATAATTCTTATAAATGTACTATTCTTAAATAAGAATGATTACGATTTACGGATGAGGGGGAGAAGAATGGCTACTTGGGACCTTCAAAATACAAGTCACCATATTTTAATATGTAACGGTGGAAGTTGTATGAATAAAGGTGGGGAGGAAGTGACACAGTCTATTCGAGAAACGATTTCAGCGCATGATATGGACGTACAAGTGCATACAACAAGAACGAGATGCAATGGGCGATGCGAGGATGCTTGCGTTGTTATTTTATATCCTGAAGGAACTTGGTTTAAGGGAGTGACTCCTGAATTGGGAGAACAAATCGTTTCAGAATACATAAAAGAAGGTCTTGATATAGAAGAGAAAGTGTATTCCTATGATAAGACATTTATTCTACATGAGGGAAGTTCACTTGGGAAAAGGAAATAAATGGACACAGGATGAGTAAAACCAAGAAAAAATCTAGAAGAACAGGGTATTTCAAGATGTCACTGGCTCAGCACACTGCGCGTGCATTAATAAGAAGTACACTTATTAATGCACTATTTAAAAGAAGGCAGTGGCTTCGCTCAGTGAAAATTAAAAAAGGACCGATAGCGGTCCTTTTTTAAACTGACATAAATGTTTGCATTACTTTTGGTACGTAGTTCATTGTTTCTCTAAATGGTGGGATTCCACCAAACTTATCAACGTTTCCTGGTCCTGCGTTATAGGCGGCTAACGCTAATCTAGTATTTCCTTTATATTTATCAAGCATTTGTTTTAAATATCTTGTCCCACCGTTAATGTTTTGTTCTGGATCGTACACATTTGTTACATTAAGAAAGCGTGCAGTTCCGGGCATTAATTGCATTAATCCGGCAGCACCAGCATGACTCTTTGCATTTGGATTAAAGTTAGACTCGTGCTTGATTACAGCATAGATTAGTTTAGGGTCGACACCATATCTTGACGCGGCAGCTTGAATTAAGTCATCATATTTATTCGATGGAACACTAGAGCTTTTTTGAGCTTTAGTTGCTGTATTCACAGGCAACACGTGCTCCAACTGAAGTTGGTCAGTAGGATGTAAAAATAAACTTGTGTTCCGATTTACTAATGCTGGATGATTTAAGTTAACCTTTCCCATTTCTTCAGATATAAAATCAGAAAAGAAAGACTGAAATGGTGAAGAAGAATGGCTAGCTTTTCCAAAAGGATTATTTTGTACAAGATTAAACTGTGAAAGTTGTTGAAGCATTGAGATATTCAATATGTTCACTCCCTTGCTCTCATGTCATCTAGTTTATTATATCGTATAGACCTAGACGATAACAATGGAGTTTTTTGTTAGTTTGTCATTCTTTGTTTCGCCTCGAAGAAGCGTGCAATTTTATTAGCCGTTTTTCTTACTGGTATATTAAATTCCTGAAGGAGAGCTAAGAAATTTGACTGAACCAGTTCCTCTGTTTCGCCCTCGTATTCAAGTTCAAAATCTTCAATACCCAGGTAGGTACTTTTATCAAATACAAGTATCCCATTTTTATAATTAAGCTCAGCTCTTGCGGTTGTTAATGAACCAATTAGCGAAAAAGGACCTTCAACATCCAAGTGCTGTAGTTGCTCTGCGATTTCCCCTTTTGGTGGAACACCTGTTTTAACCATGTGGTTCATGTCATCAACGACCAAGCTTTGGTGAGTTTCAAGTTTACCAATTGTATGTGGTTGTTTTATTGTTAATGTAAGTTGATCCGCTTTTTCACGGATACGCATCGCTGCTTTTTTTTCCTTTAACTTAAAGTCTGCTGTGTCAAAGTAATGATTTGTTTGAACGGCAAATGCCTCATCTTTTATTTGAAATGCACTTACAACACGATAAAATTCATCACTCGTCACGATATTCTTCGCTTCTATTTCTATTTCTTTGGCCATATCAGAAACCCCATTTCTAGAAGTCACTGTAAAAAGTTAAAAACCGAACTTTTTCAGTGCCCTCCATTACTATCGACTTTCAGTTCGCTTATATTATCACATAACAAAACGATATTTGAAAAGGCACATCACATTTTTTAGTTCACACCGGATTAGTTCTTGTTTTACCCTGAATTATGATAAACTTATCGTAAGAAAGTGGAACCGTAGGAGGAACTAACAGATATGCTAGTACTAGAAAGTAATAAAGTGATGTTTAATAATGGTGTATTACAAATTAATGTTGCCTATCCGGAAGGCAAAAAAGAAGAATTACAAGCGGGTGAACGAATGCTTGTTGATTCAGACAATCTTGCATTTATCTATATTTTAGAAGAAGAGGATAGATATATATACATAAGAATATCGCAAAAGTGGTGGGCGGAACTTAAGGAAGCGCATGAACAACTAACTCCTGTTTTCATAAACTGTAATGACTTTCAAATCGAATGTAGAAATGTGCATGCTGAACTCACTTACTTACTTGAAAATATTGATAATAACAGTAATTATGGCGATGAATTCGTAACGGCTGTTGCAAATACGTTTACCAAGTAATTGACGTCAGTCTGGCAAGATATAGCTATATCCGATTAGAAAAAAGATAGTGAATGGATGTGGTTTCTTGAGTAATTGGGATAGTTTTTTAACCCCGTACAAACAAGCAGTGGAAGAACTGAAAATTAAATTAAAAGGAATTCGTGAGCAATATCAGAAATCCTCTAAACATACTCCGATTGAATTTGTTACGGGTAGAGTAAAACCAGTTTCGAGTATACTAGATAAAGCGAAACGAAAAAATATTCCGTTGGATTGCTTAGAAAGTGAGATGCAGGATTTAGCTGGGGTACGTATTGTCACTCAATTTGTTGAAGATATTTCTACCGTGGTCGCCCTTATTCGAACGAGAACTGATTTTGTGATTGTGGAAGAACGCGATTATATCATCGAAAAAAAAGAAAGTGGCTATCGATCGTATCATATGGTACTTCGCTACCCCGTAGAGACAATTACGGGACGAAAAATGATTCTCGTCGAATTACAAATACGTACACTAGCGATGAATTTCTGGGCAACCATTGAACATTCATTAAATTATAAATATAAAGGCGAAATTCCAGTTGATGTCAAACATCGGTTACAACGAGCCGCTGAAGCAGCGTTTAAGTTAGATGAGGAAATGTCACAAATACGTGGTGAAGTAAGAGAGGCCCAACAAATTATCATAAGGTCTCAGGAGCAACAACATTAACGCATAGAAAAGGAATTGATAGTGATGAAGTATGCAGTAACGTCTAGAGGTGACGAGGTTTCAAATTCGCTCTGCGATAAAATAAAGAAATACTTAAATGAATTTGGCTTAACTTACGATAAAGACCAACCTGATATTGTTATTACTGTAGGGGGAGATGGGACATTACTTCATGCTTTCCATCACTATAAGCATTGTTTAGAAACAACTGCATTTGTCGGTATCCATACAGGTCACTTAGGATTTTATGCAGATTGGAAGCCTGAAGAAGTCGAAAAGCTTGTCATCCACATTTCTAAGACACCCTATCAAATTGTTGAATATCCTTTACTAGAAGTCATTGTTCGACACTATGATGATGAATCCCCAGAACGTTTTTTGGCACTTAATGAATGTACGGTCAAAACATTAGAGGGGTCACTCGTCTGTAATGTTGAAATAAAAGGCGACACATTTGAAACGTTCCGTGGAGATGGTCTTTGTATATCCACTCCTTCAGGTAGTACAGCTTACAATAAAGCCCTAGGTGGAGCAATCCTTCATCCATCGCTTGCATCAATCCAAATCTCGGAGATGGCTTCTATAAATAATCGCGTGTATAGGACAGTGGGCTCTCCGCTTGTCCTACCTCAACACCACACTTGTTTGTTGAAACCATTAAATGATGTTGATATGAGAATAACCATTGACCATTTATCTCTTGTTCATAAGCAAGTAAAAACGATTCAGTGTCGAGTAGCAGAAGAGAAGATACGATTTGCACGGTTTAGACCGTTTCCTTTTTGGAAGCGAGTGAAGGAATCGTTTGTAGGAGAATAGAATGTCAGTCAAAATTGAATGGACGGTTAGTGCAAAAGAAAATGGGATGCTGTTGCGAGAGTTCTTACGTAAAGAGAAGATGATTTCAAAAGTGGCATTAGCAGCAGTAAAGTTTAACGGTGGTCAGATTCTTGTAAATGGGCAAGAGACAACTGTAAGAACAGTAGTTCAAACAGAAGACGTCATTACAGTGATTTTCCCACCAGAACAAAAAAGTCCAAGTCTCGTTTCGGAACATCTCCCCTTTGTTATAATATATGAGGACGAGCATTTTATTGTTATCAACAAAGCACCTGGCATGGCCACGATACCTTCAAGAGAGCATCCAACAGGTACGCTAGCAAATGCCATTATCGGTTATTATGAAACAAAAGGGATCCAATCTACCTTTCATGCAGTGAATCGACTAGATAAAGATACATCAGGTATCCTCTTAGTAGCAAAGCATCGGTATGTCCATGACCTACTAACGAAGGAACAGAAGAAAGGTCTTGTTAAAAGGACGTATGTTGCGGTTGTTCATGGGCAACTCAATCAGTTGGATTTTACAATTGATGCGCCTATTGGCAGAAAAGAAGGAAGTATCATTGAGCGAGAGGTTCGAGAAGATGGACAGCAAGCCATCACACACGTTAAAATACTTGAACAATTAGAAGATAGAACAATGGTTGAGATTCAATTAGAAACTGGCAGAACCCATCAGATTCGTGTACATCTTTCTTATAAGGGTCATCCTTTACTAGGAGATGATTTATATGGTGGAAGTGTAGAGGAGATTTCACGTCAAGCTCTACATAGTAAAAGGATGTCTTTCTATCATCCTTTTTTACATAAAGAAATCCTTCTCACTGCACCTATTCCCGAGGATATCAAAAGAGCAATGAACCGTTAAGATTCATTGCTCTACTTTTTCAACATTGGTAATTGGAAATTGCTCGACCACTTCATCTTTATCAGTATAAATAACAACTTCAATTGCACCGACAAACTCTTCCTCTGGAATCGTCTCAGTAAAATCAAACATTTGTGAAATGAAATATCCATTGTTTGCTCCTACTTTAAACATAAAAGGGTCTCCACTTTGGTCTTGGAATATTAAAGCATCTTGTCCGAAAAAGGAGATTAATTTCTCATGATGAAGTTCAAACTTTGCATAAAGAGAACCAGATGGTATTGTACTTGTATTTTCGACCAATGCATAAATAGCTAAAAGATCACGCTTTTCATCAATGATAAGATTGCTTTCGGATTCATTTCCTTCAATTTGAACTTGAGGTCCACAACCAAAAAGAACCGAGAAGCATACTACTAACAATATTCGACTTATATGTTTCATCATTCACCTGCTATATTAAGTATTATCGGGAAACGAACGAAACTTTTCTTCAACAAAAGGCATTGTTGAGGGAACAGATTTCAGTTCCATTTCCGGGTAACGGAGTGCACTCAGTTTTCCGCCAAATACACATCCAGTATCTATATTAGCAGTTTTATGAAGAAAGCGCACTTCCTTTACAGGAGTATGACCATATATAATCCATCTATCCCCTTTATAATGCAACGCCCAGTCTCTTCTTTCAGGTGTCCCATCAGCATTGTTCTTTCCGGTAATATCTCCATAGAGTACAAACGTTTTGACCCGCTTATCATGTCTCCCAATATAATCCTCACGAATGCCTGCATGAGCAATAACTAACCTATCATGATCTAAGGTTTGATAAAGTGGTGAGGACTCGTATAGTTTAATAAATGCATCCTTTATCTCTTTCCATTCACTTTTAGATAAGGTTTTTAATTCTGCAACAGTTGTTTCCAAGCCATGAGTAGTTTGGACCTTTCTCCCTAAAAAGTAACGATAAAGCTTATCACAATGATTACCCGGAACGTAATATGCTTTGTCTTCTGAAACAAGCTGACAAACGGTTTTTATCACAGAAACTGAGTCAGGTCCACGGTCAGTTAAATCTCCTACAAAAGCTAACATGCGACCACGTGGATGGATCGGAATACCAGTCGCCCATTCATATCCTAATTCTAACGTTAGTTGTTTAAATTCAGAAAAACACCCGTGGATATCTCCTATAACATCGAATACTTGTGTCAATAAAGCTCCCTCCTATTCTAATATATTTTGATTGTGCCAAGTGTTGTATTCATAAATCTTTATATACCTGTTAAGCATAATCAAAGAATCTTATTAATTTCAATTTTTTTCCGATAATGATATAATATACATTCTTTTCTATTTTTACGTTTCGATATGGATAAGGACTAGCAATAGTGCATAGTTTTTACGGTATAGGCATTTCTTGTCTATAACCAAAAGAGGAGGTGCCAACGAATGATTGAACAACCAATAACAAACCCCGTATTAATATTTGCTATAGCGATGGTCGTGTTTCTTTTGGCACCTATTATAATGGTTCGACTCAAACTTCCTGGTATTATAGGTCTGATTTTATCTGGAGTCATTATTGGCCCAAATGGGATAGGGTTATTGGAGCGAGATCCAACGATTATCCTTTTAGGGACTGTGGGACTATTATATATTATTTTTATTGCTGGATTGGAGATTGACTTAGAGGGATTTCGAAAATATCGTCGTCGAAGTATTATCTTTGGGTCGCTATCTTTTTCGATTCCTTGCTTGTTAGGAACCTTTTTTGGATTAATGCTTGGTTACTCGATAGCGGCTTCCCTATTGTTAGGGTCAGTATTAGGGTCTCATACATTATTAGCTTATCCGATTGCAAGTCGTCTTGGAATTGCAAAAAATAAAGCTGTAACAACGACGGTTGGCGGAACAATTATGACGGATACATCGGCGTTATTATTCCTAGCCGTCATTGCAGCATCACTTCAGGGAGAACTAACCCCTAGTTTTTGGATACAGATGTTTCTTGTTATCGCCATTTATGTCGTTGCAGTCCTTCTCATTGTGCCCAAACTTGCGAAATGGTTTTTTCGAAATGTGAGTAGCGATGGGTCTGTTGATTTCATTTTTGTGATGACTGTACTGTTTGTTACTGCGTATTTTGCAATTGTTGCTGGTCTTGAGCCAATCATTGGTGGGTTTTTAGCAGGATTGGCTTTAAATCGATTTATTGTAGAACATAGCCCCTTAATGAATCGGATAAAATTCCTTGGGAATGCTTTATTTATCCCGTTTTTCCTGTTATCTGTTGGAATGTTAATGGATATTAGAGTCTTAATTGAACAGCCTTCCGCATGGATCATGGCTGCAGGTATCGTCTTGCTTGTGCAGCTTGGAAAGTATACCGCTGCCTGGATGAGTGGGAAATTCTTTCGCTATTCTAAGGAAGAAATTAAACTAATGTTTGGCTTATCGATTCCACAGGCGGTTGCAACGTTAGCCGCTACACTTGTCGGTTTTGAACTTGGATTATTTGATGAGGCGACAGTCAATGCCGTTATCGTTATGATTTTGGTCACTTGTATAGTTGGCCCTTATATGGTTGAAAAGTATAGTCGTAAAATTGCAGTGATTGAAGAACAAAAACCGTATGAACCAAATGACCAAGAAGAACGAATATTAATCCCTTTAGCCAATCCTAAGACATTAGAGTCGCTATTAGATTTAGCATTTGTATTACGTGGCAAAAGCCAAGAGCCGTTATTTCCGTTAACTGTTGTTCGTAAAGGAAATGGTGGGTCGGATGCGAAAGTAGCAGAAGCAGAGAAAATGCTAGGTCATGCCGTTACCTATGCAGCAGGAGCTCAGATTCCCATTCAACTTTTAACAAGGGTAGATGAGAATATTGCATCAGGTGTTGTCCGTGCCATTGAAGAAACTAGAATTTCAACGATAGTTATTGGGTGGAATGGTAAGTTATCAACGCCTCAGCGTATTTTTGGTGGCATCTTAGACCAGTTACTAGAACGAACAAATGAGATGGTGTTAGTGTCTAGAATCGGATATCCACTTAATATCATGAAGCGGATAGTCGTTGTCATTCCACCAGGTCTAAACCATAAAGCGGGATATTATGAAGCGTTACGAAAAATAAAAACAATTGCCGTTGAAGTAGGGGCAACGGTTGAAGCGATAGTCATTCATGATGACACCGATAAGTATGAGGAGACTTTTTCAAAGTTAAAACCAGATGTCAAAGTAAATTTCACACAATCAAATAGTTGGAACGAGTTAATGAGGGAAAGCCTAAGTATGTTGAAAAACGATGATCTTGTCGTCGTCATCAGTGCACGGCGAGGAACAGTTGCATGGCATCCACAGCTTGAAAGAATACCAAGAGAGTTATCCAAATCGGCAACGGAGAGCTTTATTATGATCTATCCTCCTGAAAGTGAGCAGGTCGATTCAAGAGGATCACGTGGAACAGCTGTCCCAAGAACCTATCTTCCTTTTAATCAATATGAAGACTAATTTAAACGATCAATGTTTTACCTTTAAAAAGGATAGAATAGAAAATAGAAATAAAAGAAGGCTGTTGATAACCTGAAAAACAGCATTCTGAAATAATGTTATATATAAGATGGAGGGATAATTAATGGAACCAGTAGTTGTTTGCCCTAATTGTAACTCAAAAAAGCCAGTGACCAATCTTTTTACGGCTCAATCAAATCAAAATATTATTTATGAATGTGAAGAGTGTGAATATGAGTTGAGAAACATACGAACAAAGAAAGGATAGTCTGACAGAAAGGACTACACAGCTTCATGGAATCATGATATACTAATTTGGTACCAAGTAATAAGAACAGCCTACAATTATTGTTGGAGGGAATAAAAATGAGTTTATCATTACAAGATCGTACATATGTTGTTATGGGAGTTGCGAATAAAAGAAGTATCGCCTGGGGAATTGCTCAATCTTTATCCAAAGCAGGTGCAAGATTAATTTTTACATATGCAGGAGAACGACTTGAGAAGAATGTTCGTGATTTAGCCGATACGTTAGAGCGCGATGATTCGATCGTGTTACCATGTGATGTAACGAATGATGAAGACATTGCGAACACATTTGCTCAAATTAAAGAGCAGGTTGGTGTCATTCATGGACTAGCTCACTGTATTGCTTTTGCAAATAAGGACGAGCTAGAAGGAGAATATTTAAACACAACAAGAGATGGATTTATGTTAGCACATAACATTAGCGCGTATTCATTAACGGCAGTGGCTAAAGCAGCTAGACCAGTTATGAGCGAGGGTGGAAGCATTGTTACGTTAACGTATTTAGGTGGAGAACGTGTCGTTCGAAACTATAATGTTATGGGTGTAGCCAAAGCTTCTTTAGATGCAAGTGTAAAATATTTAGCCAACGATTTAGGAAAAGACGGAATTCGAGTAAACTCGATTTCAGCTGGACCAATCCGTACGTTAGCTGCAAAAGGGATCTCAGGTTTCAACGATGTATTAAAGGAAATCGAAGAACGTGCACCACTTCGTAGAACAACGACGCAGGAAGAAGTAGGAGACACGGCGCTGTTCTTAATGAGTGACTTATCAAGAGGAATTACAGGAGAAATGATTCACGTAGACTGTGGATATAATATCTTATCTTTGTCGTAAGGTAAAAGATAAATTATATAGAGAGTGGAACTTTATAGTTCTCTCTCTTTTTTTTGTATTTGATGAGGATGTGCTATACCTATTTAATTTAATATAATAATTCATGCATCAGAGCAGCAAGAGTTTTTGCTAATGCATTCGAAGAACAGCACAACCAAGAGCAGTTGTATTTTCAAGAAGAGGATGGTTACTAGAACAAAGAGAAATGTGTGTATGATTCAGGCATAGTGCCGTTGATTACGAAAGTACAACTTCATAGGATAAAGTATCCTCTGTGAAAGGAGGTGAAAAAGATATGAATAATCATAAACGCCCAGTTCATCGTCCAGTACGACGTCCGGCAGCAGATGGTGTATCAGCAAACGTTGTTAAAAGTGGTAACTCATACGTTTTTGTAGAAGCATCAGCCTTTTCAAAGGCAGCAGCAAAAGCATTAGCAGATGCATTCCAAGACCAAGACCAATTCCAAGCACAATTCCAATTCCAAGAAGAAGAAGGTCCTTACTAAAGGAAAATTATTCAAGTAGGCTGTTCAATTTGAACAGCCTACTTATTTTGCGATGACTCAATAATATGGCTATCCTCGCCATAATCAAAGGTATTGAAAGTGATTACTAGGTTATCGCTTCATTTATTGCCTGATTCCTCTCGTTAAATGAACAATCTACTCACTTTGATAATAGAATGCTACTAAGCTGACTATATGGGAGGAAATAGATGAGATTTCATAGACATAAACCTAAAAAATATCAACAAATTGTAAATAAACTCTGGATACAAGAAAAAGATACTATTGAGGTATCTTTAATCATTCCATCATTTAACAAATATCCGTTAAACCTATTATCCTTATATTCTTTAGAATCACAAACTATAGACTTGAAAAAGCTTGAAGTTGTTTTTGTTGATGATGCTTCCAGTGATGAAACGTTTAAGGTAATAAGTAAATTAAAGGTACCATATCCTTTTCGATATGTTCGTTGTTTCAAAAACTTAGGTAGAGCAAAAGCTAGGAATACTGGAATTAAATTGTCTAAGGGGAAAATCATAGTTTTAATTGATGCAGAGATGATTGTTCCACCTGATTTTATCAAAAGTCATGTTGAAGAACATATGAAGCATGACAGGGCTATAGTAACAGGTGGGTTTCACCTTAGAAATTCGTATACCGTAATCTATCCTCAGTTCTCAACAGACCAACTTGGAACAGTAAAGGAATTAGCTAAGGCAGACCCAGTGTTCGAACAAAGATTTACAGAATTTGAATCAAACGAATATACCAAGCGAAAAAAATGGTTTAGCTTAGTTGCTAAAGAAGATATTTTAACACAAAAGTATAATGTAATGTCCTTAAAGGATCGGTATTATGCAAACCAAATTGTATGGAAATACGGTGAAGGATTAACTAGTTTTAAATTTCCATGGATGGGTTTTTTGACAGGAAACGTTTCTGTTAAGAGAGACTTTTTTAAGGAAGTTGGGTTGCTAGATGAAGAATTTGTTTTGTATGGGTATGAGGATTGGGAATTAGGTTATCGGTTCTATAAAGCTGGTGCCACCTTTATTGTTAACCCAAGAGGTTACTCTTACCATCAAGAACACCCTATTGGAGAAAGTAAAAGAGACGAAGCTATATTTAATTATTATTTGTTTACAAAAAAACATCCAGATGTAAATGTTTTGGTATTAGGTCTTGAACTCATTGAATTAATAGACTTACATGATATTAATAATGTCTTAACCCAGTATGAAAGGTTATGTGAGAACCATCCAAATGAACACAAAGCTGTTAAAGGAGCATTTACACAGATAATTACAGTGATACCTAAGCTACTCATAGAGAAGAAAGATAGGAATATCGTCTTAAGAGAGGCTGGAATTACGAAAGAAAAACAAGAAGAGATTAAACAAGACCTTCTACAAATTAAAGAAAGAGAAAAATATAACCATTTTATACATTTGTTTGAGCAAAAACTTTTTAAGTTAGGAGGGTAAAACGATTTGATTTCGGTAATTACGAGTACAGTAAGAGACAGTTGTATTAATAATATCTTTGAGAACTTTGACCGACAAGATTGGAAAGAGAAAGAGCTTATTATCATTTTAAATAAAAATGATATGGATAGGAAACTTTGGGAGAAACGAGCGAAACAAAATAAGAATGTGAAAGTTTACCGAGTAGATGAAGCAAAATCACTTGGATATTGTTTAAATTATGCAATAAAAAAGGCTAAAAATAAGTATATTGCAAAATTTGATGATGACGACTATTATGGAGCACGCTATTTAACCCAGGCATTTGAGGCAATGAAAAGAGATGAGAGAATAGCGATCGTTGGAAAAAGTGTTTTTTATATTTACTTCCAAAATGAGAATGCCCTCCACTGCTTGAATTGGGAAGGTGAAGGTTATACAGATAAGGTTGCTGGAGCAACTTTGTTTTTCAAAAAAGATGTGTGGAAACAAGTAAACTTTCGAGACCGAACGTATGCAGAGGATTATTTTTTTATAAATGATGTCATCCAAAAAGGCTATAAGGTCTACTCTACCAACAAAAAACATTTTGCTGTCATTCGAAGAGATGAATCTGAACACACGTGGAAAGTAACAGCATCAGAAATAAAAAAAGATACAATTCAAATTCCGTTTAAGGGACATTTTAGTTCAGGTATTAAGTAACGACATGAATGATTTTTGGGCCAATAGTCTTTTTATTGGTCTTTTTTTCATAAAAGTGGGCTATTACCCATAAGTCAAAAGTTGGACAGCCGCTTCATGTGGTAGTCGGTATGTGAATACAACTCTAGTGTAAATGTGCGATTCATCTAGTAACAGTGCCGTGCTATTATTCTATCAACCTCATAGTATAAAGTATCCTCTAAAAGGAGGTGAAAAAGATATGAATAACAATAAACGACCTATTCATCGTCCAGTACGACGTCCGGCAGCAGATGGCGTATCAGCGAACGTTGTAAAAAGTGGAAACTCATATGTGTTTGTAGAGGCTTCTGCATTTACAAAAGCAGCAGCTAAAGCATTAGCTGATGCATTCCAAGAACAAGACCAAGCGCAATTCCAGTTCCAACAACAGGAAGAAGACGGATTCTTTGGTCCTGTAAATGAGTAATTGCAAGAAGGGCTGTTCCATTCTATGGGACAGCCCATCCAGGGTAGGAAGAAGAACTAGTATAGAGGGTGGGACAAAAGGTTAAAAACAGAGGGCGCTGAAAAAGTTAGGTTTTTAACTTTTTCAGTGCCCTCTTAGCAATGTGCGTAACCGTTGAATTTTTTTAAAGCCTGTTACGAGTGGTCTTCTCGTAGCAGGCGGACAACGAGTGAAGCCATTGCCATTATAATTAAAGGCATTTGAAAAGTTGGTTTGACTTTTTCAGTGTCCCCTAAAAACAACCTTTTGTCGCACCCTCAATTAGAGAATTGCATGTTTTAAGATAATTCATATTCATTTACACACGAATAGTCTGAGGGAAGACTGACAAGAAATGGTTGGATATTTTTGTGTTCGCACTTTGTTTTTATTTCATGACATACTAGTTTTAAAGTATAAAGGTATGGTTGATAAATAAGCTCAAGTACAGGTTTCCTAAATGTTAGTTTTTCTAATTTCCATAAATCAAATTTAGTTTCATTTATTAAAAGAAGACTGCCAAAATGAAAGCAGACCAATGGACTATTCGATACAAAAACGCTATTCTCTTTCTTAGAAACGGGTTCATTATTCATTACAACATTCCATGGGGCCGCGTTTATGCCTTTATGTGAGAAAATTGTAATATTCTCATGATAGTCGGCAATTCGATTAAAGTATTTTTGGTCACCCCATCTTCTATATTTATCATTGAATTTGTCAAAGCACCAGTTTAGGCATTTTTGCTTCCACCACTGAAGCATTTTTCGACTATTTTCTTCTTGTTTAAAACCTACAAGCCCTGCTTGGTACATACCATGTGCCGCTTCAATTTGTTTTGTACTTCGTTGTTTTATAAGGAAAAACGATGCTGTAGACCATTGCTCAAGTATAGGCTTTGGATGTGAAAAGAAATACATATCAGCATCACAATAGATAATTTTATTAACCTCTTTATATCGGTCGAGAATATGCTGGCATAATGGGGCTTTCATCGTCCAGCAGCATTCCTTTAACGAACGACTTTTCTTTAATGTTTTATATAAGTTTTTTTCAATTCGTTCTACTTTGATAAGTGTTGTATTCTCTAGTTTAAGTTTTGTTAAGGTTTGAAAGGTAAGCTGGTCCATACAACAAATCCATAAATGAAAAGCATTCGTATGCTTTTTAATTGATTTATAAAGCGCTAATCCTTTTATTAGGGTTTCATTACTCATAATCGTAGTAAAACAATAAAAGTCTTCATATTGGTCCATTTCTCGTTTAAACGCTGTATATTTATAATACGTTTTCGCTGTTTCTTTTCTCTTCTTACTATATAAAGTCTGAGGTTGGAATCCTAGCTTTATTAATTCCTTTAAAATGGTGCGGAGTTCGTTTAAATAAGGGATATATATAAGATTTTTAATAGGAGCTGGAATTTGTAACGTATCAAGTGACCATAAATCAAATTCTGTATTAGAGAAGATATCCAAACATGCAAAATGATAGGCTATTAATCTCTCATTCTCAATACATACATGCCCTTCTTTTTGAGTGATTTTGAAATCATTATTATAGATCGTATTCCATGGAGCCGCATCGACACCTAAGTGGTTTGAGATTGTTACGCCTTCTGTACGATTTGGAATCTCATCTAAATATTTTTGATCTCCAAATCTTGAATCGTCCGGGTCTGCATAGCACCATTCTATACATCTTTCTTTCCACCACTGTAATGCTTTTCGTCCTTCTTCGTTATTCTTAAATCCAATGAGGCCAGCTTGATATTTTCCGTATTTCTCTTCAACCCAATCCATATCTCTTTGGGTACATAAATAGACAGAGCCATTGCTCCAATCATCTAGTATTTTTTGTGCATCATCAAAAAAATACATATCTCCGTCGCAATAAAGCAAAGAATCCAAATGATATTTTTCCATCACATATTCGAGCAATGGGGCTTTTAGTGTCCAACAATATTCATTGACTTTCCGTTTTTTCTTCACGGACCGTAACTCTTTGGTTTCTATTGCTTCAACCGGAATATAAATTACATTTTTTAAGTTTATTTTCTTTAAAAACAGCATCGACCTTTTATCCATACAGCAAATCCATAAAGTAAACTTTGGTGTATGTTTACACAGCGAATTGTAAAGGGCAAGTATTTGTAAAATATAATCTTTACTTACCATAACGCATATGTTTGGTTGCGCTATAGTCTTCACCTCTTTTTTCAAATTAACTCCTCCTATAACCAAATTTTAGGTAAATCCATCTCCGCTTCTCTCCACTATATGATGAAAATATACAAAGTGACATGGGGACAATCACCAATTTTACTAGGAATGGTTACTTCATCCAATCAAATTCAACCAAAAATCCATATGGTTAAAGATAGATAAGTAAAGGGAGGTTAAACCATGAAAGTAGTAATTTTAGCTGGTGGATATGGAACTAGAATTAGTGAAGAAACCCAAACAAAGCCAAAGCCAATGGTTGAAATTGGTGGGAAACCGATATTGTGGCACATTATGAAAATCTATTCTTCGTATGGGTTTAACGAGTTTATCATTTGCTTAGGGTATAAAGCTCATGTCATTAAAGATTATTTTGCTTCTTATTTACTTCATCGAGCAGATGTGACCTTTGAATATACGGAAAGTAAGTCTCAAATGACCATTCATCAAGCTGATGTTGAATCATGGAAGGTTACTCTAGTAGATACAGGAGACCATTCGATGACAGGAGGAAGAATTGGTCGGATTAAACCATTTGTTCAAAACGAGCCTTTTTTAGCAACATATGGAGATGGAGTCTCTGATGTCAATATACCTGAGTTAGTTAAACACCATAAAAAACATCAAAAGCTTGCAACACTAACAGCCGTTCAGCCTTCAGGAAGGTTTGGAGCATTGGACATCACAAAAGATCAAAAAGTGGATCATTTTATTGAAAAACCAACTGGTGATGGTTCATGGGTGAATGGTGGTTTCTTTGTACTAGAACCTAAAGTGTTTGATTATATAGAGGACGATGAATCAGTATTTGAAACGGATGTATTACCAGTCCTGTCTCAACAAGGTGAACTGCTTGCCTATAAACACACTGGATTTTGGAAACCAATGGATACGTTAAATGATCGAAACCAATTAGAAAAAATTTGGAATAGCGGAAATGCGCCATGGAAGAAGTGGTGAAGCCAATGCTAGATTCAAAGTTCTGGAAGGGAAAGAAAGTCTTTATAACAGGGCATACGGGTTTTAAAGGTTCCTGGCTTAGTTTGTGGCTTACAAAACTAGGAGCAGAAGTTACAGGTTATGCTTTATTACCACAAACGACTCCTTCTATGTTTGACATTTGTAACCTAAAGCACATGATGGATTCTCGTATAGGCAATATTATCGATAGAGAAAATCTAGAAAAAATAATAAATGAGATTAATCCAGATATAGTCTTTCATTTGGCGGCGCAACCTTACGTGGGAGAGTCTTATAAGCATCCAGTTGAGACATTTGAAACAAATGTGTTAGGTACAGTGAATGTGTTAGAAGCGGTAAGAAGAAATTTACAAAAGGGAGCGAACATAAGAGCTGTTTTGAATGTAACGACTGATAAATGTTATGTGAATAAAGAATGGTACTGGGGTTATCGAGAAAATGAACCTCTTGGAGGAAAAGACCCTTATTCATCTAGCAAGGCATGTTCTGAGTTAGTTACTGCATCTTATCGTGATTCCTTTTTCACAACGACCTTTCCAAATGTTGGTATAGCGACAGCAAGAGCAGGTAATGTAATTGGTGGCGGTGACTGGTCTCCAGACCGACTTATTCCACAATGCCTTGATGCCATTTTAAAGGGGCAACATTTACAATTAAGAAATCCGTTAGCCATTAGACCTTGGCAACATGTGCTAGAGCCGCTTTGTGGTTATTTAATTTTAGCGGAAAAACTTTATAAACAAGGAAGCAAGTATGCAGATGCTTGGAATTTTGGACCAGACTTTTCTGATTGCCAGACTGTAGAAAAGGTCGTACAAAAGCTGTTACGACTATTTAACTCGAGTATAAATCTTAAAGCAACTAATGCTTCCTTTCAAGAAGCAAATCTTTTAATGTTAGATTGTTCAAAGGCGAAAACTCAACTTGAGTGGAGTCCGGTTTGGAATTTAGATGAGGCCCTAAAGCAAATTCATATATGGACAGAAGAATACAAACAAAATAACGATATGAGACAGGTATCAATATCGCAAATTAACAAGTATATGAGAGATTTTGAACAAAGGGTGAATCTACATGCTTAGTGATAATAAAAAGGTTGTTTTTCTTACGGGAGCCACTGGATACATTGGCTCCCAGCTTACGAAACGGCTAGTTACAGAGGGTCATGAGGTTCATATACTCACTCGTCCGTTGTCATCGCTTTCAATGCTTCATGAAGTGGAGAAACATATTTCCGTTCATTGCTACGATGGAACCTATCAATCTATTGAGAATGCAATAAGCTCAGTACGTCCTGATATCGTCTTTCATTTAGCCGCTTATGCCAAACTAACGTATGAACCTAGTGAAATAGAAGGATTAATAAAAAGTAATATCCTACTTGGAACTCATTTAGTAGAAGCTATGACTAAAAATAAAGTAACAAATTTAGTGAATACGAGTTCTTTTTCACAGCATTATCAACAAGAAGTTTATTTGCCAAATAGTTTATATGCTGCAACCAAGCAGGCATTTGAAGATATATTACGTTACTATACGACTTTTGCCAATTTGAAGGTTGTTTCATTAACTCTATTTGACAATTATGGACCAGACGACCCTAGACCGAAGTTAATGAACTTGTTGTATAAAGCAGCGATAAATCAAACCGAGTTAAAAATGTCTCCTGGGGAGCAACTGTTAGATTTACTTTATATAGATGATGTGATTAACGCCTATGTGATTGCAGGAAATCGTCTCTTAGAGGAACGTAATCTTTCAGTATTTGAGAAATTCCAAGTAAGGAGCAATCGACCACTGAAGTTGAAACAAATTGTTCAGCTATTTGAGGAAATCAGTGCCTTTAAATTACTCATACATTGGGGCGGTATTAATTACCGGGAAGGGGAAATTATGATTCCCTGGCAAGGAGAAGAGATTTTACCAAACTGGAAGCCTTATTTTTCTTTAAAAGAAGGGTTGAAACGATTTTTATTACTAATAAGAAAGAATTAGGTAGGAAAATAATATGTATAGTTTCTGTAATAGGCAAAGGAATAGAGTAGGGAGGGTATTAATTGGAAAAAGAAAGAATTAAACGTAGAACCTATTATGTAAAAAAAAGCGGAAGCGGTCATATCGTTGTAAATACAGATTCTGATGCAAGCAAAGCGATGAAAGAGTTTATAGATGCTCTAGAAGATGACGAAGATATTGAAATTGAAATGTTCTTTGAATCTTCTAAAGAAGACTATGATAACGAAGAAGAATAAAAGAAATCTAAGAATCAAAATTCTATAAAATAGGAAATTGTGTCCTCTTATCAGACGATCTGCCGTGTTCGATAATCTTTAAGTTCATAGTATATTGTATCTTGTGCGAGGGAGGAGGTGGAATAAATGAGTAAATATCAACGCCCAGTTCGCCGTGCAACAGATGCAGTATCAGCAAATGTTGTAAAGAGCGGAAACTCGTATGTATTTGTCGAGGCATCGGCATTTACAAAAGCAGCAGCTAAAGCATTAGCAGATGCTTTCCAAGACCAAGACCAAGATCAAGTACAACTCCAAGTTCAAGAGCAAGAGGACGATTTCTATTAAGAAAGATGGTAGAGAGTATCGAAAAATTTCGATACTCTCTAACCAAAAAAATCACACGAAATAAGTAAATCTATGAAATAACATAGATTCTAACGTTGAATGGAGGTTCATATGGCATCAACTGCAAAAATTAATTATAGTGGAAATTCAGATGTAACGGTTTACGTTGATATGAGTGCATTTTCATATACTTTACTATCAATGATGTATGTGGGTGGAATAATTAGTGAAGAAGAATTCGAAAAGCTCACAAAAATGCTTAACGATTTTTTAGCAAATGATCCGATTCGTCAGAATTTGCTTAAAGAAAAAGAAATGAAGGTAGGAGACGAAGAGACTGATTTTGCCCCTATATCAATGCCTACAAAAGACTCAGACGCTCAACCTAGTGATAAGTCGAGCGCTGAACCTCAAAAAAGAAAGATAGTTAAGCCAAGACCAAAATATCGTACTCCCGTGTTTTCATTTAATAAAGCAAACTGATTTAGTGTCTATCTTTGTGGGTTGAAAAGTAAACCAGAAGCTGTGTGCCACATCCATGGCCAAAAACCGCCTCCGCCGTGTCCAGGGTACCCAGGAAATCCAGGTTGACCAGGGAATCCAGGATAACTAGGATATCCAGGGAAACTAGGGAATCCAGGATATGGTGGACGTGGTGGTCTTGGTTGTTCAGGTCTTGGAGGGGTAGGGCCAAAATAAGGACTAATTCCAACTAGGTCGCTGTGGTGAACTTGAATATATTGCTGTCGATATCTTGGGGGTGCGTAGATAAACATGGAAACCATACCAGTGCGGTCATTGTAGTCCAACACATAAGCAACGACTTGCCCATAATTAGCGATTGAAGTCGTAATCCATTGGTTTACATACCTACTTATTACAGTAGGTGGAATAAATTGTACTGAAGGTGGAATACGGTCGTTTGTAGAGTAAGTAACTTCGTTTTGATATTCGTACATATAATTCCTCTCCTTATCTTTTTTTCTCTATAGGTTATGAAACAGAAAGGAAAGTGTTCCATTACAGCTTCCTATAACTTTTTTCAGTAAATGAGGTACATGGGAAGTGGGATATTCATAGGATAAAGAAAACTGGTATGGGTGAATAACGAGATGGAGGAGAGGTCGATTTGCTGCTTCATATTTTAGATCTGTTCATTCTAGCTCTTGCGTCTTTCAGACTAACTAGGCTTATTGTTTTTGATTCTATCACTGAGTTTCTGAGACGACCTTTTTATTCAACAGAAGAGGTAGAGACAAATGGAATAACACAACATTATATAGTTTTACCAGAAAGTGGTGTTAAGCGATGGTTTGGTGAGTTGCTTACTTGCTTTTGGTGTATGGGGATTTGGTGTTCTGCATTCTTATATTTAGGCTATTTGTTTTTACCTTTTTTCTTTACTCCAATATTGATTATTTTAGCAATAGCTGCGATTGCAGCCCTAATTGAGTGGGGCATTCAGAAATTCGAATGAACTAGCATAGTCGTTTGAAAAATATGGGGAGGGGATATTTTTGAAAAAACAACTTCTCATCGTTGACCCGATAGGAGATATAAGTCTTCGGTTTTGTCAACTTGAAAACGTATTAACAACCTTTGATGTCACAGTAGTGGTAGCATCTGAAAATGAGGTTAAAGTAAGCACTGGTAAAGGAACACGGTTAATAACTTTTGTAGGAAAATCGGACTTCACGAAGCTTGTTTTTGATAGAGATTACGATATCATTATTCACATTTCTCCTGAAAAAGAGGAAATGGAAAAAGATTATTTTATACTATGGAATATAGATATTACCTTTCGATTATTAGAAAAGGTAAGGGAAAGGAAAGCAACAAAATTCATTTATGTATCTTCTGCATTAAGCTATGGACCTTTAAAAGAGGATGATGTTCCATTTACCGAGGAGACTATTCTTAATCCTTCCTCACCAGTAGCAGCTAGTATCGCAAGCGGTGAATTATTTACTCAAGGGTTTTATCATGCATATAACTGCCCGGTTTGTGTTGTAAGGAGAAGCTCAGTTTATGGTCCTAGTCAACATCACAACTGCTTATCAACAATCATTGAGTCGGCTTTTACAAAAAGTGAGGTTCAAGTATATGGGGATGGAAAACACATGCGTGACTGGCTCTATATTGATGACTTTTGTCAAGCATTGATACGAATCATTGATGAAGGTAAAATAGGAGAAGTTTATAATGTAGGTGGAGGACATGAGAGAGCAATTATGGACGTTACAAAGTTAATTTTAGATTATATCGATAAACCACATAATGTCATTCGACTTATTGAAGATCAAAAAATTCATGAACGAAGATATGCATTAAATTGGCAAAAAGTACAGGAACATATTAATTGGAAACCTACTGTTACGTTTTATGATGGATTAATTAAAACAATAAAATATTATGAAGATAAGCTACAATGTGTTCAAAAATAGCAAGATAGGGGGTGGACAAAAGGTTTTTTTTGAGGGCATTGAAAAAGTTAAATCTAACTTTTTCAGTGCGCTCTGTTTTTCACCTTTTGTCCAACCCTTAGTTAGTTTTGTCCTGACTTTTATCGTTAAGATTTCTTAAAAGTATAACGAGCAGATTAGTAATTGATAATGATTTTGTTGCAAGCAGCCATTCCTTCTTGAATTTCATTAAAATAGGCAAACCCTTCAACAAGTAATGGTTTCTTATCTTTGCTAGGAGTAAACATAATATCAAATTGGGAAAAGCTTACGATTTCACCGGGTTGAATGGTTTGAACAGTTATAGGACGAAGCCAGTGCTCTCCATTTTCACGAATTCGTTCCCTCCAATTTTCATGAACATATTCCCATTCCACCACATTGGAGGCAAATAAACTTCCTGCTTTTGAATCCTCGCTTCCTTTAAAAACAATTTTCCCACTAAGCTTTGCTTGTTCACTTGGGGTAATTTTTATACATACAAATGGTGAGGATAAAGGTTGATTTCCAATATTTTTAATGATAAAGTTTCCAAGAATTGTAATTTCCCGACCTTTATCCATATTCTCTGCTAAAATGGTGGAGTAGCTAAAATACGCTTGAACCTCAACGCGAGTTTTCTCAACTTCTATCTCTGTTATAATCTCTTTTACAACCTCTCTTGGAACCTCTACTTCCTTTATGACTTCAATACTCGTTTTCTGAGATTGTAAGTATTTTATGTGTTTCTGGTAATCGGTTAAAAGCCTATTCACCTTCGTTAATTCTGAACGGTAATGAATGAGTTTTTGTTTCAATTGAATAGTCGCATCATCAGCATTTTGAATTTGGTGGTTTGTCATCTATTTCCCCCCCGTAATTTAATCATCTATTTTCATATGTATGATTAAAGAAGGAAATACATTATCTAAAATAGAAAAAAGGATGCACAAAACCATTTGTTGGTTCATGCATCCTTTTATATCTTAGAAGATGGTTAGTTACCAGGAAATAGCTCTGGGCATTGTGGTGGAAACTTAACAGGCGGGCAAACAACATCTTCAATTGGTAGCTCTTGTCTTGGTTGACAAATAGCTGCTTCTACTTCTAATTTTACTTTTGTCTCCATTTGAACATCTACACAAAGTAAGATAGAAATATCTAATTGTTGTAAATCCTCTGTGCAAATGACATCTGCGTCACATTGGAAATAAGTGATGTGACAATCTACCTTCGTACCATCTGGAGCACATAAGAAGAATGTTTGCGCAGTTGCCCATTGAATGTCATCAGAGCAGCAGATTGGCTTTCCAGTAGCATCGAATATAGTAACATTTACTAAACCTTTAACAAGAACTTTCACTTTTTCAAGCGTAATCGTCTCACCAGTTGGTAATGTAACTTCAACTTGTTGACGTCCATTATGCTGTTTAATTTCATCACAGTAAATCGTGTCAGGAATGAGATTACATTCTACTGTATACCCAGGGAAATTTTCAAGAAACGCACACAGATCATCAGTAGGACCTACACAGTCAAAAATATCATTTAAGTTTTCATCATCAATACTAATAAGCGGAAGCTCTACCTGACGAGTAACCCAGTCATATACTTTTGGGACATGGATACAAACATTGTGCTTATCATGATTTTTTTTAATTGTCATATCTTTTTCCTCCTATATTTTGTTTTACCCTACTTACGTAATAATAAAATTATCAATGCAGTGGGTAATGGAAACTAATGTATACTATGTTTTACCCAAGTAAATGTGCTATTGACACTATACTTTGGGCTTCAAATTTTTATTTGTTGAATGAGAATACATAGAACTTCATATATTGATATGAAGAGAAGAGAAGGTTGGGAGGGAGAATAATTGGAAAGGAACAGAAAAAGGAACCAAACGACCAGTGGTGACCCGATAATTCTCAAGCAGAAATTGATTCATTTGCAGTCAGAGTTAGCTCAATATGTACAGAAATTAAAGGAATATCAACACAACTATCACTATAGTTTAATTGACCAGCTTAAAGCGGAAAATAACCTTTTACAAGAACAACTCGAAGACTATAAAAAAAAGATTTCAACATTAGAAGAAGCATTGCAAAAAACGCAAAATAGCGAAGCTTTGATTGAACAACTACAGGAAGAACTTCAAAATCAAGGTGAGCGTAATCAACAGCTTAGTAAGGAATGTGAAGAGAAAGATAACTTAGTGATACAACTTCAGCAACAATTAGAGGATGAACGTGAGATAGGAAGAAGAGAGCAAGAAGAAGAGAATGTACAAAAAGAGTCTTGGTTCTTCCGAAATATTAGGGAAACAAAGCTTGGGCAAGGCAGAAATCAAATCAACATAAAAAAGGATGAGCCTTTGTCTGTCTTTTTAAAACCTAATCATAATAAGAAAGGTGAGAGAGAGTAAAGAGGGCGATTGTAACCGATTACTAGACACTTTCCTTATTTTATAGTCAGTGGGACACCAACATTTTCATTAAGACATACAATATGGTGTAACTCATTTTACTATAGATGGAGGAATGAACGTGGAAAAAAGAAAAAAAGTATATGGTTATTCTTCTGAAAAATATCCTATAAAAGCAAAGCAGCCTGTCCTAAAGACAACCGGTACAATAAAAAGAAAAGGTGTTGAAGTAAAAGGATGCTGTGGGAAAAAAGTATAAATAACAAATAAAATGTATGGGGATATGCCTATACATTTTTTTTGTGGATGCATATAGTGGCACGGAATAGAAAAATCTGGAGGAAATGTGATGACTAAAAAAAAGAAAGTGCTACGTGTTGATGAACTTATTATTTATGCAAATGAAGTGACATTTATTACTCCTGAATCAAAAGCCACTGATGTAAATACATCTGAACAGGAAACGGTTGATAATCCAGAGAACTCCGAGAATTCTCTAGAAGAATCTGTTGTGACAAGTCCTCAACCCGTTTATCGTGACCCTTGGGGATTTTTCGCACCTCGGGCAGTAGCAACTGCTCAACCAGAAATGTCACTAAATGAAAGTACGGAAAATAATGAACAACAAGAATCACTTGAGGTTGCTCCACAGGCAGAATTGCAACAAGACGAAGAAACGGAAGTCGACAATTCAGTAGAACAGACAGAACAAACAGAAGTGGAAGAAGCGGAAGAGTCAGAAGAACCGGGAGAAGAGGAATCTGAGGCTCAACCACCAGCATTTAATCCATGGTCTTGGATTTAACTTTTGTAAAATAGAGGCGACTTTGTGAAGCCACTGAAAAAGTACAAATCAACTTTTCCAATGCCTTTAATTATGGTTGCAATGGCTCTACTCGTTGCCCGCCTGATACGAGAAGCCCACTCGCGACATTGTCCCCTTTTTATTGGTAAAAAAGCTTAATTTTTGTTAAAAAGGGTATATAATAGTAGGGAGAGGACCAAGTAGAATTTTTTGGAGGTGTGTACTATGGGATATGTTCCTCCCGTACGAGATGCTCAGACAGTACAGTATGAGAGTAGAATTCCAATAAAAGCACCACCTGCGGTCAGAAGAAAGCAACCCGTTGAAAAGATAAGATTTTTAACCTTAATGGATGAGTATAAAAGAGACGGGGCCCTTTTTGACAGAAATGCTTCGATTTATGAAAAACGCAAAGAAATTGAACAGTTACTAACAAAAAAAGGTCGTAACTATGACGAACATATTTAGAGACCAGGCCAAAAGGTGCAAAGCAACCTTTTGTTCTGGCCTCTTTTTTTAAATCTGTAAAGTTGAATAGATCATATTCATTTCCAAATAATAGAGATACAACAGTTATTAATAAAGGAGAATGAAGATGATCATATTTCTATTTCTTGGTATATTTGTTACATTGATTTCAAGTTATTTTTTATACATTGGATGGGTTCATGAAAGTGTTTTCTTGTTTGGTCCTTTTATAAGTTTGCTGGTTGGACTTAACTTCGTGTTAATGGTTATTGTCCAATACCGTCGAGAAAGAAGGGGAGAGAGTGGAGTATAAACAAATTACTGAAACGTGTAGTTATTTTCACGGCAATGTAAATGTGGGATACATTAAAAAAGGCAATACGGGCCTTCTTATTGATGCAGGTCTTGATGAAGGGGCAGCAAAAAAAATAACAAAAATATTACAAAACAACAAATGGCCATTGACGCACTTATTTATTACGCATGCCCATGCCGACCACTATGGAGGGGCTTCTTATCTTCAAAAGAAATTCCAAGTTTCTATATTTGCTCCAAAGTTTGAAGAAGCGATACTTTCTTATCCTAAGCTAGAATCGATTTATCTATTTAATGGGGTAGAACCGCCACAGGAATTACGAAATAAATTTATTGAAGGGAACCCAATTCATGTGGACGTTGTTTGCGAAGAAGGAGAACAAACGATTGGAGACATCAATATCCTCCTTCATCCCCTGCCTGGGCATAGTTATGGTCAATTAGGACTTGAATGTGAGGGGATTCTTTACGCTGCAGATGCTTACTTTGACAAAAAAACATTACATAAACATAACATACCGTTTGTTATCGACGTAAATCAAACGATAGAATCGTTGAAAAGACTAATGACAATCGATGTAATAGGGGCAGTTCCAGGGCATGGAGTGTATGAAGAGAATTATCAAGAAACGATTCAACTAAACATTGAATATCATTTACAAGTAAAACAAGAATGTCTTACTTACATTCAGGAGCAGAAACATGTGGAGTGGGAACAAATGAGTAAAAACATGTGTACACTGCGGGGGATTCAGATAACAAACATAACGTCATGGGCGCTTTATCGCACTGCCGTAGCAGCATATGTTCAAGCACTTGTATTAGATGGTAAGGTAGAATATGCTTTTGTTGAAAATAGCTTTGTAATAAAGGAAAACAAGAATAAAGGATGAAGGCCCTTGGAACATCAAAAGCGAACCACTTGCGAACTATGTGGGAGAGAAACATCACAGCTAACTGTACATCATTTAATTCCAAGAGAAGAGGGTGGGGCGTTACTAGCAAAAGCCATGTTATGTATCCCATGTCACAAACAAATTCATGCCTTATATACAAACAAAGAGTTAGCCTTACGTTTACATACCATTAAAAGTTTACAAGCAGATGAGAAAATTAAAAAATACTTAAAATGGATTCGCAAACAAGCGCCAACGCAAATGGTGAAAATTAAAAAGTCAAACAGTCGTAAAGGTCCACGTTAACGGCCTTTAAATCGTATTACCGCATGTTCTTTTTTCCTACTAGAAGGGGTTTCTTTTGTTTTTCGTGTAAGATCGGATGTGCATTTTGGACAGCGACTAGCTTTATAAGGGATCACTGAAAAACAAAATGAACAGGTCTTCGTTTTGATACTATCCAACAGATTTTCATCAGGTCTTCGAATCCGATTCATTTGTCTAACAAACATAAACAATACAAAAGCAACAATCATAAAATGTATGATATGGTTTAAAAAGATACCATAATTTAAAGTGGGGGCACCAGCTTCTCTTGCATCTTGAAGTGTTTCAAATGTTTCATTTGACAGATTAATATATAAATTTGAGAAGTCAACTTGGCCAACCAATAAACCAATAGGAGGCATAAGGACATCGTCCACGAACGATTGCACAATTTTTGCAAACGTTGTTCCAATAATAACTCCTATACTCATATCTACCACATTTCCACGCATAGCGAATTCCTTAAATTCTTCCATAATTCTCATAGCTATCACCTCTAAAGCTCTATACTGACAAGCTATGAAAACAATGACAAAAGAAGAACAAAGAAAAACAGGCTATCTTATAATTTAGAAAGCCTGTCTTATTTGCGATTATAGTGTTTTTGTCATCGTGACATGTGGAATTCCGGCATCTAAAAACTCACCAGACACGGTTTCATACCCTAATTTTTGATAAAAATGCTCTGCATGAGTCTGCGCATTCAACTTTGCTTTTTGTAATCCCTTAGCTTTACTTAAAGACTCAATGTATTCCATAAGAAGTACGCCAACTCCTTTGCCGCGATAACTAGAGAGGATACAAATTCGCTCTACTTTAGCATATCCATCAACTTCACGAAGACGCCCTGCACCAACTGGTTTTTCCTTGTCATACACTACAAAATGTGTAGCTTCGTCCTCAAATTGGTCAATTTCTTCTTCAAGCGGAACGTTTTGTTCCTCAATAAACACAACCGTTCGTACATGGAAAGCATCTTTTAATTGTTTTTCATTACTTACTATAGCTACATTCATGTCATTCTTCCCTCCATACATTTTTCCAATTCTACTTTACTCTTCTATATCTTTTGTTGCAAACATAAACATAAGAGCTCGTGAAAGATCTTGCTGCCAATGTTTCCAT
This sequence comes from Bacillus alkalicellulosilyticus, assembly GCF_002019795.1. GTDB lineage: Bacteria > Bacillota > Bacilli > Bacillales > Bacillaceae_F > Bacillus_AO > Bacillus_AO alkalicellulosilyticum. Next base: position 3,377,035 of record NZ_KV917381.1, on the reverse strand, counting down.
AAGTGCTCCCCATCAAATTCACGATAAGAATAAACAGGATGTTTTTTTTGAAGAATTTTTTGTAACTTTTGATTGGGAGCTACAAAATCTACAGTTAATCCATTGGTTGTTTGCACGGCAGTTTCTTGTGTTCCGATGATGTGGTACACCTCGATTTGATGAGTCATGTCACTGTTCTCGACGGCAGAGAGGATCTCATCATTTACATAGGGAGACTGAAGGATAAGCTGACCAAACGAATGAGGATAGCTTAACGTCGCCATCAGTGAAAAGCTTGCTCCTAGTGAGGAACCGATGAGTGTTCTCCCAGTAGCTAAATGCTCTGTTTGAAAGTTGCTGTCAACAAAAGGTACAAGTTCCTCAGCAAAAAAACGTAAATACCTTTCATGCAGCTCACCTTCTGGATGATACATACTTCTTCTTGCAGAAACGGACTCATATGGGATACCAACAACAATGATATCCTTCATTTTGTTGTCTTTAATTAATTCTTCTACTTGTCTAGCCATTCTTCCGTTCAAAAAATAATCTTTGCCATCCTGAGCGTATAATACAGGATATGTATACAAAGGAGAATAGGTTGGAGGAAGGTAAACGATGACTTCCATCTCCTTCTCTAAAAAACGACTTTGTAAAGAATGTTCGGTTATTTTACCATATAAGCGATGCATACAATTATATAATCCCTTCTTATCATAATATTGACAGTGTACCATATGATGGTAAGGGTATTGTACCAATTATTTTACATATTTCTAGACTTTCAAACTCTCATGTGTGATAAAATAGTAATAGGGAGGGATATACTATGAAAATACCTGTACCATGCAATATAGTTGAGCAAGCGGCTAGAAGGCTCCTTGAAGAAAGAGGCGTAACGATACAAGCGATTGCTAATATTGTTTATGACCTTCAAGCTAAATATAACCCTGACTTACAAATGGAAGATTGCATTGAAAGCGCAAATGCTGTTCTTTGGAAAAGGGAAATTCAACATGCCATATTAGTCGGTGTTGAGTTAGATAAATTAGCAGAAAAAGGATTACTATCGGAGCCGTTATTATCGATAGTAAGGTCCGACGAAGGTTTATTTGGAGTAGATGAAACGATTGCATTAGGTTCTGTATTTGGATTCGGTAGTATTGCGGTAACAACCTTCGGCTATTTAGATAAAGCAAAATATGGAATTATTAAAGATTTAGATATGGATAAAAGTAAAACTCACACCTTTTTAGATGATTTAGTTTGCAGCATTGCAGCTAGTGCAGCAGCAAGATTAGCTCATCGTCTAAGAGACCGTGATGAAAATCGGAGTCGCGATGAAATTTCTCAACGCGAAGATGAAGACTTAATAGGTTGATAAGAGAAAATAGGATAAAAGGTTGTTTTTTGAGGGCATTGAAAAAGTTCGGTTTTTAACTTTTTCAGTGCCCTCTGTTTTTTAACCTTTTGTTCCACCCTTCATAGCGTATCGGACATACGGTGCGCTATTTTAATAAAAATGCCTATTATAGTGAAGTTACGGACACACGTTCCATTATTTTAGCAAAATCATATGATTTTTGCTTGTTTTTTATAAATAAGTGCATCTGAGTCCGTTAGAGAAGAAATACGATAGATTTGATGAAAATAAGGTCATCTGTGTCCCCCAAAAAAACCGCAAAGCGGTTTTTTGGGGGTTTTCGAAGAAGTGCACTGGCTTCGCACGCTAGCGTCCAACAAAAGAACCCGACTTTTGTTGGACTTTAAAAAATGGTAGCGGCTTCGCACAGTGCTTCAAAAAAACCGCAAAGCGGTTTTTTTGTGAAGTTTTTTGGGAAATCGGTTACAATATAGAGAAATCGATGAAAGGCTAGGGACAAAAGATGGCTAACAAACCACGTTGGATTTATTGGAAAAAGACATTTAAATCAAAATTTCAAGCGGGTTGTTTAAAGGCCAAGCTTGAAGATAATTGGCATAATGGATATGAGATTGGTCCTTGTGTAGAAATTAAAAAGTTAAAGACAGAAAAATATGTAGTTCGATATACATTTGATGAAATGTCTGAATCAACGATGTAATAAGAAAAGGAAAGGACCTGATGGTATATTCTCATGGTCCATTCCTTTTTAGATTTAATTAACTTCCCTTTTTTACTGTGGATTTACCATTTTTTCGGGACGGACAATTTCGTCGAATTGCTCAGCTGTTAAGAGTTGGCTGGCGATGGCGGCTTCGCGGAGGGTGGTTCCCTCTGTATGAGCTTTTTTGGCAATAAAGGCTGCTTTCTCATAACCGATATGAGGATTTAACGCTGTTACAAGCATAAGTGAATTATCAACATGCCGCTTAATCACTTCATGGTTTGGAGTAAGGCCTTCAATTGCTCTGTCCGTAAAGGAGTTCATTGAATCCGTTAACAGTTGAACAGATTGTAAATAATTATAAATGATGACGGGTTTAAAAACATTGAGTTCGAAGTTTCCTTGGCTAGCCGCAAAGCCGATTGTCGCATCATTACCCATCACTTGTGCACAAACCATCGTTAATGCTTCGCTTTGTGTCGGATTTACTTTGCCTGGCATAATTGAGCTTCCAGGTTCATTGGCAGGAATTATTAATTCACCAATCCCCGAGCGAGGCCCACTAGCTAACCACCTAACATCATTGGCAATTTTCATTAAGTCAGCTGCAAGAGCTTTTAATGCTCCATGGGAGTGAACCAATTCATCATGACTTGTTAACGAATGAAATTTATTGAGAGCTGACGCAAAAGAAACGCCAGTTTTCTTTGATATCTCTGTAGCAACGGTTTCACCAAACTTTGGGAGAGCATTTATACCTGTTCCCACAGCCGTACCACCAATCGCTAACTCGCTTAAATAGGCTGTACTTTCTGTAATCATTTGCTCTGTTTTTTCAAGCATTCTCCTCCAACCGCTAACCTCTTGCCCTAGAGTTAAAGGGGTCGCGTCTTGAAGATGAGTTCGCCCAATTTTAATAATCGAATCAAACTCTTTTTCTTTTTCCAAAAGAGCTTTTTTTAGTTTTCGGAGAGCTGGCAAAAGCTCATCCTCCATTTTTACTTTTGCTGCAATGTGCATCGCGGTTGGATATGTATCATTTGAGCTTTGCGATCGGTTTACATCATCGTTAGGGTGGATAGTGAGGTCGAGACCGCGATCTTTCAATCGTTTATTTCCTTCAAACGAAATCACCTCGTTGATGTTCATATTTGTTTGCGTTCCACTCCCAGTTTGCCATACGACAAGCGGAAATTGGTCGTCTAATGTCCCAGATATAATCTGTTCAGATACTTCTTGGATAACATCAGCTTTCGTTTCATCAAGGTTTCCAAGTGTATGATTGCTTTTGGCGCATGCGCTCTTTAAAATAGCAAAAGCTTTTATTACTTCTTGAGGCATTTTTTCTGTTCCAATTTTAAAATTTTCAATGCTTCTTTGAGTTTGAGCTCCCCACGATTTTGCTTTGGGAACTTTGATTTCTCCAATTGTATCCTTCTCAATTCGAAATTCCATATAAATTCCTCCGATTTATTTGTTTCTGTTCTTTTTTTACCCATCACCTTCAAGAATTACACATCCTATATCACCAAAATTCAGTATCTACTTCTTATTCGTTATAGAAGTGTTGACAATTTTCAAAGAATGGAATATTGTGTTAGGTGTATTATAGTTAGTAGTACACTTTGAGGTGGTGAATACATGATCGTCCGAATCGACCCAAAAAGCAATATCCCTTTATATGAGCAGATTATCCAACAGGTCAAAGAAATGTGTGTTAAAGGAATATTAAAACCTGATGATAAGCTTCCTTCAGTACGAGAGTTGTCTTCAAGTATTGTGATTAATCCAAACACAGTTTCTAAGGCGTACCAAGAATTAGAGCGCCAAGGAGTTATTGTAACTTTAAGAGGGAAAGGGACTTTTGTTGCTGAACATCAAATTCAAGAAGCGACAGAAAAACAGGTGATTGCGATGAAAAAAGAATTAGAAAAAATAATCATTGAATGTAAATACTTAGGGATTACAATAGACGAAATGAATAAATGGGTTCAGGAAATATATAGAGAAATGAGGGAACAAGCAGATGATAGAAGTTAAGAGTCTATCAAAGGTGATACACAACAAAGAGGTGTTGTCTGACATTACCTTTCAATTAAATCCAGGTGAAATTGTAGGATTGGTTGGAAGAAACGGGGCCGGGAAAACAACGTTACTTCGATTGCTCGTTGGTATATTAGTTCCAACTAGCGGTGATGTCTTTATAAATAATAAGAGTGTGTACGTTTATCCCCAAAGTAAACGAGATATCATGTTTGTTCCTGATTCCTCAGAAGCTCTTAAAAACTATTCAACCTATGAAATTGCTGCGTTTTATAAAGAAGTCTATCCAAGGTTCGATATTGTTTATTTCGAAGAATTACTAGAACGCTTCTCTTTACCGAAAACCCAAAAAATCAAGAACTATTCAAAAGGAATGAAAGCTTTATTTTCTTTAGTATTAGCATTCTCGACCAAAGCAAAATATATATTACTCGATGAACCAACAGACGGTCTTGATGTAATCATAAAAAAGAAAATTTTGCAGTTCATTATTGAAGAAGTTGAACAGAGTCAAGTTTCTGTAATTATCTCATCGCATCGACTAGATGAACTTGAGTTTATGGCAGATAAAATTGTCATGATTAAGGATGGAAAACTAGATTCCGATTATAAGTTGGATGAAATTAAAGCAGCTTATAAGAAATTACAGGTTGTCTTTACAGAATACATTCCAGAAGTAATAGAAAAGAGAGTGACAGTGTTAGCTCAAACAGGAAGAGTGTATACGCTACTTTTAGATAATAAAAATGAAGAAGTAGCTGCTTTAATCGAACAGGAAAAACCTCTGCTACTTGAAGAATTACCAGTCGGTTTAGAAGATGTCTTCGTGTCGAAGCTAGGAGGTGAGCAAGATGTTATCTAAGGCTCTTTTTGTTAAGGAATGGAAACCTATTAAACTGTTTGCACTAGGACTACTCCTTATTTATATGTTTGGGTACCCTGTCTTGATCACGAGTCAATTAGATTCTTGGAAACAAATGGAGATGCATTATCAAACATCCCCAACACAATTGGATGTGTCAATGGCGCTGCAAGGAGGATTTGCTTCCGTTATTTCGACGTTTTTAATTATACTGATGGCTGCGATGTTCATAGGTGCAGAGAGAAATACGAGAAGAAATGATTTTTCCTTCGCCCTTCCTTATAAACGTAATGTGATGTTTATGTCCAAATGGTTGTTAGGAGTGGCAGTAATTGTTATCCCTTTTTCAATCAGTTACTTGATTGCCTACTTCATGGTGGCTACATCAGAGTATGGGGTGTTAGTTGAGAGTGTGAGTGTTAGGGAATTGTATCTCATTCCACTTCTTGGATATTTAGCCACGTTTAGTTTTGCGATGTTGATTGGAACGATTGCTGGTGAATTGGTTTCTCAGGTTATTCTAACTTTCATTTTCATTTTTTTCCCGCTAGGATTTTTATTTTTAGTTCATGGGTTCACAAACGTTGTCTTTGATTTCTATTTCAACCAAACGCTATATTTTGAGTATTTTGTCTGGCCGCTTTACTCGATTGAACCTCTATATTCAGGACCTATATGGGTTCCACTAATGGCGACTATCGTCTTTACGATGTTAGGACAGTGGTTGTATGAAAAGAATCAAATTGAATATAATGGTGAGTTCCTTGTTTTTAAAGAGCTTGAACCTCTTTTTAAAATTGGAATGGTCTTATGCTTTAGTTTACTTGGAGGATTGATGGTATCAGGATTCGTTTCATATATGTATTCTACGCTCGCCATTATTTTTTACTGGATAGGTTTTTTCCTTTTCGGAATCCTCTCTTGGTTTATGACAACAGGCTTGATGAAGATGAAAGTAATAAAATAAAAAGGAGGTTGAGACAAAAGGGTGTTTTTTAACCTTTTGTCTCAACCTCTAAGCAATGAGCGAAACCGCCACTATCTTTTATAGCAAGTTGTGAGTGGTTTTCTCACAACTTGCTGAAGTGAGTGGTTTTCTCACAACTTGCTGAAGTGAGTGGTTTTCTCACAACTTGCTGAAGTGAGTGGTTTTCTCACAACTTGCTGAAGTGAGTGGTTTTCTCACAACTTGCTGAAGTGAGTGGTTTTCTCACAACTTGCTGAAGTGAGTGGTTTTCTCACAACTTGCTGAAGTGAGTGGTTTTCTCACAACTTGCTGAAGTGAGTGGTTTTCTCACAACTTGCTGAAGTGAGTGGTTTTCTCACAACTTGCTGAAGTGAGTGGTTTTCTCACAACGGGCTTTGTGGCGAGTGAAGCCAGTGAAGATGTTTTAGCTAGTTTTGTCCCAGTCCCTTTCATTTGTTTTCAACTGGACGCTGGCGCTCTTTTGTGTAAAAGTAGCTAAATAGACTCCAGATAAGACAAGGAGACCACCAATAACTTGTGAGGAAGTAATAGATTCATCAAGAAATACAAAGGCAAGGATGGTTACAAAAATAGGAACTAAATTAAAAAAGATAGAAGCTTTACTTGGACCAATTTTGTCGACACCTTTATACCAGAACAATAGAGCTAGAGCAGATGGGAAGATTCCAATGTATAAAAGACCAGAGACTATCGGAACAGATAATTCAAAAGGAAAACCATTTAGCCACTCTACGATAGCAAAGGGGAGAAGGATAATAACTCCTAACACCATAGTTACGACTAGCCCTCCTAGTAGTGGGAACGCTTGACCGTATTTTTTAATCAGTATTGAATAAATAGCCCAAAAGCAAATTCCAATAAGCATAATGAGATCACCAGGATTAAAAGATAACGACACTAATGCTTCAAAAGAACCACGCGTCACAATCCATAATGTCCCGAGAAAAGAAAGGCCCACCCCAATGATTTGAAAGTTGTTGAGCTTTTCTCTTATCCAAAAATAACCTAGTATAGCTGCAATCGTCGGAGTCATCGCATCTACAAGGGCAGCATTAATTGTCGTTGTATACTGAACGGAAGAATAAAGACAAACATTAAACAACACAACTCCGGTAATCGATATGCTCCATAATGACTTCCAATGTGTTTTCCAAACAGAAAGGTTCGAAAAGAGCTGGCGATAACAAAAAGGCAAAAGCACGACAATTGCGATGCTAAAGCGCAATAATGATAATGTAAACGGAGGTATTGTACCGGCAAATACTTTACCAACAATAAAATTACCCGAGAAAAACAACATGGCCAGAGTTAATAAAAGATATGGCTTAAGCATAAAACGCATCCTTTATCGTTTAATTAAATGTTGATCTTACCATATTTTCTTTTCGTTTAGGGATACATTACAAAAGAGGTTATAAGACGACAGCAAAGAGCCACTGCATATAAACGATTTCAGTGGCTCTGCCAAAGCCTTAGACTACCGAGTCATTCTTTCTTTTTTGAGGTGAAGCATGTGATAGTCAAGCCGATCCGGTAATTCGAGAATGGAATCTGTTACGCGGTCAAGCTTTCGTTCAAGCCGGTGCAATAAATAAAGCGTGACAACGATTGGGAAACCGAACTCACTCATAAGCGGGAGCAATTCCTCCATGATAAACCCTCCTTTTTTTCGTTTGAAGTGTTGAACAGAAAGAGGCTGGGACAAAAGGTTGTTTTTTACCTTTTGTCTCGGCCTCGATTAATTACTAGTTATGTCTCAACCTCTAATAAAATTGTTGAGGTTGACGAACTGCTTATACGATTTCTTCAACTGTTCGCTCCACAATACGAGCGCCTTTCACAGAAACTAAGTCTCCACTAGTTGAAGTAATTGCACCTTGAGTAATTACTTCGTTCATTGCTGCTAAGACAGTTGCAGCGTTCGTTGGATATACAGGGTCATCTAATGAGATTGTAACTGTTCTTCCAGTTTCATTTTCGAATAATAATTCTAATCTTTTTGACATGGATTACACCTCCTTTTTATTCAAATTCCAATTGATTAATTGTTTAGTGAGATAAGGTTACTGCGCGTTACGTTGAATACAGGATGAATTTGCAGGGGAGCTAACGCTTCAGCGGTTGCTTTCACAGCTGCATCTGTTGCATTTTCTTTTACGTTTGCAAAAGATTTGGCTTTGAAAATAGGGTCCCCCTTATCATTAATGCCTGTTTCTAATGTCAGGGTAAATCTTGATTGAATGATATCGCTCATAGTAGTCACCTCCTTTCATCTTATAGATAGGAGCTTGATGAAAGAAAGGGTGAAAGCGATAATCATAAATTTAGGTTTACTGGAAAATATAAAAGGAAAAAGGAAGATATCAGTAAGGAGGGCGTATGAGTCAATATTCGTATGATACAAAAAAAACAGGTAGCGTTTTTGTTATCTCAGCAATATTAGTATCTTTATTTGTATTATGGGGTGTGGTCTCACCTGCTTCACTAGCTGAAACAGCGAATCATCTACTGGCCTCTACCATTGAAAACTTCGGTTGGTTTTATATGATTGTGACCGCTTTTTTTATTGCATTTGTCCTATTCTTAGCGATAAGTCCGTTTGGTAAATTACGATTAGGAAAAAACGAGGACCGACCAGAGTATTCATATTATACATGGGTTGGAATGCTCTTTTCTGCGGGAATTGGTGTAGGCTTTGTGTTTTGGGGAGTAGCTGAACCAGTTCTTTATTATATGGACCCACCAAAAGGAATAGCTCCTGAGACAGCTGAGGCTGCGAGGGTGGGATTGCGTTATGCCGTATATCATTGGGCTCTTCATCCATGGGCGATTTTTGCCCTAGTTGCTCTTGCCCTAGCTTATGTTCAATTTCGTAAGGACCAACCCGCTTTAATCAGTTCAGCTTTTCACCCGCTAATTGGGAAGAAAGTAGATAGTTGGTTTGGAAAAGGAATAGATATTCTAGCTGTATTAGCTACATCAACAGGTGTAGCTACAACATTTGGATTAAGTGCCATCCAAATAACAGGTGGACTATCGTATTTAACCCCTATCCCCAATACAATAATCACACAAATGATAGTGATTTTAATTGTCACTGTGTTATTTATTTTCTCTGCGGCTTCAGGATTGGATAGAGGAATTAAAATATTGAGTGTTACCAACTTAACGATAGCAGGCATCTTATTGCTATTTATGATAATCTTTGGGCCGACATTATTTATAGCTGAAAGTGTAGTTACAACCTTAGGCGGTTATATAGCGAACATCATACCTATGAGTTTAACAATGACCCCTTTTTCTGACAGTGTGTGGCTAGGTGCCTATACGATTTTCTTTTGGGCTTGGCATATCTCATGGGCCCCTTTTATGGGTTTATTTATTGCGAGAATCTCTCGCGGACGTACGATTCGTGAATTTGTCTTTGGTGTTCTTTTTGTTCCATCCATTGTTGCGATCATTTGGTTTACTGCCTTTGGTGGAACAGCAATCCATTTGGACCGAACAGCGGGACATCAAATTGCTGAAGTCGTTTCATCCCAAGTTGAACTGGCCTTATTTACTACACTTTCTCACTTGCCGCTAGGTGGTATTATGAGTATTTTAGCTGTCCTACTTATACTCATTTTCTTCATTACTTCTGCAGATTCAGCATCTTATGTGTTAGGAGCAATGACATCAAAAGGAAGCTTAAACCCTAAAATGTGGGTCAAAGTCATTTGGGGATTTTTAATTGCAGGGACGGCAAGTGTTCTTTTAGTCAGTGGAGGTTTACGTGGGCTTCAGACGGCTTCGATAATTGCTGCACTTCCTTTTGCTGTCATTATGATTTTTATGACAGTATCCTTATACCTTATGTTAAAAGATGATTATAAGATGATACGCCGTTCAAAGAAACAAGAACAAATGGAACAATTGAAGGAAGAACTGCGAGAAGAAATATATGAAGAAATAAAAGAAGAAGTTTTTACTGAGATAAAAGAAGAGGTTGTTAATGAGATAAAAGATGAGATTGTTTCCGGAGTAATAGAAGATGTAATGGAAGAGAATACTGAGAACTTGTCTGAAAGAAAAAAGTGAGGGTAGGACAACTAGTTACAAGAAGACTGAATTAAATATTTTTTAAAATTACTTTGCTTATTTAACGCCTAGTAGTTAAAATTGAAAAGATATTATATATGGGTATATTCAGCTAAAGAAAAAGGATTCAAAAATAGAAAAAGAGGGTATAAGTAGGGAAAAAGGAGGGTTTTTGGTGGAGAAGTATCAAAAAATGTTGCTTGAAAGGATGAAAGAAACAATAACGAGGTGGAATAAAGCCGGAACGGTAACGAATAAAGAAATTTACCGTTTTTTTCATTCCTTAAAAGGAACAGCTGCATCCATTGACCTATCCGAAATTGCTTCTTTAGCAGAAGATGTATTAGAAGAAATTGATGAATCACGAACTGAAGATTGGGAGAAGTCTGAGTGGGTTGTTTTAATTGAACCGTTACAGCCGTTTCTAACCGATGATGTTCCTATAACAAATGAAGTAATTGAACCCATTTCCCCAACTATAAAGGAAGAACGAAATAACCTTATCTTGTTAGTTGACGATGATTTTGAAATGGTTACCTACTTAAAGGAGCAGCTTGAACAAAAGGGTTATCTAGTGATGGCGGCTATGACCGCTGCAAAGGCTCTTCAAATATTTTATAATCAAAAACCAGATTGTGTCATTATTGATATTTATCTTCCTGATAAAAGTGGATTTCATGTGCTAGAGACGATATTGGCGAAGTCGCATACATTTTTTATCCCAACGATAATTATTAGTGCGGAGAAAACAAAAGAGAAAGTCATCCATAGCTTTAAAGCCGGAGCAACCGATTTTTTAGAAAAACCAATTGATATTGAAGAATTAGTTGTTCGAATTGAAAATCGCTTACGTCATAAAGAGTTAATTAGTGAGGCAGTTTTACTTGATGAATTAACTGGTGCTTTTAATCGAAAGTTTTTTAACATTGAGATTGAACGACAATATTACGAATTTAAACGGTCAAATGAATCATTTTCGCTGGTATTAATCGACTTGGATCATTTTAAGAATGTAAATGATACGTATGGGCATTTAGTAGGGGATAATGTACTCCGGGACTTTGCTAACCTGACCAAAAAAGTAAAAAGACAATCTGACCTACTGATCCGCTATGGTGGAGAAGAGTTTGTACTGGTTCTTCCACGAACAAATAAAAAGCAAGCTGAGATTTTTGTAGACCGCCTTCGTACCAGTTTTGCTGATGTAATTTTTAAGGCTGATGGTGTAGAGTTTCAAACTACTTTTTCAGCGGGAATTGTCGAAATAAATAACGATAATTATACTATTGATGAATATATTCATTATGCTGATCTTGCGCTATATAAGGCAAAAGAATTAGGTAGAAACACTGTGGTCATTTTTAATGAAGATGAAGTTCAAAAAGAAAAAGAAAAAGTCCTCCATATCGGTATTATTGATGATGATAATTTAGTTCGTCATATCGTCTCAGACCAATTAGCTAATGTGTCAATTGGGGACTATGCTTTAGACATCCAATCTTTTCGCGAAGGGGAATCTTTTTTTGAATCAGACTGGCATAATCAATCTGGTAAGTTTTTATTAGTATTGGATGGAGTCATGCCTCGTATGGATGGATTAGAGGTATTACAAAAAATTAAAAAACATCGGAATGAGAGAAACATAATTGTTCTCATGTTAACAGGTAGAAAAGGAGAAAATGATATTGCCAAGGCACTTGAAATGGGCGCCGATGATTATTTGACGAAACCGTTTAGTATTGTGGAGCTTGTAGCAAGAGTGAAGAGGCTATTGTTGAGGATGACTAAAGAATGATTGATATAAGTTTGAATACATTAATTTTTGTTACTATTTTGATGGCTATTATCTTATTTATCTTATTTTTTTACTTGTTATTGCAAAAGAAAAAAGAACAAGACGAAATTTATAAAAGGCGAAAATTAAAAGAAAAGCTCAGACCGACTATCTCAGCTTTTTTATTTGGAGAGGGAGAGGTTCAATCTAGACTAATACAAAAATCTATTCGAGGATATGAAGCGATATGTGAAATCCTTGAAGAATACCGCAGTGTGATGAAAGAGCGTATCGAACTCACAAAGCTACAAGCGTTTGCAGAAACTCAGTTAGGCTCATATTTTGAAAAGCAACTTCATCATAAAAGGTGGAGTATACGAATGAATACATTGTATCGCATTGAACTGTTTCATATGAAAATGTTTGAAAAACGGTTACTCGACATGCTTGAGACTGGAGAAGTCAATAGCACAGAGACATATCAAGTCATGCGTGTTCTAGCCAGTTTTAATTCATCTAAGTTACAGGAAATTCTATTTACTACTCAGAATGTATGGCCACGATTTATCTATCGAGAGATGCTAAGGCGATTTGATGAGGAAGTGCTTTTTCAAGGAGAAGCCGTTTTCAATGAGTTACCATATCCTTTTCAAGCTGCTATCATGGATAGATTAACAGAGAGAAAAGATTACAATGACCTAGTCTTTGTCGAACAACAACTTCAATCTAAAAACCTAGAAATAAGGGTAGCCGCTTTGAAAATTATTCCACAAATAGGTTTTATATATAATTATGACTTACTTGAAACCTTTTCACGTTCTGCCTTCTTTCAAGAAAGACTGATGTTTGCTAGAGTGGTAAAAGTGTTGAAAAAAGAAAGATTTAAAACCATTCTTGTTGTGATGTTAGCAGATAGCAATTGGTGGGTCCGTAATGCAGCTGCTGAAGCGTTAAAAACTTATCAAGACGGAGAGTTTATACTAGAGTACGCTTCAGAAAATCACAAAGATCAATTCGCTCGTGACATGGCGAGACAATGGAGAAATGACGGTGACGTATACGAATGACCAGTTTTGAATTCATTTCTATTATTTTAGAAATAATGGCTATTGCCGTTATTATTTATACAGTAATTGTTGCAGGTTTTTACTTCATCATGTTCATCTTTTCTGCGATTGCTCTTCGAAGTCAATTTCAATTACATCAAAAAAACGCCTATGAAGAAATGACTCATTCAACGGATACGAAGCCTGTGTCTATTATTGTACCAGCCTATAATGAAGAGGTAGGAATATACAATAGTGTTCGCTCTCTTCTAAGTATTCATTATCCCCAGTATGAGATTATTGTCGTAAACGATGGTTCAAAAGATAAAACACTCGAAGAAATGATTACCCGGTTTTCAATGGTACAAATAAAAAAGGTAGTAAGGAAAAGTTTGGACTCCCAAAAAGTAAGAGCGGTTTATCAGTCGACTATTAACGATAACGTGTATCTTGTCGATAAAGAGAATGGGGGGAAAGCTGACGCATTAAACGCAGGCATTAATTTATCAAACTATCCTTATGTCTGTTCCCTTGATGGAGATTGTATTTTAGAACGAGACGCGTTTCTAAAAGTAATGAAACCGATTATAGATTCAGATGGAGAAGTCATTGCAACTGGAGGAAGTATTCGAATTGCAAATGACTGTATGATTGAACGTGGGGAGTTAATGGAAGTTCGCCTTTCGAAAAAACCACTAGTTGTTATGCAAGTGGTGGAATATTTACGTGCGTTTCTCTTAGGTAGAGTGGGGCTTAGTCGACACAATCTATTGTTGATTGTCTCCGGAGCTTTTGGAGTATTTCATAAAGATTGGGTCATTCGTGCAGGTGGGTATTTGCCAAATACAGTTGGTGAAGATATGGAACTAGTAGTCCGTCTCCATCGCCTTTTAAAAGAAGGTAAATATAGCAATCGAATTGAGTATGTACCTGACCCTGTATGTTGGACAGAAGCTCCAGAATCAATGAAGATTTTGAGAAGACAGAGAAAGCGTTGGCATCAAGGATTATTTGAATCATTATGGTTACACAAAAGGATGCTCTTTAATCCTCGTTACGGCAAAGTAGGCATGATTTCAATGCCATTTTTTTTAATTGTAGAGTTACTTGGAGCAATTATTGAATTAGTAGGTTATTTTTTATTACTGATAGGCTTACTAACTTCTATTATAAATATAAAGCTTGCACTATTGCTGTTTTTAGTTACGTTTTTATATGGTTCAATTTTATCAATGACAGCCGTTTTGCTTGAGGAGTGGAGTTTACGTAAGTATCAAAAACTATCAGATTTGGCCCGGTTATTTTTAATGTCTTTAACCGAAGCATTTTGGTACCGTCCATTAACAGTATGGTGGAGATGTGAAGGATTCATCCAAGTGATAACGAAAAAGCATGACTGGGGTGAGATGACCAGGAAAGGAATTTCGAATTAGCGGAGGCATAACATATGAAAAGATTATTATTAGCAGAAGATGAAGATGTGTTGAGAATGTTGATTATGGATACGTTAGAAGATGAGGGGTATGCAATCGATGAAGCATCAGATGGTCTTCAAGCTTTAGCTGCGATTCAAGAAAATGAGTATGATTTAATTCTTTTAGATTATATGATGCCAGGTATGAGTGGGATTGAAGTCATAGAGAAAGTAAGAGAGATGGAAGAAAAAAATCATGTGAAAATACTGATGCTCACCGCAAAAAGTCAAAAAAAAGACGAGGAAGCAGTAATAGAGGCGGGGGCTGACTATTTTTTGGCCAAGCCTTTTAGCCCATTGAAGCTTGCTGAATTAGTAGAGGATATATTACATGGTTAACTTCTTAAAGAAAAGTTTATTGCGCCAATTTGCTGTAGTTATGGTGGCTATTCTTTCCCTCATTATATTAGGCGGTATTCTTATCTCTATTTTATACCAGTATGAGCGCAATCAGTTTGATACAATTCGCGCTGAGCTTATCGATAAAGAAGAAATCATGGATAAAATAGAAAGACACTATACATTAATGGTTTTCCGTGGAAGAGGGTACATGGCCTTTCGAAGTGGAATTGAATATAAAGAGATTTTTGAAGAGGAACGTACATTAGAAGGATATTTAAAACAATACCGTTCATATCATTTGAATTCAGAAGAAGTAGCATACAGTAATGAAGTGGAAGGGTTTATTAAACACTATACTGAAGATTTTCTTCCGGAAGTAGCCAATCTAGTTCGTAACAGAGAGTATGAAGCGCTTGGGGAATTAACTCAAAGAGGTACGACAGATGAAATTAATAAAATCCTTGAATTAACTCAGGGACTATCCGATGCTTATGCTACTGAAATAAAAACAGTAAACAATTCATTTATAAAAAAATTAAGCCAACTAGCTCTTATCTTTTTTATATATATTATTGTTATTTTAGTCTCTATCGGGTTTGCGATTCGAAAAATTGTAAGAGATATTGGAAAACCACTTGGAAAATTTACAGAAACGGCACAAAAAGTTTCATCCGGTGAACAGTTTGAATTTTTTGAGACAAATCGAAATGATGAAATAGGTGTTTTATCACGTTCATTTGAAACGATGGTTCGCACAGTTCAAATGAAAGAAGAAGAATTAACAGCTCAAAATGAAGAGCTAACAGCCCAACAAGAAGAGTTAACAGCCCAACAGGAACAGTTGATGGCATTGTTAGAAGACTCAGAAAATAGTAAACGAAAGCTAGAACTTTATAATGATATGATTTCAACCTTATCCACGACATTAAATCAAAAAGAGCTATTGGAAAAGGTTGTTACAGCAATGACAGCTTTGTTTCATACAGATAAAGCAATGTTAGTTTTACTTAATGACCATTCCGATTATAAAGCGATAGGAATTTCAGAAGAAAATGCGAAAAATGTATTGTCCACCTTAAAAGATGGTGTTCAAATCAGGTTAGAGCAAACAAAAAAAATCCATGTTTCTTCAAGGATAAGCACTTCAGCGGAGCAAGGGTATCATCAAGAACCTGTTGAAAGTATGGATTTATATGCTCCTGTCTTTACAGCAGAAGGAACACTGATAGCTATTTACATGTCAACTCGCATTGGATATCCATTTTCTGAGAGAGATATTGAGGAACATCAATCACTGATGAGCCAATTGGCGTTATCAATTGAAAAGATATATCTGTACGAAGAGGCTGAAAAAGAACGTCAATTAAATCAAGACATTATTGACAATGTTAATGAGGGTATCATCCTAGTAGATAGTGAAGGTCAATTAGTTCAGGTTAACTATAAGTTATGTGAGTTATTTGATAGAGACTCGGTCAAATCGTTATTTAATCTACCATTACAAGAGTGGATATTAAAGCTAGTCAAAAATGTTGAAAATAAACAACAGTTTATGTCTTTCTTTGAACAAGTGACACAAAATACAGATGATACGGTGGCTACTTACCGTTATGAAATCTTGTATCCAGAAAAGAAAGTGATTGATGTCTATGCTCAAGCGATTTATCGCAATGAGGAAAAAATAGGAACTCTATTTGTCCACAGAGATATTACGGTGGAACATGGAATAGATGGAATGAAATCTGAGCTTGTAAGCACTGTAAGCCACGAACTTAGAACGCCATTAGCAAGTATACTCGGTTTCACTGAGTTGATGATTAATAAAGACTTAAACGAAAATCGGAAAAAGAAATACTTGGATACAATTCATAAAGAAGCAAAACGTCTGACAAATCTAATTAACGATTTTCTTGATTTGCAGCGTATGGAATCTGGAAAGCAAACGTATCACAAAAAAGCAGTTAATATGGGACAGCTTATTGAACAGATTTCAGACATTTTCAATGAACAGCATCTGGAACGTAAGATTTTAATAACAGATATGACTTCAAAAGCAGTCGTGTTTGCTGATGAAGAAAAAATGGTACAGTTATTTACCAATTTAATTAGTAACGCCATTAAATTTTCACCAGATGGTGACCCTGTAGAGCTTGAATTAAAAAATTCTGACTTTACTTTAGAGATTGCCGTAAAAGACAGTGGTTTAGGGATACCTGAAACTGAAATTAAAAACCTATTCCAAAAATTTTACAGAATTGATAACTCAGACCGTCGTAAAATTGGTGGTACAGGGTTAGGTCTCTCCGTTTGTAAGGAAATAGCTCAGGCACATGATGGTACGATTTCTGTCATTTCTACAGAAGGTCAAGGGAGCACATTTACAGTTACATTACCTTTAGTTCAAGGGGAAGAATATATTATCGAGAATCCAAAAGTAGATGAATCCAAGCCTAAGCTTCTTATCTTAGAGGACGACCAAAGTCTTGCCTTGTTATTAAAAGAGCAGTTATTAGAATCTGGGTTTCAGGTTGTTCATAAAAAAGATGGTGAAGAAGCCATTAAAGCGATTGAATCGTTTAATCCAGATGCTGTCGTCATAGACATTATGCTCCACAATAGCATTGATGGTTGGACTGTTATTGAAAAACTTAAGGAAAATCCCAAAACAAAGAACATCCCTATCATTGTTTCGTCTGCATTAGATGAAAAAGATAAAGGGTTTCAACTTGGAGCAAAACATTATTTAACAAAGCCATATCCAGCGAATAAGCTATCAACCGTTATCTTGCAAACGTTGCTAGCAGGAACAAAAGATGGGCAAATCATGTACCCTGATGTTGAAGGGGAACAGTAAAAAGTAAACTCTAAAGAAGTACCACCTGAAAAGATCAAATCGTAAGTGATTTGGTCTTTTCCTATTACAGAGTTGTTAATCCGGAAAATAAGAAATTCAAAAGAGAAAGCGATGATTAGAATATCTAAAATGAAAAAATGATTGTATAATAGAGATATTAAACTTTGGAGAGTGATTGTATTTTGGACAGTATACCCTATGACTCGATTATTTTATTAGGGGCATTTTTATTTTTATCTGCTTATTTTTCTGCATCTGAAACAGCTATTACCAGTGCGAATAAGTTAAGGCTTCGTCATCTAGCCGAGGCGAATAATGTTAAAGCTCAACGTTCATTGAGCATGACAGAAAATTATGATCAAAGTCTATCTACTATATTGATAGGAAATAACATTGTTAATATAGCTATGGCCACGATAGCTACTAAAGTAGCAACTGACATGTTTGGAAGCAACGCAAGTACGCTACTAATTACGACTTTCGTATTAACCATTATGGTGTTAACGTTTGGAGAAATTTTACCGAAATCACTGGCAAAACAATACCCTGAAAAATATCTTTTCTTTGTATCGGCTTCTTTAAAATTGATTATGAAGATTTTTTATCCTATGACATGGATTTTTGTTAAATTAAAAGTGTTATTAAATAAAGTAATTGGTACAGAAGAGGTTCCTACTGTCACGGATGAAGATATAAAAACATTAGTTGACATTGGAGAAGAAGAAGGTACATTTCAAATACAAGAAAGAGAACTATTACACAATGCCATTGAGTTCGATGATATTGTCGTAAAAGATATATTAACACCAAGACCAGATGTGATATCGATATCAATCGAATCTGATATTAATGATATAAAAGACCTCTTTATAAATGAAAAATATTCAAGACTCCCGGTCTATGAAGGTACAATAGATAATATAATAGGAATCTTATCTCATAGGGATTTCTTTACGAGTTATGTCAAAGGTAGTGACTTTATATTAACTGATATCATCCGGAAACCGTTTTTTGTGATTGGCACAGTGAAAATATCAAAACTACTTAAACAATTACAAAATAGCAAAGTACATTTGGCGATTGTTGTGGATGAGTACGGTGGAACAGCTGGAATAATTTCTATTGAAGATATTCTAGAGGAGATAGTTGGTGATATATGGGATGAGCATGATGAAAAAGAAAATTTTATAGAGGAACTTGAAGACAATCGATACAGAATTGATGGAAGTATATCTATTGATGACTTCTGTGATTCAATAAATATTAACTTGTCTGAAACATCATCCTATACTTTTAGTGGTTGGATTTCAGAAATCTTGGGCTACCTTCCGAAAAAAGATGAAAAGATTAAATATGAAAATATTTTTATATCTATTGAAGAAGTTCAAAATCGTAGAATTAAGAAAGCAATCGTCGAAATTACGACTGATAGATAATAAACACCAGACAAAAGATAATAGGCAAAAATGAAAAAATGGATGATTCTAGGAAAGAATAACTTTTGTTTTGTATCATATGGGAGCTGACTTTTTAGGTGTTTTTTACCTCTTGAGTCAGCTTTTTTATATTTCCATAAAAGTTGATAAGTCTTCTGTCCGTGAGAATCGATTAAATTCCATTTGATCCCACTAACATGAAGTGAGTTAGAAAGTGATATCAATAGGCATGTTCTTCATTTTGTCAAAATAGAATGGAATAAACCGGATGGAAGGGGAGATTGGATGAGCATTATTGCACTTTTAGCTATCATCGGCTTTTCATTTGCCTTAATGGCCATCTCATTAGGTTCAGCCTATATGATGTTATATATGGCAAAGCAAAGTAAATAACGTCTATGTAACAGTTATAGAAGAAAGAAAGGATTGGTGCTTTGAGCTTCCTCAAAGCACCATAACAATCTACCGATTAATAAAAACTAGCTTCGTTAGACGAGTTCAGGAATTCTTGTGTGTAATGGAGGTAGGATTAACCAACCTTTATCTTTTTGCATGCGTAGAAGACGCATACCTGTTTGAGCTTTTTCCATATGAAATTGACCACACATTACTGCAATGTCCTCACGTGTACACATTCCCATGATTTGGCTTAATGCAACTAACCCAGTAGCGGAATTTTTTGCAATCATTTCTGCTATTTCCGGATCAGTAAATCTTGCTCCTGTCGGTATAGCCTCAATTGGAGCAGCTGATTTTTCAGGTATAGCTGGAGGCACCTCGATCCCATTATCACGTAAGATGGTTTCGATTTGCTTAATCTGTGGTTTCATTTCATTATGAATTTTGTCTTCAATGAATTTTCTTAAGTCAGCGTCACCGGTGTGGTTTAGATAAGTGGTATATGCCGCAACGGAACCATTTAAACCAGCTAAATATCCCCATAAACCAGAGATTTCACCGTAATGCAATGGTTCTTTTTCTTGGTTTCCACTCAAGATTCCCATTCAAATCGCCTCCTTAATTGTGTAGCACCTTAATGCCACAGTTACTATCTTGGCTTAAGTGAGAGCTTATTATGATAGGTGATTAATGGGACAAATAATTATTATCAAATTTTATATATAAAAGGTTTAATATTTCAAAAATCGGGTATATGGTACAAGGATATAATGAATGACTAAAAAGGGGATGTTTAGATGGACTTTTCACAACTTAAAACAAGTATTGAACATCAACTAAAACGAACAACGAAAGAAAATGAACAAGACTTTATTAAATGGTTAGTTCAAAAGAGTCAGCTAAAAAAAACAAATCAACAACACCCTGTAAAACAATAGAATACATAACGAGAAAAGAGTGTGGGACAAAACAAACCTTTGTCCCACACTCTTTCTAATTAATTTTAGGGAAATTCGTTATTCTTTCAGGTACGCCTAAGCGGCTTAGCCCTTCTTTTTGGGAATATTTCTATAGCTTACTAATATTAACATACAATAATGGGATGTTTTGTACTTGCTAAAAAAGGGCATTTAGAAGACAATAAAAAGAAACACATTCTTGTTATCCGATAAATATAATATAATAGAGGGAATCAAGTTATGATTGAGTTAAGGGGAAAGCTGCACATGAACTTACTGTCCAAAGAAAATGAGATGCTGTCATTGCTTAAACATCTGGTCAATATTGATAGTGGTTCGACGTACAAGCATGGAGTTGACGAGGTAGGTTCGATTCTTCGTCAAAAGTTTGAACACTTAGGTTACCGTGTAACAGTCAAACAACAATTGAAGTATGGTAATCATCTAATCATCAAACATCCAGAAATCAAGGATCCTCCAATCATGATTGTTGCGCATATGGACACCGTATTTGAAAAAGGGACCGCAAGTAAGCGCCCATTTTCCATTAAAGATAACCGGGCATACGGACCGGGTGTTATTGATATGAAAGCAAGTTTGGTTGCTGTAGTTTATGCACTTTCTGCACTTAAAGAGGCAGGAGAAGATGCATATAAATATGTAAAGATAGTCATTAATAGTGATGAAGAAGTGGGCTCTCCAAGTTCTCGTTCGTTAATTGAAGCCCAAGCAAAAGGAATGGCCTACGCCCTTGTAATGGAACCAGCACGAAAAGATGGCTCACTTGTAACAGAAAGAAGAGGCAATGGTCGATTTACAATAAAGATTAAAGGAAAAGCAGCTCACTCAGGAATTGAACCTGAAAAGGGAAGAAGTGCTATCCAGGAACTTGCCTATAAAATTGTAAAACTACATGAACTAAATGATTATGAACACGGCATATCTGTAAATGTTGGAATGATTAAAGGCGGAGACGCAGTAAATACAATTTCATCAAATGCAGTCGGTCATATTGATGTTAGGGTTTCTACTCCAGAACAAGTGACAGAGATGGAACATAAAATTGAAGAAGTCTGTTCATCCACAGTTGTAAGAGGTACAAAAGTAGAACTAAAAGGTGATATGAGTCGACCGCCGATGATAAAAAACGAAAAAATAGAAAAGTTGTTTGGAATTATCCAAGATGTCGGTAAGGAAATAGGACTGTCAATTAAAGATACCAAAACAGGTGGAGGGTCTGATGCTTCTTTTACAGCAGCGCTTGGGATTCCTACGATTGATGGACTTGGTCCAATTGGTGGGAACGCGCATAGTGAAAATGAGTATTTAGAGATTCCATCTTTGACAGAGAGAACTTTATTACTGGCAAAAGTCATCGAGCGACTAGCATGGTTAGAAATGAACAAAACAAGGAAAAAGCTATCATAGCTCTTTCCTTGTTTTTTATTTGATTTACTATTAGTTCACTGTAACGTATTTTCGCCATTCGTGAACTGGTTGCCATCCCAATAACCTCTTGGCTTTTTCATTACTAAGTAATGTTTCATAACCAGTTAGTTCTTTTTTTAGTGGAATGTTTGGAAAGATGGTATTCATTAATGTTTTGCTTTCTATGTTCATACTCGTATCGTCGTTAGCAATATTTAAAGCAACTGAGCCAAGTCCGTCTTTCTCAACAGCTAAGCGGAAAGCAGAAGCCGCATCTCTTGCATCAATGTAACTCCAAACAATAACTTTTCTTTGCTCAGGGTCGTTTATGAAGCTTGGAAAATTCGAATACATCTCTGGAGTAATGACGTTTCCTAAACGCATGGAAACGACCTGCATTCCTGTTCTAAGATGTATCATATCTGCATTTTTCTCATTAACAATTTTTGAAAACCCATAACTATCATCAGGAAGCTGAGGATGGTCTTCATCAACTGGGACATAAGCTGGTTCAAGTCCTTTTCTTGAGAAAACAACGCCGTAAGAAGATTCACTTGAAGAAATAACAGCCTTCTTAATCCCTAAGTTCCCTGCTGCTTCTAAAATGTTATAGGTTGACATGACATTGTTTTGGAAGGTTACTTCATTAGGATGGGAATAAGCTACCGGGATTGCAGCAAGATGAACAACCGCATCTGCACCAGCTAATACACCGTAAACTTCTCCTAAGTTTTGCAAATCAACAATCACCGTTTGACAAAGTTCCTCCACTGGCTTTTTAATATCTGCATTCACGACATGATAGCCATGATCTAAAAATTCTCGAATCACTGCTGGACCCAGAAGGCCACTTCCACCTGTAATTACCACTTTTTTCATGTTAGTCTCCTTTGGTTTCAAAGCTAGTCCTATTTTACTAGCAAAGAAATATGATTTGTTCTGTTAAAAGTATATGTTTCAGAAAGTTTTATCACAAGTACTGAAATAAATTTGATATAATCAAAGGTACTTGCCTTAGTATCATATATATACTTACTATATTATTCATTTAAAAGGAGATTAAAACAAATGGGAGAAGTACAAGAACTACAGATTGATTGTTCAATTGAAAAGGCGCTAAATATTATTGGAGGAAAATGGTCGTTTTTAATATTAAGAGAGCTATTTAAAGGAACAAGGAGATTTGGGGAAATTAAAAAATCAATTCCGAAAATAAGCCCTAAGGCGTTGACCGATACATTACGACATTTAGAAGATAATGCAATTGTCACAAGAAAGGTATATGCTACCGTACCTGCTACAGTTGAATATTCCCTAACTGAAAAGGGAAAAGCACTAGAGAAGATTTTAAAAGAAATGAAACATTGGGGCAAAGAATGGGCCACAGAAAGTATAAGTAAGTAAAAGAGAATAACGTAAACTAGAGAATAGCAATGGCTCCACCGCTGCATGTCATACCACAGTGGAGCTGTTGCTTTTCTTCACAATTCATTTCTAAGCGTTTGGAACCATTATACTACTGGTGTCCAAGCTGCTCCAATAATTACAAGCAAGATAAATAGAACTAAAATTAACGCGAAGCCACGAACGCCAACACCTACAGGAGCTGCAACAGGAGCTGCAACTGGTGCACCGTAACCGTAACCACATGGATCATAACAACCTCCGTACATATCTTACACCACCTTTCCGACGATTTACTATAACCTATGCAACCAAAATCAATTGTGAGATGGGCATGAGCGGAAATCATCTAAAAAAAGTTAAATGAGAAGGCAGTTGGAAATGGAAATTATCGCATTTAAAGCTTAACTATTTGTTGTTTTTGTTGAACATAATACACCCATTCTTTAAAACCAATCTCTTTTAACCGTTGTTTTACAGCTTCAAATTCATCACCGACACGCTCTGGAACATGAGCGTCTGAACCAAAGGTTACGTAGACATCATGAAAGAGTGCACGTTCTAAAATGTCATCCGATGGATACCAGCCGCCTGAATCCTTTGTTTTTCCTGAAGTATTGATTTCAATGGCAATCTTATGTTCGGCAATGATCTGTAACGTTTCATCAATTACGGGAGTTTCAATAGCAGAAAACTCAGGGTAATACCCTTTCATCGCATCAATGTGTCCTAGAATTTGAAACATCCCTGACTTAGCAGACTGAGCAATGAGGTGATAATAATTTTCCTTTGTCTTCTGTTTTTCTTTTTGGGTTAACCCATCCCATCTTCCCTTTTTAAAAATACTAATGTCATCTACAAAATGGACAGAGCCGATTATGTAATCAAATGGATATTTTGATAACCCTTTCTGATATTTCGACATTTGTCCCGGGAAATAATCACATTCAACCCCAAGTAACACGTGTATTTTATGTCGATATTTTTCTTTTAGTTGGAGAACTTCACTTACATAATTCGGAAAATCACTTTTAGCCATCGTAATTCGAGGAAAAGCATGGTCTTCCTCACGAGCAAAATAAGGTGAATGGTCCGCAATTCCAATAACATTCATTTCTTTTTCAATCGCGGCTTTAATGTAATCTTCAATCTTTCCTTCGGCATGACCGCATCGTTCATGGTGGGTATGTAAATCAAAAGTAACTTCTCCCATCTGCTTCGCCTCCTATATTCTGATAAACGCTTTTATAATCTCCATTGTATAGTGATTTTATGGAAAGAAAAAGGGATATAAACGGCGTCCGTTCATATCCCTAACATTTTATACTCTTGGTTGTTGATGATGGTACCACATTGCCCCAAGAATGAGTAGCAAAATGACGACGACAATAATGAAGCCATATCCAGCTCCGCCACCACGAGCCGGCACAGGTGTTGGATATGGAGCTATAGGTGGACAAGGCGTAGTAACTGGGGGACAACAAGCTGACCCATAAGGATCATAATAAGGTGAACCGTAGTATCCCATAGAAATACACCACCTTTCAGACGTTATAGTACAAATTATGTAAGCAGATGTCTAAATGACACATGGAAAGTGAAATAAAAATATTGTTACAAATCCACTAAATGACAAAAAAACCATCGAAAAAGTCTAACCTGTGAAATTGTAAAAATACGTGTGAAAGAGCGAGAAACCGAAAGAAAAAGCTATATGATAAACGCTTACATGAGGATTTTCCTATGACATATTCCATGGTACAATTCATCTATCTAAAACGTCTGACTTTCGTGAGAGTCGAAGGTCAAAAATAAAATAAACTATAGAAGAGGTGCACAATTGAATTTCCAAACAATTAAACAAGAATGGTTTAGTAATGTCCGCGGGGATGTTCTAGCCGGAATCGTAGTAGCCTTAGCTTTAATCCCTGAGGCCATTGCTTTTTCAATCATTGCAGGAGTAGACCCCATGGTTGGGTTGTACGCGTCTTTTTGTATTGCGGTAGTTATCGCTTTTGTCGGAGGAAGACCGGGTATGATTTCAGCAGCTACAGGCGCAATGGCACTACTGATGATTACACTTGTCTCCGAACATGGTATTCAGTATTTATTAGCAGCAACCATTCTTACAGGAATATTGCAAATATTATTTGGCGTGTTTAAATTAGCAAGATATATGAAGTTTGTTCCACGGTCTGTAATGGTAGGGTTCGTAAATGCGTTAGCAATTCTTATTTTCTTAGCACAATTACAACATTTTGTTGGTGAAACGTGGATTATGTATAGTTTAGTTGCTTTAACACTAGCAATTATTTATATATTACCGCGTTTTACAAAAGCAGTCCCATCTACATTAGTTGCGATTATTGTCGTAACTGCAATTGCGATTTTTGCAAACTTTGGAGTAAGAACAGTTGGGGATATGGGAGCGTTGACTCAAACTCTACCAATGTTTATGATTCCATCGATCCCATTAAACTTTGAAACCTTAACAATTATTTTTCCTTATGCATTGGCTTTAGCATTAGTAGGGATTCTAGAATCGTTATTAACAGCTTCAATCGTAGACGATATGACAGATACTGAGAGTGATAAAAACAAAGAAAGCCGTGGACAAGGAATCGCGAACATTGTAACTGGATTTTTCGGCGGTATGGCAGGTTGTGCGATGATTGGCCAATCAGTTATCAATGTAAAATCGGGTGGGAGAGGAAGATTATCAGCTTTAGTTGCCGGTGTTTTTCTAATGTTCCTGATTATTGTACTAGGAAACTTAGTTGTCCAAATACCAATGGCCGCTTTAGCAGGGGTTATGATTATGGTATCTATTAGTACCTTTGATTGGGGTTCAGTGAGAAACATTCATAAGTTACCAAGAACCGATGCAGCAGTTATGGTCGTTACAGTAGGTACAGTGGTTCTCACACATGATCTTGCTAAAGGTGTGTTTGCAGGTATTATTTTGAGTGCAATTTTCTTCGCAGCCAAAATCTCAAAAGTAAATGTAATCAAGACAAAATCAGCATCTGGAGGAAAAGTGGTATACCGAGTTCAGGGCCAATTATTCTTCGCTTCTGTTACTGATTTCCTTGAAAAAATCGATTTTAAAGAGCAAGTTAGTGACGTGAAAATGGATTTAACTGAAGCTCATTTATGGGATGATTCCGCGATAGGGGCTCTTGATAAAATTGAGTATAAATTTGAACAGAACAAAGTAAAAGTCGAGTTTGTCGGCTTGAATAAAGAAAGCTCACAATTAATGAAAAAAATAGGTGGGCTATCAAAAGCATCAGGACATTAATAATATCAAAACCCTACCAGAAACTCTGATTTTGGTAGGGTTTTTATAATATATACCAACTGTAAAATGATTTCGTGCTGAAAAGTTTTGTGTTAAAATGAATTTAGGTTATAAGATTGAGGTGGCACCATTGTATACACACATAGAAAACCAAGTGAAAGAAACACAACTAAAGGATATGTTCTACCAATCTTTATTTATTCATAATCCTAATGCTAGCTACCTCCTTGATATGAACGGAAATTTTGTCAGTTTTAATGAAGAAGTAGAAGTGATTACCGGATATAGTAAAAGTGAATTATTGTCGATGGATTTCTGGCCTTTATTTAATGATGAGGATAAGCCAATACTTCTCGAAAAATTTACGACCACCTTAGCTGGTCAAAAAAATAAATTTAAAACGACATTGGTACAAAAGACGGGTACTGAGATTATAATTAGCGTTACATGTGTTCCTGTAATTATTGATGGAATAGTAGAAGGAATTGTTGGGATTGCTGAAGATATCACAGAAGAAGAGCAAACAAAAATAAGAAATGAAAAGGAATTACATTTGGCACAAAAGCTACAATTAAATGTTCTTCCTAAACCAATTTCTAATACTTCGATTGAAATAGATGGTGTCTATATTCCATGTGATGAGTTATCGGGTGATATGTATTATTGGCAAAAACTAATAAACGAGCGATATGCTGTCGTTATTTTTGATGTGATGGGACACGGTGTATCGTCTTCGCTCATTGGAATGACAATTTGCTCCATGTTCAGAGAGCTTATCACGATGAAAGAAGACCCTGTTGAGATATTCACCTATTTGAATGAACATATATATGATTTGTTCCAGAGTAGTAATCAGCCGACTACCTATGTAACTGGGGTCCTAGTCATTATAGATTGTCAGAATAATAGCATCGAATATGTAAATGCGGGTCATGTTTCGCCTGTATTATTTTCTAAGAGTTTGAGTGAACCTTTACCTTCATTGAATTTGCCACTAGGCCTTTCAAATAGAGCAACCTATGAGAAAAAGGAAATGTCCTACAATAAACATTCACGTTTAGTCCTATATACAGATGGTCTAGTCGATAGTTTAGAGTGCGACCCCGATAAATACATTGCTGAGTTAGCAACTACAATGCAAGACCACGAACACCTAAGTAATGAACATTTTATAAAATATTTAAAAAATAAAAAAGACAAAATACCAGAAATCGATAAAGTCGATGATATTTGTCTAGTTAGCATTACCATTAAGAAGTAAACGATTATCGTTGCAAAGTAGTAGCTGCGCTGACGTAGTCTTGAAATATAGTCAGCTTAAAATGATACGTCAGCTTGGCTCCTTTTAATATTCACTATCCTAATTCTTAGTAAAGATCTTGACTGTAAAAACAATATATTGTATATTAAATATTGTCGTCAACAAGATCCGTTAGCTCAGCTGGGAGAGCGCTACCTTGACAGGGTAGAGGTCGAGGGTTCGAGCCCCCCACGGGTCACCATACATATGATTGTTTAACTCTTTGCATAGCAAGGAGTTTTGTTATTTTAGAAGGATATCATTCCTCTTGTTCCAAAAACTTCTACTAGACAATTAAAAATGTCTTCCTTCACGATGAAATATAACACTTCATAGATGGTGATATTAGGCTATATGGTCCACCTATCAACAGCCAATCCTACTAAGTACCATTCGCCGTCAAGCTCTTCAAAGGCTAGAATTAAATTCGCCCAATTTAGTTCTTCTTCACCTGCAGTGACGTAATAACTTACAAATTGTGCATCTGGATAAGTTTCCTCTATATTTATGATAAGATTACCACGGGACTCAATCTCATTAATTTTTATTTTTGAGGCTTCACGACTAAATTCACGAATGTAAATATATTCTTCATAGTATTGGGTAGGAGTCATGGTAATAGGGTAGCCTGAACCGTCTTGTGTACCCCACTCATACTCCTCTTGGTCATTGGAAAAGTTCATTACTTCTTCAGCTGAAAAACGAAGATGTTCATCGGGAAGAACATGAGCGTAAGGTGAAAAACGCACGCCTTTTTCGGGATGAACGTAGTTTGCAAAACTTTGAAAGTTTTGATTTTCTAAAGCAATCACAACATCATCCCCGCGACCTCTGAGTTGTTCTTCCAATGAGGCAGACTCTTCATTGCCTACATTGTTCCCATTTGAACCATCCTCTTTATCATTGAGTTTGGATTCAAGTTCCGTTATTGTGGATTCTTTTTCTTCTAGTTCATCTTGTAATTCAGCTATCTGTTGTTGTAATGTGCCAATTTCTGCTTGAAGTGAAGCGATATCGTTGTTAATATCGTTGTTAATATCGTTGTCAACTTCATTACAAGCAGAAACAAAAAATAATAATGTCCCGACCGTAATGATAAAAAGCATACATTTTCTTTTGAGCACACTGCATTCCTCCTCATTCATTTATGAATTGCTTTCCCTTCTAATAAAATAGTAAACAGGAATTTGTACTAGTCTATTTACTATTACTCCTTTCTCCTTCAATTCAGTACAGTCATTCTCTGAATCTATCTTCATTCCCTGTAGAATGAGAAATAGGTAACCATCTGATTGAAACGTTGGTAGATAAAATACATATTTTATACAATTATATCCTTTTTAAAGCCTGAACACTCAAGGTTTTACAAGAATCTATTACAAAGTCCATAACCTAGAGAATTTGAACAAAAGATATACTAATGTTATCCTTTTAGAGTATTAGAATCGAAATAATGTACTGAAAAGAGAGGATAAAATGCCCGATTTGGATCTAATAGTCTCAGATATACTAAAAGTCTCAAGTTCAATTATAGGTACAAGGACGGTATTTATTAGTGAATTTAAGAAAAGTCATTTTAAAATATCTAAAATACTTAATAACGGTGGAATTAGACTTGAAGAAGGTCAGGAATTTAAATTAGAAGAGACATTATGCCAAAACATATATGTCGATAATACTCTTACGTCATTAGTGATACATGACACTCTATCAGACCATAGAGTGAAGAGTTTATTTGCTACTAAAAATTTAAAAATAGGATCTTATGTTGCTATTCCCATTACTTTGAATTCAGGTAAACTATACGGAACCCTCTGTGCAGCAGACCCCAATCCTAATATATTTAATCAACAACAAATTGATGAAATGAACAGACTGGCGAGAATACTAGCTTACATTATAGATAGTTCGAGCATAAATCAATTTTCAGAAGAAGAGAACATTCGCATCAAAAGTTTATCTGTTTTAAGAGAGATGGTAGCGGACCTAGCCGACCAGATTGGTAATCCGTTGCAAATTTTAAAAGGCTTTTATCAATGGGCTGACCATGATGTAGAAGCTATGACGAAGTATAAAGATGTTCTTGTTGAGGAATTAAATAAAATAGATACGAAGCTTAAAGATGTCATTATCCAGACAAGTCCTACTTTCCCTCGAAAAGAACAAGTGAGTATCTTTCAAATGGTTTTTGATATTTTAGATAGTATCAATAAGGAAAAAAAAACTGAGGTGAAAATTGAACTTACAATTAACCCTACAAACCGGAAATTTACTATTGATAAAGAACAAATAAGTTTTGTGTTAAGAAATATAATAGGCAATGCCTTAGATGCTGTCGATAAAGAAAAAGGGATAGTAAAAATTCGATGCTTTGAATCAAACTACAACCTTGTTTTTTCAATTGAAGACAATGGGGGAGGCATAAAATTAGATGACATGCAAAAAATCACTCAACCCTTTTATTCTTCAAAGAAGGAAGCAAAAGGACTTGGTTTAACGATCGCCAATCAAATTATCGAAGGACACGGTGGAGAACTTCTAATTGATACAGAACAAACAGGAACTACAGTTTGCATTCATCTACCTTTGTCTACTCAGTAAGCAGTAAGAAGCTAGATAAATAGACGAAATGACCATTCCGCTATATAAGTTAGTAACTAAATCTATTAATAAGACCGCAAAATCTCAATGGTTTTGCGGTCTATTTTTGTTTCCAGAGAATCACATAAGGCGAAAAATAAAAAAGTTATAACTTTTACAAAATTACATACCGTTGAGTGATTCAGGTCACTAGGGTGAGAATTACTTTCAACTATAATGAAGGAAACTTACTAAAGGAGGCCAAATAGCGATGGCAATATTAAAACCTCAGGAAACAAAGAAGCAAAAAGAAAAATCGTCATTAGTAGGAACAGCGTTTGGTGTAGGACTTGTTGGAGCAGTTATTTTGGTGACTTATCTAATTATATATGGACTTTATATGGCTAGAGTGTAGAAGGGAGAGGAATAGAGATGCATAAATCGGAAAAAGTATGGCTTACATTAAGTTTTGGAATGATTTTGTTATTTATGATTGCAACAGGCTATCAAGCATTTGCCTTAGGAATGGCACCTCCTGGTGGAATGGAAACCATTGACCCGCAAAAGGTTGAACAGACGGCTCCATTTGACCAACCAGGAATCACGCAAATCGGTGAAAATGAATATGAAGTCGTGATGATTTTAGAGTTATTTAGCTTCAATCCAAGAGAAGTTGACATTCCAGTAGGAGCAACTGTTCATTTTGTTTTAACGTCTAAAGATGTAGTTCATGGCTTTCAAATTGTAGGAACGAACGCTAACGGGATGATTATGCCGGGGTACATTACCCGCATTACTCAAACCTTTGAGACACCTGGTGAGTATTTAGTGTTATGTAATGAATATTGCGGAGCGGGTCACCAAGTGATGGCCACAACAATTACTGTTAAATAAAGGATGGATGAAAATGGGAGCGATAGGAGCACAACCATTAAAAGATAAAGCGAATGAAGTATTAGGAGTTAATCCAGAGGATGCCAGAATATCGAAATCATATTTATTAGTCGCATTTATTGCTTTACTATTGGGAGGTCTTTTTGGATTGCTACAAGGGATCAATCGGGCAGGGTTGCTTGAATTACCTTCGTGGCTTACCTATTATCAAGTTCTAACGGCTCATGGTTTACTGTTAGTTGTAATATTTTCTGGGTTCTTTATGATTGGATATTTTTATTCAAGCCTTTCACATACGTTAGGAGGTCTTCTTCCTAAGGTGAGAAAGATGGCATGGATTGGTTTTGGGTTAAGTATGTTTGGTACGGCCTTAGTCGTCATTATGGTCTTAATGAACGAGGCATCTGTGTTGTATACCTTTTATCCACCGATGAAGGCTAATCCTATTTTCTATATTGGTCTAGTGTTTGTTGTATTAGGAATTTGGATGTGTAGTTTTGGGGCATTTATTCAAGTTGCGAATTGGAGAAAGAAAAATAAAGGTCAGCATCTTCCTATTCTTGCTTTCTTTGCAACAGGAGCCTTTGTGTTACTCGTAGGTGCTACAGCCTTTGTTGCAGTAGAAGTTCTTGTTCTTATTCTTCCATGGTCACTTGGATGGGTAGATACAATTAATGTGATGTTAGCACGTACGCTGTTTTGGGCATTTGGACATACAGCAGTGAACATTTGGTATTTAACCGCTGTATCTGCTTGGTATGTTGTCGTCCCTCGAGTGATCGGAGGAACGCTTTGGAATGATACGTTAACAAGGGTTGTCGTTATTGCACTTGTCATTATGAACATTACAGGTGGGTTCCATCACCAAATCGTAGACCCTGGTATCACGGACTCTATTAAATACATGCATGTTTTTATGAGCTTAGCGATAGGTTTTCCATCGTTAATGACGGCTTATGCACTCTTTGTGGTCATGGAGCGAACAGGTAGACGAAAAGGTGGAGTAGGTGCTTTTGGTTGGCTTAAGAAATTACCATGGAGCGATGTTCGTTTTCTAGCCCCATTTATTGCGATGGTCGCCTTTATTGCTGGAGGAGCGGGAGGAATTGCTCAAACAACTTTCCAACTTAATGCAGTAGTTCATAACACGATGTGGGTCGTCGGTCATTTTCATCTAACCCTTGGAATGTCAGTTGCCATGACTTTCTTTGGAATTAGTTATTGGTTAATTCCGTACTTATCTGGACGTGTCCTAACTCCAAAAATGAATAAGTTAGGCATAGTTCAAACGTGGGTATGGACGGTAGCTATGGTTATTATGTCGTTTGCGATGCACGTTGCTGGATTATTTGGTTCTCCTCGTAGAACCTCTTATACAACGTATGGTGACCATGCTGCTGCCCTTGGATGGGATCCTTACATGATGGCGATTGGTATTGGAGCAGTCCTCCTTTTAATTGGAGTTATTCTTCAAGTGTATGCTGTATTGAATTTAATGTTCTTCGCACCAAAAGGACAAACTGAATTTCCAATTGCTGAAAAAGAGCCTGGTGATAAATCGGGGTATTGGACAGAAAGATGGGGAGTATGGGTCGTACTCATGATTATTGTTGTCGCGATGGCCTATGTTGTTCCCATCGTTGATATGATTGTTAACGGACCACCAGGCTCACCACCATTTAGAACATGGTAGGTGCAGAAAAAGAGATAGCTCGTAATCTACGACTATCTCTTTCCTTCTAATAATGGGTGTTTTTAAGAGTTTACTACTTTTCTAGGAAGTGACCTACATGAATAATAAACGGCAGAATACGATTGCTACCATAGTTGTTTTCCTATTTGGGTGTGTCTTGTTTTATGTAGGAACAGATGGGTTTAGGGCTTTTACGGCTGAAACAGCAAGAGTAAACCAGTTAATAACAGAACAACCTCAATTTCCTCCTGTTACTTTCGAGGATAGCAACGGTCGAATCTATCCTTTTTCTGAATTTGAAAATAAATATGTATTTATTACATTTATGTATACAGCTTGTACGTCCGTTTGCTGGCAATTAGAAATGAACATGGGAGAAGTGTATAAACAGATTCCTGAAAAGCATATCGGTGATGATATTGTTTTTTTAAGTATTAGTTTTGATCCAGAAACAGATGACCCTGCTACTTTAAATAAATATAAAGACTACTTCAAAGCAGACGGGGAAACTTGGAGAATGGCAACCATTCCAAATCAGCAGGAACTAGATTTGTTACTAGAAAAGTTTGGGGTCATTGTCATCCCGGATGAATATGGGGGCTTTGCTCATAATTCAGCATTTTATGTGGTTGATAAACAAGGAACATTAATCGATGTCTTGGATTTTACCAAACCACAAGAAGCTTCTGAGATTGTTGTTACATTACTTGAAAACGATGGGGGAGAATAACGATGACACAATGCAAACTAGGGTTAGCGTTACTTGTCTTTTTAGCTATTCCACCTGTCGCTCAATTCATGGAATCAATCATGGTCATTCACATGCATATGCAAATGCCAATGCTTGTCATTGCTGGGTTATTGATGGCCCCATTTGTCCAAAAGAAAATTCCTATTATTTTCGAAAAATGGAACAACGATGGAATACCAGGTATTCTATTATTTAGTTTTATTATCGGGTACTGGTTATTACCAAGAACGATGGATGAAGCTCTGATGATTCCAATGGTGGAAGTCTTTAAATTTATCAGCCTACCTTTCTTAGCTGGTATTCCTTTGCGTGATAGCTGGAAGAAGCTAAGTGAATTCGCTAGAAATACAGTTCTGATCATTTTTACGATTATCTTTTTGGGGATGGGATTCCTCTATATATACGCTCCATTTCAGCTATGCAACAATTACTTGATGATAGAACAGTTAACACTAGGTTGGGGATTCTTACTTACCGCTATTGCAATGATTATTTATCTACTTTATAAAGCGTTTGTAGACCCTTCACAATATGAATGAGTTGGGGGATGAGCATGAATAAACATGAATTTCTATTAGAGGAGACAATTTCAAAAAAACAACGGGGAACAACACTCTTAACTGATGTATGCTCATTACTAAAAGCTCCTGTATTGATAGCCAATGTTCTCCCAGTTGTTACGGGTTTTTCTTTAGCGTTATATTTTTCAGGTTCTTCTATTTATGACTACTGGGGTCTATTCTTGCTTGCGGTCATCGGAAGCACATCTGTAATGGCCGGAGCGCTTATCCTAAACAATTGGTATGATGTCGATATTGACGCAATCATGGCAAGGACGAAACAACGACCGACGGTAACTGGAAATATCCCATTGCAATACAGTTTGGTAATGGGGGTGTTTCTAACGATTCTAGGATTTATTGTGCTCTCCTTTACAACCTTTGAAGCTGTTTTATATGCATTTATTGGCTGGTTTACGTATGTTGTGTTATATACAATGTGGTCTAAACGAAGGTATACAAGTAATACGGCAATTGGAAGTATTTCAGGAGCAGTTACACCAGTCATTGGTTGGAGCGTCATAAATCCAGAATTTCATATTGTCCCTCTTATATTATCTTTGATTTTGTTTGTATGGCAAATGCCGCATACATTTGCCATCGCGATAAGAAAATATGACGAGTATAAAGCAGCAGGTGTTGCGATGCTTCCTGTTGTGAAGGGAGTTCCAATAACCAAAAAGCAAATCGTAGTTTACGTTGCATGTCTTGTGCCTTTACCGTTTTTTCTATCTGAGATTGGAGTCACCTTTATCGTTATCTCAAGCTTGTTAAATGTAACTTGGCTTGCCATAAGTATAATTGGAATGTATACGAAAGATAATCAACAGTACTCTTATGTTAGCTTTCTATATTCCGTATTTTATATTACGTTTTTATTTGTGTTAATGATTCTTGTCTCATTTTTTTGAAAAAGTAGAGATGTAATTCGCCCTGCTATAGTGATTCTGATAGCAGGTTTTTATTTTCTCAAAAACAACTTGACAATGATAATCATTTTCATTTAATCTAAGTTTAGTGATAATGATTATCAGTAAAGAACGGAATGGGGGAGAATGCAATGGCAAAAGTACTATTGATATTTGCGAGCATGAGTGGAAACACCGAAATGATGGCTGACGCAGTTGCAAAGGGAGTAAAAGAAGCTGGAGGTGACATTGAGGTTATCGATATCATGGATGGTCCAGACGTTTCAGTTTTAGAAGAATATGAGGGAATTTTATTAGGGGCTTACACATGGGGAGATGGGGAGTTGCCTGATGATTTTTTAGACTTTTATGATGAAATGGATGACATAGATCTCACTGGCAAAAAAAGTGCTGCTTTTGGATCATGCGATTCAGCATATCCTGAATATGGAGCTGCCGTTGATATTTTACTTGATAAACTTAAAGAAAGAGGAGCGGAAACCGTTCTTGATGGATTAAAAGTGGAGTTAACACCAAACAAAGATGAGGAAGAAGAATGTCACTCGTTTGGTAAGAAATTTGTCTCGTTTTTATAAACGAAACTGGAGGTACGTCTTATGATAAAGAGGCATTACAACATTACGTTAAAAACGATGACAGACTATCATTTAGAATCATTTATTCGTTGTCCTTATCAATATTATTTTGACTATATTTCATCAGTTGCCGAAAAAGAAATCAAGTGGAAACAGGCAGTTCAGGCTGTAATGAACAAAGTGGTTTCTTCCTTTTATCTCCTCCCTGTCCAGCAGCAAACACAATTTGCTTTGCTTCAAATTATAGATGCTCATTGGAGAAAGGTAACGACCGACTTATTTGATTCGAAGATTCATTATTTTTTGATATTGGCAAAAATCATGGACCATTTGATGCAACATGTCTCAATACAAAACTCCAATACGACTCAACCACCTTTGTTTGTTCATGAAAAATTCCAAACATTTAATCATGAGTTAGAAACGCAATTTGCAGTTACCGTTGATATTGGTGAATGGACAGAAGACAATTTTTCGATAAAGAAGTTTCTCGTAGAAGCCGATGGGGAACTATTGCAGCTGTATACTCATCTAATGGTTGTCTTTTCAAATGCAGTATTCGGCAAACTTCCAGATAAAATAGAGGTCATTTCATTGGTAGATGGGACGTGTTTTTCTAGTAGACCAACGATTGCTGATATCGATAAAGGTCTACAGTATTTAAAACGTTTAAAAGCCCTGCTTCTCCAACCGCTAGAATATAATAGAACATAAAATGGTTGTGCAAGTTATATGGTCAGAGAGAACTGATAACGAATAGGTAGTGAAAATCATAACACGTGAGAGAATGGAAGTTCACTAGGTGTGAAAGACGAAATTTGCGGTCCTTTTTTAATACTTCTAAGAAAGACCACTAAGAGGGCACTGAATTTTCAGCGACCTTCCAGTAGTCTATTCTTAGAAACCGAATGGTGAAAATGTAATCTATTTTAGTTTATCTTGTATAAATGTCTTATATTCATTCTCATAATGTTGTATCGATTTTGCTATCTTTCTTACAAAAAAGTTACGGTTTTTTGAGATTTGTTTTTCCTTTAGATTAATATAGTTACGCAAACGATTTGTGTTTGTTAGGATTGTTGTGTTTAAAGAAGCGACCGACATAGAAAAATCTACACATTTTGAACGATAAGCTAATGAAATGAAAGGTGTCCTAGCTGCAGCCGAAAGAACATTTGAATGTAATTTCAAATTTACAGTAAAGAAACAGGATTTTAGGAATGAGTAA